>JBDIVW010000077.1:0-2585 GCA_039794185.1 Candidatus Inralta sp. | reverse complement strand
GCTGTGCGAGACCCGGGTAAATGATCCCCTTGTTGCCCTCCGAGTCCTTGTGCTCCAGCTCTCCATCCAACACCCACGTGACGATCTCCATGTCGCGGTGCGGATGTGTGCGGAACCCGGTCCCGGCCTTGACCGTATCATCGTTACTCACCAACAAGAGTCCGTGATGTGTATTGGCCGGATCGTAATGGTTCGAAAAACTGAAACTGTGCCACGAATCGAGCCAGCTGATCTGTGTATGGAAACGCTCGTGGGCTCGGCGAATATCGACCATGGGCAACCCGCTCGTCATATTGGTGGTCACCTGGACCTCCTACTGTCAATCATCACATGTTGCGGACGACCATCTGCCGCTTAGCCTGTTGAAACCATTGGCCGCAGTGCCTCTGCAAGTGTGATCCTGCCTCGCACCAGGGTGCCGGGAGCCTCGTAAGTAATCGCGCCCTTTCCGAAGGATGCGTACATCTCCTCGAAGAGCTGCGCGGCCTCGTCCGAGAATCCAAGCGAGGTGAAGGTCGGGATCGCCTCGCTGAGCGGAACCTGTTGCGCCGTTACCGGCCGGCCGAGGAGCCGACCGAGCTCGGCCGCGACGTCGTTCGGACTGTAGGGCTCCGGACCCATGATTTCCACGACTGTTCGCCCGTGCCCTCCGGCAAGCAGTCGTTCGGCGGCGATGCGACCGATGTCTCGGGTCGAAATCATCGGCAGTTTCGCGCCCGGGGGAAGGAACGTCGGCAGAACCCCTTGCGCCTTCACCGTCTCGAGAACCGGCCCCCAATTGTCGAAAAAGTACGGGGGCCGCAGAATCGTAAGGTGCGGACAAGCCGCGCCGAGCACCTGCTCTCCGTATCGAACCGCGCGGATCGGCCCCGTTCCTTCCGGAAGCTGCCCTCCCACCGATGACAGAAAGACCACGTGCTGGAGGCCGGCGGCCTTCACGGCTTCCGCGGCCTGGGTCATCGCCTTTTGCTGTGACGCGAGCCAGGCCTGCGCCCCGTAATTCGGAGGAACCAATAGGTACGCCCCTTCGGCTCCCCGGAGCGCCTGCGCGAGCGACGAGGGATCCTCATAGGAGGCCAGCGCCACCTCGGCGCCCTTGGCCTTCCAAGCGGCGCCCTTTTCGGGCGACCGCACGACCACACGCACGGGCTGCTTCCGCTCGAGCAGCGTGTTCGCTACCGCCGACCCCGTATGACCGGTTGCTCCGAGAACCACATACATGGCCGATCTCCTTGTCCAGGGAAACCCGTGCCCGACCCCAGAGGGGCCCGACGGGTCCGAGATTCATCGATTCATCTGTCATGCCCGTCGGGACGAACTCACCGCATTGTAATAGTTCTAGTTAGGACGTAGTCAAGTCCTCTCGGGGATTTTCGTACGGCGTGAAGGAACCGCCCCGCCTCACGTGTGACGCCGTCTATGGCGCAAGCTCTGAAATTCATCATTTGATTCACACTCTTGGCAGGTATGCTATCCTGAGTCGGCCGGCAAGAGGACCCTCGCCTTGACCGCAAGATCATAACGCCGACACGCGCCTCAGCCTGCGCCATGACGTCGCTCGAAATCAACAAAGCCGTCCTTCAGCGGTATTTTATGGAAGGCTGGAACCAGGGCCGCATCGACGTGTTCGATGAAATCTTTCACCCTCACTTCCAAAACCACAATCCGTACACCCCCAATCTGATGCCGGGCGCGCAAGGCGTGAAGGCCGCGGTGGCCCTCTTGCGCGTCGCCTTTCCCGATCTCAAATTCGTCATCGAGGACCAGGTCATCGGCGACCTCAAGGCCGCCACACGATCCACGATGTACGGAACCCACCAAGGCTCTTTCTTCGGGATCGCTCCCACGGGCAAGCGTGTTGCCGTGAAACAGATCCAGATCGACCGATTCGTCGACGGAAAGATCATCGAGCATTGGCGGATCTCCGACGGCCTCGGGCTGCTTCGTCAACTCGGCCAGACCACGTTGACTCCTTGAGGCGCTCCGCTGTCCGTCGGTGCGGATCGGTCGTGCTCAAACCGCCCGCAGCCCACCCCTCCAACATGTCGATCATGTCGATCCTTCGACCTGCTGTCGCCGGATCTTCGTCATATTGGCAGGCGTGCCGCCCCGGCCTAGGGTGCGCCCGCTGCTGACATCGTGAAGGAATCAAGGGCATGGAGACCAACATGAGGTTGCGTCGCACCTTAGCTGGATGCGCGATCATCGGCGCAGCACTGGGATGTACCAGCATCGCCGCCGTGACGAATCTTCGGGATCAGCCCTGCCAGCAGAACTCCGCGATGGCGCTTTCGGAAATTCTGCTCGCGGAGGGCGAGGAACCGGCACGCGTCCAGAAGATCGTCGACAAGGCCGACCTCCTCGGTTCCGCCTTCGACTATGGCCCCCGGCCCTTCGTGGTGAGCTCCCAGTCGGGAACCGACCATTCGTTCTTCGTGGAGAAAAAAGGGGAGAAGTGCACTGCTGTCCAAGATACTCTTGCCCCTCTGGATCCTTCCCGCGTAAATTGTGCTTGTTAGACGGCTCAGGTTCCGGTTTTCGAATGAGGTTCCCTCTGCTGCTGTCCAAGATCATGTGGCAAAGAG
>JBDIVW010000076.1:0-2702 GCA_039794185.1 Candidatus Inralta sp. | reverse complement strand
GGGGAGGTTTGGCACCTCGATGTCGACTCATCGCATCCTGGGGCTGAAGCTGGTCCCAAGGGTTAGGCTGTTCGCCTATTAAAGCGGTACGAGAGTTGGGTTCAGAACGTCGTGAGACAGTTCGGTCTCTATCTGTTGTGGGCGGAGGAGAGTTGAGTGGGGCGTTCACTAGTACGAGAGGACTGTGAAGGACGGACCTCTAGTGTGCCGGTTGTCGTGCCAACGGCAGTGCCGGGTAGCTATGTCCGGTTGGGATAACCGCTGAAAGCATCTAAGCGGGAAGCCTGCCACAAGATAAGCTCTCCCGGGGCGCAAGCCCCCTAAAGGCCACTCGTAGACCACGAGTTTGATAGGCTGGGTGTGGAAGGCCCGTAAGGGCTGTAGCTGACCAGTACTAATCGGCCGTGCGGTTTAACATATACGGTGCTCCTGACAGACATGGTCTTTGCGCAACGCGCAACCCGCGTTGCGAGTGCTGAGTACTCAGTGCTATGTGCTGAGAGGATTTTTTCTTCTTTCACTCAGAACTTAGCACTCAGGACTTGTTCAGTATGCAGAGTTTCCCGGTGGCCATGCCGGAGGGGTCACACCCGTTCCCATCTCGAACACGGAAGTTAAGCCCTCCAGGGTCGATGATACTGCTGCTGCGAGGCAGTGGGAAAGTAGAACGCTGCCGGGGTTAAAAAGGGCCCGCTGATCGAAAGATCAGCGGGCCCTTTTATTTTGAGGATTCTGTGGGAGGGCCTGAGGTCATGTGCTCCGGCACCTCGATGAGGGAGCTTTCCTGCCTTCACAGAGCGGTAACCTTCGGGAATTCCCTCGCGGACTCGGTCAGTTTCCGCTTTCCTCTTCCGTGAAGCCCGGAAGGTATTGTCTATTCCAGCGGTGAAGTCGCTGTGACCTCAAGCCTCCCACGGTTGCAGGCCCGCTGACCGTTCGAGCAGGGGCATGTTCCCCCACCAGCTAGAAAATAGTGTGGGGATGGCGGGTCGTTCCGACACAGCCATTGGCCAGGGCATCGGGTAACACGAAGTGAGAGGTGGCTCCGCTTGTTTGGACAGGTTTTCATCTGAATTAAGCTAATGGATCTTTCCCTCCTTCCCTCCTTTCTTTTAGAGTTCTTCTGGCTCCTGTTTCCCCAGAGGCGCGGGCCACAAACCGTCAATGCGTGGTTTGGGTGCAGGGGCATTTCAACACTTCGCTCCAGGATCGGTTATACGGGGCGATCGCCCGCCGGTCCATACCGGAGTCGCCCCCGCTTCTCACCCGAAATGCACCTCGGCCGGCGTCCGACGGCCACGACTCTGGTGACGACGGGCCGTATTGTAGAACGTAACGTACCGGTCCAAGCCCTGCTACGCCTCCGCCCCGTCGGCATACTCACGCAGGTAGACCTCCTCATACTTCACGCTCCGCCCCAGACGCTCCACAAAGACGTTGTCCAGCGCCCGGCCGCGCCCGTCCATGCTGATCCGGATCCCCGCGCCGGCCAGCCGTCCGGTGAACGCGTCCCCGGTAAACTGGGCCCCTTGGTCGGTGTTGAAGATCTCGGGCTGGCCGGTCCCCAGCGCCTGGTCCAAGGCCTCCAGGCAAAACAGCGCCTCCAGCGTGTTCGACAACGCCCAGGCCAGCACGTACCGACTGTACCAGTCCAGCACGGCGACCAGGTACAGGAACCCGCGCCGCATCGGGACATATGTAATGTCCGCGCACCAGACCTGGTTGGGCCGCCCTACCGCCTGTCAACGATCACGTGAAAAGGGCCCCTTTGCGATCACGTGAAATTCCCCCCTCCCCCGGCTAAGTAGTTGATGTGTCCCCCGACCTCAGGGTCGTGGCGACTCGAGATCGGGACGTAGAAGCCCAATGCGTGCGTCGCTGTTACGCGGGTCCCGGCTCAAGGGGCGCCTTGGGCTTCACCAGTCCGGCTTTGAGCTTCTCCCGGAGCCGGTAGCTCTCCCCCTTGATGTTGATCGTGATCGAGTGATGCAGCAGCCGGTCCAGGATCGCCGTGGCGATGATCGGATCCCCAAAGACCTCGCCCCATGCGGCGACGCTCTGGTTGCTCGTCAGGATGATCGCGCCCCGCTCGTAGCGCCGCGAGATCAGTTGAAAGAACAGATTGGCTCCCTGGCGATCGATGGGGATGTACCCAATCTCGTCGATGATCAGCAGCTGCGGCTGCGTCAGGCTCTTGAGCTTCTCCTCGAGCCGATTCTCCGACACGGCTTTGCCGAGGGCGATCATCAGCGCGGCAGCGGTCGTGAAGACGGTGCGGACGCCCTGCTCGCAGGCCTTGATGCCGAGGGCCACGGCCAGATGCGTCTTGCCCACCCCCGGCGGGCCCAGGAGCAAGACGTTCTCGGCTTGCGTGAGGTACCGCCCGGTGGCCACCTCGCGGATCACCTTGGGATCGATCGAGGGCTGGAACTTGAAGTCAAAGGCGTCCAACGTCTTGTGAAACGGGAGCCGGGCCATCGCCAGGCGCATGGCCAGGTGTTTGTCGCTCTTGGCCTGCACTTCGCGCGTGAGGAGGTCATCCAGAAACTGCGCGTAGGAGACCTCCTGCTTGGCTGCCTGCTCGAGCCGGGTCGGGAGCTCCGCGGCCACTTGATAGAGCCGGAGACGTTGACAGTGGGCGTGCAGCCGTTCGAGCTGAGGGGTGGTCATGCGCCACCTCCTTCCGCGACCGCGGCGTAGCG
>JBDIVW010000075.1:0-2822 GCA_039794185.1 Candidatus Inralta sp. | reverse complement strand
GTCAGCCAGCTCCCGCAGCGGAATGCGGGAGCCATCCGGCGCAGTCGCCCATAGTGCCGAAATCCGCTCGACATCTGCACGCCACTCTTCAGGGAATCGCACGACGATCGGAAAGCGCCACTGTCCTTCGAAGACCTCCCCGGCACCAATCCCGCCTCCGACGGCTTCGATCACCTCCGTGATCGCCGCCACGTTGATCCCATGGCGCGCGATCTTCGCGCGGTCGATGTCGAGCTTCAGGTAGTAGAGGCCCGACACCTGCTCGACGCGGAGATCGGACATGCCTCGCACCTGCCGCAGCACCCGGGCGATTTCGTCCGCCTTCGCCCGCAATATCTCGAGGTCATCGCCGAACAATTTGACCGCGACTTGGGATCGGACCCCCGACACCAGTTCATCGACACGCATGGCGATCGGCTGGGACAATCCAAAGGCGATGCCGGGTATTTGCTCCAGGCGCCGGCGGACCTGTTCCTCGATTTCGTCTTTGGACCGCGCCTGCCACTCGGACTTGGGTTTCAGCAGGATGTACATGTCGCTGAGTTCCATCCCCATCGGATCCGTCCCCAGTTCGTTGGCTCCCGTCCGCGTGACCACTGAGCGCACGTCGGGAATCTCCAACAGGAACCGCTCGACTTCCCCCGAGATCTTCAACGATTCGCTCAGACCGATGCTTGGAAGCCGCACCAAATTCACGACGATCGATCCTTCGTCCATGATCGGCACGAATTCCCGCCCGATCAACGGCATCAGAGCCGCCCCGACGACAAGGACTCCGGCCGCCGCGAGGGTGACGAACCGGGTGCGGCGGATGGCCCCTTCCAATAGGCGACGATACAGTTGCCGCCCTCGCTCCAATAGACGGCCGCCCTCGCGTGTGACATGAGGCTTCATGAGCACGGCCGCCAGCACCGGGATGACGGTGATCGACAGCATCAAAGAACTCAGGAGAACGATCACCACCGTTATGGCCAATGGAATGAACATCTTGCCTTCGATGCCTTGCAGGGTCAGAAGCGGAACAAACGTGAGCGCGATGATCAACTCCCCGAAGAGACTCGGCCGTCGCACTTCGAGGACGGCGCGGAGGACGACCGGCAGACGGTCGGCCATCGACAGGACGCGGCCCTGGATCTGTTCGCTCAGATGACGCTCCACGTTCTCAACCTGCACGATGGCCGCATCGACGATCATCCCCAGCGAGATGGCCAACCCCCCCAACGACATCAGGTTGGCCGACAGTCCGACCTGCTGCATGATGACGAACGTAGCCAGCGTGGCCAACGGTAACGTCACGGCCACGACCAGCGCGCCGCGGAGATTTCTCAGGAAGAGATAGAGCACCAGGATGACGATCGCGGCGCCTTCCAGCAATGCCCGCTCGACTGTGGCAAGCGCTCGAGCGATCAGTTCAATGCGGTCATAGAACGGCGACAGCGTGACGCCGGCCGGCAACACACGATGGATCAACTCGATTTTTTCTTTCACAGCCGAGACAATGTCCCGGCTGTTGCCCCCGCGCAGCATCACGGCAATCCCTTCCATCACTTCCCCCTTGCCGTCCCGTGTCACGCCTCCCAATCGGATCGCGGTGCCTTGACGAATCTGCGCGACATCCCGCAGATAGATCGGCGTCCCCTTATGCGCCGTCACCACGATCCGCTCCAAGTCTGCGGCAGAGCGGGCCAGGCCCACGCCATGGACGACCAACTTATCCCCACCCTGTTCGATGTAGCTGCCGCCGGCATTTTGGTTGTTTTCCGCCACGGCAGCAGTCACTTGCCGCAATGTGAGGCCAAAACTCGTCAATCGATTGGGGTCGACGAGCACTTCGTACTGTTTCGCCAGACCGCCCAACGTATCGACATCCGCGAGACCCGGCACCGCCCGCAACATCGGCCGGATGACCCAATCTTGAAGGGTCCGCAAGTCCATGAGAGACTGCGTCGGGCCCTCGACGAGATACATGAAGACTTCGCTCAATCCTGTGCTGACCGGTCCGAGCACTGGCTCGGCGCTTTGGGGAAGTCGGGAACGCGCCTGAAGCACCCGTTCCAAGACGAGTTGCCTGGCGAAATAGACATTGATCCTGTCCTCGAAGACGACGGTAATGACCGAGATCCCGAACCGCGACACCGACCGCAGTTCGGTCTTGCCGGGCAGATTCGTCAACTCGATCTCCAGGGGAAAGGTCACGAGGCGTTCGATTTCAGGTGGTGCCAGGGAGGGCGCCCTTGTGATCACCTGAACCTGAACGGGAGTCACATCGGGAAAGGCGTCGATCGGCAGATGGCGGAAAGCCGCGGCGCCGCTCACGATCAATACGAAAACCGCAAGCAGCACAATGAGCCGTTGTTCCAACGCGGCACGGATCACCCGTTCGATCATAGCGGGCCTCCCGTCGGCATCTGCTCCCGGAGGAGTTCGGACTTCAAGGCGTAACTGCCTTGCGTGACCACTTGGTCGTCCGCTGCAAGGCCGACCTTGACCTGGACGTAGTCGGCGTCCGCGGCTTCGCCAAGCGTCACCTCGCGGGATTCGAACCGGCGCGGGCCACGCACGACGAACGCGACCAGCCGGTTGCCGACTTGCTGAACCGCTCCACGCGGCACGCTCAAGACGGATTGCTCGTCCGTCATCAACGTGACCTCGGCGAACATCTCAGGTCGCAAGCGCCGATCAGAGTTGGCAACATCCGCGCGCGCCGTGACCGTCCGCGTGGCCGGATCGATGACGGCCCCGATATAGGTAATGGCGCCTCGAAACACCTGGTCCGGATAGGCCGACACACGCACCTCGATGGCGAGCCCGACCTTCAGCCG
>JBDIVW010000074.1:0-2905 GCA_039794185.1 Candidatus Inralta sp. | reverse complement strand
GGTCACCGGCGGGGAGCATCATCCGAAAGTGGTACGAACCGATTTCCAGAAATATGGAAACTCCCTCGCCCAGCCTTGTGTAACCCAATTTCATCGGGCCGATCCCTCCTTGTCGTCCTCGGGCTTGTGGATGATCCGCCAGGTCAATTCCTCTCGCAGGACCGCCACGTGGGAAGGGGCCTCCACCCCGATCCGGGCCTTGTTTCCGTTAACGTCGCAGACCGTAATCACGACCTCGACGTCTTCGGCAATCTTTAGCACGATCCGCTCATCCTTCCTCCTGGTCAACACCAGCATGGCAACTCCTTTTCTTGGCTGGGTTCCATGCGTCCTTCCTCATCCGGTTGGGACGCTGTTTATTCGCGCGCCGCTTCTTCCAGGTCCTCAAGTTCCGTTTCGGCGAAAATCCATCGCTGGTCGGCAAACCACCCGCAGCGGTCACACCAGACAATAGCCCACCCAGCGCTCGGATTGACAACGCACCGGATCATCGCGCCGCATTCGCAGCGGCAGGCATCGTCAAGTCGTATCTCCCCGAATACGCCGGCCATGGTGTGGAATATCGTCCGCCGGATGTCCGCGATGTCGAAGCACTCGGTCATGTCGAGCTGCCGTTCACGCTTCGCCATGTTTCGCATCCTCCCGAGGCCGTCGCGCACGTCGTCACCCGACTTCCGCGTGATCACGAGATTGGCTATTCGTCCGGTTTCCCTTCAATTCCTCTTGCCGCAGGTTCAATAACTGGAACATCTCACTGCGTTCCGCGGAGTCCAAACCGTCGTCCGAACGCAGCGCGGCCGCGATCGTCGGGATGTCGGCCTTTCCGGCCTTCCGGATCATCTCGCGATACCGCTCCACGCATCTCTCGGCCGCCGACACCTCACCTTCCCCTGCGGCAAACTCCGGCGGAGTCGCTCGTGCCTCGTTACCATACAAATCCCCCTTGGGCCGCGTGGCGGATTGGTTCACCGGCCGTCGATCCGCCAGGGGGAGATATTTCAAGAGCCGCTTGATCACGGTCTTGCGGGCCATCTCCGCCCAGTCCGTCTCCCAGGGACTGGAGTCGCTGCCGAACGATCCGCCCCGCTCGGCGTTGGCGTCGATCTCCGCCTTGGTCATCCACTCGACCAAGGGCCGACGGTCGTCCAAGAACCATGCGGCGGCGTAGGCCCCCACCGGATCGCCCTCCTCAGTTCCCTGCGCTGGGCGGTGTCGCAAGATTCTTCCGTCCGGGTCCCCAAATTCCAGTTGGAATTCGTCGCCGGACCGCACCACCCTGGATTCAATGTGTGAAACCCTTGGATGGGCCAGGGCGAGCTTTAATAGTGCCCGGTAATCGGGTACGAAAGTCGCTCGGTATCCGCCCGTTTTCGTCTTCCGCGGGATCAGCGTCCCATCGCCCGTCAGGCCGCTGGGATCGAGTCCCACGGCCAAGGCCTCCATAGCCGCCTGGACGACCGACCTGGGTGAGCACCGGGATAGGTCGTCGTCCCGCCCGACGGCCCAGAGTAGATTCGCGATGACCTCTTCCACGTCGCACCACGGCGGCGCAATCGCCTTCAGCCGCGGCTTAACTCGTTCTAACTCTTGCGCCAAACTCATTGGCATCACCGTTTGCGATCATGAAAACCCCCGGTCGGCCGCGCGCGGAACCATCCGACCGGGGTGGCGACAGAAAGAATTTCATTGATCCCAGCCTTGCGGGCCGGGCATGGCTTCCAGCAATCCAACCGGAGAAAAGACACGCGCCCGGGCGCGACTGAGGACGGATCGGGTGACGACCCGGGCGCGTTGCGACTAGTCCGCCGTAGAAACGCGACCAACCCCGGGGCGGCCGAGTGCGCGGCGGAGAAACCGCCAGGGACGGGATTTCACTGCGGAGGATCGTTTCGAGGTCAGCCACGCCAGGTTCTCCTGATCAGAGATCCCAACCCTTGGGGCTGGGCATCGCTTCCAAGAGGTCGATGACCACGCTGCGCTGTACGTAAAAGTCCTCGAGTACATCGAGTTTTCTGTGCCCGGCGACCAGTCGCGAGACAAGGGGGTTGCGCTCCGCCAACCAGGTCAGTGTGGCCCTCCGAATGGCTTTGGTGCAAAAACGTCGTTCTGGCGGCAACGCGGCTGAAATGCACCGCCACCGCGTATGGAAGAAAAAGGGCGTTCCCGCCCAAGCAAACATGCGGTCTTCGCCCTGAAAACGAACTTTGTCCGCAGATTGGCGGGCGGCCTTCGATAGATACACGCGGCGCCCGGCCTTTTTTTGCTTGTACTGTGCCGCTGGGATTACAAGCCACCCGTCTTCGGTCACCCATGACCATCGGGCATTGAGAAGATTCATGCGCCGCAGGCCGGTGTGCCATGCGAAGCGGATTAGACACGCCCACCACAGGGGTTGGTCGTGACACGGGATGGCCGAAGTGCACTTTATTTCCCGGCAGCTCTCGATGAGAAGCTCTATTTCCCCAAGCGTGAATGCCTGCTCCGGTTCGCGGGGCGTGCCCTCGGGTCGCTCGATGTAGGGAACCAAGCTGATAATGTCGGCGGCGTTTCTGTGTCTTCGGTCCGCTGGCCCGGCGTGGTCCAGGATGAATTGCAGGTGAATAGCCGTCTTTCTCATCGTCGAGCCGGCCAAGCCCTGCTCCGCAAGCGCAGCCATAAAGCGGGCACAGGTTTCGGCCGTGATCTCGTCCAACGGCGGGTCTCCGGTAATCCTTTTCCAGTGTCGCAGGGCAATCCAATCCTGTTCTACTGTCCCGCTGGCGCGCCCCTTTGGACGTCGGATCATTGGCAAGACATAATCGGCGTAAAACTCCGTAAGCGTCGGCTTGCGGGACGGCCTTGGATAAGAATCTCGCTGCCAATTTTCCGGCCAGACCACACGTAATTGCGACATGGATGCGTCACC
>JBDIVW010000073.1:0-3338 GCA_039794185.1 Candidatus Inralta sp. | reverse complement strand
ACGCCCCTGCAAGCGACGCTCTTTGCCACATGATCTTGGACAGCAGCAGAGGGAACCTCATTCGAAAACCGGAACCTGAGCCGTCTAACAAGCACAATTTACGCGGGAAGGATCCAGAGGGGCAAGAATATCTTGGACAGCAGTGAGCCTGTCCCCTTTTTCATGTCCCCTTTTTCACGGTCAGCGTGGCCGGGTTACATGCCGCAAGGCGGCCATGGGGCCCACGGCCCGGAGACGCGCCACTTGGTCTTCGTCCTTGGCCAGCAACATGCCGGCCAGTCCCAATGCGTTGATAGACATCCCCTCCCAGTACTCCTTCGAGCGAGGTACGAGCAGGAGCCAGCGGCGGGTCGCTAGCAGATTGTAGGGCCCGGTTCGCTCGAGACCCCCGATGTCCGGTTCTACCGCCATTCTCACTGCGGCGAGGAGCGCGCGATAGCAGGACCGCAGGCCCTCCGCACTTTCACGGCCGCCGTCGAGCCATGCCGGGTTCATCGGCGCATAGGCATGCTGAAAGGGCAGACCGGGCGCAGTGCCGGTCGCTCCGTCCATCCGTGCCTGGGCCAACAACGGCTCGATCGGCAGGCGGGGATGACGCTCCGCAGGCAGTGGGATCATCTGTAAATGTTTGTGCGGCTGGCTGGCGCCCGCCATGGGCCCGGCGTTGTAGAACGCCAGGCCGTCGAACTCTTCGAGGCTCGTCACCAGCGCTTCGCAGTCCTGCCGCGTGGGCAGCGTTTCCTGGTCCTCGAAGGCGCGTGTCACGATCAGCAGATGGTGGTCGATCACGTTGAATTTGTTCAGCAGTAGGAGGTGGGTCGGCGACAGGTCGGCCACGAAGAGATCGGGGTCGTAAGGCAGGAAGGGGTTCACGCGAGGGGAGGCGGCCTTGGCCGCCTGCTTGGCTTCCTGAGACGCGGCGACGCGCACCTGAAACGCCACCCCCTGCTGTTCGATGATCTGCAGGCTGGTGGGAAGCGACTGGATGGCTCCGCACAGGCGGGCGTGGGCCGTTCGTTCGAGGACCGACGGCCACAGCGAACCGGGTTTCAGAATACGGGTGGGTGAATCCATCTCGCCGTTCAGGTTAGCGGAAGTCGGAGCGGAGGAAAAGAGGGGAGCCGGTCGCTGCGACGAGCCGGCCTTCGTCACCGGCCCTCGTCGGTCGGTCATGGCTCTGCGAGCAGGGCCGTGAGCCGCGGCAACCACGGCAGGATGGCTACGCCTGCGCAGATCGACAGGGCCACGATCGAAGCGACCAGGTCTTCCTCCACGTGCGTCTCGGTCGCGAAGATGACCGCCGTCACGGCCGACGGCATCCCGGCGACGAGTATCACCACGATCCGGGCGATCCCCTCGACGTCCAACAGCGCGACCGCCAGAAACCCGAGCAACAGGCCTCCTCCCATGCGGAGCGCCACGCCTGCCAGCGCCAACGGCATCGTGCGGCGAACGGCCTCGAAGGTCATGGAGAGACCCAGCACCAGGCTCGCGAAGGGGATCGTGGTCAGGTGCAACGGAGTCAGCACCTGGTGCGTCCACGAGGGAAGCGTGAGCCCCAGCCCCTTCACGGCGAGCATCGCCGCGAGCGCCCACAACGGCGGCGTCATCCCCAGCCGCCGGATCAGCATGCGGGACCCGCCCGTCCCGGTTCCGTGCCAGACCGCCACCGCGTACAGCATGGTCAGTGTCAAGGTCGTTTGTCCGAGGTCGAAGAGGACCGCGCGGGCCAGGCCCGCCTCGCCCAGCGTCGCCAAGATCACGGGATAGGCGAAGTACACGGAATTGATACATCCGGTGGCGAGAAGGAAGCCGCCTCTGGTTCGGCGAGAGAGTCGCCACAGACGAGCGAGCAGCCATCCCACACCGAGCATCGCCGTCGTGACGACCCAGGCGGCCACCGGGAGTTTCCAGGCCGTCGGGGCAAACGCGACCCGGTCGAGCGAGAGCAGAATCGTGGCCGGCAGGCTGACGGAGAAGACGAACGTGGCCAGCCGCTCCGCATGGGCCTTGGTCAGGATGCCGGATGCGCGCAAGGCGGCTCCGGCCAGAAAGATCAGGATGAAAGCTTGAAGGGAAGCCGGCATGGGGGAGGGCAGCGTCAGCCGGCCAACTCCTGCCTGGTGGCCTCGATGATCGCGCCGACGACCGGGTGTTTCAGCCGTCGTTCCACCGTGATGGCGTAAAAGCGTTGCCGGACCGAATAGAGTCGTCCGACGACGCGCGCCTGATACTGCCGGCACACCTCCCGTTCCACCACGGTCGAGCCTGGGAATATGCCATAGCCCTCGCGCCCGAAGGATTTGAGCGTCGCGCTGTCCTCGAACTCCCCCACGACCCGGGGGCGGAGCTCATGGCGGCTGAACCATTCATCCAACAGGCGCCGGAGCATGGCGTTGGACGTCGGCAGCAGGATCGGCGCGTCCTGTAACGACTGTGGAAACTTTCGTCGATACCGGGCGGCCAGCCGAGGCCTGGCGAACAGGCTCACGCCGGACTCCCCCATTACTTGATTGTACGTCTGCATCTTGATCCCGAGGGGCGCAGGGGTGTCCGAAATGACCAGATCCGAGGCATTGATCGCGAGGTCGGCGAGCAGTTGATCCAGCTTGTCCTCCCAACAGACGATCCGTGTGGCGGGGGCGGTCCTGAAGGCGACCTTGAGCAACCGGCACGCCAGCACCTTAGGCACGGCGTCCGCAATCCCGACGACGAGCCGAGCGGGCATGCCGGCGCCGCGCCCCTTCACCGTGTTCATCAACTCCTGACCGAGCGAGAAGATGTCCTCAGCGTAGCGGAACGCGACGCGTCCTATTTCCGTCAGGACGAGATCCCGACCGGACCGCGTGAACAGGCGCTCGCCCAAGGCGCGTTCGAGGCTGCGGATCTGCTCGCTGATCGTCGGTTGGGCCACGTGCAACGCCTCGGAGGCGCGACGCTCGCTGCCGTGTTTGGCGACCGCCCAGAAGTACAGCAGGTGGTGATAGTTGAGCCAGTCCATCGGAGGGCGCCCTCTTGGGTGAACCGGGGATCTTGGGCCGAAGCCCGCGCAGCGAACCGCATTGCGGCTCGACGAGCCACGTCATCCGTCGCCATCGACGCGGCGGATCGATCGGTTTGGCCGCAGTATTCCCGTCAGATTACCTATTTGTCCAGAGGCGAGACGCGCAATAGGCTGAAGGCAGAAGCGTCGCACGTGGCGAGACCGATACAGAACGAAGCAACCGTCTTGAATGTCAACTGTGCTCACCCACGAAAGACCACGGTGTTTGATGTTTGAGCATGGCATTGAGAATCGTGAGCAGTTTGCGCATGCAGGCCACCAGTGCCACTTTCGG
>JBDIVW010000072.1:0-3434 GCA_039794185.1 Candidatus Inralta sp. | reverse complement strand
CGGACTTCTTGGCATGCTTGGTCATGGCGGTTCCTTCTTGGTGTAGTGACCCCCTCCGTACCACACGGAGGGTGAAGGAGCCGCCGCTCTATTCTTCTAGAAGATCAACCGTTTCTGGGACATCCCCGTCGAAGCGATAGGTGAACTCGTCCAGGTAACGCGGAAGGTGTTTCTGGCTCACGCCGTGGAAGGTCCCCCGGAGCCACGTCTTGAGGTTCCCGAAGACCCGGTGGACCCAGGGCAGGATCTCGCCCGAGGCCTCCGGGTCGAGGCCCTGGACCCGACGGTCGTGGCGGATGCCAACGCGAGGCAAGGCCCGGTAGGGCTGGAACCCGTCCGTGCGCACGGTGGCGCGGTGAGGGTCGACGACACCGAGGACAAAGGGGCCGAGGTCGTCCTCGAAGCGCACGCTTCGGAGCACGGCGAGCCGAGCCCGGCCGGCCGTGTGGGCCCGCTGCTCCACGGCGCCCGCGACGATGCTCTTGTGCAAGACCTCCCGTCCGCCGCGCCGCCCGCGCTCGGCCCCGCCCACGTAGCTCTCGTCGATCTCCACCAAGCCGACCAGCCGGTTCTGGTGCCGGGGGCGTAAGGTCGAGCGGAGCTTGTGCAGCAGCGTCCACGCGGTCTCGTAGCTCCCGATCCCGGTGTCGCGCTGCAGCTGGAGCGCCGAGATCCCTTTCTTGTGGCGTGCCAGGAAGAAGATCGCCCAGAACCAGGTCAGCAACGGCAGCCGCGTGCGATGGAACACCGTGCCGGCGGTCACGGAGCACTGGTAGCGACAATGCTGGCACTGCTCGAGCCGGCGCGTCGAGATCCACGAGCTCCCGCGCTCGGCGCGACGGGGGCAGACAAAGCCGTCGGGCCAGCGGGCGCGGCGCAGCCGATCCCAACACGCCTCCTCGTCCGGGAACGCGGCCTGAAACTCCTGAAGTGTCTTCGGAAATGCCATCGTGGTTCTCCTCTCCTGGGAGAACACGATGGTCCGCGCCTGTGTCAGCTTCGGTCACGAGCTGAGTCAGGGCGATAGGCAGGACGATCGAAGTGGCAACTCCCTCGGGGAGATCGGAGCCTGCTGACTGCTTACAGGCCCTGCGCGGACAAGCCCGGGCATGACGCTGGGAAACTGTCACCGCCTCGCCCAACCCGTCATCGCCGGACTTGTTCCGGCGATCCACGCCTTACTTCGACAAAATCCGCCTAACCCTTCGTCAGCACGGCCGGGTCAACGACGTTGATCGGCGCGCCGGCCTTGTAGGCCAGGATCTGATCGAAAATTTCCGCGAACTGGGTTTCGTATTCCTCGCGCGTCACGTAGCCGATGTGCGGCGTGCACACGACGTTGGGCATCGACAGCAGCGGATGGTCACCGCCCCGCACCGGTTCCGCCTCGTAGACGTCGACGGCGGCCATGCCGGGACGCCCGGCCCGAAGCGCGGCCTCGAGCGCGCCCGTTTCGATCAGCGGCGCGCGGCTGGTGTTGACCAGCAGCGCGCTCGGCTTCATGCGCGCGAGATCGGCGGCCGTGACGATGCCGCGCGTCGAGTCGTAAAGCCTAAGATGCAGCGACAGCACGTCGCAGGCGGCGAAGAACGCCTCGCGGCTGTCCGGCACATCGAAACCGTCGGCCCGGGCGCGTTCGCGCGACGCCTCGCTCGCCCACACCAGCAGGTTCATACCGAAGGCGCGGCCGTAATCGAGCACCGCGCGGCCGATGCGGCCGTAGCCGTAGACGCCGAGCGTGTTCCCGCGCAGCGTGCGGCCGACGCCGATCTGCCATTGGCCTTCCTTCAGCGCCGCCATCTGCCCGGGAATGTCGCGCATGGCGGCCAGCACCAGGCCCCAGGTGAGTTCGGCCGCCGCATAGGACGGCGTGCCCGGGTGCTGGCTGGACGACACGATGACGCCGCGGCGCGTGCATTCCTCGACGTCGATGTGCGGATAGACGCTGCGCTGGCTGATCAGTTTCAGGTTCGGCAGGCGTTCCAACAGCGCTTTGCGGATTTTGGTGCGCTCGCGGATCAGCACCAGGACTTCGGCGTCCTTCAGGCGCTCGGCCAACGCATCAACGTCCTCGACATGGTCGTTGAAGACCGTCACGGCGTCGCCCGCCAGCTTGGCGAAGCACGGGAGCGTGCGCAGCGTGTCGAAATAATCGTCGAGGATGGCGATGTTCATGACGCGGATTTTAGAATATTTCTAGGAGATCAACCGAGACCGGGACATCCCCCTGAAGGAGAGCCAGATCTATTCACTTTCTCGTGAGCGCCAACACGTGAGGTAACCGGTCGCGGGTGTTCCCAAGCGTTTTGCCACCTGTTCTTGCCGATTCTCTGCATCCCCTGCTGCCACTTCCGGCGCGCCGATCGCCACCTCCAAATGGGGAGGGCCTCGTAATGGCCCCAGGGGATCTCAGGCTAGAGCGACCGTAGGCGAAGAAAAGAGAAATAGATCATGAAACGACCCATCTTGCTGCTCACCTGCTTCTTGTCCGGCGTTGGCATCGCTGCTGAAGCCGGAGCTACGCCAGTCAATCTGGGCTCGGCTGCGAGTTTCGCTGTTCTCGGCGCTTCAACCGTGACGAACACCGGCCCGACAACGCTTGATGGCAACCTCGGCGTATTTCCGGGAACAGCCATCACGGGCTTCTTTGGCACGAACGAGAATGACGGGCCGGGAACTTTCACCGGATCCTCGCACCAGGGCGATGCGGTCGCGCAGCAGGCTCAGGCCGATGCGTTGATGGCTTTCAACGACCTTGCAGACTTGGCGTTCACGCAGGATCTGACGGGCCAGGATCTCGGCGGGCTCACGCTGAGCCCGGGTGTCTTCAACTTCGACACATCGGCCCAACTGACGGGAACGCTCACCCTCGATGGCCCAGGGGACTTCGTCTTCCAAATCGGGAGCACCCTGACCACCGCCTCCGACTCATCAATCAATTTCGTCAACGGTGCCGACCCGTTCAACGATGTGATCTGGCAGGTCGGCAGTTCGGCCACGCTCGGAACCAACACGGCGTTCGGCGGGACCATCATCGCCGACCAGAGCAATACCCTGAACACCGGTGCCAGTGTGGACGGACGGGTCATTGCCCTCAACGGTGCCGTGACCCTGGACAATAACAACATCGCCGTCGTGCCTGAACCCGGCACACTTTCTCTGCTGGGCCTTGGCCTTGGCGGGCTGGCGCTGATCCGCCCTCGTCGCAGAACGGCTTGATTGCTCGAAAAAGGGATCGCTCGCCGTGTCCTCCAAGCGGTGGAGGTGCGCGCGCCCTAGCCTGCTGCAAGCTCACGCTCGTAGTAGACCCGGGGATGTCCCGCCGGCTGTTGATCTTCTCTGAGCGGCGGCTCCGGTGAGTGACGTTAGGCGACGCGCTCTGCAGTCGCCTCCTCGGTCGGCTCGAGAGCAGTGAGGACTCGGATCAGCTTCTG
>JBDIVW010000071.1:0-3795 GCA_039794185.1 Candidatus Inralta sp. | reverse complement strand
CTGACGCTCAACGAGGCAGGGGCGCCTCGCTGAGGTGCCCCTGCCTCCTGAGGAATTACCGCTCACTTTGCCGATACCCCGCCACCTGCATGCTATCCCCCCTTGCCGATCAATGAGCGGCGCGGCCCCACACCGCCCGGCACCTCACAAAAGACAATATCCCGCCACGCACAGTCGCGTGGATCGCAACGACTATCGACCCGGGGCGACGACAAACGGTTGTCGTGTCGCCTCGTCGCGCTGACAGCTTTCCTCGGCCATCATCCGTTGGCCAGCGCTGGCGTCTTTCGGAATCCTGGCCAGACAGGCTTTGAGCGTATCTTCCACGGCTCCAGAGGCGACCGCAGGCGGAGCCAGCCTCATGTCGGAACTCGTCGCATCGCCTGGGGATCGTTCCGCGGCCTCGGAGAGGACGGGGCAAAGCGCCAATAAGGCAACAGTTCCTATTAACGCGCTCTTTTTCATGGTCATTGTGCTTATCATGGTCAATCCTCCTTGGATGAATGCGGCCCAAAGGAAGTGCGTGACGACGGGCCTTGATTCGTGACGCACACTGGGTCGAAGCGCGATGAAGACGCGCACTCCCCCAGGAGAACCATCGTTCCCCACATGCGGAATACCGAGCCATCCAACCGACCGAGGAGGGCGACGAACCTGATAAGACGAGTATGACCGAAACCAAGGAATACAACGCGCAGGCGAGAACGGGAACAAGGGGGGAAGGAACAGGCTGCGTAACTCCGTATGCTGTGAGACCACTCTACAGACGATGGAGAGACGTGTCAATGCACGGCGAGCCTCTAAGATGTCTAACGCCCTGATAACGTAAACGAATAAATATTATGCGCCCGGCTTGCCCTGGATGCGCAAGATGACATCGCGCCTTTCCTCTCCCACCCCGTCGGAGATAGGGCTTCCATATCATCAGGTCCGCCCTGCCCCGCTTGGCCAAGAAGGAGTATAGAGTATTCCCTCGGCTGCACCGCCTTGGACCATAGAAGCAGCGCATGGCACGAACTTCAATATTCGACCGGTTCACTCGTCTGATGGCCACGACCCTTCTTCCAGAGTCTCACGGTCGCTCCGTCGCGGACACTCTCGAACTCCTGTCACGCCTTTTCGATATCCCGGCCCGCCAGGGGGCCACTAGGAGGGACTTTCTCCGTCATGCCGGCCCTCGCCGGGGCGACTGCGTTTGCTTTCCTGCAGGGAGTCCCGCACATCGCAGGTACCGTCCGCCCGCAACAATCCAATCTCGACGTCGGTATCCGTCGGGGCCGGACTGGCCGGCCTGGCCTGCGCGGACGTCATCAAGGACTACGGCATTCGCGCCTCGGTGTACGAGGCGGCAACCCGCGTCGGTCGTCGCTGTTGTTCGTTACGGGGTTTATTCCCCGGCCAGGTGGCGGAGCGTGGCAGCGAGTTCATCGACAATCTGCGCAAGATCATGCTCGGGTATGCGCAACGGTTCAAGCTCGCCAAGGAGGATGTGTCGAAGCCGCGGTGCGAAGTCTTCTATCACTTTTATGGCTGGCGCTACTCGGACGCAGCCGTGGTGGCCGGATTTCGTGACTTTATCGCCACGATGCGGATCGACCTCAATCGACTCTTACGAACGGTTACAGCGACGACCCACACACCCCAGGACATCGCGCTGGACCGAACCAACCTGCTTGCCTACTTGGAAGGCCAGAACGGCCTGGGGGTTCCCGGCAGGACCGCTGGCCAAAGCTGTCATCGTCGAAGCCTACGAGGCCGAATATGGGTTGCAGCCGAGACTCAGAACTGTCTGAACTTCTGTTGTTCGTTCACTCAGACCGACGGTCCAAGTTCACCCCTTTGGGCGTCTTCAGCGATGAGCGCTATCACCTCATCGACGGGAATGACCGAATCGTGGACGGGCTCACGGCAGAACTGCCTGGGCAGATCGAGCGCGAGACGACGCTCAACCGCGTCGGTCGGAGTAGCGCTGGCCGAATTGAGCTGACCTTGCGGCGAGGATAGAGGTGGCTCCGCTTGTTTGGACAGTTTCGGCCAGTTCATAAGTGGCGCCTGGCGGATTGCTGACTACGCGCTGGTCTGCCGTGTCGTCAGATTGTCATAATAGACCGGGTCAGGCGTCTGGCCATCAAGCGCCTGATGCGGTCGGGTCTGGTTGTAGAACATCAGATAGCGCTCCAGCCCCTGATGTGCAGCGCTGAGGGTGTCATACGCGTGCAAATAGACCTCCTCATATTTAATGCTCTTCCAGAGTCGCTCAACGAACACGTTATCCCGCCAGCAGCCTTTGCCGTCCATGCTGATCTGAATCCCCTGGTCTTTCAAGAGTCCCGTGAACTCCTGGCTGGTGAACTGACACCCTTGGTCGGTGTTGAAGATCTCGGGGCAGCCATACTGCGTGATCGCCTCCCGCACGGCGTCGAGACAGAAGTCCGTCGTCAACGTATTGGAGAGCCGCCAGGCCAACACCCGGCGACTCGCCCAGTCGAGCACCGCGAAGAGATACACAAAGCCCCGGCGCATCGGAATATAGGTGATATCGGCGGCCCAGACATGATTGGGACGTGAGATCGCCAGGTCGCGCAAGAGATAGGGGTAGATCTGATGGCCGGATTGGCGGTGGCTAAGAGACGGCTTGCGATACAGGGCCTCAATCCCCATGCGGCGCATCAGGGTGGCCATCTGGCGCCGACCACTGGCGCGGCCCTCCTGCAGCAAGAGATCGCGCAGCATCCGCGCCCCGTCAAAGGGATAGTGCAGATGCAGCTCGTCGATCCGCCGCATCAACGCCAGCGTCGTCTCTGATACCGGCGTCGGCTGGTAATAGGCGGTCGAGCGGGCCAGCTTCAGGAGTTGGCATTGCCGCACGACCGGCAAGGGATGAGTTCGATCGATCATCGCGTTGCGCTCAGCAAGCCGGCCTTGATGAGCGCCCCTTCTAAAAAATCATTCTCCAGCGCCAGTTGCCCGATCTTCGCATGAAGGGTCGTGAGATCCGGCGTCTCTGAGAGAGTCTTCGTCCCGCCAAACACGTCCGCGGCTCGCGCCAGCAACTGCTGCTTCCATTCGGTGATCTGGGTGGGGTGGACGCTGAATTGCTCGGCCAACTCGGCGAGCGTCTTGTCCCCTTTGATAGCCGCGACCGCCACTTGCGCCTTGAAGGTTGCTCCATGATTCCGTCTCGTTCTCTTCATTGCCTCGCTCCTTTGGTTCACCACCCCTCGGTGGCGTTGGTGAAGCCAGGCTACCACTTACCATACTGTCCGAATTTCCGGAGCCCCCTCTGATCTCAGACCCTCGTCAGAACGCACGACGCGGTAGTATTGGCGATTCCCTTCAGCGTGTTGCGGAATATCGAACTCGATCCCATCCTCGATCTTCCACCGAGCAAGCTGCAGGCGATCCAGCAGCTCGGCTACGGCACCAACGCCAAGACGATAGTAGGCTTCTTCAGCAGACCGTGGACTGCCCTGGGAAGCAATGGGACTTCCTATTCCGATCTGCCCAACCATCAGGCCACCTGGGAAACCAACCCGCCCCTGCGGCGGCGACATGGGCGATTCTCACTGATTACTCCAGCGGGGTGCGTGGGGCGGGCCTGAACCAGAGTGCATTGCAAACCGAAGTCAGGCGCTTTCTCATGGATCTGAACCCGATCTACCCGGACACTAGGAGCCTGTCCGACATTGATGGAAGAGAAGCATGTTCTTCACCGTTGAGTCCATTCGCGTTCGGCTGCGCATCGAATGGCACGGCGCCCTCCCGCTATGTCTGTCCTCTCCGCTTCGCCTTCCG
>JBDIVW010000070.1:0-5911 GCA_039794185.1 Candidatus Inralta sp. | reverse complement strand
CGGCAAGCGGTTCGAGATGTACAACGACACCGTGCTGGGGTTCAACAAGTCGGGCAAGGAGGTGGCGCGCATTCAGGTCGAGGAGCCGATCTACATCCGGCCCGCCGAGCGCGTGACCTGGTTGTAACGATCACGATCGTGGAGGCAGCGGCGTTGCCGCTCCCTCCACGATGACAGCGACACGTGATCGGTGGGGCTCTCGCCACGTCCATGACGTTTCTGAAACGACTCATTTCAACGCTAGTGGTGCCGGTCCTCCTTTTCGCCACCTTGCTAGGACTGCAGCTCGGTCTGCTGGCTTACGTCCAAGACTCGCAAAAGGACCGGGCCACCTATGCGCAGATTCGGCACGAATTGCTTCGGCTGGAACGTATGGTCGCCGAGGTGGACAAGGCGTTTCGAGGGTACGTCTTGGTCAGACAAACGCAACTGTTGGAACCGATGCTCGCGGCGGAGCGGCAGGTCCCGGAGGTGCTGGCCACGCTGGCGGACCTGACCGCGCCCTGGCCAGATTTTCACGGGCGCGTTCGAGTCTTGACCCCACGGGTCAGGGAATTTCTCAGCGTTAAACGCCAACTCACTCACAAGCTCGGCGAGGGGGAGGAAGACGGCGTCCTTCTCTACATCCGCACTGGAGAGGGGGTTGCCCTTGCCAACACGGTCTCCTTGGCCTTTCAGGATCTCGACCGTCGGGTGCTTCAGCGGGAGAAGGCCGGAGAGCTGGACCAGGAGGAGAAACGGGTCTGGTCCCGCGCGGGTCTGGTCGCAACGACCCTTGGAACCTTCGGCCTCGGCATGAGCCTGGGTCGCCTCTGGGTCGCCTGCGGCTTCCTCCTTCCAGCCGCCTCAACGAGATCACCGCATCGTCCAATCTGAGGGCCTAACCAGGTCCCCCCTTGTGATCACCCTAGGCCACTCAGGCCTTGAAGCATTTCACTGTCTCGCTTATGCTCCAGCCCAGACGGGAAGTGGGCGGGGCCGTGCACTGACCGGCCTGCCCGTTTTGCACTCACCCCAGCAGTATGTGACAGCCGTCGCTATTCTGTAGGGAGGAGTCTCAATGCGTGACTACGAGGAACGCTATCGTGCGCTCCTTGCTGTCACCAATGTGTTGAATTCACTCCGGGATACCGACAGTCTCTGGAAGGCCATCACCGCTCAGATTCGTAAGATCGTGCCGTGGGATCGTGCGGGCGTGACGCTGTATGATCCGGACCACGATTCCTTCCGCTTCTATGCCGTCGAAACCACTCTGGCCGTTCCCATCCTGAAGCGCGACGCGGTCATCCCCAGGCTTGGCAGTGCGGTCGGTTGGGTGTACGACCATCGGACGATCCACGTCCGTCCGAACCTTCAACGCGAGCAGGTATTCATCGAGGACCGGTATTTCGCCAGGGAAGGTCTCGGTAGAATGATCAACTCCCTGTTGCTGGTCGAGGAGCTGTGCATCGGAACGTTGAATATCGGCAGCATTCAATCCGGGGATCCCGATCCGGAAGACTTGGAGTTTCTTCAACTCGTCGCCACCCAGGTAGCGTACGCCATCGCCCACGTTCAGGCGTACGAGCAGATCGATCAATTGCGGCAGTTGTTGGTGCAGGAGAACGCCTATTTGGTCGAGGAACTTCGACTCACCCGAAGTTTCGGAGCCATGGTTGGGCAAAGTCCGGCCTTTCGGTTGGCCTTGACACAGGTCGAGGCGGTCGGACCGACGACCACGACGGTGTTGGTGATCGGTGAAACCGGCACGGGCAAGGAACTCATGGCCCGGGCCATTCACAACTACAGCGCCAGGGCCGACAAACCCTTCGTCCGAGCGAACTGTGCCTCGCTCCCAATGGGTTTAGTCGAAAGCGAGCTGTTCGGTCACGAGCGCGGTGCGTTCACGGGGGCCAGCGAGCGCCGGCTAGGACGATTCGAACTTGGCGACTCCGGCACCCTGTTCCTGGATGAAATCGGGGAAGTACCCTTCGAGGCGCAGGCGAAGCTCCTCCGCGTCCTGGAGGAGGGACTGGTCGATCGGGTGGGGGGCACCCAGCCGGTGCCGATCGATGTCCGCATCATCGCGGCAACGAATGCGGACCTGGCCAGCGCGGTCAAAGGCGGGCGATTTCGCTCGGACCTCTACTATCGCCTGAATGTGTTCCCGATCAGTTTGCCTCCCCTCCGAGAGCGACGTGAGGATATTCCTCTGCTGGTCCGGTACTTCCTCGATGCTCATTGCACCAAGCTGAAACGGCCCGCATTGGAACTCAGTGCCGAGTCCATGGAACCACTCCTCAACTACAGTTGGCCGGGGAACGTGCGACAACTTCAGAACGTCACCGAACGGGCCGTGATCCTGGCACGCTCGATGACCGTCACCATCGAGCCCGATGCCTTGGCCGGCGGTCCTGCGCCCTCAGCGTCAGCCTCCAGCCTGCTCGAGGTGGAGCGGCGTCATATTCTCAGCGCGTTGGAATCCTCGCACTGGCGCGTGTACGGACAACACGGTGCGGCGGCACGGCTGGGTTTAAATCCCACACCTTCTCAATCTTCCTATCCTCTAGGAGTCGGCCGCGAGCCGAACCGCGCACGGCGTGCGCGCCGCTTCACTACGTCGTGCGAGAAACCCTTTGACCTGCACCCCCTCTTGCCCGTATAGAATCGGGTAGCTGTGCTGAGCAGGCAGAGGCGCCATTGACATCTCGCGGGAGGGACGGGGTGCGAAAGTGGTTCGGTAGACTCGCCGTGTTTTGCCTGCTGGCGGTATGGACGGGGCCAGCCTGGGCGGGAGAGGACGGGGACCTGGCGGCGTGTCGCCGGCAACCTCCTGAACACACGGTTCACTGTTATGAAGCGAGGCTGGACTCGATCGTCAAAAGCCAAGGTACGGAAGAAGCCTTGCTGGCCTTGGAGCGGCTGACCAAGGAGGATCCGGCGGTCCTTGCGGAAGCTCACCCGTTGGTCCATCACATCGGGAAGCGGTCGTTCGCGCACTATGGAGAGGCCTCGTTGGCCTTGTCGCACTGCACGGCGCAATTCTGGTCGGGATGCTACCATGGCGTGTTGCAAGCCTATCTGAGCAGCTTACCGGCGGTTGACCCTCAGCATGTCCTTGACCTCTGTCCAATCAGCAACTCCATTCCTGCCTACAGCTTTCAGCGGTACAACTGCCTCCACGGCTTGGGACACGGCCTCACGATGCAGTTTCGGTATGATCTGCTGAAGAGCCTCGCCTTCTGCGACGCGCTGGACGGTTCCTGGGAACGGGAATCCTGCTACGGAGGGGTGTTCATGGAGAACATCGTCAAGTTTCAGGAGACCGCGCATGGGCGGAGGGCGCACGAGCACGATGACCACCCGGCCGCCGCGTTTCTCAATCCGCAGGATCCGCTCTACCCTTGCTCCGTGCTCCACGAGCGGTATCTGTCGTCTTGTTACCTGATGCAGACCTCGGCCGTCTTGACCTTCGTGAAGTTTGACTTCGCCAAGGCATTCCGACAATGCGATCGAGTGCCGGATGCCTACAAGATCACGTGTGCGCGAAGTCTGGGTCGGGACATCAGCGGTTTCACGCTTCGCCACCAGGATCGCGTCAAAGCCCTCTGTGCGCTGGGGCACGGAGAGCAGGTGGGGCAGTGCTTGGTCGGGGCGGTCAAAGACTTCATGTTGACGGATGCGAGCCCCGATCCCGGCCTTGCTCTCTGCGGGACCGTCGAAAAACAGTACAAGACGGCGTGCTATGCCACGGTGGGGGAGATTCTGTTGTCCCTCTCGGCGGATCCGTCGACGCGGGAGACGGCGTGTCGACGCAGTGAAGGCGAATACGTCGAGGCGTGTTTGGCTGTGGCGCGCAAACCCTGATCAGGGTGGACAGGCCGCATCCTGCTAGGAGGCCTGTTTCCGGTCGAGTTCCGCCCACCGGGCATAGAGCCGCTCCACCTCGGTTTGGGCGGTCTCCAACGCGAGGCATCGGGCCTGCAACGCCTCCGCATCGGCGACGACGGCGGGATCATGGACGGCCGCCTTGCAGGCGGCCGCATGGCCCTCGGCCTCCACGATCTGAGCCTCGATCCCGTTCCATTCTTGTTGCTCCCGATAGGTAAGCCGCTTCGCTTTGGGTTTGGGCGGGTTTCCCGAGTCGGTGCCGTCCCGTCTTGAGGCGGCGCGCGCGTCGGAAGCCGCCGGGCCGGAAGCCGACTTCGCCGCCCGGGCCGTCTCCCATTGGGAGTAGTCGGCGAACCATTCTGCACGGCCCGCTCCGTCGAGGGCCAGCAGCCTGGTGGAGACCCGGTCGAGCAACCATCGGTCGTGCGTCACGAGCACCAGCGCTCCGGGAAACTCGAGGAGGCTGTCCTCGAGCACGTCGAGTGTCGGAATGTCCAAGTCATTGGTCGGTTCGTCCAGGATCAGGAGATCCGCCGGCTGGAGCATGAGCCGCGCCATTAACAGGCGGGCCTGTTCGCCGCCCGAAAGTTGGCTCACCGGAAGATCGAGCTGTTCTGGACGGAAGAGAAAACGCTTGGCCCAGGCGATGATATGGACGGACCGTTCCTGGTGGACCACCGCATCCCCCGCGGGCGCCAGCGCGCGACGGACGGTCGCCCGCTGATCCAGTGAGTCGCGATGCTGCTCGAACGACGCGATCCGTAGCCCGTCCGCTCGCACCAGGCTCCCGGTGTCCGCCTCCAGGGCTCCCGTCAGGAGACGCAAGAGCGTGGTTTTTCCGCTGCCGTTGGGGCCAAGGAGGCCCAGACGGTCCCCTGGGCCGAGATCCAGATCCAAGTCGGTGACGATCGGTTTGCCTCCGAGTCCCTTCGCCAAGCCTCGGCCGACCAGCAGTTGTTTCGAGCGTCGGCCGGACGCCGTGAAATCAATCTCCGCGGTGGTCTGGACCGATCGCTCCTTGAACTCGGCGAGCTCGCCGATGAGGGACGTTGCCGCATCGATGCGGGCCTTCGCCTTGGTGGTCCGCGCCTTGGGTCCGCGCCGCAGCCATTCCACCTCCCGACGCGCCCGGTTGGCCAAGGACGACTGGTAGTCGGCCTGGGCCTCCAACAGCGCCTCCCGTTGCTCCAGGAAATCACTGTATCGGCCTTTGGCCTCGAACAGCCCCGCAGGATACTGGCGATTGAGCTCAATCACGCGTGTGGCCACGGATTCCAGGAAGCGACGGTCGTGGCTGATCACGAGATAGGCGCGCGGATGGCTGTTCAAGAGCGTCTCGAGCCAAAGGATTCCTTCCACGTCCAGGTGATTGGTCGGCTCGTCCAGCAGGAGAACGTCCGGCTCCACCAGCAGAGCCCGTGTGATGGCCAGACGCTTGCGCCAACCTCCGGAGAGCTCGCCCACGCGCTGATCGATATCGGGAAATTGCCCGACGCTGAGGGCTCGCGCGAGACGGCCGCCGTGTTCGTGGGGGACTAACCCATCCGTCCTCAACGCCTCCGCCAACGCCTCCTCGATGGTCTGCTCGTTGGAGAACAGCGGTGTTTGCGGGATGTGGCCGACCCTCACCTGGCGACGAACGGTTCGGGTGCCCGAGTCCGGCGATTCGATACCTGCCAGAATCTTGAGCACGGTGGACTTGCCGGAGCCGTTGGGCCCGATGAGCGCCACCCGATCGCCTTCGTAGAGGGCCAGCGATAGGTCATTGAAGAGGGCCTTGAGGCCGTAACTCTTGCGAATCGACTCACAGCTCAACAGGACGGTAGGAGGCATGCAAGGAGCTCCTCTGAGGCGTAAGGACAAAAGCTCCAGTATACGGGCCGGGCGGGTGTTCCGCCAGCCTGGAGCCCGGCGATGTCAAGCCCAAATAGAAATGTCCTCTTCTTCCCAACGTAGAAATGTCCGGTTTATGTTCCGGCTGCCGCCGCGTGTGAGCCCCGTTTCGGCAGCAGCCGCTTCCGCCACGGATGGTCCAGCTTCG
>JBDIVW010000069.1:0-6012 GCA_039794185.1 Candidatus Inralta sp. | reverse complement strand
CATAGGGGCGAACGGTCCGGGTGGTCATCGTCGCGCCTCCTCTGGTGCAGCTAGATGCTTGTACCTATATCGGACTCGAAGGGTCATGACAAGGAGTTGCTGGAGCAATGTCGGACAGGCTCCTAGCGGAGCCGCCACGCGAATCGGCTCCGGCTACCTGGCACACATGAAGCATTGGCCGTCAAATCCGTTGTCGCGCGGGAGCTATGCCTGCTATACGCCGGGAAAGTTCACGACGATCGCGGGGCCGGAAGGCACACCAGTGGACAACCTGTTCTTCGCCGGCGAGCACGCCAATTCGTTTTATGAGTGGCAAGGCTTCATGGAAGGGGCCGCCCTGTCCGGCATCCAAGCGGAAAAAGATATTCTCGCGGCAGTGCGAGCGCGCGAATGCATTGTTAGCCGGCCGGCTTAGGCACCGTGGATCCTCCTGGACGATGACCCCAGGAAATGGACCAACTGCCTCACGGGAAAGGCACGCGGTGGTCCCATGTGAGGCGCAGCAGTCATCTTCACCTGCCGGATATCCCGCGACTGGACCCGCATTGACCTTCCCTCCACTCGAGCGTAAGGTAGCATCCACACATCTCATGTCTTTCCTCTCGCGGCTGCATAAGGAGGTGCCCTGTGGGACCGACGAAGGCGCTGGTGAATGGGCTGGCCATTTACGATGCGAGGACGGGAAAAGTCATTCGGGACGATTTCCCCAGCAGGCAGGCGTTGGAAGACTACGCGGCGCATCACTATCTGGCGCTCCCGCAGGTCGACAACCAGGGCAAACCCTGGGAGCTGGACGGACAACCGGTCTATTGCCTGCACGGCGTCCGGTACGAAACCCTCGATGATCAACCGGTGCACCTGAGCCGTTGTCCCCAGTGCGGCGGCATGGGGATTCGCATAGAGGAAGTGTCCGTCGAACGCGATTGTCTGCGCTGTATTCAATGCGGACAGGAACTCGATGCGCGTCTCGAGATGATGGAAAGCTGACAACGACTCTCGATCCTATCCTCATCACAGAGGGGTCGCCGCTCTCAGGTGGCCACACCTTGGGCGATGCACACCCAGGTTGTCACAGCGGGGACTGAAAACCTCAACGGGGGTCGCCCGCTTTCGTATCGTAACTCCCTCGGCGCGTGCTGACTCATCGACTCGGAATCCGGGACGCGCACGATCGGGTCGCCGGTGCTATGCTTGGTAGATACGATGGGAGTGGGGTATGCCGCTCATGAGATTCACGGTCGCGCTGTTCGCGGTTCATCTCGCTTTCCTCGTCGGATCCGGACCGGGCGCCACGGAAGAGAAGAAGAACGAAAGCAAGCCGGCCGGGATCACGCTGGAGGACATCGGCCGCGGGCTCAAGCGCGCCGCCCAAAACATCGAAAATGAAATCCCTAAGCTCGGCCCGGCCATCGGCGATACCATCAGGAAGATGACCGGGAAGGATGGGGCGAATTCGTCCAAAGAGAATGCCCAGAGAGAACACAAATGACCCCTCTCTCTCCGATTCCCACTGTAACCAGAGCTCTCTCCGTTGATTTCCACCACCAGGTCACCCACCTCATCCAGGGGCTGGTTCAAGCAATGAAAAAGACAGGTACAATTTCGCGCCTCGTTGGGGACCGCTAAGTGCACGCTCGGAGACAGCAGCCTATGATGATGCGAGTGCAGACCGCCGGTGTCGTCCTGATCGGGTTCACGCTCAACCTGATCCCTTTGATAAGCCTCGACCGGGCCGCAGCCGAGACACGGCCCGCGCCCGTAGTGGTCCAACCGGTATGGCATACACCGATGTTGCCTATGGTTGGGAACGCGCCGCTCACACCGATGGCACAGGTCGCATCCTGTGCTCCGATCCCGCTCCTCGTGGTCGAGGGGGTCCAATTCCTGCGAGATCGTATCCTGCGGGATGGCACTGAAGGACACATGCAAGATCACGTGTCCGCCCGACAAGACTCCCAAATGCAGCTGCGACTGCACGCGATCGTTCGGACCGATCTGCACGGACTACAAGGCCAACTGCAGATGCGAGTAGCGGGACTCGTGCGATACTGTTCAGGTTAGACCTTCGTGCACTGTCCCGAAGGACATGCCTTTCGTGCGCTACTCGGTTCGTCGTTTCAATCCGGTGGATTTCGAAGTGGGGACCAGGTCGGAATGTCGGAGACGCTCGATGCCCTTTTGACACAAACCGAGGGGCAACCATCGGCAAGTTCCGCAAATCATCGGTAAATCCTGACCCCTCACCGAGGTCCGGATGCGGTCCAGAACGTCCCCCCACCGAACACGGGTTCCCGTCTCTAAGCCAAGCCTGGCCAGTACGACATGGTCCTGGCTCTGCATCTCCTCTTCGGACTGCGCCCCGTTGAGGGTGCATCCCCCAGATTCCTGATGAGGGCAGGCTCCGCAGACTGCGTCGGGAGAGGTCACAAGCTCGACCTCGGTGTCAGGATTCTGAAAGAGAGTCTGGTGGATGGCCGCCATGTTCTCGACAAATCCAAGGCTATAGCCCTCTCCTTCAAATCCCTGGAGACAGAGAAGCGTATGCCCCCTGAGGCGGAATCCCGGAGACGGTTCCTTCATGACGAGAGGCTGAGCCATGCGAATTCCACGGTATTCTGTTACCGCACGGCGGACTGAGTCAAAATCGCCAAGAACTTAAATACAATAACGGGTTACGCCAAATCTTGGCTCACCCTCTTACCCCGCCCATAGCGTCATGCCGGAGACCGCCTTGCTTTGGTGCCCGAATAGAGGCTAGGCTATTTCTTACCGCAGAATCACGGGCTTTCTGGGCTCCCCCGGGAATGCTCCTGCTTTGTTGGCACCATCAGGAGGTACTCCGCAACAGAGTGAGACTCAGAAGGCCGACGCGTTGGTCCCCTCCGTCACCACCAAGGAGGTGTCGCCATGGAACCTGCCAGGAAACTCGATCCACACACTTATACATATACACCGCCTCGCGAGCCGGTTTCATATTTCGGTGAACTGGATAGACAGGTTCCCGAACGAGAAGTCCCGGAGTGGGAAACAAAATTAGGAAAGGTGATCTTCTATCTCACTATCGCACTCAGCGTGTGGTTCTTCTATTGGCTGAACGGTATCCAATGCCCTTGCTAGAGGTGAGCCAAGTCTGGGGCTCTGGATCGGCGGGAGGCTCAACTGGTCGACTGCGCAACGTACGGGGTCTCGTGTAGAAAAGGCAGCCGATCAGAGCATCTGGGAGCTTTTTCGTGATTTCTTCTTGCCTGCCGCCGCTCCAGCCTATCATCGAAGGTCTTGCTCCGCAGAATGGGCGCCAGAATAAGAAGGCGACCGCCTGCTAAGGACCTTTCACATGCCTGAGGCCGCCTCCTTGGCCAGCTTCACGACAGCATTTCGGCAGGCCAGGCTGACCAGCGCGATCACCCCGGGCGCAGTCCAATCCATAAGGCTCTCGCTTGGATGCCAAACAAGTCTCGGTTCACTATCCGTCATCAACTGTTGACTACCGTGAAGTCGAACACTACCCTCACGACTCAGCCGATTTCAGTCGTCTGCTCTGGAGGAGGAAATCCCAGGACACGGCTATATGAGGCTTGACCTGCCTGTACCAATCACAGTCTACCTCGCCGCCGAGAACAGAGACGATCCCGAGCCGCTCGGTGAGTGCTTTGCGGATGACGCCGAGGTGCGGGACGAGAATCGGACCATCCACGGGCTAGCGGCGATTAAGGCATGGAAGACCGAAACCAAACAGAAGTACCAGCACCGGATCGAGCCGCTCAGCCTCGTCGAGGATGGCGGGAGGACCGTCGTCACCGCACAAGTCACAGGAAAGTTCCCAGGAAGCCCCGTCGAGCTGCAGTTGAGATATTGTCAAGAGTTGTGGATCGCGGCTGATTAGGCGGCGACCTTTCCAGCCTTCTTCTCTGGTCCCTGCTGCCCGCACTCGACCTGGAGCCCATCCGTGAACTCAATCCCAGCACGGACCCGTGGGAGAAGTTCCTGGGCGTCGAGACGTCGCCAGGCTCTCTGTGCCGCCTCCAGGAGCTTGAAGGCCATGGTCAGTCCTGCGGTGCGGGAGCCCGCTCCCTTGGTCACCCGTGTGCGCAGCTTCACCGTGGCGAACGTCGACTCAATCGGGTTGGTCGTCCGAATATGTTTCCAGGGGGCTGCTGGAAAGTCGAAGTGGGTCAGTAGCCGCGGCACGTCTTCGAAGAGTGCCGTCACGGCCTTCGGATACTTCGCCTCGGAGTCCTGGGCGAACCGCTGCATGGTGGCCTCGCAACTCGCCCGGCGCTCCGCAGACCTCAGCTCATGTAAGGCGCGTTTGGCCTGGGGCTGAAGCCGGGTGGGGAGCTGGTCCAACACGTTGGCGATGCGATGCACCCAACAGCGCTGTTCCCGGAACTCGGGCCAGACCTCGCGAACGGCGGCCCAGAATCCAAGTGCCCCGTCGCAAATGGCCAACGCCGGCGCCCGCATGCCCCGTCTCTTGAGGTCCCGCAGCACCGTCAACCAACTCTCCGTGCTCTCGCGATACCCGTCCTCCATCGCGAGCACCTCCTTCGTCCCATCCGCACGCGCGCCGACCACACCGAACGCCGCCACGCGATCGTCTTCCAGCCGAATGTTGAAATGGACCCCGTCCACCCAGACGTAGATGAAGTCGCGATCGGCAAGGGCGCGGCCACGCCACCGGTCATACTCGGTCCGCCAGGTCGCCGTCAGGCGCGTGATCGCGGTGGGCGAGTGAAGTTACCCCCGTTTTTTGGACAGGTCGTGAAGCCAAGATGGTGGTAGAACGACCATCGCAAACACCGGGAGAGACCGATGAGCCAGAAACGCAAGACGCATTCGGAGACGTTCCAAGCACGGGTGGCGGTGGAGGCGATCAAAGGGGTGCGGACGCTGAGTGAATTGAGTGCTGCCCACGGTGTCCACCCCACGGTCATTGCCCATTGGAAGCGGCAGTTGCTGGAGGGGGCCCCGGAGGTGTTCCGGCGTGGCTTGGCGGGCACGGGGCGTAGGGAAGAGATGGTGACGGCGCCGCTGTATCAGGAGATCGGCCGCCTGAAGATGGAAGTGGAGTGGCTCAAAAAAAAAAGCTGTAAGCGCGTCCCGGGCCCCCCGCCGGGGCTGGATCGACGCCGATCCGGGCGCGGTGTCGATTGTCCGGCAGTGTGCGGTGGCTGGGCTGGCGCGCTCGACCTAGTACTACGAGCCGGTGCCCGAACGGCCGGAGAATCTGGCGGTGATGCGGCTGATCGACGAGCTGTATCTCGAGCGGCCATTTTACCGGGTGCCGCGCATGACCGACTGGCTGCAGACCTTGGGCCATGCGGTCAACCACAAGCGGGTCGCGCGGCTGATGCGGGTGATGGGCTTGCAGGCGGTGCTGCCGGGCCCGCACACGAGCCGGCCGCAGCCGGCGCATCGGACGTACCCGTATTTGCTGCACCAGCTCGCGGTGTGTCAGCGATCATGTGAAACTCCCCCCTCTGCGATCATCTGAAATTCCCCCCTCCCCCCCCCTGACCGAGGAGGGATGGCATGGAACCGTGCCGGGCAAATTCTGTACCCTCCCTGCCGGCGGTGCACCCGTTGGCGGAGGAGCGCATGCTGCGAGAGGACGTCGTGCGAGAGGTGCTCGCACGGTTGAACCGGGGGGAGAAGATCAAGACGATCGCCCGGACCTTCGGGATCGATCGCAAGACCATCAAGCGGTGGCGGCGCCTGGGGCGCTGGCAGCCTCGGCAGGGCCCACGCCGCGTCCGGCGCATCGACGCGTTTTTGCCGTTTCTCGAACAGCGGGCCCCGGAGGTCGGCTGGAATGGCGTCGTTCTGCACCGGGAGCTCCAGCCGCTCGGCTTCACCGGGACGGTGCAGCAGGTGCGGCGGGCGCGGCGGCCGTTCCGGGCCCAGCAACACTGGACCACGGTGGCGACCGTGCGCTTCGAGACGGCCCCGGGCGAGCAGGCCCAGGTCGATTTTGGCCAAGTCCAGCTCTGGATCGGCGCGCAGCCGGAAAAG
>JBDIVW010000068.1:0-6728 GCA_039794185.1 Candidatus Inralta sp. | reverse complement strand
CCGCGCTTTGAACTCCTCCGAATGGGTCTTCCGTTTTGGGGCCATAGGTGTCTCCCGGTTTTTGCGACGGTCGTTCTACCATAATTTCTTGGCTTCACGACCTGTCCAAAAAACGGGGGTAACTTCAGGTGTGGTCCCGCCAAACACGTCCGCAGCTCGCGCCAGCAATTGCTGCTCCTTATCGGTGACCTGGGTGGGATGGACGCGAAAGTGCTTGGCCAATTCTGCCAGCGTCTTGTCGCCTTTGACCTCGGCCAAGGCCACCTGCGCCTTGAAGGATGCCCGTGATTGCGTCTCGTTCGCTTCATCGCCTTGCTCCTCTGGTGTGCCACCACCCCGTGGCGTTGGTGAAGCCAAGCTACCACGTAGCACACTGTCCGAATTTCCGGAGCCCCCTGTGACTGCTAGGGCAGTTAACACACTCTTAACTTGAGTGATATGGGAACGTGATATCAGGCAAGTAACCTGTCCAGGGTGAAGGTCATCCGAATGCATCGCATGCGACGACGAGAGCTGGTCAGAAGGAAGACGGCTATATCTAACCCGGAGGCACAATGAAACGGACCGCCATTCAGAGTTGCGTGGTACTAAGCCTAATGTGGCTGATCGCGGGTACGGAAAGCGCCAGCGCTCAGCTCAAGCCCCCACTCGATGAGCAGCTTCAGCATTACACGAAGACTACCGCTCTTTCAGGCTCCATCACGATAGTCGGTTCGGATACCATGAAGGGGCTTATCCAAGGATGGCAGAACAAGATGATGGATTTCTACCCACAGGTGAAAGTGCAGGTCCAGTCAATCGGATCAGAAGCCGCCCCCCAGGCCCTTCTTGAAGGGAAAGCTCAGATAGCTGCCATGTCTCGCCAAATGACAGCACAGGAAATTGCCAGTTTCACAAAACGGCATGGATATGAACCGGCCGAGATCGCGGTCGCAGAAGACGGCCTCGCCGTTTTCGTGCATCGCGACAATCCTGTGTCGGCCATGACACTCGAGGAACTTGCCTCCGTGTTTTGCGAGGAGGGGCGCGATCCAAAAGGAAGTGTCCGCACGAGCTGGTCACAATTCGATCTCACTGGCGAGTGGGCAGGAGCATCAATTAATTTGGTGGGGAGAAATGCGACATCGGGAACCGCCACGTTCTTCCGCGAACATGTTTGTAGGGGTGGACAACTCAAGAAGACCATGAGGGTGGAGCCTGGGTCGGCATCAGTTGTGGTCGATATTAAGAATGACCGGCATGCGATCGGCTTCAGCGGAGTTGGATACCAGATCTCTTCCATCAAGCCGATTTCGCTTGCGCAGACCAAAGGTGCACCTTTTGTTGAACCAACTTTTGAGCGTGTCACCGATGGAAGCTATCCTCTCCATCGTCGTCTCTATTTCTATATCAATCAAGAACCGAAATCCGCAGTGCCGACAGCTCTGGCGGAATTCGTCAAGCTGGTGGTCAGCCATGAAGGGCAACAAGTTGTGACGAAGCAGGGATTCTTTCCTTTGCCGACTTCTGAGCTCAACCAGCAGTATGCCACGTGGGGTCGTCTGCCGAAGACCGCACGCATGCAGCAGAATGTCCTTGAGCGCCACGAATAGCATAGATCGACAATCTGAACCTGGAAGGCGCGGTCTCCAGACCGCGCCTTTTCCTTTGCTTGGTCGTCTATGGTATGGTTTTTGAGCTAAATGCTCCCACCGATGGCGACAATCACTCGTCTGCTTCTGGTTGTAATCTCCCTCGTCACAGCATTGACAGCCTGCCAACGCCGAAGCTTTCCCACGGTCACGATTTATGAAAGCCCGACGCATTTCGTGCGTCTGGAGGTCGACCCACGGGCGGCCAACGGGCAAGGCTACTCTCATCCCGTCGATATCGATGCGGGTACGATGGCATCTGTTTTGAGCGGAGTCCTGGTGCAAGAGCCACCACGATATCGTGAATGGTTTCCCAAGTCGGACGAAACATCCCGCCATCGGGCCTTTAGCGAAGCCGAGGTCCAGTTTCTTGCTCCATTGCTTTCGAAAGGGCTCCAAAAGGCCACGCCCGAGGAAATAGTCACCTTCTATCAGACTGTGCGAGACGGTGCCGTGAGCCGGCGTGTCACTTCGGGGGGCGTGTTTATCCGCGGCGACCTCATGCATGTCGTACTAAGCAATTATCGTGCATCGTCTACTTATAGCGCTGATGTTGGCACTCCCGACCTTCAAGACGATCGCTTGGCACCAATGAAACCCATTGCGCCGCAAACTGAGCAACTCGATTTCGTCCCTGCGCGCGCGCTGGTTCAGTTGGAGCGGTCAGGCATCTTAACCTGGCTGGAACGACATTCGAGGGAGGTTGTGATTCGTTTCCGAGATGTGCCGCAGGCCATACCCGCACCACCACTGCAGCCGCAATAATCCCCGCTCCTCGCGTTTTTGCGTCCCCTCGACCTCACCGTCCCGGCAGCGCTCGACCTCCCTCTCCTCGTCGATCACGCGGCCACGCACCCGCATCCGACGGTCCGGCGCTGCGAGCGGCACGCCCTCGCTCCCATGTCCATTCCACGTTGACCTCTGCCTCTTGGCTCAATCAGCTGGAACTCTCGCCACAAGCCATTCGCCGGGGCTCGTTCCAGCGCGTGACGGACGTGGTCGCCACGATCGATCACTTCGCCCACACCTCTCACACGACTGCCTGACCTTTCGCGTGGACTGCCACAGCGGACTCGATGCTCGAGAAGGTCCGTCGTCTTTGTGAACATATTTCCGGGACACAGCACTTTCATATGGCGTGCGCCCTCATCACGCTTCACAAGGTTTTGAAATGACTTCTAACCAACCGGAGCCACCTCTATATTCGCTGTCAAGGACTTGGCTTATGAGCTTCCCCCCATTGTTTGGACAGGTTTTCTCCGAACATAAGCTAATGGATCTTTGTCCGGTCTCCTCCTTTCGTTCGGGGTTCTCCGGCTGCGGTTTTCCCCCTCCGAGGCCGCCCGGGCGCCAGAGTGCATGGTTTGGGCTGGGGGGCAGCTCACAACTTCGCGCCAGAATCGGTTATACGAGGCGATCAGCCACCAGTCCATACCTGTTCGCCCCCGTCTCACCCAAAGTGCACCTCGGCCGGGGTGCGACGTCCCAGACTCTGGTGGCGTCGTTCGGTGTTGTAGAACGCAAAATACCGCTGCAACCCCTGCCCGGCGTCCGCCCCGTCGGCGTAGTCTCGCAGATAGATCTCTTCGTACTTCACACTCCGCCACAGCCGCTCCACGAAGATCTTGTCCAGTGCACGCCCCCGTCCGTCCATGCTGAGCCGGATCCCCGCGCCCGCCAGCCGCCTCGTGAACGCCTCGCTCGTAAACTGCGCCCCTTGGTCCGTGTTGAAGATCTCGGGCTGGTCGCTCCCCAGCGCCTGCTCCACGGCCTCCACGCAGAACAGCATATCCAGCGTGTTGGACAACGCCCACGCCAGCACGTAGCGGCTGTACCAGTCCAGCACGGCGACCAGATACAGGAACCCGCGTCGCAGCGGCACATACGTGATGTCCGCGCACCAGACCTGGTTGGGCCGGACCACCGCGAGCTGGTGCAGCAATACGGGTACGTCCGATGCGCCGGCTGCGGCCGGCTCGTGTGCGGGCCCGGCACCACCGCCTGCAAGCCCATGACCCGCATCAGGCGTGCCACCCGTTTGTGGTTGACCGTGTGCCCCAAGGTCCGCAGCCAGTCGGTCATCCGCGGCACCCCGTAAAACGGCCGCTGCAAGTACAGCCGATCGATCACGCACATCAACGCCAGATTCTCTGCACGCTCAGGCACCGGCTCGTAGTAGTACGTCGAGCGGGCCAGGCCCGCCAGCGCACAGTGCTGCCCGATCGACAAGCTCGTGGCGTCCGCGTGAATCCAGCCGCATCGGGCCTCCGGTGGCACGCTCACAGCTTTTTTTTGCGCCACTCCAGCTCCATCTTCAGCCGGCCGATCTCCTGATACAGCGGCGCCGTCACCGCCTCCTCGCTACGGACTCCGCCCCCCGGGCCGCGCCGAAACACCTCCGGCGCACCTTCCAGCAACTGCCGCTTCCAATGGGCAATGACGGTGGGGTGGACGCCATGGGCGGCACTCAACTCACTGAGCGTCCGAACCCCTTTGATCGCCTCCACCGCCACCCGTGCTTTGAATTCCTCCGCATGCGTCTTCCGTTTCTGGGCCATCAGTGCCTCCCGGTCTTTGCGACGGTCGTTCTACCACCATCTTGGCTTCAGGACCTGTCCAAAAAACGGGGGTAACTTCATTACTCATGGCGTGAGGCTCGACGGGACGGCGATTTTCAAACTTTGAGATGGGTCCTAGAGCGTTTTGCCCGACTGGGACGAATGTGATGTTCATATTGACTGGGCATCAAAAGTTAACCGTTTATTAACATGACAATGATCCCTCAGCAATCCAGCACGTCTACTATAGTTTATATATTGTGAATTGCTTATCTGGATTAAAAAGCCAATGAGGAAATCAGGGCTTGCTGCAGGGCGTGGCATGTCCAGCATTCGTCACCAAGGAGGGCCTCGTATGACAGAACAACCATTCCATGGCCGGAGACAATTCCAGACGTTGTTCTCATTTGCGATGGCGGGGCTGCTACTTGGATCGCCCCTTTCCGTTGTCGCAGACACGAACTCCCCGCTAGACACACAAAGGGTAGACGCTGGATTAACGGCCTACGAGGGGGACGCCGAACTTAGCGGCAACTTTGTGATCGCGGGATCTGACACGATGCAGCCGTTGCTGACCAAGCTCTCGATGGAATTCCGTCGGCGCCACCCACACGCCAAGGTTGCGGTCCAAGGCGGGGGCTCTGAGCTGGCAATGACGCAATTTCTCACGAACCAGGCCGCGATTCGGAGGGGGGACGCCAAACCGCTTGGCCACCTCGTATCGGGTCATGTTGAACTCCTGGCCTCATCCAGGCCCCTGAACGAAGAGGAGTTGGCCCATTTCCAATCACGATACGGCCATCCACCCATCGGAATTCCGATCGCGCTGGATGCGATCGCAATCTATGTTCACAAGAACAATCCCATCAAGGGCCTAACGCTTGAACAGGTTGAGGCAATTTTCGCGAAAGAGCCGCGCACAACCAGCGGCCCGATCAGCAACTGGGGACAGCTCGGTCTAGAAGGACAGGCAAGCCAGGCTATCCACCGTTTTGGACGGGACAAACGCTCCGGCACGCGGGCGATGTTCAAGCAACTGGCCTTGCACGATGGGGAGTTGCGCGATGACGTGGCCGAAGCGCCGGGATCGGCCTCGGAGATCCTGGATATCGGCAAGGATCCTTGGGCAATTGGGTACGCGGGAATCGGCTTTCAGGCCTCGATCGTTCGTACGGTTCCGATTGCCGAGAGGGCGAATGCGGCCTATGTACTTCCGTCCGTCGAAACCGCAGGCGACAAAACCTATCCCCTCGCTCGGCCGCTCTATCTCTATGCCAAAGATGATACCAGTAAGATGAAGCCGATCGTCAGAGAGTTCCTGCGGTGGATCAACACGCGGGAAGGCCAGCAAGCCGTCGTCAGAGCGGGCGTCTATGCGATCTCCGCCGAGACTGTCACGAAAAATCTTCAGGCGCTTGGCATTAAGGCCGTGGGGCGGGCACCGTCGGTGGCTTTGACCCGATAGCTGAACCCATTCCTGGTCATGCTGGCCGCCCCGTGCGCTCGTAAAATGAGCTGCGCGGGGCGGCTTCTTTGTGGCACAATCGCCCTACTCATCCATCTTGACAGAAGTTGTTCCATGTCGTCAGTGCTTGTGAGTGTCTTGCTTCGTTCTTTGGACCGGGATGTCGGCGCTATGAGAGTTATGGGGATCGGTCTCGCTTTCCTGTTTGCCTCTGGATGTGTTGCTGGTCCCCCCCCGATTCCGATCTCCGAAGATCGGACACACGGTGTTTGGGTGGAGTTCGACCCAGAATCAGGTCATGGTTATGATCACCCTGTCTCGCTCGCTCCCGAACGGGTCGCTCAGGTCCTCCGAGGACTATACGTGGTTCAGCGGGATGTGGTGGCAGGCTTTGGTTTGTTGAGTAGTCCGAAGGGCGCTTCGGTCCTGCGGGAAGAGGAGGCTCAGTATGTGGCAACCAGCATCAGCCGAGCGCTAGCCAAGGCGTCCCCGAAGGAATTGGTGACCTTCTTTTTGATCGCGGGAGGGACGGAGGACCATCCCTTGATTACCTCAGGGGGGCTCTTCGTACGAGGTGGCCATATGCACGTGATCCTAGCTAACGGCCGTTCCACACCTTTCGGCGTCCAATACGAGAATACGTACCGCTTGGACCCTCGGGATAGCCCCTTGGTTCCGATCGCCCCGAGGAAGTTCAAAGCCGGATTTAGCCCGGGCGAGGCCTGGATCAAGAACGAGCAGCTCCGCGGGACAGAGGAGTTTCGCGGCTATTCCGATGAGTCGAAACTGGTTATCGTGGATCTATCCAAACTGCCCCCGCCACCTGTCCGATCGTCGAATCCTCCCCAAGTTCTTCCGCACCAAAGGCCTGCGCAGTAGGGACAATAGCCTCCTCGTCAGCCAGATTCCCCAGTCGCTCCTGGCTCAACACGGCTCGGGGCTGGATTTTGTAGTGCTCCCCATTTGTCAAGCGGCTGAAGACTGAGTGCTATGGCTGAGTTGATACTGCTGTTCCATCGCCGAAGGCGTTCGATACCCAAGAGTCGAATGGAAGTACCGCGTGTTGTACCATTC
>JBDIVW010000067.1:0-9148 GCA_039794185.1 Candidatus Inralta sp. | reverse complement strand
AAGAGTTGGAGAAGCACAGCTCGGCCATCAAGGCGATCTATCGCACGCACGACTGGTTGCTGCAGGACGACCATTTCATCGGGTTCCGGGTGTTCCTGTTCGGCCTGCCGATGGGGCTCCCCTCGAACGTCCCACTGCTGCGTGATGATCTGCGCCGGCTCAAGACGGTCCACTCGGACGTCCCCGCCCACCTGGCTCCCATCGTCGGCGACTGGAAGGGCATGGGGCAGCCCGTGATGCTGCTGACCTCCCGCTCGGGGCAGATGATGAGTCTGGACGTGTTCGCCAATACCGAGGGGAACTTCAACATCTGTATCGCCGCCGACTCGGGCGCGGGAAAGAGCTTCTTCGCGAATTTCTTCTTCCGGTCCTACCTGGCCACCGGGGGCCAGGCCTGGGTCATCGACGCCGGCAAGAGCTACATGAAGCTGTGCGAGCACCTCAAGGGGCAGTTCATGCAGTTCTCGCGCGAGGCGAGGAAACTCTGCCTGAACCCCCTGTCGCGGGTGATCGGCCGCTACGACCGGAAAGCCGAGTTGCCGGAGGAGGAAGCGGACCGCAAGGACGAGCTGGCGATGATCAAGGCGATCTTCGCGCAGATGCTCTCCCCGTCGCGGGCGCTGACCGATCTGGAGCTGTCCTGTCTGGAGCAGGCCTTGATCCAGGTGCTCGCTGATAAAGGAGGCGAGTCGACGCCGACCGATGTGGCGGGGGCGCTGCTCAAGATGGGGAAGGAACGGGAGGATCAGCGGATCAAGGATCTCGGCACCCAGCTCTTTCCCTACACGGCCGCGGGCAACTACGGCGATCTCTTCAACGGCCCGAACAACATGCACTTCGAGCGGGACTTCTATGTGCTGGAGCTGGACGGCCTCGACGCGCTCCCGGACCTGCGCTCGGTGATCCTGCTGCAGATGATCATGAACATCCAGGTGGCCATGTACCAGGGCGATCGTGCGAGGCGGAAGATCTGCGCGATGGATGAGGCCTGGGATCTCCTGTCCCAAGGAGGCAACGTGTCGGCGTTCTTCGAGAAAGGCGTCCGGCGAGTTAGGAAGTACGGGGGATCGATCATGACGATCACCCAGGGCATCAACGATTACTACGACAAGATGGGACAGACCGGGGCGGCCTTGCTGGCCAACTCGGATTTCGTCTTCCTGCTCAAGCAGAAGCCGGAGAGCATCGAGTCCATCAAGCAGCGGGGCCGGCTGATCCTGAGCGAGTTCGAGTATCAACTGCTGCGATCCGTCCATCGGGGCGCCGGCTATTCGGAAATCTTCTTCTATACGGCCAATCACGGTCGGGGGATCGGCCGGCTGACCGTCGATCGGCGCACGCAGTTGATGTACTCCACCAAGGCGGAGGAACTGGCCTTGATCGACCGGATCGTGAAGGCGGGTGGTCCCGAGATGACGATCGACCGGGCCATCGACCTGATTCTGGAGCAGGAACGTGAAAAGGCTGCTGCAGCGGGTGATCGCGTGGCATGACCGGCATCCCAAGGTGGCGCTCGCCCTCCTCGGGATCGGGCTGATCTGGCCGGTTCTGGCGCTGGCGAGTCCCTGGTACCAGCTTGCGCTCAGGTCGGATGAAAGCCTGCCGGACTACCGGCTCTTCCTGATCGAGAAAGGGCGTGAGCCGCAGCGGGGCGATCTCGTGGCGTTCGTGATGGCGCAGGCCTCTGCCGATCGGGTAGAGCCGGCTGCCCCAGCCAGGCCCTATACGAGGGTCGGGATGCTCTGGACGAAGCGCCTCGTCGGTGTGCCGGGTGATCGAGTGGAAGTGCGAGGGAGGCAGGTGCTGGTCAATGGTGCAGTGGTCGGCGAAGGCCTGGAGCGCGATCGACTCGGGCAACCGATCCGGTTGGCGAAGCTCGAGAGTCCGATTCCACCGGGCCAGTATTACGTGGCCTTGCCCCATCCGCGATCCTTCGACTCCCGGTACTACGGCTATGTGAGGGCGGAGGATCTCCGAGGCGTGGTCACTCCGATCTGGTAGGTGGCAGTGATTTAGAGGGGGAGGTCTGTTTCATGATGAGAAGGCGGGGACTGTTGCTGCTGGTCGTGGCGGGGCTGCTCTGCGGGGGAGCCCTGTCCTGGTCGAGTGCGGGGGAGTCCTCGAGGAAGGCTCGGGAGCCGGAACAGTCTCCACGCGAGGTGGCGGAAGAGATTGCGCGCTTCTCCCGGACGGTGCTGCAACCTTCCCAAGGCCGGGAGTCTCGCGAAGTCAATCGGGATGGGATCTATCTGCTCTTGTCCCTGTCCATGCCGGACGAAGTGCTGAAAGGATATTTTGCCGAGGCAAAGCTGCTGGGCGCGCGCATCGTGATCCGGGGTCTGCTCAATGCGCCTTCGTCCGGCGACGGGCCGGTCAAATTGTCCTTCAAGGCGACAGGCGAACGGTTCCGGCAGTTGATGGGGACTGATGAGGCGTTGCTGGCAGCGGTCTCGATCGACCCGGTGCTCTACGGGCGTCTCGGGGTCTCGGAAGTCCCGGCTCTCGCGATCGTGAAAGGGGACCATGATGCGGTGGTGATCGGCTCGACGTCCGTTCGCCATCTATTGGAGGTCCTGGCGCGCGAAGAGAGAGTCTATCGCGCGCTGGCGGAGTGGTTTGACCGGCGCCAGCGAGGGTTCCTGCAAGGAGGACCGACGAGTGAACCGCAACCGAGCCTCCCGATGCCGAGCGGGCATCAGCGGATCCGCACGGACTCTCCGACCTGGTCGATTGCCGAACGCGACATGAAACAAGTGCTGAGCGAGGCGGTGGCCAGGGCGGATTGGAACGCGATCAAGCGCCGTGCGGAGGACGCGACGGCGCGGAAGATCCATCGAGGCCCTCAGCTTCCCTTGCCGGAAACTCAGCAACCTCGCAGCTTCCTCATGGATGCGACCGTGCAATTCCCTGATGACGTGACGGATCCGAAGACCGGCACCCTCTACATCAGGGCCGGCTCGACCGTAAATCCGCTCGACAAGGTGAAGCTCCCCTATACGATCATCTTCTTCAACGGCCACTCGCAGGAACAGGTGCAATGGGTTCAGCGCTACCTCCTGGCTCATGAGGACCGTCCGCTGAAACTGCTCGTGACGGAAGGGGATATCGGTCCGCTCGGCCGGCTGTTGCACCGTCCGGTCTACTGGGCGAATCAGCTCATGTATGACCGGTTCGGCCTGGTCGCTGTCCCGAGTCTGGTCACGCAGGAAGGCAATCGATTCCGGGTTCAGGAGATCGTGCCATGAGACAGGAACTGGCAGAACACTTCTGGCCGGCTGATCGGCAGGAGCGGGCATCGGTTCAGCGGGGCGCCAAGCGAGCAGCCTTTATCGGGATGCTCCTCCTGTTCGCGGTGCTCCTGGGCGGAATGATGCCGGAGTCCGCGGAAGCCGTCTGTCCGAAGAACGCGAATATCCTGGCCGACACCCTGGTGAAGACCTGCTGGGAATGCATGTTTCCCATCAGTCTCTTCGGGTTCACGCTCACGGAACTCGGGGAGGATTCGACTCGTCCCGCCGTCGGGCCTGGGATCTCCGCCGTCTATCCGCCTCAGCTCTGCGGCTGTGTCTGTCTCACGCCGTACCTCTGTGTCCCGGGCATACCGCTTGGCATTTGGGAGCCGGTCCGACTGGTCGAAATCGTCCGCACGCCCCTGTGCTTTCCTGCGCTCAACGGGATCACGCTGGGGCCCGAGTTCGTGTTCGAGGGACGCGGGTCGGCCAACACCAATATGGATTCCTCCGACCTGGACTTCACCTTCTACCATTCGCACTTCTACATCTTTCCCCTGTGGGCCATCGTCGGGATCGCGGTGGACTGGGCCTGTGTCAACCCCAGCGGCGCCGGCGACGAGATCGACCTGGCGTACCTCTCCGAGATCGACCCTTCCTGGAACGATGACCTGCTGGCGCTCATTCTGTTCCCGGAAGCCCTCCTGGTGGGGAATCCGCTCACGGTCGCGGCCTGTGCCGCCGATTCCCTTGCCGCGTCAGCCGGGTTTCCCATCGATCCCCTGTTCTGGTGCGCCGGGAGCCTCGGGTTGATGTACCCGACGACGGGCAATGTGTCGGAGTCGAGCGGGCAGCTCAAACCGGCGGCGCTCGCCATGTCGCGCCTGCTCGCCCGGCTGGCCCGCTTCGGCACCGAGTTCTATACGGCAGCGGACGGGCCGTTAATCTGCACGGACTTCCCAACCGGCCTGATCGTGAAGAGCCAGTACAAATACCAGTTGCTCTATCCGATCCCCAATGTCCCGGCTCCCTGTTGTCAGCCGATCGGCCGGACGGTGCTGATGTGGGGGATGGGCAAGATGGTGCCGGTGATCGGAGAAGACTTCGTTTTTCTCCTGTGGAAGCTGCAGCGTTGCTGTCTGCTGTAGTCCCAGAGGGGGGTCAATATCTTTTCATGTAACATTCGCTCCTCCGGAAAACTTCGCAAAGGCCGGCTTTCTGCAAGGCATTCTCACGTCCCTATGCCAGGATCGTTTCCGCAAAAAAACCAGCTTGCGCTGTCGTTACGTTTTATGTAACCTACGTTACATGAAAGGTAACGACCGAATGGAGCCATTTTCCGCAACCCCGGAGAATGTCCTTCCTAGTAACGTTAGATTTCTTGATCCGTCTGAACAACTTTATGCCGCGATGCTGGAAGGGTGGCGGCTTCAGCAGCACAGTCGTCATCTGAACCCTTCCACGATTAAAGCGCGTCATCGGCTTGTCCAGCGCTTTCAACAGTACACGGATGCATTTCCCTGGCAGTGGAAGCCAGACGACCTTGTCGAGTTCAGTGCCGAGCTCTCGCAAAAGCTCAGTGTCTCAACTCTTCGCCAATACCAGACTGCTCTTCAGTTATTTCTGGAGTATGTCACCGATCAGAGATACGGGTGGGTGGAACGCTGTGAGCGCGAGATGGGATCTTCCATCATTCAAATCTGTGATGAATGGAACACGGTCTCACACGCGACCGAATACGAGGGCCGTCCCAGCCGTCGCCCATTTACCTTCGACGAGATCGATAGATTGTTTGAATATGTCGAACAACACCATGCAGAGGTGCTTCGCCAGCGCCGCAAAGGTTCCCTTGCGGCGGCGCGCGATGCCGTGATGGTCAAGGTCGCCTATGCCTTTGGTCTCCGGCGAACGGAGGTGTGCAGGCTTGATATCAATGATTTTCGGCGCAATCCTGATCCGAAAATGAAACATCTTGGTCGGTTCGGTGTTCTGCACGTGCGATTTGGTAAGGCCGCGAACGGAGGGCCGCCACGACGGCGGTTGGTCTTCACTGTGCCGGAGGTCAGCTGGATTGTGGAGGTTCTCGAACAATATCTCAGAGACATCAGGACCCTGTTCAATGTGGGTGCCCATCCGGCCTTATTTCCGACAGAGCGGGTTCAATACATGGGGAGTAAGGACTTTGGATCTCGCTTTCAACAAATCGTGAAGGAGGCGGGTTTGCCTGTCGAATTATCCCTTCATCATCTGCGCCATACCTACGCCACCAATCTAGCCGAATATGGGTACGATCCCTTGTTCATTCAACAGCAACTCGGGCACGCATTTCTCTCGACAACAGCCATCTATACACATGTCAGCAGTGATTTCAAAAACCACCAACTGCAGCAGGCGCTTGAACGTCTCTATCGGCCAAAGGAGGAGTACGGTGACCAAGAAAATGGCCGCTGAATGGAATCTCAAGAAAGTGATGGAGCAGCATCATTTTCATTCGACCACAGAGCTGGTCCCGATGCTGGCGCAACGGGGAGTCCAGTTGTCTCGCATTCAAGTGTATCGACTCGTTGCCCAAGCGCCTCTCCGGCTCACGCTGGATCTGCTGGCTGCGTTATGTGACATCTTCGCCTGCACCCCAAATGATCTGATCACCATCAAACAGGTAGACCGTCAAGAAAGGAAAAAGCTTGCCGCGGCCGGAGAGACAAAATCATCAGGTCGATTGTCCCTGATTAAGACACGTGTCCATCGACCGAAGTAAGAGACGGAAGCCATGGCGCCTTTTGGGATCTGTCCGATCTGCAACGAAAAACGACTCCTGAAGCGCATCCTTCATCAACGTCGGGTTTGTGTCCGGTGTCGTGCGGCCCAAAAGAAACCCTGTGGCACCTGCGGCAATGCCCGGAGGGTCGTAAGGCATTTGAATGGGCAGCCAATTTGTCACCAATGTTGGAAATGCCATCCCTCTCAATTGGCTACCTGCACAGTATGTCGGAGCTTCGGTCCCGTTGTGGTGAAGAGAGCCGGAAGCCCCATCTGCGGGGCGTGTTACCCTCGTCACACTGAGCCCTGTTCGATCTGTGGTCAGCAGAGACCAGTCCAGAGTCGACGTGACGGAAGGGCCTTGTGTATGTGTTGTTATATGGCGATCCGGGACGGCAAAGATCCTGTGCACGTGCGCCGGCGGCCAAGGCAACCCAGACGCATACGCATCTGTTCGAGCTGTGGTCAACGAAAGTTGTGCCAAGGATTTCTAGGACCGACGCCCTTATGTGCAGAGTGCGCCGGCCGTCCACTCGTGCCGTGCGTGTGGTGCGGTGAAAGGAAACCTGTGACGGCGTATTGGCCAGGGGGCCCCGTCTGTACTCAGTGTGCTGAAGAATTTAGGCAAAAGCCGAAGGAATGTACAAAATGTAGAAATATCGGCATGGCCGTACCATTCGAGAAGCGGCAGATCATTTGCCGGCCGTGCGCTGGGTGGGAGGATTCAAGCCGGTGTGTGCACTGCGGGCAGCAAAGACCGCGCTATGCAAAGGGGTATTGTGTTGACTGTTATCTGCGGCACGTGGCTCTTCCGAAGTTACTGAATCTCCAAGGTGCTTCATCAAATACCCCACATCTGAAACGGGTCATGGAGACCTTACTCAGCCGAAAGCCCATCTCCGTCGTGAATTGGTTGAACACAGGAAGCGCGGCTCTGCTCCACTCCATCGCGCACGGCCACACAGAACTATCACATTCCGCACTTGACAAACATACGTCCCCCGGCCACGCGGAGTTCGTGCGCTCAATCCTTGTGGAAGCAGGTGCACTGCCTGTGAGGAATCGAATGGCCGCCCACATTGACCACTGGCTCGAGGTCTTCAGAGCGGAAGTGCCCGACCAGCATCGTCTTCTCATTATGATGTTTGCTGAATGGCGTATAGTGCGTCGACTCCGTTGGAAAATTCAACACCAACGCCTGACACGCTGGGCGTTGCACTCAATGAAAGTGCGGTTACGGATCGCCGTCAGGTTTTTGGAGTGGTTAGATAGACAGGAAAAGACGCTCCTGCAATGCACCCAAAAGGATGTGGAATGCTGGCTCACTGAGAGCAAGGTGACGACCCCATATCTCGTCCGCGACTTTTTGCAGTGGACATCGCTTCGCAAGTTCTCACGCCCGCTCGAGGTGCCTCTTCTGAAATCGAGCGGAATGGTTCTCGTTGACGAGGACAGGCGCTGGGCAATGATTGAGCGATTAAGCAACGATGAGTCCATGAGACTCGAACTTCGCCTCTGCGGCCTATTCGTTCTTGTGTTTGGCCAACAGGTCAGCCGGATCGTCACGTTACTGGATTCTATGGTGCAAAACGACGAGAAGAAGAACGTGAAGATCCTCTTTGGAGGGGAGCCAGTTGTGATGCCACCCGTTATAGCAAGCTTGCTCTCCAAGCAATTAGTGGCTTGCCGTAGAAATCCAAACGGTCGTCGCGCGGATGGGACGTACTGGTTGTTTCCGGGACGACATTACGGGAGTCATCGGAACGTGGTCCGCTTGCAGAAGAACCTGAACAACATTGGGGTGGAGTGTCGGAGGGGCCGTAACAGTGCCTTGTTACAATTAGCGAGCCAACTTCATCCGGCAGTTCTCGGACGGCTCTTACATATGTCACCGAACGTAGCAGTCAGGTGGTCCCAAAATGCTGGCGGTGGCTTTCATCGATATGTGGCCTCTCGAACAGCCAGGATCGAGAAAGGCCATCACTCTGCATAATGGGAAATGAGCGGTACTGTCGTCTCTGGCCGCGACGCTGGGCCATGGGGTCGTGTCCCCGATTTCTGTAGAAATTGGCTTCTCCCCGCATTGACTCTACAAAATAACCTCCACAATTCCCTTCTACGAGGCGATCGGCATCGGGCCTGACCTCCAGTATCCCCCCTCAGGTAGCCGCGGTACTCTCCAAGGCGGTCAGGATCGCACTAAGCTGCTGCCAGCCATCGATCCGCCGCGTGCGATGACGGGGACGTATTACTAAGTTGGGGGCCGCATCGTTTCAATTAGGCCATGGGACGGAATCGAGAGGGCCCCTGACCGGAAAGAGGGTTAGGGATTGAAGAATACCCCCTCTTACGAAAATCACCCCTTTACCAGTGCGAGAGGGCATGCTCGTTCACCTCATGTTCCGACGGTTCTGGGCGAGCGACCGATGCATCTACGGAACAGCGCTGGATCTCCGGTGGAGTAGGTGTGTCAGGAAAATAATCATGCGAGGATTCATCGTGATAGTGTGCGTGGCGCTCGCGCCGGTGGTCACGTGGGCCGGGTCGGTCCCTGACCAGACTCCATCCTCTTCCCGGTTGGCGAACCAGTTTTATGAGCGAGCCAGGGAGGGATGGTTCTGGTATCAGGATCCGATCGAGGCAGAAGAGGAGCCGGTTCAAACACCGGTGACGTTGGCCACGCTTCCCCTCGAAGCCTGGCTGGACCCCGCCAAGTATCGGAGCCTCCTCAAGCGGGTCCCCATCGAACAGGAAAACTTGAGCAAGCTGCCGGCGGGGATGCTGAGGGAGTTGGCCTCGGCCAAACGCGAGGCTGCTTTGGATGCCCCCACTCCAGAGACCGTGAAGACCTACATCATCGCGCAACGCGCCGTGTTCAAGCGCTCCGAGGACTTCACGACCATGTGGCAGTTGGCGATGTTTACGAACCCGCAGCTCGATTTTGCGACCGAGCATCCGACCTCGCAGTTCGGCCACGACGTGGAGGCCCAGGCGACACACGAGGTGGACGAGCGGCTCCTCTCATCCGCAAGGGCGAACCATGTCGGCCTGTTCTTCTTCTTCACGTCCACCTGTCGCTTTTGCCAGGAACAGTCGAAGATTCTGAAGCTGTTCTCCGATACCTACCGGATCGAGGTCTTTCCGGTCACCCTGGACGG
>JBDIVW010000066.1:0-9754 GCA_039794185.1 Candidatus Inralta sp. | reverse complement strand
GCCAATCCGACGTACACCCTCTCTTGCCCCCTTTCGTTGGTGGTGCTCGCTCACCGCGGACAGTCGGCCCATCGGGCCTCGACTGTCAACCAACTGAAAGGGGGCCCTATTCATAGAATCTCCTTGTACGTGGAATGTACAAGACGGTACTCCTCTCTAAAAAATGACGCAAGGCCCGCCCGTCGCACTCAGCACTTCTTCATCCCGATTGCGGGTTGTGCCGCGTCCCGGCGAATGGGTAATCTGGGAGAACGGAGAGCAGAGCGCAAGAGGATCGACACGTGAGAGAACCAAGAACCAGTTTAGGCGTGATGCTGGTGGCCGTAGGCATCGCGCTCGGGGTGGCCGCCCTCGACGGGTTTGCGACCTTGGGGGGCGGCCCGTGGCACGTCCTGTTCGTAATTCCGGTGATTTGGATCGCGCTGTGGTCGGCCGAGGACGACCGGCTGCCGGTCATCGTCATGGCCGTCATCGTCACGGCCCTGGTGCTCGGCGGCGGCACGACGTGGCAGCAGGACCAGGCCTGCGCCTGCGTCGTGGAACGCGGGCAGATCGTCGGCATCGTCTGGATCACCGTGGCGCTCGCCCTGCTCCGCAAGCGGACCCGCAGAACCTACAAATGGATCAATCTCATCAGCCGACCCTAACCCGCCCGTCCGACGCGCGACGGTTGGCGATCGACGAGCGTCGGTTCCGCCTGCCCCTTGAATCACCTCCGGACTCCTGAGAACATAACGTCATACATCCGGAGCCTGTCCGTCTCGCCCGACGGCACTGGGCTCCACTCGCCGAGCGGACCGCGCCATGACCCATCGCGTCGCACAGGTGGAGAACGGGGAGGGCGAAGGGAAGAGACCGGAGCGGGGAGGGCTTCGACTGGCCCTATGGCTCGTCGCGTGCCTGCTGATCCTGCTCTCCGGGTGCGCGCTCACGTTCGCGTATCGCCACGCCGACTGGCTCATCGTCTGGCAGCTCGATCACTACTTCGATCTGAGCGCCGACCAACGCCGCGAGGTAACGCAACGGCTCAAACCGCTGCTGAGCCGGCATCGGCGCGAGGCCATTCCGCAGTACGAAGCCGCCCTGACGGACCTGCAACAACGGGTCGGGCTCGGGCTCACGAACGACGATATCGATTGGGTCTATGCCACCTACGACCGCTTCCGCGCCGATCTCTTCGAGCGACTCGCTGGGGACGGCGGTGTATTTCTCGCCTCCGTCGATGCTCGCCAGACGCACACCCTCGAAGGCGCGCTCGGGAAGGACAACCGCAAAGCCGCGCGCCTCGTGGAGGCCCCCGCGCCGGAGCGGCTCGGCCAACGGGCCGAGGCGACTCTGGACGGGCTGGAGGAATGGCTGGGTTCGCTCTCCAAGGAGCAACGGGCGCAAATCCGCGCCTGGAGTCTGGCGCTGCCGGATACGCAGCCGGTCTGGATCGCCTACCAACTGCATCGACAGCAGGAACTCCTGGCGCTCCTCCGTCAGCCGCGCAGGGCCGACGCCGTCGCCCAGGCGTTGCGCGCCATGTTCGCGTATCCCGAGCAATCCGCTCCGCTGGAGTACCAGGACGCACTCCGCGCCATGCGCGAGGCCGTCAAGCACATGGCCCTCGCCATCGACCAGGGGCTCACCAGCAAGCAGCGCCGGCACGCCGTGAGCCGGTTGCAAGGCCTCATCGACCAGCTTCACGCCCTACGCGTCGAGTAAGGGCCGTCGCGCCTGTCGACCCACAGACCGAGCACTCAGCACTTCTTGCTCCACCAGCGCCCTTCCGATTGACGAGTGACGTATCCCCCTCCTTCCCCGTCCAAATGGTCCTATTTCTGGGCCCATCCGACTCGACGATTGACAGATGCCCAGTGACGACTTCTCTCCGTGAGCGCGTCTGCCCGTCGTTGCCGTGATTTTTCGCGGGGGAAACGGTATTCTTTCGCGAAAAAAACATGGCTTGGTTCGGCTCGTAACCGGGGAGGATCATCACCACCAATGGCGTCTAATTTAGCGAGAGGTCCCCGCCCGGAAGGGCGGGGGTGTGAGCAAGGTCCGGTGTCCTGCGGTATGCTGTGGGCCGATGAAGCTCCACAAGGCCGCGCACACGGTCTACAAGACGCAGTACCACATTGTCTGGGTCACAAGGTACCGGCGAAAAATCCTCGTCCGAGGGATGGCCGAGGCGCTGAGAGTCTTGCTGCAGGAAGTGCGGAAATTTCACCCCGACTGGTTCATCGAGGAGATCGGGATTGAAGTGGATCATGTGCATCTGCACATGGTCATTCCGCCGAAGGATGCGGTGGCCAAGGTGGTGGCCACGCTGAAGAGCGTGACAAGTGCCCAGATGAAGGAGAAATTTCCGCATTTCCTGCGCAAGGTGTATTGGGATGGCCGCGGGATCTGGGGACGAGGATTTTTCGTGAGCACAGTCGGCATCAACGAAGCGATCATCCGGCGCTATGTCCGATATCAGGGTGAGCAGGACACCGGACAAGCGCAGCTTGAATTCTGAGAGTGCCACGCCCGGAAGGGCGTGGGTATCTACAGGAAAGGCAGGGGCGAAAGCAACGAATGGCGCCAATGTCGGCTACGAGGCCGAGCTCTGGCAGATGGCCGATGCCCTACGTGGCAGCATGGATGCGGCTGAATACAAGCACGTCGTTCTGGGGCTTATCTTTCTCAAGTACATCTCCGACGCGTTTGAAGAGCAGCACGCCAAGCTGGAGCAGGAACGAAAGCAGGGGGCAGACCCAGAAGATCCGGATGAATACCGCGCGCTCAATATCTTCTGGGTGCTGCCGGAAGCCCGCTGGTCCCATCTGAAAGCGCAGGCCAAGCAGCCGACCATCGGGCAACTGGTGGACGACGCGATGGCCGGCATCGAGCGCGACAATCCCTCGCTCAAGGGCGTGCTTCCAAAGGAATATGCACGGCCCGCACTCGATAAGCTCCGCCTCGGTCAACTCATCGACCTCATCACCAACATCAAAATCGGTGACAAAGAGAGCCGATCCAAAGACGTGCTCGGACGGGTCTACGAATACTTTCTTTCCCAATTCGCCAGCGCGGAAGGGAAGAAAGGCGGGGAGTTCTACACGCCGCGGTGCGTGGTCAGGCTGTTGGTTGAGATGTTGGAGCCCTACAAAGGCCGCGTGTACGACCCCTGCTGCGGCTCATCCGGCATGTTCGTGCAGTCGGTCGAATTCATCAATGCACACGCCAGCGGTAACGGGAACGACGCCAAAGCGAAGGGCGACCTGCCTGCGCCACAAAGCGCTGCGGCGCGGCAAGCAGGCATCAGCATCTATGGGCAGGAGTCCAACTATACGACCTGGCGACTGGCGAAGATGAATCTCGCCATCCGCGGCATCGACGGCCAGATCGTGCACGGAGACACCTTTCATAACGATCGCCACCCCGACCTCAAGGCCGACTACATCCTCGCCAATCCTCCATTCAACGTGAGCGACTGGCGCGGTGAGCTGTTGAGGGACGACAAGCGGTGGAAGTTCGGTGTGCCGCCCGCAGGCAATGCCAACTTCGCCTGGGTCCAGCACATGATCCATCACCTCGCCCCAACCGGCGTTGCGGGGTTCGTCCTGGCCAACGGCTCCATGTCGTCGAACCAATCGAATGAAGGCGAGATCAGGAAGAACATCATCGAAGCCGACCTCGTCGATTGCATGATCGCGCTGCCCGGCCAGCTTTTCTACTCAACGCAGATTCCCGCCTGTCTGTGGTTCATTGCCCGCGACAAGCGCGGGCAACCCTCACCCCGGCCTGGCGGCCTCCTCTCTCCCAGTGGGAGAGGGGGGTGGGGGTGAGGGATACCGAGACCGAAGGGGCGAGGTATTGTTCATCGACGCCCGCAAGCTCGGCCGCATGGTGGACCGCACGCACCGCGAGCTGACGAACGACGAAGTGACCCGCATTGCCAACACCTATCACGCCTGGCGTACTTCCGGCCCTCACCCGGCGTCCGGCCACCCTCTCCCAGCGGGAGAGGGACACTATCGAGGAGGATTCGATTTCTCGGGAATGGTCGAAAGGGTGAGAGAGCTCCGCCGGAAACAGACGAATGCCGAAGCCGTGATGTGGGAACTGCTTCGCGATCGTCGTTTCACCGGCCTCAAGTTTCGAAGACAGCACCAAATTGGCGAGTATGTCGTCGATTTCTATTGTCACGACAAGAAACTGGTCGTCGAGCTGGATGGTGCTGTCCATGCCGAACCTGAGCAGGCAAGGAAGGACAAGACACGGGATGCCTATCTCAAATCCCTTGGCTTGACGGTGCTGCGCATCCGGAATGATGAGCTGGTGTCCGATCCGGAATCGACTCTGAGGCGCATCGCAGCACATATCCCTTCTCCCGCTGGGAGAGGGGCCTGGGGTGAGGGTAACCCTGGACTGTCGGCCTATGCCGACATCCCAGGGTTTTGCAAGAGCGCCACGCTGGACGACATCCGCAAACATGGCCATGTGCTCACGCCCGGTCGCTATGTCGGCGCCGAGGCAGTCGAGGACGACGGCGAGGCGTTCGAGGAAAAGATGAAGCGGCTCACGAAAACCCTCCGCGAGCAGCAGGACGAGGGTGCGAAGCTCGATCAGGCTATCGCCAGGAACATGAAGGAACTGGGTTATGGCTGAGGGTTTGTCCGTTGAACATGGCACCTGTAGGCCATTATGATAAACGCTGCGTTTAATATGGAGGCGCGCTTGCGCCATGATTAACGCAGCCCTGAACAAGCAGTACCGGGCGGGACGCTACATCCAGCAACCGACTGGCTATCGGGCGTTCGTGCCAGCCCCGCTTCCACCCGACCCGCCCGTGGACCTCAGCGGGCCACTGCGAGAGCTGCTTTCGGAGGCCGACTACGCCCTCGGCCGACTCGACGGCGCGGTCCTCACCCTGCCGAACCCAGATCTGTTCGTCTTCATGTATGTGCGGAAGGAAGCAGTGCTCTCCAGCCAGATCGAAGGCACGCAAAGCTCGCTCCAGAACCTGCTCGCCGCCGAGGCGAAACTACACGACCCAGACGCGCCGAAGGACGTCGCCGAAGTCGCCAACTACGTGCGCGCCATGAACCACGGCCTGAAACGGCTGGCCGAACTGCCGGTTTCGGTGCGGCTCATCCGCAAGATTCACGAGGTGCTCATGCACGGTGTACGCGGCGGAAAACTCACGCCCGGCGAGCTGCGCACCAGCCAGAATTGGATCGGCCCAGGCGGCTGCACGCTCGCCGAGGCCACCTTCGTTCCGCCGCCGCCCCACGAGGTTCCGCAGGCGTTGGCCGATCTCGAACACTTCCTGCACGCCGAAAACTCCCCGCCCGCGCTGGTGCAGGTGGGGCTCGCCCATGCGCAGTTCGAAACCATCCATCCATTTCTGGACGGCAACGGCCGCATCGGGCGGCTGCTGATCACCTTCCTGCTTACCGAGAAGAAGCTGCTCGCCCGACCCGTGCTGTATCTCTCCCACTACTTCAAGCGTCACCGCGCCGAGTACTACGAGCGCCTGCAGGGCGTGCGCGATACCGGCGACTGGGAAGGCTGGCTCGCCTTTTTCCTTCGCGGCGTGGCCGAGGTGAGTCGCGAGGCCACCCAGACCGCGGCCGCCATCCTGCGCATGCGCGAGGACTACCGCGTGCGCATCACGGAAAGACTGGGCCGCGCCGCCGGCAGCGCCCAGCGCGTCATGGACCGCCTGTTCGACCATCCCATCGTGAACGTGGCCACCGTGCGGCGCTGGCTGAGCATTACCCCCGCGGGCGCCAACCAGCTCGTCAATCGCCTCGTGGACATCGGGCTCTTGCGCGAGATCACCGGCTACGCCCGCAACCGGCGCTTTCGCTTCGACCCGTATCTCAAGCTGTTCGAAGAGCCGAAGGAAGTGAGGTCGTGACGTTCCGCTCAATTCTCAAACACTGGCGCGAGCAGCAGGCCGAAGCAGCAAAGCTGGATGCCGCCATTGCTGCCAATCTTAAGGAGCTTGGGTATGGAGGGTGAGTGGAAAACGATGACGCTCCGAGAGGCAGGCGTTGCGCTAATCGATTGCGATCATCGGACACCACCGGCGACAACTAAGGGCTATCCGTACGTTGCCATTCCGCAGTTGCGCAATGGTCGTATTGATCTGAGTGACGTACGCAGGATATCAGCAGAGCACTTCATCAATTGGACACGGAAGGCGAAACCAACAGCGCATGATGTCGTTCTGTTGCGTCGCTGTAATCCGGGTGAAACAGCTTTCGTGCCTCCGGAGCTTGAGTTCGCGCTTGGCCAAAACCTCGTTCTCCTTCGCGCCGATGGAAAACGGGTCTACCCCCCATTCTTGCGATGGCTGACCCGTGGTCCCCAGTGGTGGGAGCAGATTGGCAAATTCCTGAACGTCGGTGCTGTATTCGACAGCCTCAAGTGCGCGGATGTTCCGAATTTTAAGCTGCGGTTTCCCCCGCTTCCCGAACAACGCGCCATTGCTCACATCCTCGGCACGCTGGACGACAAGATTGAACTGAACCGGCGGATGAACGAGATGCTGGAAGCCATGGCGCGGGTGCTCTTCAAGTCGTGGTTCGTGGACTTCGACCCCGTGCGTGCCAAATCCGAAGGCCGCGACCCCGGTCTGCCTGAGCATCTCGCCGACCTCTTCCCCTCCCGCTTCGTAGATTCCGAGTTGGGCGAGATTCCGGAGGGGTGGGCTGTGGGGCAAGTAGACGATGAGTTTCAGTTAACAATGGGACAATCCCCACCTGGCGAAACCTACAATGAAGTTGGTGAAGGACTCCCTTTCTACCAAGGGCGTGCCGATTTCGGGTTTCGCTTCCCAACACGTCGGGTCTACTGTACAGCCCCCACTCGTAAGGCATGCACGGGAGACACACTGATTAGTGTCCGGGCGCCAGTGGGCGATAGCAATATGGCCACGGAGGAGTGTGCTATTGGACGCGGTGTTGCAGCGGTACGCCATAAGACAGAAAGCCGGTCTTATACCTATCAATTTATGCGCTCGCTTCATGAAGTGTTCGCGCGTTTTGAGGCAGATGGAACCGTTTTTGGATCAATCAGCAAGAAGGACTTTCACGCAATCCCCTGTGTCGTACCAGACCGCAATCTCATCGCAGCGTTCGAGCGCTATGTGTCTCCACTCGACAGTCGGATTGAAATCAACGAACGCCAATCCTGTACCCTCGCCGCCCTGCGCGACGCCCTGCTGCCCAAGCTCATCTCCGGCGAGCTGCGGGTGAAGCGCGTAGAGGCCATTCGGCAATTAACCCCAGACGAACACACAATGACCGAGCCATGAAGGTTTCACGGCTTCTCATCCAAAACTTCCGCGGGATAAAGGAGGCCAGCCTTTTCTTTTCAGATCACGTAGTCCTTGTCGGCGACAACAACGTTGGCAAGTCGACCGTCTTAGAGGCACTCGATCTCGCTCTCGGGCCTGACCGGCTGAACCGCCACCCGAAAATCGACGAGCATGATTTCTACCTCGGCAGCTACGTTAGCGCCGAAAACGAGCCGCGGAAGGAAGTCCGAGTCGAAGTTACTGTTTCGGGCTTTAACGAGGAGCAGCAGGCCCGATTCAAGGACTACATCGAATGGTGGAACACGGCGGTGAAAGCGTTCCAAGGCGCACCGGTCGAGGGCGTGGACCAGCCAGACGTTCACGCCGCCATCAGGGTTACGTTCGTCGGCTTCTATGATCCTGAAGAAGACGACTTCACGGGCGAAATCTATTTCTCGCGGAGCCTTGAAGAAAGTGGAGCGCCCCAGGTCTTCTACAAGAAGTACAAGCAATTCTGCGGTTTTCTGTATTTACGGTCATTGCGCACGGCCACGAGAGCTCTAAGCCTCGAACACGGCAGCCTTCTCGACATTATTCTGCGGATCAAAGAAATCAGACCGCAGATGTGGGAAAAGACGATCAGCCAGTTAAGTGGGCTCACGGTTGCAAGTGAGCCAGAGCTCGGCATATCCGGTGTGCTCGAGAGTATCGAGGCAGCGATCAAAAAATATGTGCCCCGGGAGTGGGGCGTGACGCCGCATCTCAAAGTATCGAATCTGACGCGCGAAAATCTGCGAAAGGTCATTACGGCCTTCATTGCCACGGGTGATAGCGAACACGCCGCGCCGTTCTACCGTCAGGGAACGGGCACCATCAGCATGCTCGTCCTTGCCATGCTGACGCAGATCGCTGAAGACAAGCAGAACGTCATCTTCGCGATGGAGGAGCCAGAGACGGCGATCCCGCCTTACGCGCAAAAGCGGATCGTCCATGAAATCCGGAAGCTGTCCTCCAATCGCTATTCACCTCGCATTCGCCCTATGTCCTTGAAGAATTCGATGTCGGTGAGGTCGTGGTTCTTACCCGTGCATCGGACGGCGTGCTGAAGCAATCTGCCATAGAGCTGCCGCCGAGCATCAAGCATAAGCGTTATCGACAGGAGTTCCGCACACGCTTCTGCGAGGGGCTGCTTGCGCGCCGTATCTTGCTTGCGGAAGGCGCGACCGAAGCGGCCTCCATGCCCGCTGCGGCGCGGCGTCTCTCTAAAATCGACCCGGAAACGTACTCTTCGTTTGAGGCGCTCGGACTGTGCACTGTGGACGCCGGGGGCGATGGCAATACCCCAGACCTAGCCAAACTCTACGGAATCCTAGGGAAGACGGTTTACGCTGTTTGCGACAGCCAGGGAGCGCCGAATAAGGCAGCTATTGAAGCGCAGGTCGCCAGGCTCTTCATGCATGGAGAGACGGACATCGAGAAGCTCGTGCTGAAGCACACATCGCAGGTTGCACTGGAACGGTTCATTGACGCGATTGAGCTGCCGCCTCATCTCCTCGCCAAGTATCCCGACCCGAAAAAAAACGCGGGTGACGTAGTGACTGACTTCTTGGGATGGGCAAAAGGCAATTGGGGTCTCGCAGAGTTCCTCTCGCAGTGCACCGAAGCCGAGATTCCCGAGTGGATACGCAACACGTGTCGGGAGTTGCGCGAGCTAGCCAGCCGACAATGCCGGACAAAGGTGAAGCCAAAGTAGAGGGGGCCGTTCCAGTGTCGCTAGCGGTAAACGAAGACGGCGGGGGTGGGAAAGATCTTGCTTGAGCTTTCCGACAAGAAGAAAGCCATCCTTGCCCATGACGGCCATCTGCTCGTCAAGGGCGGGCCGGGGTCGGGCAAAACGACGATCTCGATCATTAAGGCCAACAGGGTGGTATCAGCAACGCTGCGGCCCGGCCAGAAGGTGCTGTTCCTAAGTTTCGCCCGCGCCACCGTCGCGCGCGTCGTCGAGACGCTCGAGGAGTACTCGCAGGACACGCCGCAATCCAGAAGCCGAATTGATATTGACACTTATCATGCTTTCTTCTGGCGGCTGCTCAAGACGCACGGCTATTTGGTCGGATTGCCGAGAAGGCTGGAGATTTTGACGCCCCCAGCGCAAGCAGTCGCCCTATCAACGATTCGCTGCGAGTTCGGTCCAGTAAGGAAACTCAGCGATGCCCAAAAGGTAGAGCGAGACGAGCGGGAACGTGCCGAATTGAAGCGCCTCGCGGTCGACGAGGGCAAGGTCTGCTTCGATATGTTTGCCGATCTCGCCGCTCAGATTCTGAAAGGCAGCGCGAAGATCAGAAAGCTAGGGAAGGTCTGATTAATTCACGGTTTCACTGAGCAACCTGTTCCAAGGGTGGTCAACACAGGCATCCGGCTGGGAATCCGATGGTCCGGAAGCGTCGTCGTCGGGGTTCGCCCGCCGTCCGACGGCCC
>JBDIVW010000065.1:0-9761 GCA_039794185.1 Candidatus Inralta sp. | reverse complement strand
AAGTGCTCGCGGCGCTGCGGGATGTCCTTCCGAGGCTGCCGTTTCGACCACAGGAGATTCAGGTCCTGGCGCCGATGAAAAAGGGACCGTTGGGGACAGTGGAGCTGAATCGAGTGCTGCAGGACATTATGAATCCCGGGACCTCGGTCGATGGCTTTCCCTTTCGCGTCGGGGATCGAGTGATCCATTTGGACAACGACTACAAGAAGCAGGTGTTCAACGGTGAGATCGGGTCGATCACAGAGGTGTCAGAAACGGAGCGCGTGCTCCAGGTCGCTTATCCGGATCGCCAGATTTGTTATGCCGAAACGGAGTGGGACGAGCTAGCCCTGGCCTATTGCATGACTGTGCATAAGGCCCAGGGATCGGAATTTCCCTGCACGGTTGTGGTGATGCACTCGAGCCACTACCCGATGCTGACACGGGAAGTGTTGTATACCGCGGTGACCCGGGCGCAGAAGCATCTGCTCTACATCGGAAGTCCTCAGGCCTTTTATACGGCATTGAAACGGGATCACGCGTCCGTTCGCCATAGCCGGTTATTTCGGCATCATTCCTCCCCGACGTTCTCGCCCGTTTCTCAGCAGCCAGTGTCGCTGCGGTAGACCAGGCGACTCTTCCTCATGCTGAGACCGTTGCGAGACTCCTCTTACAGGTTATCCTTTGCGTATACGAAGTTGTTTGGTACAAATGAAAAGCAAGACCTTGGGTCAGTGGGACCGTGGCTCATGGCTCGGCAACCACACCCCCGGCGACTTCTCCACCTTACTTCGCCAGGCGAGTGTCTTGGGCCACTGCACTGGAAGCCGAGTGCCGGGCGAAGGTAATGGACAGGAAACACATTCGCGGCTTGACAGGATAGCGGAAGCAAATGAAGCAGTATAAACAATGCGCCTGATCCATTTTTCAGACACCCATCTTGGGTTCGCCGAGTCGGCAAAAGTCGATCCTGAAACCGGTATCAACTTTCGGGAACAGGACGCCTATAGGGCATTCAACGCGGTAATCGATGATGCGATTAGTCGGAAACCTGATCTTATCATCCACGCAGGAGATCTCTTTCATTCGCCCCGCCCTTCGAACCGCGCCATTGTCACGGCGCTTATCGGGTTTCAACGGTTGAGCGAGGCCGGCATACCGGTTGTTCTTATTGCCGGCAACCACTCCGTTCCACGTGTGGCGGCCACTGGGTCCATCTTCGAGGCCATGCGTGTCCTTCCTGGGGTTCGGTCAGCGCATCGCGGGCAATATGAGGTTTTCAAAATAGGTGACGCAGCAGTTCATTGCATCCCTCACATGTCAACACAGGAGAACCTGCAGAGGGCGCTCGCGAAGGTCAAAATTGACAAGGGCCAGCACTTCAACGTGTTAGCCATGCACTGTGCTGTCCGTGGAACAGGTGAGCGCTATTCCCTCGGGGAGTTCAATGAGGTTTTGGTCGCTAAAGACGCCATAGGGAAGTTCAAGGGGTTCGACTACGTTGCGCTGGGCCACTATCACAAGCACCTTCAAGTCGGGCCGAATACCTGGTATTCAGGATCTACCGAACGCTTTCATCAGAACGAGGCTGGGTACAAAAAGGGGTTCATTGATGTTGATCTTAAAACCCGTAAAGTTGTCTTTCACCCGCTTACGCCTCGCGAGATCGTGATTCTGCCCACGATCACGTGCAACGGACTGAATTTCGCTGAAATCATGAGGAGGGTTGAAGCTGCGCTTCGAAGCTCGATGCCGACTGCCAATAAGATCGTAGTTATCAGGCTTGACCAAGTGGACCCAACAACTTGGATCGAGCTTCAGCGAGAGCGGCGGCGTCTGGAACGGCAGCACGCCACCGATGCCTTCGAGATTCGGTGGGACCGTACGTTTGCTGAACCGAAAATGGGGAAGTCTCGATCAACGGTCATTGGGTCTCTTGCAATGGAATTCGCAAGCTTCATGAAAACAGCAAAGAGCGAAGGCCTAAACCGTGACCGCCTCAGAAAACTGGGCGAGCGTCTGATCACTGATGCTTTGGAACAGGAAACTGGCGAATGATTCTTCGCCGCCTTTCTCTCAAGAATTACCGGAAATACCGCTCGTTGGAGATCGAATTTCCAACGGGCCTCATCGGTGTGGTTGGCCGGAATGGGATGGGCAAGACCACGTTACTTGAAGCAGTAACCTTCGCACTATATGGAGCCGAAGCATCCAGAACGAAGGCCAAGGGAATAAGGCTAGAAGGTGCCCGCTCCGAGGAAGCATGTGAGGTTGAGATGGAGTTCTCGGTTGGCGGGGAACCGTACCGTATCGTTAGGCGGCTCAGGGGGACTAATGAAAGCCAACAGGCTGAACTCCATTACGGTGGCAATAAGACTCCGATAGCGACTCAGCCAACCGGAGTGACATCTGCCATACGCAAGATGTTGGGCATGGATTACAGCACCTTCACACGGTCCGTCTACTCGAAGCAGAAAGAAGTCAACGCCCTCTCCGATGCACGACCTGAGGAGCGACGTAAGGCAATACGGCGGATGGTAGGAGTCGAGACGGTCACGGAAGCACGCGATGCTGCGAAAGCAGAACGTAGAGACAAAGAATTAGAAGTCAAAGGTGCGCGGACAGCTGTCGAGGCGCTTCCGAGTAAGAGAGCCGATGTGCAGCGGATCGAAAAGGAACTAACGCCGATACTTGTCCGTGCACGTGAGGCCAAAAGGAATGCCGCTACCGCAACAAGAAAGGCCAGAGCTGCCAAGACCGAGCTGGATAGGCTTGAAAAGAAGCGCACTGCATATGAGAAGTTGAAAAACCAGCAATCTCGTCTCTCAAGCGACCTCCGTGGCGCAATGAATCGCGAAAAGCAACTTGAGGACGATCTCGCCTCTCTGAAAGAGAAGAAAGCCGAGCTTGGGAAGCTCCTTCCTGAGGAACGGAAGTTCCGACTTGTTCACGAAGAGAAAGAGCGACTAGAAAAGGCCTCCGGAAAGTACGAGGAGCGGATACAACTTGAGGATGACGTCAAGAGCTTGCAGCGTGAGGTTGAGAAGACCGACAGAGATTTGGACTCGGCACTCAAGGCCACCCAGCAGTTCCATGGAGTCAGCCAAGCCGAACGAGCGGCACGAGCCAATGAACGAAGGACTAGGGCGGAGCTTCGAGACCTCGAAAAGAAGCGGAGAAGGGCGGAACATGAGCTGGGCAAGGCAAGGTCTGAGAAAGACAACGTTGAGAAGGCGTTGTCCGAGGTCAAGAGACTCGGTCCCACTGGTCAGTGTCCAACCTGTTACCGACAGTTTGGGGAATCCTTTGAGGAAATTGCTGCTCATCTCAAAGAGGAGCGGGAGAAATGTGCCAGCAACTTTGGTGCGACTAGAAAGCACCTAGACGCCATAGAGAAAAACATTCGCAATGTAACTCGCAGAGTCGACGCTGCTTCCAGAGATGTTCGGGCTGCTTCCGACGAAGGTAAATGCGCCGCCAGCGTGAGGGAGAAACTTGCAGGTGCTAGACGAGACCATGTCCGCGCGAAAAGGGCACTGCGAGAAAAGCAAACCCGTCTGAAAGCGCTTCGTCAGGTCAAGTATGACGCAAAACAGCATGAAGAGGTCAGGCAGCAGCACAAAAGGCTCGCTTCCGTCCACGATCGCGTGGAGAGGCTGCGCCAAGAGGTTAGTCAAGCCAGCAAACTAAAGACTGAACAGAGGGCAAAGACACAGGAGGTAAGGAAACTACGCGCACAACTTCGTAGAGTGGAACGGAAATTCGTAGCACTGAAGTTTGACTTCGATGCGTACGCATCAGCAAAGAAGGCCAATGATGATGCCCAAAAGAAGGACAAGGCTGCCGCCGTGGGATATTCGGAGGCTCAGGGAGAGGTAAAGAGACTTCAGGGCGTGCTGAATAACAAAAGAGAAGAGGTTAGTAACCTGGAGAAGCTGCAGAAGCGGATAGCCCAGGACGAAGAAGCCATCCGGTATCTAGAGCGGATCGAAGCGCTGTTGGACGACTTCCGGCTTGAGTTGATTAACCGCGTCAGACCGCAGATTGAAGAACACGCATCTATGTTATTCGATCAAGTAACGGACGGACGCTATCCTCGCATCTTGCTAGACGAGGATTACAACATCGCAATCCACGACGGCGCTGGTGCATATCCCATTCGCCGGTTTTCCGGTGGAGAAGAGGACTTGGCAAACCTTTGTCTCAGGCTTGCGATCTCCCAAGTGGTGGCTCACCGCACTGGCAGTGATTCATCCTCGCTGGTCGTACTCGACGAGATCTTTGGCTCACAAGATGTAGAGCGTCGCGAGCGAATCCTTCAGGCACTTAGGAAACTCCAGGAAATATTCCAACAAATTGTACTGATTACACACCTGGAAGATATCCACGACCGAGTGCCAACCGTGCTGCGCATTACGGAGAATAATGCCCACGAAGCCCAAGCTTTGTGGCTCTAGCCGTTTCGCTCGTTGCTGCGGCAACCAAGGTGAAAGCAACAACCTAACGTCGACTGTGGTAAGATTATGCAGTTACCGAAAGGAGGTGATGACTCATGTTTTGTAATCGGTTGGTCGGAGTCAATTTCAGGCGTCGCATCATCCAGGGCTGGTTTGCCTACCTGAAACGTAATGGCCTCATGTGATTCATTTATCGGGCAGCCCCCGTTAACAAACTCGGCGGGGGCTGGTCTTGCAGTCACACATGGGCTCACTCGCCGCTGTCGACCGTTTCCCATCTCGTCGGACCAGCCGATAGTCCGTCAGAACGTTAACACCTTGTCCACCATCCACTGGGCCAACAGGCTCATCGTGAAGACGGAAAAAGTTACAAGAACGTTTGTCCCTCTCCGTCTCCTGTCCTCGCCTTCGTCGCGCCAGCCAGTTTCTCTTCGCTAGAGCGCTTCGGCACTCTTCCTTACGCTCAGAATCAGCCAGTAATACTCTCGGTGGAATCGCCAGTGCGACGGAACGTCATGGGTTCTTTAGTCGTGCGATTGCGCTCGTGGCAGAGGGAGGCGTTGATGCGATGGGGAACGATGAGTCTCACGGCGGGCATGCTTGCCTGGTCCTTGGTCGCCGTCCACGCGGGAGCGGTCGTGAAGCTGTGTGAACAGAAGTACCAGCTTCCTGGCGGAGTCGTGACGGTGCCAGAGACTGTTCAGTATGTGCTTGGGACGCCAATGACCTGTCCGGAGGCGGATCTGCTCTCGCCGCTTCCATCGGCTCGCATCCTCGATCCGGCTCCAGAAGCACTGTCGTCGCTGTTGAAGACGGTCCGGTCACTGCCCGTGGTCTTGCCGAAAACAACCGTCCGGCAGTCCGGCCACCGCGATCAGCAGCGCGAACTCACTCAGTGATGATCATGGAGCAAGAGCAGAAATCCATCATGGGACGGTGCGGTTCGAGTCCGGACCAGGTGTGGGGCGACGGACGGATCAAGGGAGATGAGACGAATTGGCGGAGGGAGCCGTGCCCTGTACCGAGACTGACGCGGCGATCGGCATGCAATCGAATTGGCCGGCAGGTGTGGGGGAGAAAGGATGGGTGACCCGGTGAATCACTAAGGCGCGTCTGTCTTGCGACTTCGTTCGGCATGGCTGCAATCGGGGGCTTCGGTTCTCACTGTTCTTGAGGAGACAACGTGGAGGGATCTCATATGCGTAGGCTCGTGAAGAAGATGACAGCGGTTCTGGGCGTGATCGCGATGGTGCTCTTCGCCAGCATGGTGATCATGGCGGTTCCGGCGTTCGCGGGCGCGGATGCGACGTTCGGTCCGCTGAACACCCTGTTGACGGGCTGGATGCAGGGTTCGCTCGGCACCTTGCTGGGCCTGATTGCCGGGGCGATCGGGCTGGGTTCTGCGATGGCCGGCCGGTGGGGCTACATGTTCACCGGATTCGGCGTCGCAGCCGGGTCCTTTTATTTGCCAACCGTGATCCCGACCATTACCACGGGACTGATGTAAGGCACAGGCTCGATCGGGATGGGGTTGCACAGACGACTCCATCCCGTCTGGTTCACGGCGGCAGATCCGGGTCCACGGGTCAGCGGGTGGGTGTCGGTACGGAGGGTCACGATGCAGGTCTTCATCCCGAGATATATGGACAGTCCGCCACAGATCGCCTGGTGGGAGTTGGACGAACTGATCGTGCTGATTCTCTGCGGCTTCATCGGCATCCTCACGCGGCAGCTGACCTCTCTGCTCGTCGTTGGCCTCCTGTGCACGTTCATGATTTCAACGCTGAAGAGCGGGAAGAGCGACGGATTCATCTTCCACTTCGCCTATTGGTACGGGATCCCGGGATTCGACCTGCCGCTGGGGCCGGATGGAACGGTTCGGGAGTTGATCGAATGAGGCGCGCATGCATATCGGACGCTATGTGAAGGATCTCTACAGCACGCGGGCCATCGCGTTCGTTTTGCTCCTGGCCAACATCGGATTGGTGCTGGCCTTGATGGCGAACGGCCTGTATCGCCGGGTGGAGATTCTCCACGTGGTTCCCGCGTCGGTCTCCCAGGAATACCTGGTGACCTCGGATGGGAATGTCTCGGATGAGTACCGGCGGCAGATCGCCCTGACCTTGCTGCCGTTCGTCACGAATGTCACGCCGAGATCCGTCGAGTTCGGCCACACGGTCCTGCTGCGCTACGTGGCGCCGGAGCAGTACGGGATGATGTCGGAAGGGTTGGGGGCCGAGCGGATCTACATCGTCGGGAATAACCTCAATCGGGTGTTCTTCCCAGACGCGACGGAGATCGTCGGTGACGACGTGATCATCAGCGGGTTGGAACGCCGGTTTTCGGGGTCAATTCTGGTGGCGGAGGAGGAGCGTGAATACCATCTCACACTGCGATTCAAAGACTTCAGGCCTGAGATTATGGCGATCAGGAGCCAGCATCGCGATCGCGCTCGCGCTGGCAAGTCCGCCGTTCAGTCAGGCGGATCAGAGACTGACCGTCGCGGATAGCCGGACGCTGCGGGCGGCGGTGTCGCTTCGTGACATCAATGTCATCGAGCTGCCCGAAGAGGTGATGTCCGTCTCCAGCTCCAAACCGGATCTGGAGGCGAAGGCGCAGGGCCGGTATGTCATGGTTCGCGTCCGCACGAGCCCGGCGGATCTCGTGGTGATGGCCGGCAGACAGGCCTACGTCTTCGAACTGGTGGCCAGCGAGGAATCGACGCAACGGATCACGGTCGAGGACGACCGGGCGGAAGGAGGGCCGGGGGAAGACGATCCCGTCAAGATGGCGACGGACTACGCGGATGGGCTCGTCGAGTTGATGCGGCGAGCGGCGTCGGAAGACTTGCCGCGAAGCTGCCATTCAGCACCGATCGACCCGGACCAGTATCCCAGGTGGATGGAGCTCGAGGTCGTCAAGGGGATCGAATCCCGCTGTCCACGCTATCGCGTGATGGCATACCGGCTGGCGAACAAGACGTCCAGGACGCAGACGCTCCGGGAGTCGGAGTTTTTCACGGGGAAGGAGCTCGCGATCGCCTTGAATCGCCACGTCATCGAGTCGGGCGAGGAGGTGCGAGTCTTGTGGATCGATCTGGCTCCGTCTCCGGGAGCGAAATAGAGCGGCACGGTCGGGCTGTACTCCGGGGGAAGGCTTGTCCGCGCCGAGGCGAAAGAGCATGACGACATGAATCCAATGCAGCAGAAACCAATTCTCAATCCGGGCGGTGATCCGAACCGGAAACCGAAGACGCCGCCGTCGAAATGGCTGATCGGGCTGATCGGTCTCGTCGTGCTCGCCGTCGGCACGGTGGGGCTCAACCAATTCCGGACCCCCGGCAGTCCCGGGGCTCGGGCCCAGGCGCAGTCCAAACCAGTCTCGCTGGATGCGGCGAAAACGGACCAGGAGATCTGGCGGGCGGAGGCGGGGAAACGGATCGAGGCGCTGTCGCAAGAGAAGGACGAGTTGCGGCGGATGATCGACAGCCTGCGTATTCGCATGGAAGCGAAAGAGAAGGAGCCAACGAAACCCGAGTCCAGGCCGACGGGCGACGGGCGAGCGGACAAGACAGCCGTACGAAACGGGGTCCTGCCGCCCCCGCTTCCTCCGACCTGGACGCAGGGGCCGGATGCCCTCAACCAGCGCTCCGGCACTCCGCCGCGGGTTCCAGGCACGACCTCCGCGCCCATCCCTGCTCGCCAGGTCGGCAGTGAGAAGAAAGATGTCATTGTGGCACCGACCGATGGCATTCGCACCTTCAGGGTCGAGCCGGTGTCCCTTCGGACGAATCAGCCCAAGAAGTACTGGCTGCCCACGGGCACGATCGTCCCCGTCAAATTGCTCTCCGGCTTGGATGCGCCGGCGCGGACCGCCGGCGCCACGGGAGGGGGCGGAGGCGCGATGGGGAACAGTCCCTCTCCCATCCTGATGCAGATCCGGGATCTGATGAAGCTCCCCGATGACTTTCGGGTGCATGCCACCGACTGCTTCTTAATGGGGGAAGGGCTCGCGGAATTGTCGTCGGAGCGCGTGCAGATCCGCGGGGTCAATATCTCCTGCGTCCGGCAGAACGGCACCGCGGTGGACATGAGCATCAAAGGCTTCGTCGCCGGCGAGGACGGCAAAGCCGGCATGCGCGGGCCGGTGGTGATGAAAGAGGGCGCGATGTTGGCGCGCTCGCTCCTGGCGGGCTTCGTGTCGGGCATCAGCCGCGCGTTCATGCCGTTTCAACAGGGCTTCGTGATCTCCAGCAGTCCGTCGCAAGCCTTCACGTTTCCGCCGGCTGGCCAGTTGGCGATGGCGGGGGTGGCGGGCGGAGCGGGAAACGCGGCGTCGTTGCTGGCACGCCACTACGCCGTGATGGCCTCCTCGATTTTCCCGATCATCGAGGTCTCAGCGGATCGGGAGGTGGACTTCATTGTGTCGGACGGAAAGGAACTCGAGGAGTTTTTCTTGTCGTCTGCTCCATCCAGCAGCGTGTACAGCCCACCGGGTTCGTTTAACCCGTCCGCGGTGCCGATCCAATAATAACCAAAGGGAGCAAGTTGATGACCGGAACATGTTGGAGTGTGCTCATGCGAACAGCAGATCTTCTGGGACTCTCGATGAGGGTCACTCTGGTCGTAGTCGCGATGCTTTGTGGCTCAGGGCCCGTTGTTGCGGAGGAACTTCCGGAAGGGGCGGTCAGAGCAACATTCGAAGCGAAGTTCCCCGGAGTAACAATCAAGCAGCTCTCGCCAACCGAGATCGCTGGCTGGTATCTGGTCGAGACCGACGGAGCGGCGTTGGATGCGAGCATCCTGTATGTCCATGAGAGCGGGGGGTACGTCTTCTCGGGTGGCCTGTTCGACCTGGCTTCCGGACGGAACTTGACCAGGGACTACTTGAGGCGCAAGCAGCAGGAGGTGCTCTCGGGCTTGGATCTCTCCAAGGTCATTCTGTTGAAACCACAAGCCGAGGCACAGAGGGAGCCTGCGCTGCGCCCGATTGTGGTGTTCGATGATCCGGATTGTCCCTTCTGCCGCAAATTTCATCCTGAAGTGAAGAAGATTGTTCAGGCCGGTGTGCCCGTCGCGGTGGTGCTCTACCCGCTGGTGCGTCCGCACCCCGATGCCTATCGCAAGTCCGTCGCGATCTGGTGCGCGGAGGACCGGGCCGTCATGCTGGATCACGCCCTGGCGGGTCAGCCGGTCCCGTCTCCGGAGCAGCCCTGTGCCCATCCGATCGACGAGAATCTCAAACTGGGTCACGACCTGCATGTGTCGAGCACCCCGTCGATCTTCTTGCCGAACGGCACCCTTGTGCTCGGGCATCGTTCCGCGG
>JBDIVW010000064.1:0-10602 GCA_039794185.1 Candidatus Inralta sp. | reverse complement strand
TCATGCTGCGCGGGCTCGATATGAGCGACCGACTACGTCCCACCTTCGACCTGATCGCTCACGACTACACCGCCTCACTGAAGGTCGCCGCGTGAGCCCCTCTTGGATCAGGCTGCGTTCCAGACCCCACCAGCACGGACGCCGGGCACTTTGTAAACCCTGAGCGTCTGACACGCAATCAATCCAGATACACAAAGTTCGGCAACCGAGCCTGTCCCAATATCCAGCGGTACACTTCGACTGTCTGCTTGGCAATATCATTCCAGCCAAAGCGCTGCGCATAGATGCGCCCCCGTTTGCCCATGTCCCCACGTTCTTCGTCTGACAACCCTAGCGCGTGCTTCAAAGCGGCAGCCAAGGGTTCCACGCCGATATCGATCCACCAGCCACAACTATGTCTTACCAGGTCGCCCCAAGGCGCTCCCTTGGTTGTGATCACGGGCAAGCCATATGACAAGGCTTCGGCCACAACCACGCCGAAGTTCTCCGAGAAAGTGGGCAAAACAAACAGGTCCGCATTCCTGTAAGCCCTCGCCTTCTCTGCGCCAACCACTTCGCCGAGGTATTCAATCGATTGCTCGATACCCGCTTTCCTGGCTTCGGCCAACACTTCGGCCCAGTGCCCCCCCTCATCTGGCCCGGCAATGCACAACCGCCAGTTCATGGGTCGCAGCCGCCCCCAAGCCTGTATGAGGTTAATCAAACCTTTCTTGGAGTGGATGCGTGACAGGAAAAGCGCATTACGCACATGCCGGCTCATGCGTGACGGCTTGTCCGTTTCTTCGAGATCCGTCTGTATACCATTCGGAATCACGGCGACAGGCTGCCGCAGACCAAGCCGACGAATGCTCTCCGCCTCTTGCTCTGCCGTTGCAAACAAGAGCGCCGCAGATTCCAGGTCCCGTCTTTGATAGAGGCGGAGGGCCAAGCGTTTCTTCCAGCCTCGGTACTCCAACGCCCAAGGCTCAAGCAGGCCTCTAGGGTGAACAAGAAACGGAACATTCAGTTTCCTCGCTGTAATCGCCGCATAATGATTGGCAGGCGACCAAATACCATGGTCATGCAACAGGACGGGCGGCGACCTCTGCACCTCTTGCCTGAGCAGCCTGCACAAGGGCAGCCCGAGTCTCAACGCAAGGTTGGATTTTCCAAGTGCAACCTCTAAGACCTCCTCACTCATGGCTGGAAGCTGCCCGACTTCTTGATGCAACCCCTGGGTGAGCAACCGCACGGAAACTGAACCCTCCCGGTGAAGAGCGCATACGAGTGCGGGTACGGTTCTTGCCGGCCCTCCCAGGCGGGGATGCACCCCTCCTACCGTATGAATGACTGAGAGCGTCATATTCGTCGTTTGCTGCAAGGTTACCTACCCACTTGCACTGTTAACACACCACCCGGGATTCAAGCGGCCCTGCCGGCTCTGGAACGCCGCCTGATCCAGGAGGGCCCCACGCGGCAACCGTCGGGCAGAGTACCCACGAGCCACGGATCGAAGTCGGTTGCAAATAAGAAGGTCGTTCTCTTGAGTTCTGAGAGAGCGAGTCGTCATGAGCCCGCTGGAGGTGCTGCTCCACTCCGTTCAGGGTCCGACTCGACCATCCGATCGCGCGAAACAGGAGTGCTTCCGGATTGAGGGAGTTTGGCTCGATGGCTAGTGGCAACCCGCCGCGGATGAGCTTTCGGGGGTGCTTGAGGCCCCACGCAGAATGACCCGTGGGAGCATCTTGCCCCACATTCGGGCGTGGACAGATGGCCTGGACCGACCTCGCGAGGCACCTCCGGCAACTGTAGGGGTCCGGTGCAGCCGAGGGCCGGTTGACCCTCCGGTTGGCCGTCGGTAGCCTTGGGCGGTGAAGATAGCGCTCGTCTCTTCGGTTGGCGGTCACTTGCGAGAACTGCGAGCCCTGGCCGAAAATCTGCCAGGGACGCACGTCTGGATTGTCAACGATGAGACGCCTGTCCTGGCGCGGGGTGTATCGGCGCATCGAATAGTGCATGCGGAGCGCGATTTGTGGGTCCTTTGGAACCTGGTCGAGCTAGCGAGCATCTTCGCACGAGAACGGCCCGATGCGGTGGTTTCCATGGGCGCAGGACCGGCCGTACCGGCCGGTCTCCTGGCGAGGCTGGCAGGCATTCCGGTGATCTATGTCGAACCATCGTCGGCGGTGCGGCAACTGACCCTGACAGGTCGCATCATGCGGCATCTGGCAAACGAGTTCTACATACAGTGGCGCAGCCTCAAGCCCTGCGCTCCGCGGGCGCGGTATGTGGGGGGACTGCTGTGATCGTGTGCATCACGGGAACGGGCTACCCCTTTCAACGGCTAGTCGACGCAATGGGAGCCTACGCCGCGGCGCATCCAGAGGAGTCGTTGTGGATTCAGCATGGCAAAGCCGTGCTACCGGGCCAGGTGGATGGTGCGTCCATGGTCCCGCGCGCGGAAGTCATGGAGCGATTGCGAGCGGCGGATGTTGCAGTATGTCATGGCGGGTCAGGCGCAATTGCCGACGCGCTGGACGCCGGCCACATACCAGTGGTCGTGCCGCGACTGCGCCGTTTCCGAGAACATGTCAATGACCACCAACTGGAGATCGTGGACGCTCTGGCGCAGGCAGGCAGGGTTATCGCAGTGCACGACATCGCCGCTCTCGAGGCTGCGATTGGACAGGCCAGAACCATGCCGGAACACGGACAGCCCCCTCGGGCCACTGCCGATCTAGGCACCGCTGTTGCGAGGGATCTGACCTCACTCGGTCACGCAGGCGGTAGCGTTCGAAGCCGTCTGACCTGGCTACTGCTAGGACCGGCGCGATTGATACGAACAGGGCGTACGAAAGCGAACTGAGTTTCCCTCTGCTCCATCAGGCAGGCAACTGGACTCTGCTTGCGTCTCATCGCCCCCAGTCGAAGGACACAGGGGTGCGGCTAGCAGTGACAGGATCAAGTTGCAGCACGGTTGGTCGTGGCGCGGGGAGAACGCGGAGATTTCCGCTCTCCTGACCAGTCCGCGGGTCATGCGCGGGCAGGGAGGGGCGGACAGAGGCCGCCGAGCTTGAGCATCGTGGGGGCGATCAAGGGTCCGTGGGAGTGGAACCTGAAGGCGAGTCGGGTAAGCAAGCGGAGGCTTGGTGTTCGGGGCTTCGATGCGGGCGTTGGATTGGCCGTGCTCCAGCACGTTGTCGATCGAATTGGTGCTGCCGGATGGTGCGCGTCACCTTCACGAAGGGAGGCAGCCGAGAGGGAGTTGGCCAGTGCAGCCAGTAGTCGAGCAGATCCTTGGCGGACTCGGAGTCATGGGCGTTGAAGACTGCGCGGAGGTGCACCTTGATCAAGTACGCGCAGAAGAGCTTGTGGTTGTCCTTCTCGATGTCGGCGATCCTGAAGCACTGCCGAGCCGTGAGGTCCTCAGGGTTCTTCCAGAGCGCCCAACGAGCTCCATTGAGGGCGCGCGCTCACTCGGTCTGCCCACTGTGCCCCCCCGTGTCAGGGTAGTTGCCGCAGTTCGTTTCATTCCGACCAGGGAACCTCGTCGAGAGCGCGGGTGGCCCGCTGCCTACGTGGAATGGGTCGAGGCAGAGCATGGCATTCGGCCAACGTTCGGAGACGAGGTTGTGGATCCACGCGGCCCGGTCTGCGTTGACGAAGCGGATGGGTGCGTTGCGTTCGGGGCCGAGCTCGTCGCAAAACGCGCGCACCGTCTTCTTGTCGCGCCCGGGGCTCGTCCACAAGAGCCGGCCCGAATAGCGGTCGACGACGACGCTCAGGCAGCGATCTCCCTTGCGCTCGCTCGCACACTAATGAACCTCTTGCCGGTTTCGATGGGACAGCTAGCATCCCGCATCGACCACCCACCTTCGAATATGATGAAGCATTCACGGGATGTCTTTGTGCTTGCACCGGAGCACTGAACCACGACCCGCCATTCCATACGGCTTCATGCGGATTCTCTATCTCACCCCAGGCGTTTTCGACAAAGGCGGTATCTCACGATACGGTCGCTACCAGATCCGTGCGCTCCGTGAAGCACTTGGTGCCGAGACCTTGCGGGTCCTCAGCCTCTTGGGGCGGCAACCAGGGGACTTCGAAGCTCCGTTGGAAGTCGACTTCGCCGGGGCAATGCCGCGCCAGTTGGGCTCGACCCTGCTGTTCATTGGTGAAGCCATACGGCAGTCCGCGGCATATCGGCCGACACATGTCCTGTCGGCGCACGTGCACTTGGGGCCGCTCGCGCTGGCACTCGCTCGCGCAACACGTGCGACCTATGTTCAGAATGTGTACGGTCTGGAGTTGTGGCCCAGAAATGGGATGGCCTTCACTCGACGGATGGCACTGAAGGCAGCTGATATTGTGATCTCCGACTGTCACGCCACGGCCGACTTCGTCGAGGACCGCAACTGGAGCCGTCGGCCTCCGGTTGTGATTTGGGACTGTGTTGATACTGAGCGGTTCACGCCAGCGGCCCCTTCCTGGGCGGCGCTGGAGAAGTACGGGCTTCGGAAGACGCAGCGCTTTCGGCTGTTGTTTCTCGGACGCATCTCCTCCGGTTCCCGGCACAAGGGTTTCCAGCGACTTCTGGAACTACTAGCTCTCCTGCCGGCTGATGGGTTCGAAGCCGTGATCGCGGGCAAAGGTGATTGGACGAGGATGTTGGTTGAGAAGGTGGCAGCACTGGGGCTAGAAGACCGCGTAACCTTCACCGGAGCGATCGCAGAGCCAGATCTCGCTGATACGTATCGCTCAGCTGATGCGTTCTATCTGGTCAGTGAGCGTGGACCGTCCATGGGGGAGGGCATCCCGCTCGCTCCCATGGAGGCGATGGCGTGCGGGCTACCTGTGCTCGTCGGGAACCAGGATGGTAGCCGGGAACTACTCGTTCGCAGAGGAGGTTGGTGCGGCGACCCGACCGACCTCAGAGAGCAAAGGGAGTACGTAGTTCGCCTGGCGACAGACAATCAGTTTCGCGCTTCCGAACAGAAAGCCGCATACGAACGCGCCGCCGACGCATTCGCTTATGCAAGATTCAAGAATGAGCTTGCCACCGCGATGAGGCAGACAATGTTCGCTCGGGAAACTGACCGGGGTTGAGCCATGTTGGGTGGAGGTGTCGCATCTTTCGTCAGCCCATGATGGCCGCTCTTGGGATCGCCAAGACGCGCTTGAGGCCGCGCGTCTCGAACGACAACCCGTACTCGGAGGCGAATTTCGAGACGCTGACGTACCGATTCGAGATGCCAGAGCGTTTCAGCAGCGCGCAGGATGCACGTGCTCAGTTCGCACCCCTGCCCGACTGGTGCCGCCACCACCATCATCACGGCGGCCTTGCGTTGCTCACGGCGTACGAAGTGCACTACGGTCTCGCGGCTGAGATCATCGTGGCGCGGCAGCGCAGGCTCGAGGCTCCGTACGCTGTCCGACCCGAGCGCTTTCCCGTAGGATGCCGCGAGTCGTTTGGCTGGCGCCGCAGGTCGGGATCAATCCACCGAATTCCTGCTCGCCTCTTCAACTCCAGCCTTGGCATGCCTTCGCGCTCGCATCAAGATCCGACACGTACTGGCCCGGGGTTCCGCAGCGCCGCTGCGGGACGCAGCGAATGGCGCTCCGGGCGATGAGCAATCGCGATGACACGACCAGCACACATGGCTCTCGGAGTAGGCCTGCCCCTCCTGTCTCTGCTGCTAGGAGACACAATTCTCCTCGTCAAGGTGGCACCGGACCGCCTCCAGTTGGGAGAGATGCTAGATGTCTGCGCCTATGTTGTCACACAGTTAGTGGCGTGGGTCGCGGCCGCGGCCATACTGTGGGGTGCCGTCGGGCTTGCGGCTCCAGCTCCACAAAGCAGCAGGGCGCGGCTGCTTTATGCGACGGCAGTACTCATCTGCGTCGCTGTCATTGACGCAGTGCTGCTGGAGGCGAGCTTCACACGTCACTGGTCCCTTCTGCCACTCCGCCTCGCGAAGTACGCCGTCGTGCTGTCTGTGGCGCTGGTTTTCGTAGCCCGCCCAAGCTACTTCGGACCCTCCCAAAGTGTGTACCGGATAGGACTTGTCCTCCCGTCGCTGTCCATCCTCGTCGCAGTTCTTCTCTTTGGACAATCGGCTTTGCCGATGACTCCGAAGTACCTTCGGGAACCAGTCGCGGCCCTCGTGCTGCACGCCCTTCAATTGCATTTCACGACCGTAATGCTGAGTTTCCCGTCGCAATCACGCCGAGAAGCTCAGAAGGCGGTGGCAATCGGTTGCAGCATCTTTCTGCTTGCCTCAGTTGCCGCCTCTGCATCCTCCCAGAGCACTCGGTATCTCGTAGAGACGAGCCTTGAGGGTAGCCGGTCAGTTCAGACGTTCAACCGAACCTCGATCCGACTGCTGGGGCTACCCCCCATCCCAGGAATCCAAGAGCAGGTTGGGGAACGGCGCACTCCTCCTGTAGTGGTGCTCCCCGAGGAGCAGGTATCCTGCACGCGTCGGCGTGGCGCCACGATCGACGCGGTCGTCATAGTCTCGGTCGACTCGCTTCGAGCGGACTACTTTGGTCTACGTCCAGACGAACTGCCCAGCATGGCCAGCCTCCGCCGGCGTGGGCTCGAGTTCACCCGCGCAATGCAAGCTATGTCAGGCACGGCCGGGAGCATCTTCGCGATGCATACAGGACGATATCCTGTGGCAACGACCCCGACACGGGATGCCTGGAGTGTCATGAGCGAGGATCTTGGTTTCGCGTACAGCCGCAGCATGCAACCGTGGGAAGACCATAAACACGCAGAACGTTATACGGATACTCTTCTAGAAGAGCTTCGTGGCCACGCACGAACTGGCCGTCCCTTCCTCGTGCATGCGCACTACCTGGCCCTTCACATGCCGGCAGGCTTCAGCCGGAAGGACTGGAATTATTCTTCGGCCTTGCTCGCAGTCGATCGTGAGCTCGGCAGGATAATGCAATACTTGCAGTCATCCGGCCTCTCTGAGCGCACCGCACTTGTCTTTACCGCAGATCACGGCGAAGAGTTGCGCCACGAACGTGGGTACGTTTCACACGGCTACGGCGTGACCCAGACTCTAATTCACACACCCCTGATCCTCTGGAGCCCAACCGTCGCTCCCGGACGCAGTGACGCTCTGGTGTCCGGGGTCGATATCCTCCCAACGCTCCTCGACATGCTCGGAATCGCGTGCTCCTACAGCATGCATGGCTACTCACTGCTACACCCGAGCGCAGGTCTACGCGAGAGGGTGGTGTTCGCAAGCAGCATGGCTCCCAACGCTGCCCTAGGCGACAGCACTCCACTCCTGTATAGCGACATACATGCAGCCATTCAGTGGCCGTGGAAGGTAGTCTTCAACCGAGCCGCAAACGCGTGGGCTCTCTATGACTTGGCGGCAGACCCGATGGAACGGACGAACCTGGCTGACAGCAGACGCGATATCCGCCGCCGCATGGAGGCAGCACTAGACAGGTATCTCGGTGGGCAACTACCGGCGAGCGCCGCGGGAGCTCGATAGGCCCCACCGGGCGCGACTGCCATGAAGGCCGGCATCACGGCTGTGCGCACCACCTTCTGGGACTGGGCATGCATCGAAATCTGTTAATCCTCGACCAGATGGCACGCAATGCAGTGATGGGCTTGCCTTTCCTTGCCCGCTTGCGGCTCCGCCGCGGTCGCACCGCAACGCCCTCGCATCTTCTGACTGCTCAGTCTCTGGAGCGCTTTGCATATGACCCATTCGCAATGGTCGTGGATCGCGTGGGAATCGAGGCACTACGGGGAAGCCGTATCGCTGAGATAGGGCCGGGCGACCACATCCCTGCCGCACTACTGTTCCTCGGACACGGGGCCCGTCAGTACGTTTGTGTGGACCGGTTTCCGGGAAGAGTCGCCGGGCCTTCGGCAAAGCGGTTCTACGCGTCCGTCCTAAGAGATCTTGCAGACCGCAACGCGAACGCGCTCGATCTACTTCGCAGCCGAGGCATCGTCCCCAAGTGCTTCCCGGAAGCATATCCTGACCTGATTCAATTTGTGCGCTCGTCGATAGAAGAGGTGCGCAGCAATGACATCGGGACGGTTGACATATTGATGTCTTACAATGTCATCGAGCACGTATTTGATGTCGCCAAATTTGCCAGGAACAGCTACCATTTGCTGGCGGCAGGGGGCAGCGCCGTGCATCGCGTAGATTTCGGCCCCCACGATGTCTGGCAGGCTCGCTCCAATCCTCTGGAGTGGCTCACGATCCCGAGTCCCGTGTGGAAGCTCATGAGCTCAAATCGTGGAACGCCGAACCGCATGAGGCACCACGAGGTGCTGGAGCACTTGCGCAATGCTGGGTTTCTCGTGGAGAGCACAGTGGTCGACCACTTCACGGAGGAGCACCTTGGTGAGGTTCAGGCGAGACTCGCCCGCCGCTTCCGAGGCGCCCCGATTCCGTCCTTGATGATCAGGAGCGCGATATTTCATTGCCGAAAGCCGATCGGCTGAAATCTCGGGGCAGCCCGCGCGCTCCAGCCAAGACTGGGAACTCCTCGGGTTGTTGTTTGTCATATCTAAGGAAGTAGGGAACGAGCGACGGCCCACTCGTCGTGCTGTTGGATGACACCTACGCCTAGAGTCCGACGACGCGCACTGGCGTGGGGCGAGTGTCATTGCTTCCGTCGCCAAGTTGACCGACGTCGTTCGCGCCCCAGCAGTAAACGGCTCCGGCCCGAGTTAACGCACACACGTGATAGCGGCCCGCGGCCACATCGATTGCGTCTTCTACGTCCAGGACGGGTGCTGGAAGCAGCCGAACCGCGCTCGTCCCGTCACCCAGTGGTCCAAGCCCCCAGCACTGCACCAGTCCACTCCGGAGCCGAACGCAGGTATGGGTAGCACCTGGAGAGATCTCCGCCACATCAGGGGAGGCGCGCGTCAGCCCCGGCGTGCTGCGCGTATCCTGTGTACCGTCACCAAGCTCACCGTGAAGGTTCCGTCCCCAGCACCAGGTCCGTCCGGTCCCCTCGACCGCACACGTGTGAAAGTGCCCGGCGGCGATGGAGGAAAGGGCGGGGAGGCCAACGGCATCGGTGGGCAGAGTCCAGTCTGCGAACGAGCCATGACCAGCTTGCCCTTCGAGATTGCGTCCCCAGCAGCGAACCCCGCCCGTGACCATCATCGCGCACGAATGCAAGCCGCCGGCGGACAATTGTGTGGCGCCATGAACATCGGCAACTTCCAGCGGCGTCGACGAGGGCGCCAATGAACCGTCCCCCAACATCCCGAAGTCGTTGGCCCCCCAACACGAAACCGTGCCGCCGACGCGCAAGGCGCACGCATGCCGGAATCCCGTCGCGATCTGCTGGACATCAGTCAACCCACGCACAAGCATCGGGCGCGAGCGTGAAGTGGGCGGTTCAGTTCCGAGTTGGCCGCTAGCATTGCCGCCCCAACAGAAGACACTTCCGCTGGCACTTAGTGCACACGTGAAGCCCGCACCCGCGGACACTTGGATAACAGGCACGCCCTCGAGGTCGAGTACGGGAGCGGGTTCATTCCTCGGCACAGTGGTGCCGTCTCCGAGTTCGCCGCTTGAGTTGTCGCCCCAGCAGAGGACCTCTCCTGAAGCCCGAAGCGCGCAAGTATGCCAAGCACCAGCTGCAAGGCGGATAGTTTGGCGGCCGCAAACCCCACTGAAGCAACCCTCGCCGACGGGGCAGGACTTCGTACAGCTACCGCATGCGGACTCTGATGCCGCCAGGTCCTCCTCGCAGCCATCAGCAGCTATGCCATTGCAGTCAGCAGACGCCGCGACACAAGCCCCGATCTCACAGTTCCCGTCCACACACGCGGCCACCGCGTTCGGCAGCGAACACAACGAATGGCCTTCTTCGTCGACCCGGCCGTCGCAGTCGTCGTCCATGCCGTTGCAGCTCTCCGCGATCGGAACACAGGCCTCGACGGCTGCGTCGGGCGCCGAAGCGTCACCGTCCACGTTGGCGTCAGGAGGCGCCGTGCCCAGGCCGTCACGGTCGATGCTGCACGCTGCCGTGCCGAGAGCGACTATCAGCAGGAAAGCCACGGCTCGCGGATGTTACCCTTGATCAGCGACGATTACCTCTCCTGGTCAGCGACAACTGGTCTTGCCGGTCCGCGGGTGACCTGTCCGCGTGCGAGGGCAGCCGCAGCCGACCGGGTCGAGCCGATCGAAGGAAGACCCAGGAGGCAGCCACCCCCCCGTGACACTGTCCTTGCGTTCAGGTTGTCAGTGGCAGCCAAAGCCGTGTCCCGTCGGAGAACGAAATGCGGAGGTCCTGGGAGGACACAGAAGGCCGCGTTCGAGGGTGATGGGACGGCGTGCCCCGCGCCCTTCTTTCCGCTCGACCGGCTGGGCTGGTCCTGCTCGAAGGAACACCAGCCCCACAAGACGACCAGCGCCCGCCGGTCGCGGAACCGACCCAGCAAGTCGGCGTGGCCTCTACGTTGGCACAGAGGGGTCCGAGCTCCTCGATTGCCAGCGTTCAGCATCAAGGGGCCACTGTGAGGGCGTATTTTTCACCCTCATGGGGCCAGCGATTCTTCAGGGTCATGGGGCCAGCCCGCGAGGGGGCTGACTCGGAGTTTTTCAGGGTCATGGG
>JBDIVW010000063.1:0-10734 GCA_039794185.1 Candidatus Inralta sp. | reverse complement strand
AAACATCTGCCTCCATCCGTGGCTACAACCTCCGAGGCTCACGCAGTCGAAGTCAACCAGTCCCCCGGAGAGACCTGCCCCAAGTGCCAGGCGCCCAAAGCCTCCTCCTATATACCTGACGGACCCGACCACAGCCGGTGCCTGCTCTGCGGCCGGTACGACTACTATGCCGCGCCCGACCAGCTCACCGATGAGGAAACGGACCAGAACGAAGATGCGATCGCCAGCATGCTCTTCGCCCAAGGAGACCTGGAAGTCACATTCCCCTCATCCGAAGACGACCTCAGCGAGGAGAGTGTCGAGGGCGATCCCGACCGCCATCTAATGGACGCCCTGGACGGCGAAGACTGCGTCAAAGGGCTCGACCTCCACGAAGAGGAGCTTGCCGACCTCCTTGCTAACACATCGCAAGACCTCGCCGATCTGGGCGACCGCATGCACAAGCCCGCGTTCGAACTCTTCCTGACCAGCCATCCCCTCCGGAAGAAGCTGATCGACCTGGCGCTGCGGGGCGCCGACCATACCGAGTCGCGTATGGCCTTGTGGGCAGCGGCTGGCCGGATCCTTGAGGTGTCTACGCGTTCCCTGAGCGAGGAAGACTCCGAGGCCATCTCCGAGTGGCTCCTCACGTTATCCGACGAGGACCTGTCCCTGCTCGCTGGCGATCCGGACGCGCACCATCCGATGCTGCAGCACCCCAGCCCAGGTGCATTTCAACCTACGGATCCCCTGCTGCTCCCCCTCGTCAAGCATTTCAAAGAGCAGCTCCGGCGTTTCCGCTCGAAGGAAGCCGGCTGCCGCCTTCTTTCGAAGGACCATGGATTGAGCGAAGAAGCGCTGCGTTCCGTCGCCATGCAATGTGGCATGCTGCCTGGGACCGCTTCCGCCCCCATACGTTGCTCTCCTCAGGCCCACGCCGCCTGAGCTCACCAAGCGGCACAGAAATTCACCGCAACTCTGCTTTCCCGGACCCTGATTGCCATGCGCACGCGTACTTGGGTGCGCACAACGGGTAACCGGGTCAGCCAGGTGACTGGCGTGACGCATTGAGCGTCATGTCTTGTTGTTCACTCACCACTCACATGTTGGAGGTATGTTCACATGCGTACGTTTGCCAAAGGCACCATCAACGGCCGTCTCACCATCGACCCCGTCATCCGCACGGTCGCCGACAAGTCGGTCTGCAACCTACGCCTCGCGGTCGACGGGCTCCCGTCCAGAAAGACCGGCGAGAAGCGGCCCTCGAGTTATTTCTCGGTCGTCGTCTGGGGCAGGCTTGCCGAGAGCTGCCGCAACCTGGTCAAGGGCCAGGAAGTCTACGTGGAAGGCAACCTTCAAACCCGGACGCGAGAGACTGACGGTCAGGCCTCGGTGACGTACATCGAGCTCAACGCCAGGACGATCAACTTCGGCAACCTGCCGAGGTCCGCGATGCAACAGGCCGCGTGAGCGGACAAAAAAAGGGAGTGCGATCCCCCGATCCTCACGATCGAGCTGGACACACTCCCTCACCTGTAGGGAGACCGGAAGGAACTCCGCACCGCCCTGAGTGCAGAATTCCTTCAGTCTCGTCCCCTGTCACCTGCCGCAAGCTCTCTGGAACACGGCCTGGGACACTCCAAACTTCGGACCCAGAATCCGGATTCCAGCCTGCGGATAGATGAAGCGCGCGAGTTTGACGCGGCAGGAATACTTCCACCGCTCGATTTTCACCGAAATCGGCGGCAGGACCCGCTGCATTCCCTCGGTTGTGATCTCGGTCAAGAGGTCAGATTCCGGCAATAGCTTCCAGAGGACATCCTCCGGCGCGGCGACCAGCCAATGCGCGACCTCACGCTGCTCCCTCTCTTTCATCCTGACACAGGATTCGGCCGTGGCCGATGCGGCCGCCCACACCAGATCCATTCGGCTCCCCGACAGGCGGCCGAGTATCGTGGCTTCAAGAAGTCCACAACGCAAGGCCTTGACTGCGAGGCTTTGCCAGAATCGGTTCTGGAGCGCGATGAGCATGTCATCGGCATCCTCCTGCTCGGATACGTCCTCAGCTGCTGATGCTGCTCCGTCGGAGGATTCCTCGATTGGTTCCTCATCGGATCTCTCATCGGTCGAGAGGGATGCCGCATCCGTCTTCTCTGGGTCTTGATCCTCCTCCCGGTCGGCCTCCGGCACCTCGCCGAAGAGCAAATCCTCCGCCTCCACTGATCCCAACGCCGCCACCTCCGCAAATTCCTGGGCGACGTCGCTAAACATTGGATCAGGTTCCTGGTCGTCATCCCGCACGGCCGCACGCGCTAACGCCAGCTCGTTCTGAGCCTGCTCTTCCGCTGACAGCAGTGTCGTTGTCTCACTCCACCCGCACAGACAGCTGCGCTCCAGGATTCCGGATTCTGAAGTCCCGGAGACCACCCGTTCCAGCACCACCGACGCCTTGCATCGCGGGCATGCCGGTTGCGTAGATACGGATGTGCGAGGTAAGGAGACTGGATTCTCGGGCTGTGGCCTCGGCAGGTGATATCCGAAGCACATCGGACACTGCCGAGGACCAGTGATCCACGTTCCGCCTCGTCGTTCCTCTTCCGACAACACCACCGGCGCTTGAAGGCCGCACAATGGCATCGCCCGTGAGGTATCCAACCGGCGTGCGCGACGTCCGTCACGCAGCGTGACATACACACTGCGGTATCGACGGCGGAGAACCGGGACTCTGGGTTCGGTCGGTTGATGTTCTTCATCATAGCGATTCTCCAATGGAGTGCGAGCCGTCTGCATCAGCCGGTTTGACCAGTCCACTTCCTCCATCTCTGCCAATCGCTGTTCCAGGTTGTAGAGATTGACAGGGTGGATTCTATGGTTCCCAGTCCGGCACTCCTCGAGCAACGCCTGCACATCCTCCTTCTCCAGACGTGCGACACGGGTCGCATGTGCTCGTGGAGGCAGAAGGGCTTTGCGAAAAATGGTCCGAATCGCTGTGAGCTTCGATGTGGCTGTTGGAGTCATAATGGTGTCTCCTTCGATGGTATGTGATGGTGATTGGTTCAACGTTGGCGAATCGGTTCCGCATAGAGGGCCTGCGAGGCAGTCACGACCGCTTCACGAGCTTCCTGTGACAACCTTGGCAGATCCCTTGGGCTGTAACGGGCGAACGTCATCAAGGCCTCGCGCTCGAAGCGCCCAAGCCTTGCCGCCCGCGCGACAACTCTCCGGGCGAAGTCGAACTCCCAGGTCTCCGGAAGCGTCGCCTGCCCCTGCGTTTGCTGTTCAATCTGGTCCACGAGCGTGCGGACCTTCACAAGCTTCCCATCGACTTCGCAGAGTACGTCACCCGCTACCGTGTGAACCCGATCCGGTTCGAACAGGGTCGCGAGGATGAAGGCGCGATGGGACCTGAAGTAGTCGTTCCATTTGTGATGGCTCTCCATGATGGTCTCCTGATGATTGACAAGGATTGACAATCCGCCTGCGCTGCAGTACATCGTAAATCGATGAGAGCCTACCGAGTCGAAATCCCGCTCAGCGGGCCTCTCCACGATGAAGCTGAGGTCCTGTTGAAGGAGTCACAGAGCAGTGACACCGGACGCGAGGACCTCAAGCGACGCCTGCGCGACTGGTTCGATCGAGTGCTGCGCTATTGGAACTTCCAGCCGAAGCCGGTCTTGTGTCCGAGATGTCAGACTCGACTCGACACGCTGTTTCCGAAAGGTTCGCGAGAAGATTGTGATCTGTGGGTACTTGAGATGAACGGGAAGGGACCGACGATCATCTACACCTGTCTCTCATGTCGAGAGCGGGTGCCCATGCCCATTGGCGTCCTGACCTGAGACGACCTGCCGCAGTTTTCCCAACAGGCCATCTCCCAGAATCACCTCGTCATCGAGCGTACTGAGGTACAACCGCACTTTCTCCGGTTCCCTCTGCGCACGTTCCATCAAGTGTCGATAGGTTCGTCGCGCATGCCGAATGTCCCCGAGAAGAAATTCCCACGCCTGCTGTTCTTTCTTGCTCATGCCTGCCATAGGCGTACCTCCGCAATAATGATGTGCTGAGCACAACAAGGGGCCGGAGCCCAGGTTGAGTCATGCGATGTCTGTGATTGCTATGAGGTGACTGGATCTGATGCAGGAGAGAACAGATGGAAGGATGGATTTAAGGATGGTTTTGAGGAACTGGAAGGTTGTGAGCGGCGCTGTCCTGCCGGTGATCTGACTATGGCACTGTCATGATATCCTCCTTTCCTGTGGGTGAAGCCGCTGCCTATACGATACGAATAACGAAACCGCATCGATGTGGAGATAGACGACGGGCGTCTCACTCACATGAGACGGCGGTCAGATGAATGTTGGGGATGATGTTGAACTGTGTGAAGAGTGAAAGTCTGCCTGCGCAGGGCGCGCAATCACTGCTGAAGGGACCGTGCGCTGTCCACGATGATCAGTCGTGAAACGACAGCGTCACGATGATGTGAAGAATTGATAAAGGTTCTGCCGCGTGAAGTGCACCGGCAGACAGATGATTCGGCGAGTGCCTACTAAAAGAAGTAAAGCGGCAATTATCCTACGGCTCTGCGCGACCAGTTGCAAGAGTTTGCCGCTTGCATCGAGAAATTTTTTCGCTCGGGCATCATGCATAACTGAGACCAACCCCGCCTGACCTGGCCTGAACAGACATCACTCCGATCACACAACACGCGTCCGGTGCGAACACTTTGCGCACGGGCCTCGGCTGGTTTCAGATCGTTCGTGTACCGACATAGAGACTTCACGCGACAACGCCATGCGGCTTCACGTTGTTCTCTGTCTTTGCCCGTCCTCCCTACGGCGCTCGTCCCGAGCGCAGACTCCCCTGCCCGTCGCTTCGTGGATCTACCTTGTGCACCGAAAGGAGGTTGCATGCAGGCTCCGGCAGGATGGACTACACCACAGGCCCCCGACGCGGACCGCCGCTCCAACCTCGTGCAGATGGTCGAATCCTTTCGCCAGGCCATCGCAGACGAGCTGCGCGCTCGACAACCCCAAAGCAGTACGGACAGCTTCACCTTCCCGATTCGCGACGGCCGCCTCCAACACCGTGCTGGGCGGACCTCCTATTTCCTCTTCGACTGCCAGCCGATTCCTGACCACATTCTGGAGGATACCCATCCTTCTCTCCTATTGAACGACCAGCGTCATCCCTGCCGGATCATCGGATTCTCGATCGATGGCCTCGCCCTGGCTCTAGACATTGAGATGCACCCGGAGATCCCCCGAGCGCATCTCGCCTTTGACTCCATCAAGCTCTTGCAAGCCCTGGACAAACGTCTGGGCCAAATCCTGCGCCAGCCGGCCGACTTCAACTCCGCACTCGCTCTCAAGGCCTTCCAGCCCGATGCCCTGCCCCGACTCGTGGATTCCGCGGACATTGCCGCACCCCCCTGCCTGAATACAGAACAAGCCACAGCCTTCGCACGCGCGCTACAGGACGACCTCCTGTTCGTCCTCGGTCCCCCGGGAACCGGGAAAAGCGAATTGATCAGTGCCCTTGCCCAGGCTTTCCTGCATCTTGGGCAGCGGATCTTGATCTGCTCTCCAACGAACACCGCGATCGATCACATCCTCGACCTTGTGCTCGATATGGTGCCGGATTCTCCCCCCGGAACGATCGTTCGCGTAGGAACTCCAAGCCCTGATAGCTCCGAGCGAAGCCAAACGACCCATCTTGAGGCCCTGGTACTGGACCAGACGACCGCTATCGAAGCAACCGTTGAGCCTCTGCGGAAGCAACTCAGCGCCCTGGAAGCCGACCTGCCCGGGCTTGAAACCCTGCTCCAGGATGTTCGGCAGATCAGCCTCTGCCAGTGCGCCGTCACCGAGCTGCAGCAACGGCATGACCTGCTCGTCGCCCACGAGGAGCGGTTCCTCAGCGCGATCGCAAGGGTTCGAAGCGAGTTGGAAGAGGCCCATCACCGCCTGGCGTCCCTGCGGGCCCTCCCCTTTGTGTTCCGGCTACTGAAGCGACGACTGATCGCGCAGACAGAACAATTCATTCTGGAAGAAACTCCCGAGCAAGCCAGGCGGTATGCGGCCCTCCGGATGCTCGAACAAGATCTGCGCCAATCACAGCGACTCATCCAGGACGCTCAGGAGGGGGAGCGAGCGGCCAGAGAGCACCTCCCTTTTTCAGCGGACAACTTCACCTTTGATGAACTCGAACTGCTGGTCCGCGTTACGCAGAACACAATTCGCGAGTTCCGGCAGACCGTCACAGATGGAGAGCGGCGCATTGCGGAGATCGAACGTACGATCATCAACCGAAGCCGGATCATTGCGACCACCTTGACCCGGACCTATGCCTCCAAATTGCTCAGGCCCGAACGGTTCGACGTCGTGATCCTGGATGAGGCGAGTATGGGCTTGCCGCCCGCCGTCTTTGCGGCCTTGTGTCTCGCGTCCAAGAAGTCGATCATCGTCGGCGACTATCTCCAATTGCCCCCAATTACAGTAGCCAAGACCGAGCACACCAAAGCGTGGCTCGCGCGGGATATTTATCAGATCGCCCACATCACGTCCGGACAGGATCAGCGGGTCGTGTCGCTCGCCACCCAGTACCGGATGCATCCGGATATCGCGCGGGTTGCCGCGCGCCTGTATGCCCGCGCCGGCCTCGCCTATCAGTCGGCCGCCCACATGGGGGCAGCCCGCCGGTCCTTGACGGCCTATGCGCCCGCTCCCGGTCAGCCCTTGATCGTCTTGGACACGGCCGGCGCCGATCCCCTGACCAAACGGGACCGCAGAGGGTCGCCCTATAACCTCTACCACGCCATGCTCGCTGTGCGGCTGGCCATGCAAACCATCTCGACCCCGGGTGAGGCGCCCTCCGTCAGCATCATTGCGCCCTATCGCGCCCAGGTCCATCTGATCGAACGATTGCTCCGCCTTCAAGGGCTGGCAGATTTGGTCCAGGCCGGAACGGTCCACCGCTTCCAAGGGCGCCAGAGCGATGTCGTCATCTTCGACACGGTCACGACGGCCAACATCGCACGGACCATGCTCGGGTGGGGACACGAAGATGCAGCGCCGCACAAGCTCATCAACGTCGCGATCACGCGCGCGAAAGGAAAGCTCATCCTCATCGGCCACACCGGGGCGCTCGAAGAACTCCAACGGAGTCCCGAACCGCTGCTCTGGGACTTTCTACAACTGGCCCGGGAATACGGCGTCATCGTGCCCGCGACATCGCTGCTCGCGGCGGTCCCGGATGTCCACTTGGATTCCGCTCAGCAAACCGACCAGCTGCTGACTGAAGCGTTCGGGCGGTCGCACACGGGAAGCCAGAATCTCCGCCTAGTCGAGGCCAAGGCTCGGGCCCTTCAAGTTTCCTAGCTTCCACCAGACGGTCGCGAAGCCGAGCGCCGCTCAGGGCCGCAGGGCGGCCAGGCCGGTCTGCTGATCACCTCTACAGGCAGAAGCAAGTATCCAGAGAAGGAGGCGATCAGCATGGCCCTCTCCATCATGGTCTCCGGCCACAGACCCGGCAAGTTGGGCGGCTACACCGTCAATCCCATCGCCAGCCGCATCCGTCGAGAGCCCCATGACATCATGGCCAAGACGCGGCGTCGATTTGGCTGCTGCGTAGGCATCACGGGTATGGCCCAAGGTGTCGACCAGTGGTTCGCGGAAGTCTGCCGTGACCTCTCTATCCCCTACACCGCGTACATCCCTTTCCCCGGACAGGAACGGCTGTGGGCTCCAGATGCTCAACATCACTACCGTCAGTTGATAGCCGATGCTTTCGAAGTCCGCGTCGGTCCGTCCGCGAGCACAAAGCCCGACATTATCGCCGCGCTTCAGCGGAGGAATTCCGAGATGGTGAGCGGATGTCATGCAGCCATCACGGTATGGGATGGATCTTCCGGTGGTACCGCCGATGCTGTGAGAAAACTCACGGACCTGGGCCGGCCACTCCTTCGGCTGGACCCGCGCCAACCTTTCGATCCCGCAACCGTTGATCACTGGCTCGATTCACTGTCGGAATTCGCTTCATCCGCCAGGAGGCATCTTCCATGACTCTTGATCATCCGCCTCTTACTCACGACGAACGGAAAGCCGCCGAAGCTGCCTTCCAAGACCGCCCATTCAATCCCCTGTGGTCGCACAAGGCCCAGCGCATCTATGACGGCATCCGTGCGGCGCAAGCCAATCGCCCTACCAAGAGCCAGGCTGCGGATGTTGTGCCTCCAGTTCGAACCACCATCGCCAGTCCGTCGTCTGATGTGCATTACTCCGATTCGGCCCCCTTCGTTCCTCGGATCGCACAAGTTTGGATCCTCGAATACCAGGATACGAAGGAGCGCCGCCTGGAAGTGTCTCCAGGTGCTACGTCGATCGAGCAACTCCTGAAGGTCTTTCGGCGGAGAGCTCAGGGCCGCCCGTTCACGATCCAGATGGTTGATGTCGCCAGCCTGCCGCTCCCTGCGGACGGCTTATCGTCCTACAGTCACGACGCCCGATGCATCGACCAAGACGGATTCCTAGCATGAGCACGACCGATGCACCACCTTGTTCACGCTTCTTCAACCGGTGGATCTCGATCTGGCCCGCTACGCGGGCATTGTCTCCGGCCCGGCGTCTCTGGTAAACGAACAGCGAGGAGGACACCATGACGCTCGAGCAATTGGCAGATGCCATGACCAGCGGACTGCAAGAGCAAGGGATCATCGCCACACCCGGTCCCTCGATGAACAACCAGTACGCGACGAAACTCCTTCTCAGCATCGAGAACGGACTAAGTTTGGGCGCCGTCAAGCTCTATGTTGGGAAGCGCGGCCCGAGTCTTGTCCCTGATGAATTGCACTCCTGTTCACCGGACGTCCGATTACGCATCTTGGAAGCCTGGGAGCGCATCTCCGGCCCGTCCTCCGCTGCTGCGAACGGTCGTGACTCTTTCGCGATCGATCCTTCGGTGATCCAGGTCTGGGTGGATGGAGCCTGTCTCCAAGCGCCGCTCGGATTCCGGTTCGGCTGGGCGTTCGTCATCCAGCAAGGTGATCGGGAATTGCACCGTGACTCTGGCAGCCTTCTGCAGAGCGGCGCCTTCGAACATCGCAATGTCGGAGCCGAACTGGAGGCCGCCACTCGCGCGCTGACCTGGTGTGTTCTCAACGGGTACAAGCAGGTCACGGTGTACCACGATTACGAGGGTATCGCCGCCTGGCCAACCGGCGCTTGGCGGGCCAATACCCCTCCGACCCGCGAGTATGCCCGTTTCGTCAAAGCCCTACCGCTTGAGATCACCTGGCAGAAGGTTCCCGCGCACCAGGGGATTGCGATGAATGAACTGGTTGATCAACTCGCCAACCGCGCAGCAGCCGAGAGTCCTGCTCTTCCTATTCCCGCAAGCTCGACTCCTGATCCCGTCATGTGAAACGCGCCCTTCCGCGCACGTCTTTGTTTCAACCGTCCAACTGTCTGAGCGGTCATGAGGCCCGCTGCGCGGGCAGACCGTCCTAAGCCGTGACTCGGAACTGTTCATTTGCCACTGCTCTGCCATCCCTACAGGGCCTTTGTTCACCCATGAAAAGGAGTGTTGCGATGATGACTACTACCGCTGATTCCGGAACGGACCGGAAACTATTCAAAGATACGAACAAGCTTGAGATGACCGGGCGGCTGGCGAGGAACCCGGAGATTCGCTACCGAACCAATAGCCAGGCTGTGACCACATTCGACCTCTGCAGCACGGAGGAGTATCCGGTGCAAGGGGAAGTGCGGAAGCGGGAATGCTGGGTCACGGTTGTCATGTACGGCCCCGACGGCGAGAAGTTCGCCGGTGAAGGCCAAAAAGGCGATTGGATCGGCATCATCGGCAAGCTCCAACAGCGTCGCTGGGAAACCGAGGATGGCCAGAAGCGCGCGAAGCATGAGATCGTCGCGTTCTCCGCCGAGGTCAAGCGCAAGGCTCGCACCAGCACCCAGAGCTGATCCAACTCAAAGCGGGCGGCTTCCTACCGTGGATCTGACCACCGCTTCTTCGAGAGCCATTTTTACGCTCTCCACCCTGGGCCATGGGGACTAACATGGCCACCCCCTTGGCACCCAATCCTTCAGAGGCGCGCAATGGACATCTTCGATTCTGCATTTGTCGGAATCCTGCAATTCATGGTTGCTTCCGTCACCCTGGGTACCGTCCTTGGCTCGATCGCGATCTACGTCTTCCAGACCCAGGAGAGACGGGTGGCTCGTCGTACGCTCTTCATCCACATTCCGCCGCACTATCCACTCGGCCGCTGCCGGTAACAACCAGCTCAGACTCGCTGCGCTCGTAGGTCACACCTCCCGGGTAAAACATGGAGGTGCGCCATGACTGTACTGACCCGCGGACAAATCAAGCCGGGCGCGATCGGCATCGATACGACCGTGAAGTCTGCCATCGGACTGTGGCGATCCTTCGCCCCGACGTGGTCTATGGTAATGGGCTGGAAGCGCGGAGAACTCACCTGGGAGCAGTACGTCTCGCAGTACGGTGCGATCCTCGCTCGTGTTCCGGATGTTGTCTGGAACACCCTGGCCGCGCAACCTGAAGCCCGGTTGCTCTGTTATTGTCGTGACGGCGTACCCTGTCACACGCACCTCATTATCTTTTCCGGGATTTGTTCTCGTATTCGAATCGCTATGAGGGATGAATGGTTGCATATATGCTAGTAGCGCATAAAGCCTCTTTCAGGCTCTACGATCCCGTTCAAGACCTAAAGGTCGAACGCCA
>JBDIVW010000062.1:0-11577 GCA_039794185.1 Candidatus Inralta sp. | reverse complement strand
CCGGGTGGCCGGCTGCTCTCCCTCGAACACGCGCTGCTTCCGCTCATTGACCGCATAGACCACCAGGCTCTGGCCACTGACAGCCAATCCGACGTACACCCTCTCTTGCCCCCTTTCGTTGGTGGTGATCGCTCACCGCGGACAGTCGGCCCATCGGGCCTCGACTGTCAACCAACTGAAAGGGGGCCCTATTCATAGAATCTCCTGTTAACGCCGGTCCTGTGCGAGAACGAGGCGGGCCGGCAAGATGGTCGAGGGCACCTTGGGGAAGCCACCGGATGGGTCAGGCCCGGCGGGTCCCGAAGACGGCTGGAACGCCGCGGCGTTCCGTCGCTCGCGCTCACCTAAGCGGCTAGACGCCCAGGTGCACCGGCTCTTCCCCGTCGACGAGTGGCTGAATACCCGCCGGCGAGAATTTCACTGCGACCACACGAACCAGCGCCAGGGCGGCCAGGATGCCGCCGAGCAAGAACCAGCGTTCGGGCTCGGCCGCCTGAAACCACTCCGAGATCACCTCGGTCAACATGACCACCAGGATCGTGTCCACGATGTAGGTGACTTTCACCCGTCCCTCCGACAGATAGGTCAGGGTGGTCTTGAACACTTCCACCAGGGCGAGCAGAATCAAGGTATCGATAATGACCCGCCGAAGGGCGGGGGCGACTGGCAACGTCATGAGAAGGTGAAGCTCGTAGAAGGTCTTCGCGACGCCCCCGGCGAGCGCCACCAGAATCGTCAGAATCAACAGGCTGAGGACGAGCTGAATGCCGCGCGTCCACACTCGGACGACGTCGAGCCGAGTCCACGCCGCGCGCGGCGTCGCGGCTGCCCATCGGGATGATGAAATGGACGACCAGGTCATATACAGTGTATCCCTCCGTATTCGAGTGAACGAACTACACGATGCCTGACGGAGCGGCTCATTCGTCTCCCCGAGCCGACAGCCACAGATCCCGCAAAATCGACCAGCTCAGCCAGCAGAAGCCGAGGGCGACCGCTGTCTCCAGTGTGCGACTCGCAAAGTCTCCGAACAGATTCCACATGCTCTGCTCCTTTCCTAGTTCATACGTAACCAACTGATAGCGCCGCATCGTTCCAGCAGAGTCAACGCTTCGTCATCACCGTGTAAACTTTCGGCACATCGGAAGCCGGGTGGATTCGACCAGCGGTGCGAGCGGGTCGCCGGACGCTTCGGGGCACCTTCGCCCGGCTGAGTTAACACGTTCTTGAGGGGCCGATAATCTCGTGGCAACGGCCGTCCTGTTAGATGGCGTGATGCCAAACGAGGAGGACCCCGAATGATCCCGATACCGGCTTGGATCGCTCTTGGAATGACCCTGTTCGTGGGGCTTGTCGTTTCCTTCACCCACCACGCGCACGGTGGGCCGGGGAACCTCATCAAGATCGACGGCTCCAGCACGGTGTACCCCGTCACTGAAGCGGTGGCGGAGGAATTTCAGAAGTCCATGCGAGGACGAGTTCGCGTGACGGTCGGGATTTCGGGAACCGGCGGCGGATTCAAGAAGTTCTGCCGGGGAGAGACCGATATTTCCGACGCCTCCCGGCCGATCCTCAAGGAAGAGATCGAACTCTGCCGAGCTAACGGAATCAAATACATCGAGCTTCCGGTCGCCTTTGATGCGCTGACCGTCGTGGTCAACTTGCAGAACAACTGGCTGAACGCCATCTCGGTGGCGGACTTAAAGAAGATCTGGGAGCCCGCCGCCCAGGGCAAGATCACGCGCTGGAATCAGGTCAGAAGCGAATGGCCGGACGCAACCCTGGCCCTGTTCGGCGCCGGATCAGATTCGGGCACCTTCGACTATTTCACAGAGGCGGTCGTAGGGAAAGCCAAGTCCAGCCGAGGCGATTATACTGGCAGCGAGGACGACAACGTCCTCGTGCAAGGGGTGGCGGCGAACAAGACCGCCTTGGGCTACATCCCGTTCGCGTACTTCGCTCCACACGCCAAGAAACTCAAGGCCCTTCCGATCGACAACGGACAGGGGCCTGTCGCTCCCTCCATCGAGAGCGTGCTGAAGGGGCTCTACAACCCTCTATCCCGCCCCCTTTTCATCTACGTGAAGGAAACCGCCGCAGCGCGTGAGGAGGTCAAAGCCTTCGTGGAGTTTTACCTCACGCAGGGGGCCGCCCTCGCACGGGAAGTCAAATACATTCCATTGCCCGATGGCTCCTACAAGACGGCCCTCCAACGATTCCGGGACGGACGTCTCGGCTCGGCTTTCGGCGGTGTACCGGACGTCGGGTTGCCGATCGAGGACATTCTCAAGCGTGAGCCCAAACTGTGATCCCCTCCGAACAAGGAGGCGCGATGGGGAAAACGGTCGTGGCGATTGATCAAGTCGAGAAACACACGGCCTTTCCGGGGGCGGCACAGGGATTAGGCCGGGGCCGTGTGTTTCGACGCCTGTCCGAAGCGGCGATCGAAGGTGCCTTGTTCCTCGCGGCCAGCGTCTCCGTCGCCATCACCTTCGGGATCGTGACCGTCCTCCTCTACGAATCGAGCGGATTCTTCGCGCACGTCTCGCTCATTGATTTCTTCACCGACACCCTGTGGACCCCTCTCTTTGCCGACGCCCACTTCGGCATTCTTCCCTTGGTGGCCGGCACGCTGGTGACCAGCGGGGTCGGCTTGCTCGTCGCGGTGCCGCTGGGCACGGTCGCCTCCGTGTATCTGTCGGAGTTCGCGCCTGCTCGTTTGCGGGAAATCATCAAGCCGGTCCTGGAATTGCTCGGCGCAGTGCCCACGGTCGTGTACGGCTATTTCGCCTTGTTGGTCGTGACCCCGGGACTCCAAACGATGCTGCCGGATCTGCCAGGCTTCAACATGCTGGGGCCTGGTCTGGTCATCGGGATCATGATCATGCCCTTCGTCATCTCATTGAGCGAGGACGCCATGCGGGCGGTCCCCATGTCTTTGCGGGAATCGTCGTACGCGATGGGGGCCACCCGGCTTCAAACGGCCTTGAAGGTCGTCGGCCCGGCCGCCACTTCTGGAATCGTCGCGGCGTACGTCTTGGCCGTCTCCCGCGCCGTGGGAGAAACCATGGTCGTCGCGATTGCGGCAGGGCAGAACCCCATCCTGACCTGGAATCCGATGGAGCCGGCCGCCACGATCACCGCCTATATCGTTCAGGTAGCCCTGGGCGATCTCCCGCATGGGAGTATCGGCTATCAGAGTATCTTTGCGGCAGGGTTGGTGCTCTGTATGATGACATTGGCGTTCAACGTGCTCGGGCATGTCATGCGAAAGCGGTTCCGGGAGGTGTATTGATGGCGTCGCCCTTGAATCATACCCTAGCCGGCAATCTCGTTCGCCGCAAGCTGGCCGAGCGCCTGTTCATCGTCTTCGGGCTTGGCACGCTCTCCCTGGCCGTCCTCGTCCTGTTCCTGCTCATCGGACATCTCGTGGTCGATGGGCTGCCGCGGATCAATTGGGACTTTCTTACGTCCTTCCCGTCTCGTCGTCCAGGTGAGGCCGGGATCCTGTCCGCCTGGGTCGGCACCTGTCTGATTATGCTCGTTACCATCGTCACGGGCGTCCCCATCGGGGTGGCGGCGGGGGTGTACCTCGAAGAATACTCGCCCCGTAACTGGATGACGGACCTGATCGAGGTGACCGTCACCAACCTGGCCGGGGTTCCATCGATCATCTATGGACTGCTCGCGCTCGGCGCATTCGTCTATCTCTTCGGCTTGGGGGACAGCATCTTGACGGCGGGACTGACCTTGGCGTTGCTCATTTTGCCGGTGGTCATCGTCTCCACCAGGGAGGCCATTCGGGCCGTGCCTGTGCAGATCCGTGAAGCTGCGTACGGCATGGGGGCCACCAAGTGGCAGACGGTCACGCACCACGTGCTGCCCTATTCCATGGCCGGGATCCTCACCGGCGTCATCATCGGATTGAGCCGGGCCATCGGAGAAACGGCCCCGATCATCACCATCGGGGCGCTGACGTTTATTGCCTTTCTGCCACCCGCGCCCGTCACAGCCGAACCGCCGTTCATTTCCTTCGAGTGGCTTGGGTCGGCTTTCACGGCGCTGCCCATTCAAATGTTCTCCTGGGTCTCTCGCCCCGGGGAGGAATTTTTGAACAATGCCGCCGCAGCCGGGGTCGTCTTGATGGTCATGACGGTCGCCATGAACGGCGCGGCCATCGTGCTCCGGTATCGCATGCGCAAGCGCATCACCTGGTAAAGGAGTTCACGCCATGCATACATCTTCGTCCACTCTTGCAGGAGCCGCCCTCATGACCAGCGTGCCGTCCGCGATCGGACCGTCCATCCTCAAGGCCGAGACCAAGAACCTCTCGTTCATGTACGGCGCGACCAAAGCGTTGCGCAACAACTCGCTGCCGGTGGGGCAGAATCAGATCACGGCGCTCATCGGACCATCGGGGTGCGGCAAGTCGACCCTGCTCCGGTGCTTCAACCGCATGCATGATCTCTACGCGGGGAATGGGTACCAGGGAGAGATCATTCTGTATCCAGACGGGCACAACATCCTCTCTTCCGACGTGGATCCGATCGAGGTCCGGATGCGGATCGGCATGGTCTTTCAAAAACCCAATCCCTTTCCCAAGTCGATCTATGACAACGTGGCGTACGGGTTGCGCGTCAGGGGCGTCAGATCCCGCGCCGTGCTCGACGAGTCTGTCGAACGCGCCCTCCGCGGGGCGGCTCTCTGGGACGAGGTGAAGGATCGTCTCGATCAGTCCGGCGCCTCGCTCTCGGGCGGACAGCAACAGCGGCTCTGCATCGCGCGCGCGCTGGCCACCGATCCGGAAATGTTGTTGCTGGACGAACCCACCTCGGCGCTCGATCCCATCGCCACCGCCAATGTTGAGGAGTTGCTGCTCACGCTCAAGGCGCGGGTGACGATTCTCATCGTGACGCACAACATGCAGCAAGCGGCGCGGGTGTCCGATTGGACGGCGTTCATGTACCTGGGCGAACTCATCGAGTTCGGCCCGACGAAAACGATCTTTACGACGCCGTCCAACAAGCAGACCGAAGACTATATCACCGGTCGATTCGGGTAGGAGGCGATCCATGTTGCGGCATTTCGACGAAGAACTCGAACAGCTCAAAGCCAAACTTCTGCGGATGGGCGGGTTGGCGGAGGTGCAACTCCAGAACGCGCTGCGTGCCCTCACGGCGCGGGATTCGGCTCTGGCCGGCCAGGTCATCGAAGGCGATCACCGCGTCAACGCCTTGGACGTTGAACTCGACGAGGAATGTATCCAGCTCTTGGCGCTCCATCAACCGGCGGCACGTGATCTGCGCTTGATCACCACGGCCATGAAGATCGCCAGCGAGTTGGAGCGGATCAGCGACCTTGCGGAGAGCATCAGCACACGGACCCTGGAGCTCAACGAGGAACCGCAGCTCAAGCCCTACATCGACATTCCACGCATGGGAAACTGGGCCGTCGTCATGGTCAAGGAGAGTCTCGATAGTTTTGTCCGGGGAGACGCGCACCTCGCCCGGAAGGTGCTCAAGGATGACGATTTCGTCGACGACCTCATGGGGCAATTATTCCGCGAATTGCTGTCGTACATGATCGAGGAGCCGCGGACCATCTCGCGGGCACTTCGGTTGTTGTTCGTCGCCAAATCCATCGAACGGGTGGCCGACCATGCGACCAACATCGCCGAACTCGTCGTCTATTTGGTGGAAGGCAAGATCATTCGCCACACGGTCCCCACCGCCGTCGACTATTGATTCCTGCATAACTAATGTCCTATCCTCTGGGCTGGAGGTGTCGCATGCGACCACCGGGGAGCCCAGAGGAACTGGAACGACGCCGACACCGTGCGGTGGCACTGCTGGCCAAGGGGCATGGCCCCGGTGAAGTGGCACGTATGCTCGGCGTGGATCGACGCAGTGTCCGCCGCTGGAAGGCGGCGTATCACCACCAAGGCGCGCAGGCGTTGCGCGCTCGCCGGGCGTCGGGGCGTCCTCCGAAGCTGGCGCCCCGCCACCTGCAGCAGGTCGAGCGGGTGCTGCTCAAGGGAGCGAAGGCCGCAGGGTTTGGCACCGACTTGTGGACCTGTCCCCGCATCGCGCAGGTCATGGCCCGTCGCTTTGGTGTTCAGTACCATGTGGATCATCTGAGTCGCCTGCTCCGCGCCCTTGGCTGGAGTCCTCAGAAGCCCCAACGCCGCGCGGTCGAACGCGATGAGCCGGCCATCCAGGGGTGGATCAAGAAGACGTGGCCACGCGTTAAAAAAAAGCCGCGCGCTTGAAGGCGTGGCTGGTATTTCTCGATGAGAGCGGCGTGCTGATGGCTCCCCTGGTCCGTCAGACGTGGAGTCCCCGAGGACACACGCCAGTCCTCCAGTCCCGCACCCGGGCTCATCAGAAGGTGTCCGTCATCGCCGCGCTGTGCGTGCCGCCCACGCGGGACTACGTGCGCTTGCATTTTCGGCTCCATGCCAACCGGAACATCACCGCGACCGAGGTGGTCGCGTTCCTGTGCCAACTCCGGCATCACCTGAACGGCGCCCTCGTCTTGCTCTGGGACCGATTTCAGGCTCACCGCGCCACCAAGGTCCAGACGTTCCTGACCCCGGCGTCGCGAATCCACCCCGTCTTCTTCCCGGCCTACGCCCCCGAGTTGAATCCCATCGAGTATGCCTGGGGCTACCTCAAGAGGAATCCGTGGGCGAACTGGGCGCCGCTGGACCTCGACCAGTTGGTCGTGGGCACCCGGCGCTCCAGCCAGGCCCTCCAACACCGCTCGGACCTCCTGCGATCCTTCATTCGCCACAGTCCGCTCTCTTTGCGCCTCAAATAGGACATTAGTTATGCAGGAATCAATAGCACCTATCTGATAATGGCATGCGTCAGTGGGGCCGCCGTCGGTTCCAGTGCATCGGTGTCGGCTGACGAGAGGTGAGCCGTATCCCGCTTCGCCATGATGCGTTGATGTCGGCCCGCTCGCTCCTGGCGGATCAGCGGACCTGCGACCGGCAGCCGGTGTGGCCTCCCACAAGGTGCGCCCGCCATGGCGAAGGCGGAGGAGCCCGCCCCTCCAGCCGGTCTCTATAGAGTGGGCGGGGACACACCGCTTGCAAGTGCATCCTCGCCAGGCAATGTCCTGCCCGCGCCGACCGACGTGCCGGACGGTGCGGTCGTTCCGGTCAAGGTGGTACAGTCGGAGTGTCGCGGAGGCGCCGGTCGACTACTAACGTCCTTTGCTCCGGCATCCGATCAGGTCAGGAGCACGGCGAGCCACCATGTCCGACGATACGTTCCTGATCAAGATGAACGGCGCCGATCTCGGGGACCCCGCCCTGTACCTAAACCGTGAGCTGAGTTGGTTGGAATTCAACGGGCGCGTGCTCGAGGAGGCGGAGCGCCCTGCGCACCCGCTCCTCGAGCGAGCCAAATTCCTCGCCATCTATTTCAACAACCTCGACGAATTCTTCATGATCCGCGTCTCGGGGCTGCGGGAGCAACTATCGCGCGGCATCGTGGAGACGCCGCCTGACGGGATGATGCCGGCGGATCAGCTGGCGGCGATTCGACGGGTGTTGGCGGAGCATCAGGCACGTGTGGTTCGAGTGTGGGAGCACGACATCCGGCCGGCGTTGCACACCGCGGGCGTGCGCTTGCGCGAATACAGGGACCTTACGGCGGGGCAACGCCGGGCGTTGCGGGAGTATTTCGCCCAGGAGATTTTCCCCACGTTGACTCCACTGGCCTTCGACCCCACGCATCCCTTTCCGCATATTTCCAATCTCAGCCTGAACCTGGCGGTGGTGGCGAACGATCTCGAGAATGGGACCTGTTTTGCGCGCATCAAGGTGCCGGATCTGTTTTCTCGGTTAATCTCCGTCCCCGACGGGGATCTCGCCCAGGCAGGCCACTCCGCCGGGGACGAGCAGGGGAAGGTCGACTTTGTATGGCTGGAGGACTTGATCGCAGCCAATCTGGATTTGCTGTTGCCGGGACTGACTATCGAGGCGTCATATCCGTTTCGGATCACCAGGGATGCGGACCTTGCACTGGAGGAGGACGAAGCCGCGGACTTGCTGGCCACGATCGAGGAGCAGGTGGATCTTCGCCACTTTGGATCGGTGGTGCGCCTTGAGCTGGTCGACGGCACCCCCGAATCGATCCGCGAGTTGCTGGTTCGCAATCTGCAGTTGGATCCCTCCCAAGTCCAGGTCAGCTCGGTTCGACTCGGCATGGCCCAGCTCGTGGAATTGATGAAAGTGGAGCGCCCGGAATTGAAGAGTCCTCCATTTCAACCCACGATGGGTGATCTCTTCGCCAAGCAGAGCGCCTTCCACATGGTACGCCACGACGATCTATTGCTGTACCATCCGTACCACAGTTTCGTGCCCGTCGTGGAGTTCATTCGCCAGGCCTCAGCGGATCCGCACGTGCTGGCGATCAAACAGACGCTGTATCGCGTCGGGGCCAATTCGCCCATCGTTGAGGCGTTGGTGGAGGCACGCCAGAACGGCAAGCAGGTGGCGGTTTTGCTGGAGTTGAAGGCCAGATTCGATGAGGAGAACAATATCGAATGGGCCAGGCGTTTGGAAGACGAGGGCGTGCACGTGGTGTACGGCGTGCGAGGTCTGAAAACGCACGCGAAGCTGTGCATGGTTGTCCGGCGGGACGACGACCGGATCCGGCGGTATTTGCACCTGGGGACAGGCAACTACAACGTCGGCACCAGTCGGGTCTACACCGATTTCGGACTCCTGACCTGCGACGAAGCGATGGGGAAGGACGCCACGGACCTGTTCAATGCGCTGACCGGCTATTCGCGGAAAGCCTCCTACACCAAACTGTTGGTGGCCCCCCACGGGATGCGAACGGAAATCCTTGCGCGGATCGACCGGGAGATCAATCGCCATCGGTCCCATGGGGACGGATACCTGGCCATGAAAATGAACGCGCTTGTCGATCCCACCTCGATCCGAAAGCTCTACGAAGCCTCTCGTGAGGGCGTCCGTGTCGCCCTGCTGGTTCGGGGGATCTGTTGTCTGCGCCCAGGCGTGCCGGGTGTCAGCGAGACGATTACGGTGCGGTCGATCGTCGGCCGGTTTCTCGAGCATTCACGATTGTATTATTTCCGAAACGGCGGCGCCGACGAGCTCTTTCTTGGCAGTGCGGATCTCATGCCCAGAAACCTCGATCGGCGCGTCGAGGTGCTCTTCCCGATCGATGGCCAGCGGCTTCGGGACGAGGTCATGAGCCAGATTTTCGACTTGAACTGGTCCGACACGACCCACGCTCGCCAATTGACGCCCGAGGGACACTACGTTCCTGTGTCGCCTTCTCCTGGAGAGTTCCCCTGCAACTCCCAAGAATTGTTGTTGCAGGCCGCCAAGGAGGGCACGCTCCTGGCGAGCCATCGATGAGCCCGAGGATCCAGCGGTCATTTAAATCGCTCCTCCACGGAGGTTCAGCTCCGGTCACCTTCAGGCACGCGCTCAGCGACCACGCACCTCCCACGCACCTGCACCTTCCCAACTCCCTGTCTCAACCCAGCACGACTTAATCCTGGTGACAGAAGGATCCTGACACCCGCGCCGCGGCCTATTGTCAATGGACCATTGGCGCATCTCACTTTGCAACCCAGACGACTATCACGGATTCCCTTGCTTAAGCGGGCTCACACGAAGTCTGTCGCGAGGAGGGTTGGGGCGCTATGTGGTTCGGCCATGACGCTCTCTCGACACTCACCGTAGCCCACGTTACAGGAATACGAAGCTGGCGTAATCCCGGCGTAATCTGCGGCCGTTAAGGTTCGACAACACTGAATGGTCGTCGGATCAAAACACTGGGAGGATGAGAATGAGGCAACGATCGGTTACGGCTGCCATGCGTGTTTGTATTGCGATGACACTGTGCGTTTCCTTGCCTCACCTCGTCTCTGCCGGGTCACTCGAGGATTTCATGCTGGACAAGGGCCTTATGACACTGGACGAGTGGGTGGAATTGAAGGCAGAAGCGGAAAAGCGAGAAGCCAGGATCTTTGAGGAAAGTCGTGGCGTCGGCGACACTCCTGTCAAAGCCAAGTGGTATGAGCGGATTAGCGTCCGAGGATATGCCCAAGTTCGTTGGAATCGATTGGGGAACCCCAACGGCCTTCTCATCAATGATCAAGGTGATAAGTCCATCGGCGACAATCAAGGGTTTTTTCTCCGGCGAGCACGGATCATCTTCAGCGGAGAGATCGGCGACCGTCTCTTCATTTACCTTCAACCGGATTTCGCTTCAACCATCTCCGGCAATAACCATGTTGGGCAGCTGCGGGACTGGTATGCGGATTTATTTTTGACCAAGAATAAGGAGTGGCGCATACGGGCAGGGCAGTCGAAAGTTCCGTACGGGTTTGAGAATCTCCAGTCGAGCCAAAACCGCTTGGCGCTGGATCGGAATGATGCACTCAATAGCGCTGTCAGCAATGAACGCGACTTCGGTCTATTTCTGTACTACGCACCAACGCATGTTCGGGAAATCTACCGGCGTCTCGTCAGTAGTGGATTGAAGGGGTCAGGGGATTACGGAATGTTAGGAGTGGGTGTCTACAACGGTCAAACAGCCAATCGTCCTGAGCTCAATGACGATAAGCATGTCATCGTGAAAGCTTCGTACCCCCTCGAATTTGCCAATGGCCAGATCCTCGAAATGGGCGTGAGCGCTTATAGAGGACGGTTCACAGTCGGGAAGGCGGCTGTGACGCCACTGGGTGGAGGTGCTCCTGTAACGCCCGCCGGTGGCACCAATGTGTTGGACGAACGAGTGGGTGCTTTTTTCGTATGGTATCCACAGCCATTCGGCTTGCAGGCGGAATACACCTTTGGTCGCGGGCCGGAACTGAGTCCGGATCGTCGGAGAATTGACGAGTCCAGCTTGTACGGCGGGTATATCCAGGCTATGTATAATATTGAGTGTACTACCTATTGCCAGAACATCTTCCCGTTTGTCCGTTACCAAGAGTACTATGGTGGTAAGAAGCATGAGAATAATTCGCCCAGCAATCGCGTGCGCGAATTAGAATTGGGCATTGAATACCAATTTAATAAACAGATCGAACTCGTGGGTATGTATACCTTTACCGAGCGCACGTCTGCGCTTGCCACCGGCCTTGATCCCTATGCCAGCAATTACGGCAATTTGATTCGCTTTCAACTTCAATGGAATTTCTAGAAGGGCGGTTTCAAGTTCCAAGTGCAACGGGTGAATGATGACGCAGCTGTGTGAACGCCTCCCGTGGGGTGGCGAAGTTGAGGCACTGTCTTGGGCGCGTATTCAGCCGATGCGCGATGGCGTTCAGCTCGGCTGCGTCTAGCCCGACAGATCCGTGCCCTTGGGCAGATACTGACGCACCAGGCCAGTGGTGTTCTCGGTGGTCCCACGTTGCCAGGGGCTGTGCGGATCGGCAAAGAACACCTGAATGGCGAGCCGATGGGCCAGGCGCTCGTGTTCCGCCATCTCTTTGCCCCGATCGTAGGTCAGCGTCTTGCGCAGCGGGGCCGGCACGTGCCGGAGTTTCCTTGTGAATCCCTCGCGGGCACTGCTCGCATCCGTG
>JBDIVW010000061.1:0-11600 GCA_039794185.1 Candidatus Inralta sp. | reverse complement strand
GGGTCGGCTTGCGATCCTGTTCGAACGAAACCTCGGCAACGGTCTGTTGCGGCATGGGCGCGCCTCCCGTTCAGTGTGGCGCTACCCGTAGCACATTGCGAACAGCGAATAAATCAGACCTTCCCTAATGTATTACAGATTCGAGGCCAGCGCGAGTCAGAGGCCTCCGAACTCTCCGTATCACCAAAGTTCACATCCTCGCCTTGATTTCGCCTGCGTCTCCATCTACAGTCGCCTTCGCCGCGCAGAACGGACCTCACGGAGTCAGTCATGGGCGAAACTCGCGTCGATCTCGAACATCTGCTGGAGGACCTACGGGACGCCTATCCAGCAAGCCTCGAAGAAACGATCCTCACGGAGATCATCGCCAACTCGCTCGACTCCGGTGCCGGCCGGATCACCATCGCGGCCGATCCCCCGCAGTCCACGCTGACGGTCACGGACAACGGCTCCGGCATGCAGCGAACGGCGATGCGCCGGTATCACGACATCGCCTCCAGCACGAAAGTGCGCGGGCAAGGCATCGGGTTTGCCGGCGTCGGGATCAAGCTGGGACTTTTGGTGTGTGAAGAGGTGGTGACGGAAACCAGGCGCGGCAAGACCCACGTGGCCACCCGTTGGCATTTAGCCTCGCACCACCGGGCGCCCTGGAACTGGATCCCTCCGCTGGGACTGGTCGGTGAGCACGGGACGGCGGTGCGGCTCAAACTCAGGACCCCACTCTCCCCGCTGTTGGACCCCGGGCTTATCGAAGGAGCGTTGCGGCGGCACTTTCAGCCATTACTGGAACCCTTCTTTGATTCCGTTCTGGCCTCTCACTACCCGAAGGGCATTGCATTCGAAATCGACGGACGAGTGCTGGATCGTTATACCGCGTGGGCACCTGATGAAGCCCCCTTGGCGGTTCGCATGGCCCGCCGGCGCAAGCCTTCGGCATTGGGATATATGCTGCGCCAGGCCGCACCGTTGCCGGAGGATCAGCGCGGCATCGCCGTCAGTACGTTGGGCAAGGTCATCAAACGAGGATGGGACTGGCTGGGCCTGACTTCATCGCAGTCCGAGCGGATCACCGGCGTGATCGAAGCGCCGGATCTGGCCGCCTCGCTCACCCTCAACAAGGGTGATTTCATCCGGACTGGCGCTCGCGGGGCCGCCTATCTTGCCTATCGCAAGGCAGTCCAAGAAGCCGTCTCCCGGCAACTGGAAACCTGGGGCGATGCACGTACCGAAACTCCGGAGGCCTCATCCCGTCTCATGCGCCCGTTGGAACGGGACCTCGATCGGGTGCTGGAAGAATTGTCAGACGACTTTCCGATGCTGGCCTCGCTGGTTGAGTGTAAGGTCGGGGGTCAAAAGCGGCTGCCAATCAAGAGCGGCAACCTTGACCTGGAAACCAACAGCCTTACGGCCGTAGCGGCTCCGGCGGCAGCCGAAGCACCAACCGACGCTACGGTCCCCCCCAACCACCAGCACCTGCCACGACCGCTGAACAAGATAACGCCACGACCGAGCCGCGGATCCCCTCGATCCCGCCGCCGGCCACTGCTATGCCTGGTCAGGGCCGTTCCCGTGCTCCAATGCGGTACGGGCTCGGGATTCGGTTTGAGGACCGACCCGACGATGCAGAACTAGGACGGCTTGTGGAATCGACCGTCTGGATCAATCAGGCCCATCCCGCTTACCGGCGCGCGCTGGCTTCCCGTTCCGTGGGTTATCACATTTCGCTCGCGGTCGCCCTTACGCTTGCCCCGCTGGCCGTGGAGCCGGACCACGAGCATAGCTTCCTCACCAGATTCTTGACCCGCTGGGGCCATGCGCTTGACCAGCCGCAAGGCGGCCGGCGACGCAGACGATGACAATCGCAGCGCGAGGCCGATTCTCTCCAAACGTACCAGTTCCACAATTTGCACGGTATCATCTTCCGGCAGAGTCCGCAGCGCCACCCCCGCAGTACCGACAAAGATCACGTGGCAACCGTCAACCCCATGCCCGGCGCAGAGCGAAATGAATCGGTCGCGAGCCGCCCTTCCTTGCCGAACATCAGGGTCGGGTGGCAGATGTCACGCTCCAACAGGTACGTGCCAAACGCGCCCTCTTGTGCAACCAGTATGTCACGATAGGCGTTGGCCACCGTCAAAGCAGCACGCGTCAGAATGCTCGTTTCGCCCACTTGCGCGCCGACGATGATCGGAATACCGAGCGCCTTGGCTCGCTCCGCAACGGCCAGTGACCGCAACACCCCGCCCATCTTCGACACACGAACGTTTATGACCCACGTCGCAGGCTCATCTTGGATCGCCACAAACTGCCCGACGCGCAGGAAACTCTCGTCCAGGATGATCGGCACACCCAATTCACCCGACAGCTTCCGGCACCCTTCGTAGTCGCCCACCCGAAGCGGCTCCTCGACGCCCATCAGCGGAACGCGCAGCGCTCGGAGATATGTACAGGCCTCGCTTTCGTCCTTCCAGAGATTGTTCGCGTCAAGACGGACGCACAGATCCGGAATCCCGGCCGCGGTTAGCTGCTCACACTTGAGAATGTCTTCGGCCAGATTTCCCGTCACCTTTACCTTATAATCGGTGAAATCCAACCCACGATACCGTTTGAACTGGTTCTCGAACGCTGCCAAGCTGTCAGTCCCAAGCACGGCGCTGTATCGAGAGGACCCTTGCAGCCTCGAGGTTCCCACCACCTCTTCGATCGGACGTCCGGCTTCCCTCCCGAAGAGATCCAAACACGCCGTCTCGACCGCGCACCACATCGCCGGATGTTGGTCGATCTCCGCCTCATGACGGGCGACCCAGACACGGAGATCGTCGACGGACGACAAGTTCCTCCATGCTTGCTCATGCCGGTGAAACCATTGTTGCGCACCAGCAAGCGTTTCCCCTGTCACATAGCTCCGCGGGCACCCTTCCCCACAGCCTGCCAATCCCTCCTCGCCCTCGGCACAGACGAGTACGGCCTCCGTCTGTGCACGTGATGCGGCGGCATGTGAAAAGGTCTGGCGGAATGGAATGTGAATAGGATCAATTGTCAGGCGGCGAATCGGCATGTGTGGATCAGCGTGCGTGACGGGCGAATTCGAACGAACAGTCATGGGCGTATTGCAGCCGGACCAGCTTGAATTGCGCCTCTCGCTGCCCGCGCGCCACGCAATGATCGCGATAGGCATCGGCGGCACCCGGCCGGAGCGACACCACTTCGAGAGCCGCAAGGCGACCGCTCTGCCGTTTCGCCTTGTATTCAACATTGACTTCCCCGAGCCGCCGATCGATCTCCTCTCCCAATCGGTCGATCGCGGGGATCTGTTCCAAATACAGCGTGTAGCGAGCCTCGTCGACGTTTGCCACCATAAGATAGAAGCCGCCGCGGCACCCGGCCGACCTCATGACGCCGTCCACGGCCTCGATCACCTGATACTCGTACAACTTTTCCCCCGTGATGTTCGTCACACCCTTGCCCTTCTGGACGAACCGGATCGTCGGCGTGCGACGGACGTATCCCGTGACCTCTACAATATCGTTCATCGCATAGCGGTACAGGCCGTTTGAGGCGGTGACCAGCACCTCGTATTTGTGCCCCGCAGACAGTGCCTCAAGGGGAACGGGCGCCGAACCCCGCGTTTCTCCCTCCGCGACCTCGATAAACTCAAAGAAATATTCCTGAAAAGTTGGGATGCACTGGTTGCTCCTTACGTCGATATTGAGGCTGCCCAGGCACTCGCTGGAGAGATAGCCCATCTCCATGATCGCCGTGTGGGACGGCAGGAGGGCGCGCAGCTTCGGGATCAAGACGGCGCAGTTGCCTCCCGTCCAGGTGATGACGGCCTGAAGATCGGGCCAGAGCTTGGCCAGGTCGACCGTCGCAGCCTGCCCACGGAGGCTCCTGAGTCGCGCCAACCGGTCCGGACTCGTGGCCGGGCCGCTCATGTCCGACGAGATCGGCGCCAACAAGGGATGACGCGCCCCTGCCGAGAGCGCCTCGATCAACAAATCAAACTCCAGGCGGATCACCTCCACCAATTTCAGGATGGTGGAAGGGTTGGGGGTGGCCAGCACGCTTAACGACGGATCCGCGAGAGCACAGGCCGCGATGCAGAGATATTTCTGCCGATAGTCGGCAATGGTCCCCACGCCGTCGGCCAGGACGCTCTGCCGGCGGATTGCGGCCGGGAGGCACTCGTTCATCAGGCCCGACATGGATCCGAACGGCGAGCCACCCGGCAGATGTCCTTCGACGGCCTGCCCCGCCAGCACGAGCAGCCCTCCCCGGTAGAGAGGCGGCACGGCGCGCCATTGCGCGTAAGCGAAGAGGCGCTGGTATTGCCGGATCCATTCCACGGTCCGAGCCAAAATGGGAACATGCTTGGGTTGTCCCGTGGTCCCGCTGGTCTGAACGTAGCTGGCGGGCTGCTCCGCATTGAGATAGGGCACTCGCATCGTCTCCTGAGCCTCGACATAGGGGCGGAGATCTTCGTAGCTCAATACCGGCACCGCGTGACAAAACTCTCGGTACGTTCGGATGGTTCGAAACCCATGCTCCGTGCCGAAGCGCGTGCTGGCTTGCCTCGTGAGAATTCCGCGCAGAACGGTCTGCTGGACCTCCTCGGGGCATTCGGTTTGTCTCAGCAACGGCAGCCACTCACGGTCCTGGACGGCGGACAGGGCCGCCTGCACGCTTGAATCAAGAGAGATCTCAGTCATACCGCATCATGCCGCCGCGCGATCGAGGCCCGGGGTAAAGGGCGCGGCGACCTGCTCCAGGAATCCGGTCGGATACCGCCGATTGATCAGGCCCAAGGCCTTCACCTGTCGGTCCGACGGCAAGAACCGGGTGCCGAACACGAGATCCCAGACGATCAGATGATTTCCATAGTTGTGATTCGATTCCTGTTTCCACATGGAGTGATGCCATCGGTGCAATTCGGGGCCGCTCACCAGATAGTTCAGGGGACCGAGTCGGACATCGGCGTTGGAATGCTGGAAAAATCCGTTCACCGCGTACCACACGAAATACAGACTGAGCACGTCTTCCGACACCCCGACGGCGATGAACGGCAACGCATCGAACAGAAACTGAAGGCTCTTGTCGATCGGATGGAAACGGCCCACGTTCAGCGTATAGAGCCGGTGCGGTGCATGATGAACGGCATGAAACCGCCACAGAGGTTCCCACTCATGACTCACTCGGTGCAGCCAATACCGCAGCCCATCGACGATCATCACCATCAGCACCGTCTGACTCAGGACCGGCCAGGCCGTCGGCCACCAGGCGTAGGTGGGCCAGCTGCGCGCGTTCCACAGATCGAACAGTATGAATACGGCGGCAATCGACAGCCCTTTGGGAAGGACGACGTGAACGAGCGCGAGGAACGTCGAGTCCTGAACCACGTCGGTCCGGGAAGGCCGCCAGAGGGCGCGATAGGGCAGTTTCGCTTCCAACCAGATCACGAGGAATGTCCCGAGGGTGACCGGCACATAGGTGGCCGCAAGGAATCCTGCGCCCTGCTCCATCAGGATGCGATTGCCCGCCATGCAGGCCAGCAGCAGGACGGGATAGGAACCGTACCGAGCCGCGGCGGTCAGATGACGGGTCACGAGCGCGCGCCTCCGGGCTCGAGACCGTGCCGAATGTGGAAATGGCCGTACACCATCATGATGCTGGCCAGAACCAAGTGAAACAGCGTGGGCAAGGTCGCTCCAAACCAGAAGTGATCGCGCCCCGCGGTCAGGCCGATCCCGAGCCGCGCACACATCAGCCCAAAGTAGAGCGCGCCGAGGGTGAACAACACCTTGCCGGTCTGTTCGGACGGGACGACCGCTCCACCACGAAGCCGCCACACCGCCCTCGCACAGACCAGGATGAGTGCCACCTGGATCAGGAACAATAGAGGGTACGGCACGGCTCCGCTCTCCCAGGCATCGAACGGCGGCAAAAACGAGACCGGAGCCGCCAACTGCAGCAGTTGCGCCAGCACCCGAAAACAGAAGAGTAGGAGAAGGATCGTCAGGATGAGTGCATGACCGCTCCCTGTCTCTTGGCTGAATCCTGCGCCGGGCTCCATGCCATCATTCTAAGTGGTGCCCAGACAGGGGCAAGAAAAAATCGATTGTCCCGTAAGCGGTGATCGACGGCCAAGGGCAGGGTGTCTCGCCTCATCCGAGGCCGGACGCGCTGTGGCGACCGGGCATGTCGTGGTCCGCTCAGGTGGAGGCGGGCGCACATTACCGTTGCATCGGCGGCGCGGCTTCCCCCACAATGCGGAGAGATCCGCCCGCCATCCGGGCAGAGGAGAGCCGCGCCACGACACTCTTTTCGTTCGATTATCAGCCTGAACGGCTCGCGCTCGGCGACCGACGGCGACACGCCTACCTTTCAACTGCCGGTCCGGATGTTGGGCATGGATACGCCGGAGCTCCACTATCAAGGAGCGAATGCCTCCAAGCCAGGCAAGTACGACGCCGCGTGTGCCTCCTTTCTGGCCGAATCCGGCCAGGCGCTCGACCCGGATTTACAAGGCCACCTGAAGACACGACTGCTGCACCAGGCGTGCTCGCGCCACATCGCCGCAGGACACAAGGCGTTCGAGCATTTCCAGACACTGGTAGGAAAGCGGCTTGCCCGCACGGGAAAGAACGGCAAGCCGCTCACACCCCGCCGCCTCTTCACGATGGTGGCTCAAGAGGTCTTCGATCGTCACGGTCGGATGCTGGCCTATGTGAACGCGCGCTATGACAAGCAGGAGCGGGAGACCATTCCAGACGCCCAACGCCCCACGTTCAATCTCCAGATGATGCAGGACGGCCATGCGGTGAGCCTCCTCATCTATCCGAACATTCCTAAGCCGCAAGACCTGCTTCTGGTGCAAACCGCAATTCACCAAGCTCGGACACGTGGGGGCGGCAAGGGGATGTGGAAAGGTCCTGACTCCCGACTGCTTCTACCGTACGAATTTCGCTGGATCATCGACACGATCCGGGGGGCCCGCAATGGCCCCGATCGGTACTGTGCGGACATTGCGACCGGGATGCTCTATCCTCCCCAGCAGTACTACCGGGTAAACCCGGAAGATCGGCTGTTCTTCTATCCGAAACACCTCATGGCCGCCCTCACGATGGGATTTCAGCTCATGGCCTCATCGCGGCCGTCTGGCTAACGAATCCCGTTCGTCGTTCGTCAGCCTGCGCCATTGGCCGGGCTGCAGATCGCCGAGGCGGATCGGCCCGATGGCAACCCGCACGAGCCTCAACGTCGGATACCCCACGGCCGCAGTCATACGTCGCACCTGCCGATTCATCCCCTCATCCAGCGTCATTTCGAGCCAGGCGGTCGGCACCTGTTTCCGGAATCGTATCGGCACGGGCCGCACCGGCAACCTCGGCGCTTCCGCACAGAGGCGCACCAGAGCCGGCCTGGTGCGCCGGCCGCTCAGCACCACGCCGGTGCGCAACTTGTCCAGCGCAGCCTCGTCCGGCACCCGTTCGACCTGGGCCAGGTAGACCTTAGGAAGTTTCTGCCTCGGATCGGTGATCCGATGGGAAAGGGCACCGTCGTCGGTAAGGAGGAGCAACCCCTCACTGTCGGCATCCAGCCGCCCGGCCGCATACACGTTGGGAACCTGGACATAGGCCGCCAACGTCGGGCGCCCTTCCGGATCGGTAAAACAGGAGAGCACCCCGTAGGGCTTATAGAAGGCGAGGACCTGAGACGATGAAGCAGCCGATCGCATAACCATACTTCCGTGTGATCACGGCAAACCGCAACGAAGGCTTCCCGATCGAGGTCGTCTCCGGTCGACGCTCGCCCCATGGAACGACGCCCGCGCACGAGACCTGCTCCCCGAGTGGCCATCGCTTCGCGGGTATCCCCGGTATGGCGCGGCCAGCGGAGTCGCGAAGATCCGGACCGCGCAGGAACAGACGAACAGCTTGACCCTCTCGACCAGGCTCAGTAAAGTCTGTCCTGAGTGAGCGACCTTGGCCGAGAGATGATCACACCCGCGGCCCGAGCATGAAGGTCCGCGCGACTCGGAACGCCCTCATCGCGTTCTCCTTCCTGCTCGCGCTGTCGGTCGTGACGTGGGAGATCCTCCCTGAATCCAAATACTTGGTGAGCCGAACGCGCGTCGAGCAGGAACCGATTCCCCACAAGACGGTGGGTTACCTCCCGGATCTCTACGCTGCATATGTGGCGCCGGACGGGCGCCTCTTCGGCATCGAAGACCATTTCATTTTCGTGAGCGACGATGAAGGACGGACCTTTCGGCGGTTGGGCGCCCTACCCAAAGTCAATCCGACCTGGCGCGACCGGATCAGCGACCGGGTGGCTCGCTCCAAACTGGCCCGGAGACTGCGCCGCAATCCAGGTCCGACGAATCTGGTCGTGCTGGCGTCCGGCACGATCTTGGTGTTTTTCGATTACATCTACCGGTCCACGGACGATGGGCAGACATTCACCCCGGTCTTCGGCTTGCATGACGAGCAGCTCAATGGGGGGTTTCAATACAGCGAGGGCATCGCGGTCGGCCCCGACGACCTCATCTACTTCGGCGAATATACGACGAGCGAACGGCCGCATGCCATCCGCATCGTCGAAGGACGCGCGGACGGAACCGAGTGGAGGGTCGTGCACGTCTTTCCTCCAGGGGACATTTTTCATGTCCACGGTATCCAGTATGATCCGTTCCGCGGAGGCTACTGGGTGACGACCGGCGACCTGGACCACGAAGCCAAGGTCCTCTTCACCGGCGACAACTTTCAGTCGATGCAGGTCCTGGGACAAGGCAGCCAAGATTGGCGGGTCGTGTCGATGATGATTGCCGAGGATCGCTTGGTCTGGGGTTCGGACAACGATCGCATGCCGGCCGCGATCTTTCAGTGGGACTTCGCCACGGCCACGCTGCAGAAGCTCCGGGAGATCGGAAAACCTTCTTACTTCTCCACCGTGCTAGAGGACGGAACGATGGTCCTCAGCACGACGTATGAGCCGGAGAGTTCCTACACCCGGGCTTTTCACCCCGAGCCGACCACGGATCTTTGGGTCTCGCGAGCCGATCACGGCTGGACGAAGCTCATGAGCCTCCCTTACCAGCCGCAGCAGCACACATGGGGGCCAGCCAGGGCATCCATCGCATTCCCCGGAGGGAAACCGACTCAAACCTTGTTCTTTACGCCCTTGTCGACCGTGACGGATCATTTCACTACCCAATTGATTCTATTGGCTCCCTGACTTACTGGAGCGAACCTCGCCCCATGCGCTGCCCGAAGCTCAAAGGATCGCTCGCCACACTGCTCTACCTTGCCTATATCGTGCTCATTCTGGCGTCTCCCGAGATCGTCGCTCGCCTGATCGCCAAATTCTCCCATCACCCGTGGTCCAGCTCCGTGTACGGCAAGATCAGTCAAGGCTACCCCCTCCATGCGCAACTGATGTCCGATTGGAGCGCCTTGCGGTTCGAATACCGGGACTATTACCTCTACTCCCCGGCACCGGCGACCAGCCGGACGGTGAACTTCACGTCCTACTATGGGGCGCGTTCGGCTCCGGCCAGCGTGGATCCAGCCCGGGCGAAGGAAGTCATCTGGTGCTTCGGCGGCTCCACCATGCAAAACCTGGAAGCGGATGATGATTTGACCCTGGCCAATCAGATTGCGCTGGAGCTGAATCGGCGTCAGATCCCGACGCGACTGCACAATTTCGGGGTGGGAGCCTTTCAGAGCTCGCTGGAGCTCATCAAGTTCCAGGACCTGCTCCGACGCGTACCCTCCAACGAGCGCCCGACCACCGTCATCTTCTACGACGGTTTCAACGAGGCCCTCTTTGCTTACCTCTACGGAGCAGGGCGTTTCCAGCAGGACACGGCCGGGAAGCTCCGGGATCTCATCGAGCGCCGCCATCCACGGACGGCCGTCTATGCGGCCTCAGAATGGCTCGCCGGTCACTCGGTCTTTTGGGCCACCTACATGAGACCTCGGATCGAGGCCAAGCTCTATTCCGGGCAGGCCCCGGACGCCAGCGCAGAGAATCTTGACCTCGCCGTTCAGATCTATGTCGCGAACGTCACCATGGCGAAGGGCACATGCCGGGAGTTCGAATTGCGCTGCCTCTTTCTGCTCCAACCCCTGATCATCACGAAGACCCCGTTGAACGCCGTCGAAACCAACGTCCTGCAATCACTTGACCAGACGTCCGTACAGTTCGGCAAAAACTTCTATCGGGAGGCCGCCGCCGTCCTGCGTGACGAACCGGCGTTCCATGATCTGTCCGGCGTCCTGAACGACAACCCTCAAGCGGATTTTTTCGACTACGGCCACACCTCGCCCTTTACCGGCATGACGATCGGCAAGGAGATTGCCGCCCGCATCATCAAGGCTCGCTCGACGCCCGCCGCTCCCCGCCACTGACCGATGTGGGAACGGGTCTTGGGGCGGCCCAACTGCACATGTCGGGTGATGGGCTTAGACGGGAGGGACCGTCGCAGGAGGTGCCGGAAGGCCGAGGCGGTGCGCGCGAATCGGCAACTAAATCACGCCCGAATAGTAACGCAGGACGTTGGACACGGACACGATGCCGATCACCTCGCCGCGATCGACCACGGCCAAGTGACGGGTCGCTTGATCCTTCATCATGCGGACCGCCTCGATAATGGGTCGGTCACTTTCGATCACCACGAGCGGGCGCCGCATGCACATCCTGACCGGAGTCGCGGCCGGATCCACCCCCCTCGCCACCACCTCCCGGGCTAAATCGGAATCGGTCACCATTCCCACATAGGCATGGTCATCCGTCACCAGGAGCGAGCCCACCTTCCACTCTTGCATCAGCCTCGCGGCCTCGCGCAGTGACACACCGCCGTGGACACTCCGGGGTTCCGGCGTCATATGATGGGTGACTTGAGGGCCGATGACGGCCTCGGCGTCGGCCGGCTGGGCTTTCGCGAGCTCCGCCCGGCCCGCCTCCAGTTCCGCGATGCAGCTTTCGATCACCCGCTTGCGCTGATTCAGACGCTCGCGCCGCGGATCCTTGGTGGTCGCACCGCCTTCAGGAGCCTCATCGGGGAAATTGACCAGGCCGCCGGCCTCCCCCACCTGCGCGTACTCATAGGCCTCAAGCATGTCCGATGCTTCGCCCAAGGCCTCACGAATCAACCGTTCCGTGCGGGCATCGAATTCATCCAACGCCCCATCCGTGCGATCGCTGCCGACCGATAGGAAGGGGGCGAGGTCGAGCAACTGCTGCCGCAACTGATCGATACACCGGTCGAGCGAGAGCGTGCGCGAAGAGCGAGCGGTGGTCTCATTCGTCATGAGCGGCCTCCTCTGCTGAGACGTCGTGGCAAAATGATACGCCCTCCGACACCCCGAGGCAACCCTGACTCAACCCCCGAGGCCTCCTGCAGACCCGAAATCATACGGTCGGGAAGCGCAAGCACGGAGCGCGGGGGGAGAGCCAACCTTGGGTGATTGACTGCTTAAGTTCTAACTCCAAGTGCAACACTTCCGGCCCTGCGGATGGGCTACGGTGTTGCCATGCGAAAGCACTGCTATACGCACATGAGTCTCGAAGAACGTGAAACTCTGAGCCGGGGATTGGCC
>JBDIVW010000060.1:0-11813 GCA_039794185.1 Candidatus Inralta sp. | reverse complement strand
CCAAGGCAGCCTTTGCCAGGCACTTCTTACAAGCACAGATTTGTTTCGTGGGTGATGATCCAACCAAAGCGAGAATTGCCGAGGAACAACAGTTTCAACTCAGCGGACGGGTCCATGACAGCCAACAGGTCTCGGTCGGACATTGGATTCCGGCTACCGTGCTCGTCACAGGCCACCTCGACACCACCCAGACCGCGCCTGAAGTCGTCCTGCAACTGTTGACGATCCCCTCAGGAGAAGTCCTCGGAGCGATCCGCCTCCCAGTCACTCCGACCACCGCACTCCCTACAGCTTCAATGCTCTCCCAGGACCTGCAGTTCCTCACGGCTCAAGCGCCACAATCATCTTGCTCACACTAGCCGACCTTCATTGCCAGCTACTCTCCGCGCATCGATGGTGTGCCTTCTCGGCAGGACACGACCGAATACATGGTCGGGCGTTGTTCAGTCGCCAACCCACTTCTTCATTGTTAAGACGAAGTGCTTCGGGGATCACAGATGGAGTTTCTGTATAGGTGAGCGGACATCGGAAGAATTACTGGCGAGTCTACAGTTTCCGACACCGCAGCCGTCTCCAGACTCCAGCGCCACTGGCCACTGTGGCCCCCTTCACTTCAATACAGGCTGGCCAAGACCGTCGTGTATTTTGTCAAATGTCATGACATATGACGAAAGAGTCATCAATTGGATGTAATGGCAGGAGGCGTGCATGGTAACGGCGACTTCGGCTTCACGGGAGTTCCATGAAGCCCCGAAGAGAGGAACGGTGAAACCCTTAATAAATACGACTCACGATTTCTTTGATCTTCATCAACTCACCCGTGAGGTCCAATCGGGCGCTACAAAGGGCCGTGCTCATCAGGCACAAACGCGTGATCCGGGTAGGGAATCCTGGAATTGATCTCGCGGACAAGCTTGAGATACCGACGGACTGCCTGCTCGTACTCTAACCCCGTGCCGAGTTCCTTATCCTCAAATGCGTGGATTGCATTTCGTCTGGATTGCACGTGCTGCACATATGACTCCCATTCAGAGGACAAGAGGTCCTTCTTGACAAAGAACTGCCGGAGGCGCTCAAGAGTAAGAACATCTGGATCGATGAGCTTGCCATTCTTCTTCTTGAATGCGTCGATGTCCTTCGAGTAGTCCGCATAGAAGACCGAGAGAAAGAGCTTCATGGTGCCCTCGACCAAGCTGCCGAGGTTGGCCCAAGCAAGAATGAGCCGTCCATCCGTGACCTGACTCCCTCCGCTCGGGAACCACAGGCGCAAGGTCTCTGATAGGGAGACCTGCCAATCAAGACGCGATTTGCTCAAGAGTGCGGCCGCCTCGATCGGAGCCCAACCGTCGGCACTCGACCAGAAGTCGCGGATTCCGCGATTAAGCGTGACTATACGATCCAGAACTTGCTCGATCGGGATCTTGTCCTGGTCGCTTCGCTTCGCTTTGAGAGTCTTGACGAAATTCATCCGGGCTCGCTCGCGCCCTCAGACACCCGATAACCCGCAGCGCCTAAGCAACGCAAAGTCGCCCTTGGACGCATCGGGAAATTAGATTCTCACACGGCTTCTGCACCACGGCAGGCACTCAGAATCTGTTTCACCGCATTGTGCAGTGACAGTCCACCCGCCCATGCCCCGTCGCCCACCGCAAACCGCACCTCACTCTCGTGAACGATTAGTTCCACCTCGCCCACGCGGGTGCAGGCTTCGCCCTTGGTCTCCTGATACCGGCGGTATTCCTCCCACACCGGCTCAATCTGATGACCGATATCCATGACGAACCGGCACCGCTCCTGCACGATTTCTGGCGTTGCATCGGGTAAATCCAGTCGGACCACACAGAGGATGAACCTGTCCTTATTGCCCACAGCCGTCGCGGCCTGCGTCACGGTCATTCTTGCGACTTTGCCCACTGTTGCCTTAACCTCGACCAGAAACGGACGGCGACCGTCCTCGATCGCGAGGATGACTTCCTTTTCGTCAACAACGTAGTCCTCCTCGACCTCGTAGTCCGATCCCACGCCGGTGCGGGTGACCTTGAGCCCATGGTCCTGCAGTGCCTCCTTCAGCAGCTGTTCTACCTCAGCACCGAGAGACTGGTTCCGCCGAATCTTTTCCCGGGTCTCGCGATACTTCCGTATCTCATCAAGAAACTTTGGCGACTCTTTGATCTCCTCTGCAATGAGTTTAACCTTATCCGCGTCGTTGTCGGCTGCGTGCATAATATCGGCGAGAGAGTCGATTAGGGAGATACGAGTATCCTCGTCCTTAGCAACGGCGCGCAAGGATAGATCGGCCAGACTGATATTGAGCGCTTCCAGCAGTTTCCTACCCTTGCCTGCCGTGAACCGTCGCAGTTCCTCTTCTCGGCCGACGAACAGTTGCGCTATGCTCTCCGCTGTTGCCGAGGATTGCTTGCCGTCGCCCAAGGGCACCCACTGCCGGTCCCACATGGGCACTAGCCAAGCGGCGCGGTAGTGACGATGCGTCACCCCGCACTCGCACTCGGCCTCAACCGCATCGAGTGCGCCAGCATCCACTTCGAGTACGTAGTTCGCGAGGAACAGCAGGAGACCGACTGCGCGGGTCTTGCTGCGCCTGACGGCATCTAGCCCAGTCTCGTCCTTCTCGAAGAAGGCCAACGCAGAGAGCTCTACCGCGTCCTTGGTGCGGTGCTTCAGCTTCTTGTCCTTTTCAGATACAGGTAGCGGCTCATCCGGTATGAAGGGGATGTGGCGCCGCTGCGTCTTGAACCGAGGATTGAGCCGAACATAGCCTTCATCCGCTATCCTGACCCAAAGGGCCTCGTCAGTAAGAGCCTCGTGATATGCGTCTGAGAGCGTCTGCCGCTTAGGAAACAGGTCGGCTACCAGACGAGCCGATTCTGGCCAGCAACCAGTGGGGGCGAGCAACCTCTCGTCACTCTTGGCAGGATCGCGGAAGAGTGTTGCCAGCGCGGCATCCTCTCTGGTCGTTGCTCGTGTCAATACTGGAAACCCTTCCAACCTGTCGGTCTTGTCGTGACGGACAAGCCAGACAAAGAAGCGCACCGCGATGCCTGCGAACGAAGCATCCACAGACTTAGCCTTGTCCTTAAGCGTCTGGGCTGCTGCCGTCAGGACCTCGCCTTCCGTCTTAGGCTGTAGCTCTAAGAATTCCTTCAGACGCATTCGCTGATCAAGCAAGTCATCCCGCGTCGGCAGGCCCAGACTCTCCGCGATATCCTTTAACCCCTCATCTATGCCGGAGTCTCGCCTCAGCTCGGTAATCTTCTTGAGCGCACCGCCCTGGCTGGGGATAAGCCGTGCCTGCTCGAACAACTCGATATGACCGGCCTTGCTGATAAGCGTGTGCAGTTGGTTCAGCCACGCGATGGGGTCAACAGCCTCGCCGAGTTTCTTCCCGACCTCTGCCACGGTCCCCCATGCGGAAACCTGCTGGCAGAGCTTCTGCAGGGTCAGGCTTTCGCTCAGTTGCTCGACGGCTTCGGGGAGGAAGGGCGCCCAACTTTTCAGATTCTCGGCCCAAATGTGGGCCTCATCTCGTCGAGGAAGTTGTCCTAAAGCGTCCTTGACCTCCGCCGCCAAATCCCACAGATCGCAGCATGCCTCGGGATCGGCCAATAGCGGGATCATGCCAGCACTGGGAGCAATCCTCGCACCAGCGGCAGTCATCATCACCTTCGCAGCCCGGAGTGGTTGGATGAAGCGCTCGACCAGCAACTTGCAGAACCAGTCGGCGTCAACCCAATCCCACTGTCGCAATGGGTTCAGCCGCACAAGCATAGCAGCCCCACCCCAGCTTTCTTCCGCCCCCAGCACTGCCAGATGCGCAGCGAGGTCACACGCCCCCTCCATGCGGACCATGTTTAGGTGTTTGCCCTCGCGGTTCGGAACAAGCACGAGTGTGTCGCGATCCTCGCGGGGCTGGAACTTTTCGTTGTTAATCACGACCGGGAGGCAGAAATCGCGGGTTCCCGTAAGCGGGAATGCCACGAAGATGCGCGGAATCTGTCTCTGCCCGGCAATCGACCAATTGGCATCGGCCCCGGCAATTTCGACAGCCACAGAGGTTTCGTCATTCGTGATAGAGCCCACGTAGCGCGACACCGGATCGTTACCGGGGGCGCCCTCCTCGACTTGGAGACGCTGGGCCTCTTCAGAGATCGGTTTGCAAGTTCCCTTCTTGATAGTGACAGAGCGATTCAGCTGTTCCACATGCAGCGATCTGATCCTGCCATTAAAGGCGAGCAGGTATGCAGCGTTCGTGATCAGATCCGCTATGCCTTCTTCAACGACGCCCACTATGTCCCTGACCAACGGATACTCGAACTCCGTTGTGAAGCCCCCGGCGTCGTTGAACGGGCCTTCGGTCAGGGACTGGGTGAACGCCTCCCAAGACGCGTCCATCGCCGCCTTAAGTTCATCCGCGTTGTTGCCCCGGCGGTCCAGCAGGAATCGGAACTGCTTTCCATCATCCGTTCTCCCCTTAACCTCGACGGTCTTCGAAATCAGATGAGTCGTCAGGAAACCGGTACCGAACTGGCCGATTGTGCTGGAGTCGGAAAGGTCATACTTCGTCGAGCCATGGTAAATCAGGTGTGCAATGCTCTTGTGGGCGAACGGCACGCCGTTGTGCCTGAAAACCACACGGTGCGGTTCTTGGATAAGCCATACGCTGACGCCCTCGTCGGGAGAGGCGTCCCGGGCGTTTTGCAGCAACTCCCACACCCACCTGCTGCGGAAACGGGCTTCCTCCTGGAACAGCTTGCTCAAGTGCTTGTGAACGGCCTGTGCCGTGTTTTCTGCCAACACCTGATGCCGTGCATCGTCAAGCGTGTCGTCAGCCATCATGCTCCTTCTCGACTCGCGAAGCCGTGGGCGCCCGTGACTGTCAGCAATCCGAAAAGTATTGAGAGTGAGAATTCACCGCCCCCAATCGTATCGCCTCAGCTCGTTCAGTACCCTACCACCGGGCTAGTCCTTGAAGCCGTCTCCGAGCAGAAAAACAACCTGCCCAGAGTCACACCCCCCGTTCGCGTTTGTACTCCGTTTATCTCCTCGATCCTGAGGGCTCTTGTGTTCTTGTCTAGGGCTTGAGGCAGCTAGCGGATTGCCCCTGAGCTGCGCTCGTCATGCCCGCGACATACAAACATCATTCCTTACCTGCCCGCTGACGCTAGACCGAAAGAGGATTGAGCTCCGTAGCACCATCCAGCTCCAGCAGCGTGTTAGACGGCGAGTTCACATAGACCTTTGCCTGAGAAGCAATTGGGCTGTGAGAGGAAGCTCTGGTAGCTGGTGCTCATCATCAGGCTCTCGCTTAACGAGAAAGACAGTTTGCGCCAAGTATGCACGCAGGTTCTCATTGTCCTCGGTGGACGCCGCCTGCACGATCTGACGGAAACTCTGATGACTGGGGAGATCCTCCCACACCTCGTACTTGTCTGTGTTGTAGATGTTCGGTGCATCAGGGGGATCGAGCCGGACTATGGCCACCTCAGCGGTGGCCATCGAGAACCGCTGGGCATAAGCGGCTACGACGGTCGCATCTGTGGCGACCCGATTCATCGGGAGCCGCTCGATGCTGACGAGTTCTGGACCAGTACCCGTATAAATCGAACTCCAGTCTGACCTCGACATATGCAGCACAGGCCTGCCCTCGCCGCTTTCGAGGTAAGCCCTAAGGCGAGGCGCTTCGTGCGGAGGATTCATTGCGCTGTCTTACCAAGTCTGCTGCAGGCTACCCATGCAGTATAGTGAGATAACCTCAGTTCTCTGTTGCTGGCTAAGTCTACTTCCAACTCATACATTTATCCATCGCTCAGTGTGGTGCCATTCACCGAGATTGGCAGCGAATCCTGCTGTATATCCAACTACCAGCCCGTAAGATATCACGGCCAACGAGTCGGTGTCGGATACAATCGAGTGCTCCAATACCATGGGTGTGGAACGCGTCCGACACTCACAACAACTGCTAACAGTCATCACATCAGGGGACGGCTAATCATCATCGCAGAGAGAGTCTTCTCCTCTGCCATAGGTGTTGCCATGAACATCAACGATCTCATCAAGCATGGGGTAACCGGTTCCTGGGTTAAGTTCCTCCCCGCTGGACTCAGGATCGAGATCCAACAGACCCAACTCATCTATTCGTTGAGATGGCTCGCATCCAAGGCCGTTCCGCCAGTTCTTCAGCCGCCGCCACAAGACCTCTAATCGGGTCCACATCATGAAGAGTGCACCTACTAGTTGTCGGGGAAAAAGTTTACTTCAATTAACGAACAGTAGCCATTTTCGAGGCTACCCGCACGACAAGCGAAGGTGTTCCGATCGCGCAACGCGCGTCAAGCACCCCTATTGACGTGAAAGACTCACGGTTGAGTGTTCTTACCAGCGCCCTTCGCTCCAGTAATGTCGATCCCGCGTTTCTTGAGGGCATGCGTAAGATCCTCCTGCAACCTCTGGAGGTCCTCCATCCTCTGCGGCGAAGCACCGGGCCCGGGCGTCTTGCCCAACCGATCACCGGGATTTCCTCCTGGGAGTGGTCCTCCTTTCGGACCAGCGGCACCGGTTCCGCCTCCGAATGTCCCGCCAAGTCGCCGACCCGTCATGGCCAAATTACCAGCACCCGTGACAATGTCAACGGCTGTCTTGCCAGCGCCGATCGCTTTCAAAGTTTGCTTGGCGCCACTGTCTTCGTTGGTGAGTTCTTTCGGATCCCAGTGCCCAAACACAGGATACTCGGCGCCGATGTTCACGCGTCGGTGGAGTTCCTGCCTGTACACATCCCATTCGATCACCTGTATGCCGCTATCCCCTTTCTCATAGAGCAGCTTTCCGTCAGGCCCAATAACCTGGGTCGAGGCCAAGCCACTCGATTCCACTTCGTTCTTGGAAAGCGAACGGAAATTCGTCAATCCCGGTCCACCATAGGTGGGCTGGGCCGTGTCGGCAACACCCCATTGTGCCGTTCCATCGACCACCTTGTAGTTCCACGTCTTGCCGTACTGCCCGCTTTGAAATTCGGCGTAGACCACGTTCCCTTGTTCATCCATGAATCCCCGCATCTGCACGGGATGATGTTGTCCCTGATGGACGGGATCGGGGATCCATTTGGTCCCGCTGAACATGCGCGTGTTATGCATTTCGGAGAGTGTCCCTCCCTGCGTCCGATGGAAATCCTCGAACCGCTCAACGAAATGCCCGCCTGTCTCATGGGTATAGTCATGGAACAGGTCGGTTTTCCTCCCGCCCGTTCCAATATCCGACAGGACTTCTCTCGTGCCATCCCCTGATTGTGGCCCGAGCGTCAATGTCCGAGCGGTCCCATCCGCACCGATCTGTTCTGTGGTGAGGGTCGTGTAGGTCGCCACGGAGGCATGCGAATCGGGATCTTGATGCATGTCGAGAAAGCCGGTCTCGTATTCCTTGGTCAGCGGATTCTGCTTCATCACGAACGCCTGGCTTCGCAAATCATTGACCACGCTGCCCTCCAGGAGATTCCCCTCCTTATCGAACAGGCCGAAGAAATGCCCTTTGTGTGTCTGCCCGGTCGTCCCGTCCTTCCACTCGATCGGCTTATCCTTGAGGTATTGTTCCTTTTCCTGCCATCCCATCACGTGTGACACATAATCCCAGAGTTCCGTCCTCCTGCCTGCTTCAGCATGACTGAAGACCGCTTCTCCCGTCTGATTGCTCTTCACGCCGCGGACAGCAACACTCTGTCCACCCTGGTCGTCAAGAGTCAGAAACTCCACTCCTTCCCTGCTCTGTCCGGCCGCGATATGAAAATCCCCCTGGTGATCGTAGTTGCCGATCAAGGACTTCGTCACTCCTCCAGGAATTGAATAGGACAAACTGACCGACGTGGGGACACGCCGCTCCTGTCCGTTGGCAAACTGGATCACGTTCCCTTCCTCGTGTGTCGCCACTTGCCTGGTCACCGCCTCATTTTCAGGAAGAAGGCCGATGATCCTCTGGAGCCTCACGCCATCCCCCGTATAGCTCTTGCCGCCGTTGTCGCCGGTCTTGTAGACATACTCCATCCCCGCGTCGACGAAGCGATCCTTGTTGCTCCGCTCCGTCCCGCCCGCCGTCGCTTGGAGAAACTTCTTTCCTTCGGCATCGACATGGATCTCTCCGGAATAGGCAGCCTTCCGGTCGCCCTTCGTGCTTTCGATTTCATAGGTGAGAGGATTGTGCTGGAATTTCCCATTTGATCCGATGGTCACACGACCGAATTCCTTCGCCTTGCCCTGAATAGTCTCCATCTCCCCGTCCAGTTTGCGGACGTCAATGGTCTCCGCCGCGTCGCGGGTATAAAAGGTCCCGCCCTCCACGCCGTGGTAATACCGGAGGTTGGCCTCCTCTTTGACAACCTCGCCGACGACGCCCTCTTTATACCCACCCTGCGAGACCGCGAAGACGGAAATCCCATTGACCTTCTGTGCAGTGAGTCGTCCCTTGTACTCACGAGTCGGGCCGTCGCCGGAGGCCACCAACTGCCCTTCGCCCCAGAAGTCCTCCTGGCCGAGACGCAGCCCCGACCGTGAGAGGGTGCCGGTGACCGGTTCCTGCCGGCCATCCGGATGGACTGCCCAGGCCATGACCGGGCCCGTTTCGCTGATCTGCTGCGGCCCCCACTGGGTGCTCGTCTCAACCCGGCTCACACCATCCTTGATCGAGGAATCCACGCGGCGGACGGTCTTTCCCGTTTCCTGGTTGTATTCTTCCCGGACCGAGTGCAGAACGCCATCTTGCTCGTAGCTGAAACTCTTGTCGATCGTAGCCCCGCGGACCTCGAACTGTTTCTGCACCACCCGCCCCGTCGCATGGTCCAACTCTTCCCGACGGAACGCGCCGCTGTCATACCAGGCTCCAGTGGGAGACTCTTCACTCGCGCGCCGCGAGAATCCACCCGTCGGCCCCTGGTACGTGACCATGCCGTTCGCCCCGATGCGGGTCGTCCCGCCATCAGCGTGATGCAGGGTCGAAACCCCTGTTTGCGCATCGACGCGAAGGCCGCCGACGCCGACGGGCACCCTGTAGCTCTCTTGCACCCCGGGAGAACGAGCAGCCTCCATCCGCACCGGCTCCATCACATGGGCCGGTGATTCCGACAGGACCTGGCCTTGACCGCGAGCGAATTGCCCTGCTTCCTGACCGGCAGCAGCAAGTGGAGCGGAGAGACTTCCCATCATCGAGGACGCGAGATTCCCTCCTGCCCAGACCAGGCCCCAGGCCACAGCCGGCACCGCCAGCGTCAGATCCGCCGCCATGGAATTGATACCGACGATGTACTCTCTGAGCGGGTCGAACGAATTGAACGTGATGGCGTCGGCGAAGCCTGAATTGATGACGAGATCCTTGACCTTGGCATTGGCTTCGAAATACATGACGAAGTTCACCACGGCATAGAGGGGTCCCCACATGGCGAGCCACGCGAAGCTCCGGCCGTAGAGCCCCAGCACCCGAGTCATGGAGGCCGACAGGGCCATCACGGCGATGAACGGGGTGACCAGATACACGACACCTTCCGCGACCGTTCGCAACACGGGGAGGAACTTCGCGGCGATATAGGACTTGGTATAGGCCTGATACTTCAAATCCTGGGTCGTGGCCTCCTGAGCCAGCTTCACTGCCGACGGCACATCGTTCATCGTCTTGGCCCTTTGGGCCCATGCCTCCTTCCAGGCCTTCACGATCACGATATTCCGCAGGACCTGGTCCGAGGTCTGCCCCGGCACACCGAGCAGGGTCGTCCGGAGCTGATCGATGAGCGGCAACTCGTCCCCAGGGGTCGCAGGGTCCGCACCGAGCGACGAGCGCAGCTTCTGGGTGGCTTCCAGATATTCGGGCGCCGGCGTCGTAAAGCCCGGCGTGATGACGTTCGCGTAGAAGTCCGTGCAGAGCTGCGCGGCTGGCTGGATATTGCCATTCTGATACCAGGGAGAGCTCAAGGCGGGATTCGTCGCAGCGATCGCGCCAAGGGCATCGGTCGCCTTCTCCACAGCCGTGCGGGTCAGTTGGTTGTAGTCGATCTCCTTCAGCGTGCAGTTCATAAGGTACTGGACGAGGTTCTTCCACAGATCGCTGTCAGGGAGCGTGAAGTCGAGCAGCTTCTGCGTCTCGAACAACGGCCGGTTAATCACCGATCCTGTGGAACGATAGCCGATCGGCAACAAGAGCGCGGTCTCCGTGATGGCGGTCAGGTGATAGCCGACTTGACCAGAGAGGTATGCCGGAAACGCAATCAGCACCGGCACCCCGGTCACGATCGTGTCGGGCACCGCAGGATTGACCTGATCTTCGATCGAGACGTCGGCCGTCACGAACACCGAGGCGTACAGCAGCCCGACCGCGCCGATCAGCAGGGGGCCGAGGAACCGACGGTTGAAGGTCACGTGGAGCAGGGCGAAGACCACCAGCCCGAGCAGGCCGAGCCGGAACAGGCTTTCATAGGCCCCCGTGGTCATCATCACCTTGAGGCCCGTGATCACCGCCGCGATGACATCCCCGTTCCCGAACGTAAAGATCTGCCACATTGGCTGTCCGCTCCGGCCTCAGCTCACCGGCACCCTACCGGGCCGTGCGATACTGTCCCTGCTCCAGGGCCATCTTCGTGACGTTGTAGATATTCTGCAGGTGGGCCGAACGCTTCGCTGCCTCGGCGTAGGCTTCGGCCAGCACCTCGTGCGCCTCTTTACGGAATTCGGCCGTATCCACGGCAAAGCCGGGCTTGAGCTGTTTGATCTTGGCCCCCTGCTGGATCGCGTTGTTCACGGCCCACTCCATCCATTGAATCGCCATTTCGATGGCCACCACTTCGCTCGTCATCCGGACCAACTGCGTCGCGACTTCATTCGGATGCCCGTAATCCGTCAGGATCTTGAGCACCGGGATCGGACTCATGTTCACGAGCGTCACATCCGCTGCGCTCATCGCGGTCTTACTATAGATATTGGTCACGATGTTCTGCAGCGCCGTTGCCGTGCGGCTCTTGAACCCCTCCATCGCGGTTTCATTCTGAGGCTGGATCTGGAGACATTGGGTGGGATCATCGGTGCAGGCATAGACCCGGACGGTCTCTGCCGGCACCACGTCGATCAATTCGGAGAACTTGATCGTGGGCGGATGATACTCGGACTGGCCCTGGTCATTCACAATGATCGTGCCGGTCGTCGACATGATGATGCGAGCGGTCTGATCTTCCACCCCCGCCCGTTTCAAGACGTTCCACACGAGATTCCCCGTGATGTCATATTCCGTGCCCTTCAGGGCAGCTGCCGCATCGGCCGACGTATTGTCCTGGGCAGTATCCCGATCTTCCCACGGGTCCCCGGTGATGCCGGTTTGGGTCTTGAACTGCTGCCATTTCCTGTACGCAAACTGGTTGAGCTTGTCCGGATCCTTCATGCTCTGGGCGAGCGCTTCCCCCACTTCCTGGCCGGCCTGGCAGGGTTGAATCCGGCCCAGCGCATTCAACGTCCTCGACGCGGTCTCGATCATGTTGAGGACGTTGGAGCAGGTCTCGCAGAGCTCCTTCATCGCCAACTGGAAGGCATAGCCCAGCACCACGGACCCGCCGAACTGCTGGAGCATATCGACGTACCGGTTCAGCTTGGCGTAGGAGAAGCTACCAAGGTAGGTGTCGATGCCGGCGCAGCCCCGCCGGAACCGTGGAGGGTTGATATTCCAGAGCGAGAAGTTGTCGTTGTTCAGCCGGATCGAGTAGGCGCCCGCGGCGAGATACCCGCGGCTCTGGCTCTCATAGGCTCCTGGTGTCGCCGTGCTGACGACGCCCCAGCTAT
>JBDIVW010000059.1:0-12631 GCA_039794185.1 Candidatus Inralta sp. | reverse complement strand
CGGATGACGATCGTATTGGTCTGCTCGTTCGCGTGAAGCCGCTTCGTGTCCAGCATGCTCTTGAGCAGGCCGAGCATGTCCTTCGCCTTGGTGTGCGAAAGATAAAACGTCCGGATCATCAGATCTTGATACTGCTCCAGCTTCTGTTTCGTGTTCGGGCTGACCAGCAGCATCTGCGGGCCCACCTGTCGCCCGAACAGACTGTTGCTGTTCAGGATCAGCTCCAGCGCTTCGTCGAACGGCGTGTCCTCGATCGCCACCGAGACCGGGTCGTTGCGCACATCCTTGTCGAAAATCACGTTCATGCCGTTGATCCGGGCGATGCTCTCGAGCACCTCCTTGAGACCCGCGTTCTTGAATTTCAGCGTCACCGGCCGGCCCATCGGACTGTCGCGCCGAGCCGATTCCTGCGTCTCGCTCAGGCGGGCGATGCCGTCCGTGGCCGACGTCGCGGTCGGATCCAATTCGGCCGCGCGGGTGTAGGCCTCCAGCGCCTCCTCCGTGCGGCCCAATCGCGCCAGCTTGTCGGCTTCCTGCACCAGGTCCCAGGCTTCCTTGGCGCGGAGCCCCTCGGCGAGCGCCTGTTGCCGAGCTTGATTGGCGGGATCCAGCGAGAGCGCCCGCTTGAACGCCTCCAGCGCCGGGTCGAGCTGGCGTTCCTTGAGCAGCGCCCGTCCTCGCTCCTCATAATGGGCCCCGGCGCGTTCCCGGGCCAATTCCATGCGTTGCACCAGCGACGGGTTGAAGGGATCCTCTTTCAGCGCCCGCTGATAGGCGAGCATCGCCTCTTCCCAGTTTCCCTCCGCCATCCGTTGATCACCCAGCTTGACGTCGGTGCTCACCAGCGCGGCGCACCCGACGAGGGCGGCCAACATCCAGGCAGCAGCCCAGGACAGAGCGGCACGACGCACGCGAACGGTTGCTGGAATCACGAGACACCCCTGGTGCGGGAGGGAAGCGCGAACGTGCTCACGTCACCGAGAGTCTAGCAAAACGCGCTCGATCCGCAAGAAATGGCGTCTTTGGTGCGATCAGCGAGGGCGGCCCTGGAGACGGCCACGCGCGCAGACGGCGCGAGTCGGATGGGCCATGCGAGGAGAGAAGGAAAAGAAAGGCGGACGGGGACGGCGGGCCGTGACACGCGACGTGGTGAGAAATTTCTGAACGGAGCACCCGAGGGAACGCGAGGCAGGCGGAGAAGAATCGACGGCCGGAGGTCATCCGCTCCACATGGCCGGATCACCCGCCTGCTCACCGGAGAGCAAAGCCGGTCAGAGGCGCCAGTAGCGGACGGTCGACGGCACCTGGGCGGGATCCAGGCAGGCTTTGACGTCGATCAAAACGCCTTGCGACTTTTTTCGCAGCGGTGCCAGCAGTTTCGCGATGCCCATGTCCAGATACTCTCGATGGGACACGGCCAGAATGACTGCATCCAGAGTGGTCAGGTCTTTCCAGTCGCAGAGGTGAAGCTTGTACTCGACATGGGCTTCCTCCGGCTCCGCCAGCGGATCGTGCACCAGGACCTCAGCCCCGTATTCCTGCAGCTCACGGATGATGTCGGGGACACGGCTGTTTCTGAGATCCGGCACGTTCTCCTTGAAGGTCAACCCCAAGACCGCCACCCGCAAGTCCTTCACCGGACGATCGAGCCGGCTCAGCAACTTGATCGTCTTCTCCGCAATGAACTTGCCCATGCCGTTGTTGATCCGGCGCCCGGCCAGAATGACCTGAGGATGGTATCCGACCGCCTCGGCCTTGCTCGTCAAATAGTAGGGATCGACGCCGATACAGTGGCCGCCCACGAGTCCCGGGGTGAATTTGAGAAAATTCCACTTCGTCCCTGCGGCCTCCAGCACCGACTTGGTGTCGATCCCGAGCCGGTCGAAAATGAGGGCCAGCTCATTCATCAGTGCGATATTGAGATCGCGTTGGGTATTTTCGATGACCTTGGCGGCCTCCGCGACACGAATACTGGGCGCCCGGTGGATACCCGCTTTGACGACCAGTCCATACGTGTTCGCGACGATGTCCAGCGTCTCCGGGTCCTGCGCGGACACCACCTTGACGATCGTTTCCAGCGTATGCGCCTTGTCCCCCGGATTGATACGCTCGGGGGAATAACCGAGCTTGAAATCCCGGCCGCACTTCAGGTGCGAGCTGTACTCAAGAATCGGCCGGCAGACCTCCTCCGTCAAACCCGGGTAGACCGTCGATTCATAGACGACGATCGCGCCTTTCGACAGATGCGCGCCGATCGTTTCGGAGGCCCGGCACAGAGCCGTGACGTCGGGCTGAAGCGCGTCGTTGATCGGCGTCGGCACCGCCACGATGATGAAATCCGCATCTTTCAGCATCGCCGGGTCGGAGGAGAAGGCGATGCGCGAGGCTTTGAGCTCCGCGGTCGACACCTCGTTCGTCCGGTCAATTCCGTGCCGAAGCTCATCGATCTTGGCCGTATTGACATCGAATCCCAGGACCGGCAGGTGCTTCGCGAACGCGATCGCGATGGGGAGTCCCACATATCCCAAACCCACCACCGCCACACGCCTGGCCACTTGTTTCCGACCCATGAACCTGTCCTCCGCACGTATTCCCTCGGACTTCGGCGATCGCTTCGAAGCTCGAACCACAGTCTCGCGCTCCTTTCTCAAATAAATGCCCCACGGTACCGCAGTCGTGTCACAAACGGAAACGAAAATGACCCGGCTGTCGCCGATCGGGCGTCTCGTCTGGCTCTCGGCCGACGCGCGCACATTTCGGTTTCTCGGCTAGACCGCCCTCTCCCGGTCTCTGGATTCTCCAGACACACCCAAAAGAACCTTGCACACTTTTGGTCGGCCTGGACGGTCCCTGAACCGCGGACCTGAGGGTACGAACCTACAGCTTGTACAGTCGTTGTACAGGGGCTCGAGCGTCTTGCCAAGGGGTGGGGCCGACAGTAGACATCTGGAATCCGCTTAATGCGGCAGAACTGCAGTAGAATTCGAACAGCGCAAAAAACGGCTGCCTGGCAATCGATTGACTCCCGATTCGGCACCCCTCTTGCTTCTTTGGTCCGACCGAAGTTCGGCGGCGGGGGATGGATAACCCGTCGTCCACGGAAGAGCTTCTAAACCGGTATCTCAAAGGGGTCAACAGAAAAACACGGTACCCGAAGCAGACAACCAACAACGCGAGAGCGTGACAAGGGCAAACTACCTGAGAAGGTAGGACGCAAAGCCAAGAGACCTCAGCGGGACTCGTTCCATATCCTGACGGTCAGTCTGGCTGCCACGTAGGCTCCGAAAGAGTTGGGTCACCCCCAGCATCTGCAATCCTGCGGCAGATGCCTTGACGAGCGTGGTAGCCGGCCGAATGAAGTTGCAAGGAGGGCCGGAACCATGCCTGAGCGATATGATCAGTCTTCATTCTTCCTATGTCCTCGGCGGGCACTCCATTCGTGGGCGAGCCTGTGCGTGAGCCTGGCGATCCTCCATGCAGGACCACTCCTCTGGCCGGCCGACGCCCTCGCACAAGCGGGCATCCAGGAACAGGCGGAGCGGGCGACACCCGACACCTCCCCGACCCACAAGCTGATTCGTAAGCCGTCCAAGAACGCCATGTCGACCGTCGCGCCCCAAACCGGCGCCCATCGTGGGAACGAAACCGGTCGAAACCGATCCAATCGCAGCGGACACCGACTCACGGATCACCAACGGGCAGGCACCGCGTCGGCGGCGCTCTCGGCGACCCCGTCGGTGACAACGCCGCCGGCCTCTCCCCTGCCCACGGCGAATCTCCCGGCTGGTGCCGTATCGGCACCGGCTTCGACATCGACTTCCTCGAAACTCAGCGTTCTCGGGTCGGCAAGAACCTCGGCCACGCCTGGGGCTGTGGGAGCCGCAGCGAGTACACCGGCAGCCGGCCCCAAGGGGGTCCTCGCCAATCCGACCAACGCGCTTTCCAACGCCCCGGGCTTGTCGATCAGCGGAAGGGGGTTCTCACGGCTCCAGGCGCGATTCCCGGAAGTCCAACGGGTCATCGAACAAATCCAGCAGGCCGCGCCTGCGGCCGCCCCCGCGCCATCCGGTGAGACGCCGAGCCCAACGCCGCCGTCCGGGCCTGATCCTGCGCCGACGCCGACGACACCCCCGACACCCGCACCGACACCATCGCCAGCACCGTCTCCGACACCCAATTTATCCGTGACGCCCGGCGCCCTGGCCTTCACCATACAGGCCGGGAGCACCACGAGCACCCCCTCCCAAACGTTGACGATCACGAATGCCGGAGGCGGCACGCTCACCTGGACGGCCGACGATCCCGTGGATTGGCTCCGGAAAAACCAACTCTCCGGGACGGGCACCGGAACGGTCGGTGCCTGGGTCATCCCCAACAACCTGAGCCCCGGTACCTATACGACGACCATCACCGTAGCCGCGACCGGCGCGATGAACAGCCCACGGGTGATCCCGGTGACCTTGACGGTGACCGCGGCCGCCCCGCCCCCGCAACCGACCATCGGCTTGAGCCCGTCCGCCCTCAGCTTCTCCGGCACCCAGGGCGGGAGCAACCCGGCGACTCAATCCATCGCCGTCACGAATACCGGATCGGGGACACTGAGTTGGTCCGTGAGCGACAACGCGAGCTGGTTGACGGCCGCACAAGCCGGCAACACGATCGTGGCAGGGGTGAATCTCTCGGGCCTGGCCGCAGGCACCCACTCGGGGGCGATCACCGTCATCGCCACCGGTGCCACCAACACGCCTCAGACCATTCCGGTGTCCCTCGTCGTCACTGCGCCGACGGCACAGCCGACCATCGCCTTGAACCCCACGAGTCTGTCGTTCACGGCCACCCAGGGCGGCTCGAATCCGACCGGCCAGACCATCGCGGTCACCAACTCGGGTACCGGCACCTTGACCTGGAGCGTCAGCGACAACCAGGCGTGGCTGACCGCCACGCAATCGGGCGGGTCGATTCTCGCCGGCGTGAACATCGCCGGCCTCACCGCCGGGACCTATTCAGGGGTGATTACCGTCGCGGCGAGCGGGGCGACGAACACGCCACGGACCGTGCCGGTGAGCCTCGTCGTCACGGCGCCGCAGGCCCAACCGACCATTGCGGTCAGCCCGTCGAGCCTGTCCTACACCGTGCCGGCCGGATCGACGACGTTCACCGCCAACCAGTACCTGACGATTACCAACTCAGGCGGCGGGACCTTGACGTGGACGGCGGAGGATCCGGTGATGTGGCTACAGAAAAGCCAGCTATCGGGAACGGGCTCCGGCAACGTCGCGTTCTGGGTCGATCCCACGGGCTTGGCCGCCGGCACCTACACGACGAACATTACGATCGCCGCGAGCGGCGCCACGAATACTCCGCAGGTCATTCCCGTGACCCTGACCGTCACCGCCCCGCCGGCTCAGCCGACGATCGGCCTGAGCCCGACGAGCCTGGCCTTCAGCGCCACGACGTCCGGCACTAATCCGGCCTCCCAAAGCGTGACCGTGACCAATGCGGGTACCGGCACGATGACCTGGAGCGTCACGGATAATGCCGGTTGGCTGACTGCCACGCAATCCGGTAACACCATTGTCGCCAGTGTCAACAAGAGCGGGCTCACGGCCGGTACGCATTCCGCCGCGATCACGGTCACGGCGTCCGGCGCCACCAACTCGCCCCGGATCATTCCGGTCACCTTGACCCTCTCCTCAGGAACGGTCAATCAAAGCGCCACGCTGACCTGGAACCCCAATGGGGAGTCCGATTTGGCGGGATACAAGGTCTATCGGGCCACGGCCTCCGGCGGGTACGGCGCGCCGATTGCCACCTTGCAGGGCAACGTCACGAGCTTTACCGCGACCGGCTTGCAAAATGGGACCACCTACTTCTTCGTGATTACGGCCTATGACAACGCCGGCAACGAAAGTGGTTGGTCAAACGAAGTGAGCAAAAGCATCTTTTAAATAGCGGCGAGATACTCAGACTTGGATAATCACAATGACCATGAGAGAGACCCGAACTCGCCATCAGCCGTGTGCCGGTCGATTACATTTCACCGGCGTGATAATGAGCCTTCTAGTCTGTCATCTGGCTCTTACCGACGGTAAAGAGGCGGAAGCGGCCGAAGCCGTCTGTAGTCAGCCTCATGTCATTTTCTGTGATGACTTCGAGAGCGGGAATCTGTCCTCCTGGCAGGATGGATACAATCCCGCGCTCCACCGGATAACGACGCACTCCACCAATGTGTATGCCGGCCAACGCGCCTTAGAGGTAACTTACCCAGCCGGTGGAGAAGGAGGCTGGCTCACGCGGTGGTTCATGCCGGGATTCGACCATGCCTTTGCTCGGCTCTACCTGAAGCTACAATCCGGCTGGCGGTGCGGGCAGAACTGTACTAAGCTGTTCGGCTTTTATGGGAACCGGATCGACAATCAGTGGTCGGGATTTGGAAAGGCCGGCACTCGCCCGAACGGGACAGACTTTTTCTTCACAGCGCTTGTCACGCTCAATTGGTATCGGCAGCCGGACCCAGGCGAGATCATCTTTTATTCGTATTTCCCTGACATGGCTCAGGCACCAGACGGGAGGTATTGGGGCAACTATTTTTTCCAAACTGACCCAAGAGATGCACTACTGACAGACCGATGGTATTGTCTCGAACTCGAAGTTCAGGCTAACACACCAGGGCAACACAACGGACTGCAGAGATTATGGATTGATGGGACAGCCAAGGGTGAGGCCCAGAATATACGGTGGCGGGACACGACCGACCTGAAGATCAATGCTTTTCAGCTCACGTTTTCCGGGACAGTTCCGGTCACGGAGCACCTCTGGGTTGACAATGTGGTGGTCAGTACTCAAAAGATTGGCTGCGCGGATTCCAATTCCGACACAACCGCGCCGGCTCCACCTACGAACTTGCGAGTGTCATAGCGAGGACTTGGCGATATTCGGGCACCAAGCCAATGGAAGTCTCGTCTCGCACAATCATCACACTGAATGCGCCGCATGCACAACTTTTCGCGAAGGAGATCTGAGATCATGGTAAAGCATGTGTTTCGCACAATCTGCTGCACTGTCGCACTCGCGCTTATGATAGGGCTGTGCGGGCAGACTAACGCCGCCGCTCAAACTTGGCCGAACGAACCTAGCGGCTCCTCGCTTTTAAACGACTACAACTGGAATTCTGTACCAGGCGGAGGCTGGCTCTGTGCATTCGGCTGTGGAACCATCACATCCGACGCAACTGCTCCTCAATCCCCCTCTAGTGTTTTAACCTTCACCTTAAACCCATCGACTGGCTACGGCGGTGGCGATCCATATTTCGATCACACCGATGTGCCCGAGATTTATAACGGGTATTGGATCAAAGCGAGCAATCCCTTTCAAAGCATCATCAATGGCCAAAACAAGATATCCTTTACATGGCAGGAAGCCCGTGACGGGCAATGGGTTTTGCTGATGGTCGGTCCAGCACTTGGCTTTGGACCCTATGGACTCAACATGCTCCTCGAGGTGGCAGGCTCGAATCCTCAAAGTGTGAACAACTGCCACCTCCCAGGATACGGAGATTGCCCTGGCTCCTACATCGTTGGCCCGAACGTCTCGAATCCCACCTTTACCGTCGGGGTATGGCACCGCATTGAGATCTACGGCAAGACTAGTACGACCAACTCATCGCGGGACGGCATCTTGCGTTTGTGGTTCGATGGCCAATTGGTAATGAATTACACGAACGTTAATACCCCACGTCGGCGTTTCAGTGATTTTCAGTTTACGCCGACGTGGGACGGACCGCCCGGCTTCACCAATCCGAACCGATGGTATTTCGATCACGTGCGTATCAGTGCGCCAAATGGTGCCGGCGTTCCAAAGAGTGACACGACCCCTCCGGCCTCACCGACCAATCTGAGGGTCAATTAGTCATCAGAAGGGTAATTTATGGAAAATTCTTCTCGGCAGCAATTTGATCACTACCATGATCCACTTCCAGAACCTCGGAGCATACACGACGGATTTTCTCGTCCTCATGGCGTGATAAATAACCTTTCCCACATCATGGGCCGTGGCGAAGAACACATTCTTCTTGATCGCCATGGTCATTGGAGTATCCACCATACCCGGACGGATACTTAAGACCGTGACCCCGCTTTGATGAAGTCGCGCCCTTAATCCATCCAAGAAGATGTCCACCGCGCCTTTTGCCGCCCCATAGACGTAGTTGCTCCGTCGACCTCGATCCCCCGCCACCGAAGTGATGACCGCGAGAACGCCACGATGCTGGGCGGCAAAGAACTCTCCTAACAAGGTCACCAATGACAAGACGCTCAGACAATTGACCGAGAAGGCACGCAATATCGCGGATGGGTCATTTTCGACTGCACGCTGGTTTGGCAACTGCCCATGGGCAATCAGTGCTGCATCAAGGCCTCCCAAATAGTCGACAGCCTGACGCAGAACGGCCTCGTGACGGTCAACCACGGTGAGGTCCTGAACGATCACTGAGACCGCTTTCGCCCCTCGCACCCGAAGGTCCTTCGCCACGCTCTCCAATTTACCCTCACTCCGACCGACCAGGCACAAGGACGCTCCCTCACGTGCGAAGTGCTTGGCAACCTCATGGGCGATAGCCGAGGTGGCCCCGATGAGGAGCACTTTCTCAATGGCATAGTCTCGGCTCATTCGAGGGTCACACGCCTCCAAAAGCTAGAGGAGAACTTGTGGTCGGTAAATTCAGAGAAGGCTTTCCATCGAGGGAAAAATGTTTTGAAACTAGCAGGAGACATCCTGGCATCCTTAGCGGGATACACCGCGCCCCCATACGTTCGTACCACCTCATCAAGGCACTCCAGGAGATCCAAGGTTTGTTGCCCCTGATTGGGAAAATCGAGCGCTAAGGTGACACCGGGGCGAGGGAAGGAAAGCATTCCCGGCGAAGTGACGCGACCAAACCGTTTCAGCACCGCCAGAAACGAAGGAAGTCCGGAGGCGCCAATACGACCTAGAATCTCGTCAATGGCCTCATACTCGCCATCTTCACCGACCACGCATTGATATTGTAAAAACCCCCGTGCTCCATACAATCGATTCCAATTGCCCACCCCGTCGAGGGGATAGAAAAACTTGTCATAGTGGATGTCTTCCCTCACCAACTTCCGAGACTGTCGCCAGTAGTACGCCTCGTTGAAGCACTTCGCCGTCAACCGGTTCAACAGACCTGATGGCGCGTCAATGGGGATGCTGACGTGCCTGCTAGGCCGCCGAGCCTCAACCACGGACGCCGCTCCGGCATGATTGCCTCGAAAGAAGATCCCTCGCCCTCGTGACCGTTTCGGCGCGAGGCAATCTATCCAAGCCACGGTGTACTCGAACCGTTCGTCGGACTCCTCGGAAAGAGCAAAAAAATCGCGCAAATTCGTGAAACGGATTCGCTCCACCTCGATCGCAGTGGAGGCGATCGGTTTCAACTGCAGCTCGGCCCACAAGATCAGCCCGGTCAAACCGAGGCCGCCAATCGTCGCCTGGAAAAGCCCTTCGTCTTCCGTGGCAGAACAGACCACCCGCTTGCCCGATGACCGCAAGAGTTCGAAGCTCCTGACGTGACAGCCGAAGGTCCCGGCAACATGGTGGTTCTTGCCGTGCACATCGTTGGCGATCGCACCGCCAATTGATACATGCTTCGTTCCGGGCGTGACGGGAACGAACCAACCATGGGGGGTGGCCAGATCGAGGACTTCCGCCAAGGTGGTGCCGGCCTCCACCCTGAGCACACCCGTCCGAGAATCGAATGTCATAAACCTGGACAGTCGCGATGTGTCGATCAGCACGCCCCGATCGTTAAGACAACAATCCCCATAGCTCCGTCCCTGCCCATAGGGAAGGAACAATTCAGCAGGCTCTCCCCAATCAATGGTATCTCCCGCCCAGACCATGCTTCTTACGGCCGAGGGGGTCGCCTGAGGATAACGCCCCCACGATTCATATGGCTTTGCCACCTGGATTTCTAACTCCCTTCGTTACAAGGCCGCGAACATCGTGAGCCCCACCAGGACGCCGACGACATAACTCTGTCGGTCATGAATCGCAAACGTCACAGGATCTTCATTCATCTCTCCCCTGTGCGCCAGCAGCCAGACCCTCGTGACCCAGAATAAGAGCGGCGGACACATCAGCCAGAGCACCTGATGATTCTTGTACAGTGCAATGACTTCTCTACTGTTCAAATACAATGCAAGGACGAGAATGGCGAGGTACCCACTAACGATCCCTGCCATTTGCAACAAGTCCCGATCGGCAACTTCGTAGCCACGGCCGGGCGGCAGCTTGCCCCCGCTCGACACAATTGCGACCAACTCCGTGAAGCGCTTCATGCATGCCAAACTGAGAAACAAGAACATGGAGAAGGCGAGCAACCATTGAGAAATAGAAATGGAGACAGCAACACCGCCGCCAATCACCCGCACTGTATACAAACCAGCCAGAACCAATACATCCAAGACGGGAATGCGTTTCAGATACAGCGAATAACTGGTGGTCACAATTCCGTACAAGAGCACGATCCCCAGAAAGAGCGGGGGGAGAGTCAGAGCCGCCAGCACCACGCCAAAGCAGAACAACAGAACCATCATTCCCACACCCCAAGAAATCGGAATTTCCCCGGAAGCAAACGGGCGCGCTCGTTTGGTCGCGTGCGTACGGTCGGAATCCAGATCCAATAGGTCATTGAACACATAGGCCGCGGAAGCGCACAAACTGAAGCTTAAAAAACCACTGGCGGCGCCGACTAACGCTTCCCAATTGCCAAATTGATGTGCTGTAATGAGAGGAACGAAGAGGAGAAGATTTTTCGCCCACTGATGAACGCGAATGGCCCTGAGCCATGACCCAAAGCGCATGCCTGAACAGTGGACAATACGAGCTTTAGGAAGGTTCCGTACGGCATTCGCCGTGCTCTCTCCCAATGCCACCACAGTCAATTGCGAGGCGGCCTTCCAAACCTCGGAGTCTTTCCGCGCATTTCCTATGTAACCAAAGGGCTTACCGTCCGCCTCCTTCAGGATGGCCGCAAGCCTCCTTTCGCCCGTGCAGCTTATCTTGTCGTGACTGGCAAGGATGCCTGATGCTAAGTCGAGGTGATCCGCCACGCGCCTCGCCAGAGCGTGATCAGCCGCTGTTATCAACACGATGCGCATGCCACACTTCCTCTCTTCCCTTAACACTGCGAGCACTTCCTGTCTGTATGGGAGTGCTCCTGGATTAAGGTCACACCGTTTCGCCAACTCCTGGTTGAAGTAGGCGCGCCCCTTCAACAGCCAGATAGGGACGCGCAGCATGTCGAGCGGCCGTGTGCGAAGCAGTCGCACTAAACACTCCCAGGTGAGGTCCGAGGCGATAACGGATCCATCCAGGTCAACGAACACTCTGTCAATCTTTTCCGGACGATGCGGCTCCTGCGCTCCTCGCTCCATCAGTAGCCCTCTCTCTTCGTTCTCACCGTCATCTGTTGGTGGAGACGGTCTACGGCTACCGCCGCGAATGTGATCACGTACGGCATCACAGGGATCATGAAGCGAAACAAGGGGTGTACGGCCATGTGCATGGCGAAAAAATAGCCGACCAAACCGAACGGCAAGAGAGACAAGCGACGTCGTGCATGAAGGGCAATCACTCCCCCGGCAAACGCCAGCAGATAAATGGGAATATTGACAAATACTATGACCCTCTCGTTCTTTCCAGATTCAGTCGCATACCAGAGGTGCACAGCCTTTCTACTCATGAGCCCCAGAAACTCCACCGGACGTTGCAAGAGGAGATTTTTATAGTTGGCGATCCCCGCTGCATAGAGATATCGCTCTGTGTCCGAGGGGCTCGAGTTCTCTCCAGGAGCGCCGATGAGCCCCTGCCGTCGCAGTTCATCAAGGACTTCCTGAAAGCCGGATTCTCTCGACTCGATCTTCCACAATTTCTCGGACGACCCATACAGCACATTGGCCCGTGCGGCGGCCACCGGAATCATCTCGTCGAGCACCGCGTAATTTCTCAGTCCCCATGGGAGAAGAACGATGGTGAAGCTCGCGATGAACACAAGGTATTTTCCGATACGTCCATGTCTTTCACTTCTTAGGACTACCACCAGCAACAAAAACAGAATCGGCAGAAATTGAGAGGTACCTCTGACCATCGTAGCCAACCCCAACACCATACCGGCGGCAAGATAGTCACGGTGACGACCAGCATTGATCACACGTATCGTAAGAAACACGAACAGTGCGAGCAGAAACGTAAACAGTGTTTCCACTCCAATGTAGAGCGTTGGATAGATGGCAAAAGGGTACATCGCCCACCCTGCGGCGGCCCAGATCGCCGCTCTTTCGTCGAAGGCTTCCCCCGCAATGCGGTACACCAGAACTACCGTCAAGCTGTCCACGAACACCTGGGCTAGCTTTACCGGCAACTGTGGATCGCCGAATAAGGCCTGCAGAGCGGCAAGGATAATGGCATACAAGGGGGGACTGAACACCGGGTACGAGGGATCGGCGAACCCCTTCCCTTCCAATATGAGTTGAGCTCCACCGAGATAGGCAATCGTCGCGTTGGTCGATAACGGCAAGTCTGGAAGAATCCACAGCGCAACGAGCCGGATAGC
>JBDIVW010000058.1:0-12692 GCA_039794185.1 Candidatus Inralta sp. | reverse complement strand
GATGATCAGGTGTGTATGACAGGGCACGCCGTCACGGCAATAGCAGTGCAATCGAACTTCAGGTTGCGCGGCCAGGGTGTTCCAGGCGACATCCTGAACACGAGCGAGGATTGTATTGTACTGCGCCGCGTACTGGTCCCAGGTGAGGTCTCCACGTTTCCAGCCCATCACCATGGGCCACGTGGGAGCAAAGTCGCGCCACAGTCCGGTGGCAGACTTCACAGTCGTATCGATACCGAACACGCCCGACTTGAGTTGTCCGCGGGTCAGCACAGTCATGGCGCACCTCCTTGCATTAGCATTACCGAGGAGGTGTGACCTGCGAGCGCAGCGAGTCTGACCGGTCTTTACCGGCAACGGCCGAGCGGATAGTGCGGCGGAATATGGATGAACAGCATGCGGCGAGCCGGCCGTCTGTCCTGGTTCTGGATGACATAGATAGCGATCGAGCCGACGGCTACGCCGAGCGTGACCGAAGCAGCCATGAACTGCAGGATTGCGACGAAGGCGAAGTCGAAGATGTTCATTGTGAGCCTCTGGTGGGGAAGGGGTGGCCATGTTAGTCCCCATGGCCCAGGGTGGAGAGCGACAGACACGCTCTCGAAACACAACAGGCGGCTCCAGGGTCTGAAGCCGCCCGCATTGAGCTGGATCAGCTCTGGGTGCTGGTGCGAGCCTTGCGCTTGACCTCGGCGGAGAACGCCACGATCTCATGCTTCGCGCGCTTCTGTCCGTCCTCGGTTTCCCAGCGACGCTGTTGGAGCTTGCCGATGATGCCGATCCAATCGCCTTTCTGACCTTCACCGGCGAACTTCTCGCCGTCGGGGCCGTATATGACGACCGTGACCCAGCATTCCCGCTTTCGCACTTCCCCTTGCACCGGATACTCCTCAGTGCTGCAGAGGTCGAACGTGGTGACAGTCTGGCTATTGGCTCGGTAGCGGATCTCCGGGTTCCTCGCAAGCCGTCCGGTGATCTCGAGCTTGTTCGTATCTTTGAATAGTTTCCGGTCCGTTCCGGAATCAGCAGTAGCAGTGCTCATCACAACACTCCTTCTCACGGGTGAACAAAGACCCTGCAGGGATGGCAGAGCGATAGAGAACGACAGGCCTGGTCCTCGGCCGTTCACCGAAGTCGACATGCAACGTGGTCTGATTGGTGAGGTGGGCTCAGGCCCCTGTCACCACTTCGGACATGCTGCCCGCGCAGCGGGCCTCATGACCGCTCAGAAAGTTGGACGGTGGGAAAAAAGAGGTGCGTGGAAGGGCGCGTTTCACATGACGGGATCAGGAGTCGAGCTTGCGGGAATAGGAAGAGCAGGACTCTCGGCTGCTGCGCGGCTGGCGAGTTGATCAACCAGTTCATTCATCGCGATCCCCTCGTGCGCGGGAACCTTCTGCCAGGTGATCTCAAGCGGGAGGGCTTTGATGAACCGGGCATACTCGCGGGTCGACGCGGTATTGGCCCGCCAAGCGCCGGTTGGCCAGGCGGCAATGCCCTTGTAATCGTGGTACACCGTGACTTGCTTGTACCCGCTGAGAACACACCAGGTCAGCGCGCGAGTGGCGGCCTCGAGTTCGGCTCCGACATTGCGATGTTCGAATGCGCCGCTCTGCAGAAGGCTGCCGGAGTCCCGGTGCAATTCCCGATCACCTTGCTGGATGACGAACGACCACCCGAACCGGTACCCGAGCGGTGCCTGGAGACAGGCTCCGTCCACCCAAACCTGGATAACCGATGGGTCGATGGTCAGCGTGTCGTGACCTCTCGGAGCAGCAGAGCACCGGCCGGAGACGCGCTCCCATACTTGCATGATGTGTGATCGAACTTCAGGAGGGCAGGAGTGCAATTCATCAGAGACAAGGGTGGGGCCGCGTTTGCCGACATACAGCTTGATAGCTCCAAGACCGGATCCGTTCTGCATCTGGACAAGCAGTTTCGTAGCGTACTGGTTGTTCATCGGCGGACCGGGAATGGCAATGATGCCGTGCTCTTGCAAACCGGTGGTCATGGCATCTGCGAGATCCTGAAGCGGCATGGTGCCCTCCTCGCTGTTCGTCTACCGGAGACGATGGGCAGGAGACAATGCCCGCGTAGCGGGCCAGCTCGGTTATGGTTTTGTCACACAGGCGGAAAAACAGTGCGATCTGCGGGTAGGGAATTGTAAGTATCGGGCAAACCGGCTGGTATCTGTCCGGGAGCTGCTCTGCTTTGGTTCGGGGGTCGGCGCGAAGATTGGAATAGACGGCAGACTGTCCGGTTCGTGAGAGGGTCAAACTTTCAGAAGCGATCAGGTTGCAAGTCCGAGGTGTTGCTCGACGGTCTGGAGCCGACGTTCAAGGTTTTCAACCCGCTCCTGAAGCTGATGATAGGACAACTGGAGCATGGCCCGTGTATCGCGCGACTCCTGGTGGATCTCGGAGCGGATATCGACAAACTGTTGGCGGTGAAACTGCTGTCCTTCAATAACCAGGTCAAGCTTATGGTGGAGATCTTCAACGAGGACCCCGGTATGACGCTTGGCATCTGCGATGTCCTCGCGTAGGGTCGCAGCGCTAGCGGACACCTCCTGGCGAAGGCCTCCCATTTCCTCACGCAAAGTGGTGGCCGTGGCAACTATCTCCTGGCGAAGCTCGGTACGGAGGCTCTGCATCTCCCCGCGCAGGGCGCTGGAGGAGGAGAGGATCTCTTGCCGGAGCTCTCCCCGTAGCGCGCCCATCTCCTCGCGCAGGCCTTGTGACGCCTCTGTGACGATCTGTCGAATTTGAGTAAGCGAATCGGCGTCCACGCTATCTCCTTTCTGCGGCGTCGCAGTCTAGGATGTCTTGCATCAGAAATCAACTCAGTCGAGGACCTGTTCTGCTACGTGGAGATCGGATGCTTCCATAGCGGAGAAGAAAGGACTCATGGCAGACCATCTTTCGACGGTGCGGTGAGACTTAGGAAAACCTCACGGCCGTAGAAGAGGCCTCGACCAGACGGAGCCGTTGGCTGGGAGTGCGTGAGCGCGCCAGCAGTTCCGAAAGCAGTTGATCAGTTTGCGCCGTGGAATCCAGAGGGATGTCCTGCACCGGTTGGAGGAGGGATGTAGCGGGCACGATCAGGCCGTAATCACGGGCCAGTTGCAGACAGTCCCAGAGAATCGGTTCCGGAGAGCGTTCGAGCTCTTGCAACGCTCTCGTGTGGCCGATGAGGATCAGCTTGCCTTTCGCACGCGTGATGGCGACGTTGACGAGCTTGTGGGGGGCGGCGTCTTCGTGCGCCCACGCGAGCATGGTCCGAGCGATGTTGGAGGTGGTGACCGTGTCGAAGATCACGACGTCGCTCTGCCGTCCTTGAAAACGGTGCACGGTTCCGACCTGGACCAGGTCTTCCAGCCCTTCGAGACGGAGCAAGCGCTCGGTCACATGCATCTGGGCGCGATAGGGAGCAATGATGCTGACGGAGGGAACTTGGCCGGGAGCGGACACGGTTTGCCTGGCCAGTCGGACAGCGAGCATCGCGTGGTACAGGTTATAAGGCGAACCGTTGCGGTCTCGCTTGGTCATGGGATTCGCGCCGGCCGTGTCGAGGACGATCAGGGACTCACCAGGCGCGGGCGCATAGGCCGTCAGCGGGCGGCGAACCGCTTCCATGTGGGCTGCTGACTGATAGTTGAGGCCTGCGCGGGCATAGAGTCGGGTCGCAACCCGCGCGATATCCGGGTGCATGCGGTACTGGGTGGTGAGCGATACGACGCGGGGATCCTCTCCCGCCATGATCCGAGCGATCTGATAAATGTCCCTCGCGAGCCACGCTTTGGTGTGCTCGGTTTTCGCCGACGCGATCGGCGGCAATTGAAGAAAGTCGCCGACGATAATCACGGTCTTGGTGGAGAGACACAAGGCAGCAAAGACCGCGGGAGGCAAGCCCATGCTCGCTTCATCAACAATCACCGCGTCGAAGCGTTCAGCAGCAATGAGGTGGGACGTATAGGTCCGCGTCAACGTGGTGGCAATGAGACGGCTCTGTTTGATGAGGGTGCGTTCGAGCTCTGTAATCCGGCGCTCTCCATCCGCGATAGCCTGTTGCAACTCGCGGATCTTGTCATGGGTGAGTCGGACCAGTAGTTGAAGCTCGTCGGGGGTGAAGGTGTTCGCGGACAGAGATGTCTGTCCACTGGCCAGCCGCTCCTGTTCGTGGGCATGGTCAAGGAGTTGGCGAGAGTGGCGGAGATCCTGCTCGACCGTGCGGAGGGCTGCATACCTGCTGGCTTGCGCCGGCGTTTCCTGGAGGATGAACGCTTCCAGTCGGTGGATCGGCCGCCGTTGCACCAGACGCGACAACCACGGCATGGATCGCAACGATGCCAACTGCTGATGGGCCTCCTCCAACTCGGTCCGGACCGTGGCGATCGTGCCGAGAAGCTGTTCGTGCTGCTGAACGAGCAGCCCGTGCCGTTGTCGCAGCTCAAGGACGGTCCGCCGGCAGACGCTGAGCTGCTGAGCGCTCTGGAGCAGCGTGTCAAGCCATGGCAGATCGGCTTCCAGGGCGCTCAACTGGTTGCGTAGAGGCGCAAGGGTCGCTTCCATAGCTGCCCTCTGGTCCAGTGCCAGGGCCTCAAGATTGACCATGTGGCTTCGCTCGGAGCTGTCAGGAGTTGGAGTTCCTACACGAACGATCGTTCCGGCAGGACAGTCCGGCATCTTGTCGAGGACGAGGTCGAGGATGTGATCAATGGCGGTGTTGGTCGGGGAGCACATGAGGATCCGCTGCCCGAGTTGGAGGAAGGCTTGTGCGATGGCGCTGATCACTTCGCTCTTTCCTGTTCCTGGGGGACCGAGGACGAACAAGAGGTCCTCCTGCAAAGCACGCACGAAGGCTGAGGCTTGTTCTTTGTTCAACGCGGCCGGAGGCCGCGGGAGCGGTGCTGGGTGCAGGACTGTCGGGACCGCGCCAGGTTGGAATGCCTTGAGGCTGAGCCGGGTATTGAAGTCCGCCGGCTGCCGGAGGATCTGGACCAGACGTTTGTCGAGGGCTTGCAAGAGCTTGATGGAATCAAATGCGAGATGCGCTTGCGGAACCTCCGAAGCCAGCACGGCTTCTAAGGCCAGTGCGAGACCCTCCGGCGAGAATCCGACGATCCGGCAGGGATGGCGCTGATCGTCCAGCACGAGAACCGGATTGGATTCCTCGATGAGATGGTGGGGGAGCGGTTGACAGTCGAACAGGAAATAACTCATGCGGCCGGTCCGGTGTTGAAGGCGACCATTGCGGATTGGGAAGGTGACGCTGCCGGCATGGCTCATGGGCTGCCGAGCCTGCAGCTCGTCCGTGATGGCTTGCCGAAAGGCCTCAATCGTGCGGACAAAGGTGGAGTAGTGATCCCCATCGTGCGACTCTGGAGTGGCCCATCCCGCTGCAGTGTGCATGAAGCCTCCCTTGGGTTCTGACGGTGGATCTACCGAGCAACGGGCAGAGGACTCTGCGCTCGCGACGAGCGCCTGGGAGGCGGATTGCAGGGAAGGGGCAAATACGGATAAAAGGGGAGTGGATCGCGAAGCGGCTGAGAGTGCGGTAAGTTGCGTGCCGATCTGGGCCAGGTGGCGAGACTACTTGAGTGCTGTGAGGGTTGAGAGATGGCGACAGAGGTCCTGATCAGAGTTTCGGCGTTTCTCGGAGTGCTGAGCTTAATGGCGTCCTGGGAAGTGCTGATCCCCCGGCGCCGCCTGACCACATCCAAGGTGAGACGGTGGGTCGCCAACGTCTCCGTCGTGGTCATAGACGCGGTACTCATTCGCCTGCTGTTCGCTGCTGGCGCGGTCGGCGCGGCCATACTGGCTGCCGAGCGGAACTGGGGCGTGTTGAACCATCTGAGCTGGCCGAGCTGGCTCGAATTAGTGCTGGGCGTCGTTGCGCTGGATCTTGTTCTGTATCTGCAGCACGTGATGTTCCACGCCGTACCTCTGTTCTGGCGGTTCCACATGATGCATCACGCAGACCTGGACTGCGATGTGACCACGGGGCTCCGGTTCCATCCAATTGAAGTGGTCCTGTCGATGCTCATCAAGTTGGCCGCGATTGCGGTCGTGGGCCCATCGCCCCAGGCCGTCCTGAGCTTCGAGGTCCTGCTCAATGCGACCGCCATGTTCAACCACAGCAACGTGCGCATGCCGGCTGCAATTGACCGATGCCTGCGCTGGATCGTGGTGACTCCCGATATGCATCGCGTGCACCATTCGATCCTGCCTAGAGAGACCAACACGAACTTCGGGTTCAATCTACCGTGGTGGGATCGGCTGCTGGGAACCTACAGGCCTCAGCCGGAAGGTGGTCACGAGGGGATGACCGTCGGCTTGAAACAGTTCAGGGACCCGGCCCGGCTGACATTCGTGGGCATCCTCCTGCTTCCCTTTACGGGGATGCCAGGTGACTACCCGTTGAGCCGTGATTTGTGACGGCGTAGATTTATAGGCCCCGGATGCCAGTCGTAACGGTTTTCGAGGAGCACGCACTGGAATACGATGCGTGGTTCGATGCACATTCGGCGGTCTATCAGGCTGAACTCGCCGCGCTCCGCAAGTGGATTCCAGCCGCCGGTAGTGGCCTCGAAGTGGGAGTGGGGACCGGGCGGTTTGCGATACCGCTCGGGATCAAGTTCGGCATTGACCCAAGTCGACGCATGTTGGAGCTCGCACGCCGGCGTGGCCTTCGAGTCTGCCAGGCAGTCGGCGAGCACTTACCCTTCCGTGATGCACAGTTCGACCTTGTGCTGCTCGTCACCGTCATCTGCTTCGTGGACGATGTGCCGGCCTTGCTGCGTGAACTCAGCCGAGTGCTGAAGTCAGGCGGACACCTCATCATCGGTTTCATCAACCGGAACAGTGCGCTTGGGCGGTTGTACGAGTCTCGGAAAGAGACAAGCGCCTTTTACCGGGATGCGCGGTTCTATTCCGTGGAGGAGGTGACTGGCCGGGTGCGAGAAGCCGGGTTCCGCTCGTTGCGGTACTGTGAAACCCTGTTCGGCGATGCAACGCAACTTGGATCGAGTGATTTGGAGGTTCGTGATGGCTATGGCAATGGCGCGTTTGTTGTGCTCGATGCCCAGAACACATAACCAATGAGGTGATGCATGAAGATTCTCTTCATTCTCAACGATGCCCCCTATGGTTCAGAGAAAGTCTACAACGCATTGCGCCTTGCGATGAAGTTGCAGCAGGAGCATGCCGAGGCAATGATCCGCATCTTTCTGATGGCGGACGCCGTCACTGCGGCCTTGCCCGCCCAGACCACACCCCAGGGGTACTACAACATCGAACGGATGCTCAAAGCGGTGATCAGCAAACAAGGGGAAGTCAAAGCCTGCGGCACGTGCGTGGAGGCGCGTGGGCTGGAGAAACTCCCCCTTATGGAAGGTGTGGAAGTCAGCACGATGAGCCAATTAGCGCAGTGGGTCTGTGAAGCCGACAAAGTGCTCACATTCTGAAACTGGAAGCCGTCAGCTCTTGACCGTCCAGACAGGGGGAGAGTAGGTACAGCGTCTTACTGAGACTTATAACTGTCCCTCCTGAACTGAACCCGAGCCAACGCGATCAAGGAGACAATACAACCTCATGGTGATCACGCAATCTATCTTGCTATTCATCCTGGCTGGTCTGTGTGAAATCGGTGGTGGCTACTTGGTCTGGCAGTGGTGGCGCAACGGGGCCAGTTGGACATTGGCAGTGCTAGGCGGAATGGTCCTGTTTGTGTACGGGATTGTTCCAACCTATCAGCCTGCCCACTTCGGACGAGTGTACGCTGCCTACGGCGGCTGGTTTGTGGTGCTCTCGATTGTCTGGGGCTCGGTGATCGATCAGATAGCACCAGACCGCTATGATATTCTGGGTGCAGGGATATGCTTGGTGGGCGTAGCCGTCATCATGTACTGGCCTCGGTGAACCCTCCTTCTTTTGATCCAACGATAATCTGACACCGCGTGATAGGACTTGTCCTAGCTGTTACAGGCCCGTGCGCGGCGCGTTCGTACCGGGAGCGCGCGGTGTGATCGGAGTGATGCCTGTTCAAGCCAGGTCAGGCGGGGTTGGTCTCAGTTATGCATGATGCCCGAGCGAAAAAATTTCTCGATGCAGGCGGCAAGCTCTTGCAACTCGTTGCGCAGAGCCGTAGGATAAAGCCACTTTACTTCTTTTAGTAGGCACTCGCCGAATCATCTCTCTGCCGGTGGACTTCACGCGGCAGAACCCTTCTCAATTCATCTCATCATCGTGACGCTGTCGTTTCACGACTGATCATCGTGGACAGCGCACGGTCCCTTCAGCAGTGATTGCGCGCCCTGCGCAGGAACAGTGTCACGCTTCACACAGTTCGAATCCATCACCAACATTCATCTGACCGTCGGCTCATCTGAGTCAGACGACCGTCGTCTGTCTCCACATGGATGCGGTTTTCCTTGATCGCATCGCACCGTCAGCGGCTTCAGCCCACAGGAAAGGAGGACATCATGACAGTGCCATAGTCAGATCATCGGCAGGACAGCGCCACTCACAACCTTCCAGCTCCTCAAAACCATCCTTCCATCTGTTCTCTTCTGCATCAGGTCCAATCACCTCACATTCATTCCAGACATCGCATGACTCAATCTGGGCTCCGGCCCCGTGCTGAGCTCAGCACATCTTTATTGTGGAGGTACGCCCTATGGCAGGCATGAGCAAGAATGAAAAACAGGCGTGGGAGATGCTTCTCGGGGACATCCGGCATGCGCGACGAACCTATCGGCACTTGATGGAACGTGCGCAGAGCGAACCGGAGAAAGTGCGGTTATATCTCAGTACGCTCGATGAAGAGGAGATTCTACGAGATGGCCTGTTGGGAAAACTGTGGCAGGTCGTCTCAGGTCAGGACGCCAATCGGCATCGGCACCCGCTCTCGACATGAGAGACAGGTGTAGATGATCGTCGGTCCCTTCCCGTTCATCTCAAGTTCCCACAGATCACAATCTTCTCGCGAACCTTTCGGATAGAGCGTGTCGAGTCGAGTCTGACATCTCGGACACAGGACCGGCTTCGGCTGGAAGTTCCAATAGCGCAGCACTCGATCGAACCAGTCGCGCAGGCGTTGCTTGAGGTCATCGCTGCCGGTGTCACGGCTCTGTGACTCCTGCAGCAGGACCTCTGCTTCGTCGTGGAGAGGCCCGCTGAGCGGGATTTCGACTCGGTAGGCTCTCATCGATTCACGATGTACTGCAGCGCAGGCGGATTGTCAATCCTTGTCAATCATCAGGAGGCCATCATGGAGAGCCATCACAAATGGAACGACTACTTCAGGTCTCATCGCGAATTCATCCTCGCGACCCTGTTCGAACCGGATCGGGTTCACACGGCAGCGGGGGACGTACTCTGCGAAGTCGATGGGGAGTTTGTAAAGGTCAGTGCCATAGCGGATCAGATTCAAAGGCAAACAAGGGGGCAGGCGACCATTCCGGAAACTTGGGAGTTCGACTTCGCACGGAGAGTGGTCGCGCGGGCGGCAAGGCTTGGGCGCTTCGAGCGCGAGGCCTTGATGACGTTTGCCCGGTACAGCCCAAGGGATCTGCCAAGGTTGTCGCAGGAAGCTCATGAAGCGGTCGTGACCGCCTCGCAGGCCCTCTCTGCGGAACCGATTTGCCAACGTTGATCAATTCACCATGACACACACCATCGAAGGAGACACCATCATGACCACAACAACCACATCGAAGCTCACAGCGATTCGGACCATTCTTCGCAAGGCCCTTCTGGCTCCACGAGCCCATGCGACCCGTGTCGCACGTCTTGATAAGGAGGATGTGCAGGCCTTGCTCGAGGAGTGCCGGACTGGGAACCACAGAATCCACCCCGTCAATCTCTACAATCTGGAACAGCGATTGGCGGAAATGGAGGAAGTGGACTGGTCGAACCGCCTGATGCAGACGGCTCGCACTCCATTGGAGAATCGCTATGATGAAGAACATGAACCGACCGAACCCAGGGTCCCGGTCCTCCGCCGTCGATACCGTAGTGTGTATGTCACGCTGCGTGACGGACGGCGAGCTCGTCGATTGGACTTGTCCCGGGCAATGCCGCTGTGCGGCCTTCAAGCGCCGGTGGTGTTGTCGGAGGAGGAACGACGAGGCGGAACGTGGATCACCGGCCCTCGGCAGTGTCCGATGTGCTTCGGATATCACCTGCCGAGGCCACAACCGAAGAATCAGGACTCCTTACCTCGCACATCGGTATCCAGACAACCGGCATGCCCCCGATGCAAGGCTTCAGTGGTGCTGGAACGGGTGGTCTCCGGGACTTCCGAATCCGGAATCATGGAGCGGAGCTGTCTGTGCGGGTGGAGTGAAACAACGACACTGCTGTCAGCGGAAGACCAGGCTCAGAACGAGCTAGCGTTATGGCGGGCGGCGGTGCGGGATGACGACCAGGAAGCTGATCCAATGTTTAGCGACGTCGCCCAGGAATTTGCGGAGGTGGCGGCGTTGGGATCAGTGGAAGCGGAGGATTTGCTCTTCGGCGAGGTGCCGGAGACGGATCGGGAGCAGGATCAAGACCCCGAGAAGACGGATGCGCCATCCCTCTCGACCAATGAGAGATCCGATGGGGAACTAACCGAGGAATCCTCCGACGAGGCAGCATCAGCGGATCAGGACGTATCCGAGCAGGAGGACGCCGATGACATGCTCATCGCGCTCCAGAACCGTTTCTGGCAAAGCCTCTCGGTCAAGGCCTTGCGTTGTGGGCTCCTTGAAGCCACGATACTCGGCCACTTATCGGGAAGCCGAATGGATCTGGTATGGGCGGCCGCATCGGCCACGGCCGATTCCTGTGTCAGGATGAAAGAGAGGGAGCAGCGTGAGGTCGCGCATTGGCTGGTCGCGGCGCCGGAGGATGTCCTCTGGAAGCTCTTGCCGGAAGCCGACCTCTTGACCGAGATCTCGATCCAGGGCATGCAGCGGGTCCTGCCGCCGATTTCGGTGAAAATCGAGCGTTGGAAGTATTCGTGCCGCCTCAAACTCGCGCGCTTCATCTATCCGCAGGCTGGAATCCGGATCCTGGCTCCGAAGTTCGGAGTGTCTCAGGCCGTGTTTCAGAAAGCTTGCGGCAGGTGACAGGCAACAAGACGGAAGGAATTCTGCCCTCAGGGCGGTGCGGAGTTCCTCCCGGTCTCCATACAGGTGAGGGAGTGCGTCCAGCTCGATCATCAGGATCGGGGGGATCGCACTCCCTTTTTTTTGTCCGCTCACGCGGCCTGCTGCATCGCGGACCTCGGCAGGTTGCCGAAGTTGATCGTCCTGGCGTTGAGCTCGACATACGTCGCCGACGCCTGACCGTCGGTCTCTCGCGTCCGGGTTTGAAGGTTGCCTTCCACGTAGACTTCCTGGCCCTTGACCAGGTTGCGGCAGCTCTCGGCGAGCTTTCCCCAGACGACGACTGAGAAATAACTCGAGGGCCGCTTCTCGCCGGTCTTCCTGGACGGGAGCCCGTCGACCGCGAGGCGCAGGTTGCAGACCGACTTGTCGCCGACCGTGCGGATGATGGGGTCGGTGGTGAGACGGCCGTTGATGGTGCCTTTGGCGAACGTACGCATGTGAACATACCTCCAACATGTGAGTGGTGAGTGAACAACAAGACATGACGCTCAATGCGCCACGCCGGTCACCCGGGGTGACCTGATTACCCTTATGGCACCGGACTATCGATGCGCATGGCAATCAGGGTCCGGGAAACTAGCGTTGAAGTGAACTTCTGTGCCGCTTGGTGAGCTCAGGCAGCGTAGACCTGAGGAGAGGAACGTATGGGGGCGGGAGTGGTCCCAGGCAGCATGCCACATTGCATGGCGACAGAACGCAGCGCTTCTTCGCTCAATCCATGGTCCTTCGCAAGCAGACGGCAGCCGGCTTCCTTCGAGCGGAAACGCCGGAGCTGCTCTTTGAAATGCTTGACGAGCGGGAGCAGTAGGGAATCGGTTGACTGAAAGGCACCGGGGCTCGGGTGCTGCAGCATCGGATGCTGTGCGTCCGGATCGCCGGCAAGTATGGACAAGTCCTCATCGGACAATGTGAGGAGCCACTGGGTGATGTCCTCGGAGTCTTCCTCGCTGAGGGAGCGCGGAGACACTCCAAGGATCCGGCCTGCCGCTGCCCACAAGGCCATACGCGACTCGGTATGGTCGGCCCCCCGGAGGGCCAGGTCGATCAGCTTCTTCCGGAGGGGATGGCTGGTCAGGAAGAGTTCGAACGCGGGCTTGTGCATGCGGTCGCCTAGATCGGCGAGGTCTTGCGACGTGTGGACGAGGAGATCGGCCAGCTCCTCTTCATGGAGATCGAGCCCTTTGACGCAGTCTTCGCCGTCCTGGGCGTCCATTAGATGGCGGTCGGGATCGTCCTCGACACTCTCCTCGCTGAGGTCGTCTTCGAGTGAGGGGACTGTGACTTGCAGATCTCCCTGGGCGAAGAGCATGCTGGCGATCGCATCCTCGTTCTGGTCCGTTTCCTCGTCTGTGAGCTGGTCGGGCGCGGCATAGTAGTCGTACCGTCCGCAGAGCAGGCACCGGCTGTGGCCGGGTCCGTCAGGTATATAGGAGGAGGCTTTGGGCGCCTGGCACTTGGGGCAGGTCTCTCCGGGGGACTGGTTGACTTCGACTGCGTGAGCCTCGGAGGTTGTAGCCACGGATGGAGGCAGATGTTT
>JBDIVW010000057.1:0-14016 GCA_039794185.1 Candidatus Inralta sp. | reverse complement strand
AGGAGAGAACAGAACATGGACGGCGCACCCTTCATGCCGGACAGACAAATCGCCAGCAGCGACCTGCGTGAGCACAGCCGTAACGGTGAAACCGTTTCAAACAGCGAGTTTGTCAACAGCCTGCTAGGCAACGCCCCGGTATCCCATCCCCCGGGAATGGGTTAGGTGTGGAGTCATGGCGAGACCGTCTTGCGCATCGTCCTCGGCGAATCACCGGCCCACCCTCTTCGGGCGAGCGTGGCCTAGACGGCTGACACCCTTCGCCCTCGCGCTCGTCCAATGCACGTTCATGGCCTGCTCGACCGACCATGCGCGGATCTGTGGATGAAGGGCGATGTCCGCACGATCGACGCCGTGGCCGAGTTTCACCCGCTCCATCTTGCACCGGCCATCCAACGAGGCAAGGAACTGTTCGGCGTCGTCGCGCCGGACACGGACACGCCCCCCCGTCAGTAAACTCCGTGACCGACTGGAGTCGTTACTTTTCGAAAAATTGAGACAGGCCCGGGTATTGAGGGATTTTTCGCTTCGACCCGAAACCCGACCTCGTGTTGGCGGGTCGTGTCGACTCGTTCCACGAACGCTATCGCGAGCATCTCTGGACCTATCTCCCTTATGTCGACACAGTGGTGCAGTATCTGCATCTCAAGAGTCATGAGAGTCGGGGTGAGGTGGCCATGACCGCGTACCTGCTCCGGCCGAGCGGTAACACCGTCGGCGCCTATCCGGCACGGTCCACCTTCAACGAGAGCTTCACGCCGACGGACGACATGCCGCCGGGAGCACGCCTGAACCACGCCTTTGCGGACGCTCTGCGTCAGATCCTCGACCAGTGGATGAGCGATCCCAACCTTCGACCGGCGAAAGGTACGGCCGCCTCCCTCTCGATGGCGCGGCCGGAGCGGCGGTAGTCTTTGCGCGCCGACCATGGCATCGCGGTCTCGGAGCTAGCGCGGATGCCCGCCTGGGTATCAAACCTGCCCTCAGTAACTCTTCGCGCCGGGAGCAGTCTGCACCATCTGCCAGGTGGGACCATCGGCGTACAAGGGCCCTTCGAACCGCACGAACGCCGGCACCCCGTCCTTTGTAAACCAGAAGTCATATTGCGGGATCGGCTTGTCGAGGGCCCAGGCCAGGAGCTTCGTCCACCGGCCGAGTTGCGGCGTCATCCGGTAATGCACCGCCTGGGTCGATCTCCCCCCCACCTGCACCTGCTCGATTCCCACCGGGCGGACCAGCACCTGGTATAAGGTCGCTTCCGGGCTAAAGGTCACAATGTGAAAGGACTGGTCCTTCGAGGCGGGGATGTTCTTCAGCACCGTCACCGTAAGACCATTGTAAACATCCGGCGGCAAGTGGATGGTCCCCTTCACGGGCGCATCCTCCGGGGCCTTCCCCTCACGCACAGTGTAAGCGCCCGACTCCCCGTCCAAGGTGACCGTGAGCGGACGAGGAAAGGACGGGCCCCTCTGCTCGAGTTGGTATCGGAGCATCTTGAAGGTTTGCTTCTGGGAAAAGGCCACGCGTTCGTCGTGGACCGAGCCATCCTCGAAGCGTAGGAGTAATCGATTGACGACACGGTCCGCGCCGGTCGCCATTTGGGAGACCTCGCCTTCCGCAAGCCGTTGACCTGAAGGCTCGCGAAGCAAGACAAATCCTTTGCTCACCCCTTCGGTGAACCGCACCTCGACCGGCACCGCGTTCGTCGGGACCACGGCAAGGCAGGCCGCCGAGAGCACGACCAGCCACGTGATGATTCGCAGCCTCAGCGTGCGCCCCATGGCCTTCCCGATCGATCGATGAAACCCGACCGCCGGCCGCATTCACACCCCTCCCGACTCGTTGAATGCAGGACCGAGATGGTACAGGACCGAGAATAAGGAGTTTTCGCGTCCGCTCGACCTCGGGGACACCCTAGCCCGCATTATTCACGAGGACTTCTCCTGCGCCCGCCGAGACGCCGCTGCGACACGCCTGGATGCGGCCGGTTGGCATCCAGGCGGGCAGGCTCGCCGCTGGGTCCCTCGCCAGACTGGTTCCAGTCTGCCTTGTCTCTTGGAATGTGGGACATGAGCCCCACGGAACGTGACCGAGCGATAGGCCTCCGGTCCGAAGAGACCGCGGCCGAGCCGGGTCGTCACGTTCCCTCTCCCATAAGCCCGCACAGTGGCCTGGGCCACCGAGCCCGCATCAAGACAAGGACGGGCTTCACCAAGGAGGAGGCGATGCCGACACCGTCGGTTGTGGTCGGGATTGCTGTGGCGAAAGCGCACCGCGGCGTCGCCGTGCGACCATCCGCGGAGCCCTTCCGCGTGCCGTATGACGCCACCGGCGTCACCGCCGTGCTTGCCCGGCTGAGTTTCCGCTGCGTCCGACGCGGATTGTGCTGGAAGCCACCGGGGGCTTGGAACGGCCCCTGCGGCGCGCCCTGGTGGATGCGGCCTTGCCCGTGATCGGAGTCAATCCGCGCCAGGTCCGGGACTCTGCCAAGGCGACGGGCCAGTTGGCCAAGACGGATGCGCTCGACGCGCAGGGGTTGGCCCGCTTTGCCGAAGTCATCCAACCGGAGGTGCGGACGCTCCCCGATCCGCAGACCGAGGCGTTGGCGGCGTTGCTGGCGCGGCGCCGCCAGGTGCTGGCGATGCCGCATGCCGAGCACAACCGCCTGGACCGCGCCCCGGCTCGGGTGCAGCAGCGGATTCAGGCCCATCTGCGCTGGTTGCGCGCCGAACTGGCCCGGCTGGAGGAGGACATTGATGACCGGATTTAGCAGAGTCCGGTGTGGCACGAGCGGGAAGATCTGTTGCCGCGCGTGCCCGGCATCTGCCCGGTGGTGAGCCGCACGGGGTGGGCCGAACTGCCGGAGCCGGGCCTGCTGAATCGCTAACCGAGTGCCGCCCGGGTGGGGGTGGCCCCGTTCAATCGCGACAGGGGGCTGCGGCGCGGGCAGCGGACCATCTGGGGCGGGCACCCGTTCGCCGAGGCTGATACCTGGCCGCGCTGGGGGCCACGCGGTGGAACCCCGTGATCCGCGCCTTCTACCAGCGCTGGCGCGCAGCGGGCAAAGCGCCCAAGGTCGCCTTTGTCGCGGCGAGGCGGAAGCGGCTGACGAGGCTCCATGCGATGGTGCATCATGGGACACGATGGTGTTCCACCGCGGAAGGGGCCGCTTGACAATCAAGACCGTTGCTCGGGCTCGCGCGACTCCGCCTGCCCGTCCCGCCTGGCGTCTCCGCGATTTCGTCACGAATTCTCGTGCATAATGCGGGCTAGGAGCCGAAGCCGATTCGCCTGAGAACACTCAGCGCGCGACCCGTGGCCGACGGTCACGGGACGGAAGCACGGGGATGGGGGAGGAGCTTGACACGGCGGCATCGGCCGTCCGCCGCTCCTACTACTAATAGGGGCGGGAAGCGTCAGGCGTCGAATCGGTGGCGGATGGAGTATCGGCCGGAAAAGGTTTGCCCGGGAGCCAGTTGCTGCAGGCCCCATTCCGGATGATTGAACGCGTCCGTGGCGCAGGTCATGGGCTCGATGGCCACCGCGCGCCGCGCGTCGCCGGCAATCGCATCGCCGGTGTAGATGACGACGGACGAGAAGGATCGATCCATGGCGACGTCGATCGTGCGACCGCTCCGGGCATGGCGAAGCGAAGCCGTGGCGATTCCATTCGTATCGCGCTCGAGCCGCACGTAGCAGTGATTAAAGCGGCGGGCGCCGATCGGCCGAAACGTTCGATAGTCCCAGTCGGTGCCTGAGACGGGAAGGATCTTCCCTGTCGGCGCCAGCCGCTCGTTGAATTCCAGACAGCCCGCGCCGGGAATCCTGATCTCGGCTTCGTCGACCAGCGCGGTCCCCACGGTGAAATACGGATGGAAGCCCGCTCCGACCGGTGCGACCCGCCCGCCCACGTTCAGGATCTTGAACGAACAGGACAATCCCCGATGCTCCAGGACATACGTGACCCGCACCTCGAGCGAGAACGGGTAGCCCCTGCCGGCATACTCCGCCGCCTCGAGACGAACCTCGAGCAGGGTGGAGTTGGCCTCGGCGCGCAAGACCGTCCACGGCAGCGCCCGGACGAACCCGTGGATCGCGTTCGGGCCTTCCTTGTCGTTCCGTTCGAGTTGGAAGGTCTCGCCGCCGAAGGCATATCGGCCCTCCGCGACCCGGCCCGGGAACGGAATCAGCACGTCTCCCTGTCCGCCTTTTTTCCGATCGCCGCCGGAATAGCCCCAGAGAATGTCCATCTCTCCCCCGCCGGCGTCCAGCAGGAAATAGCGTCGGAGCGAGGCGCCCCAGGGCGACACCACAGCGCGTTGATGGCCGAACGCCAAGGTGATCTCCGTATCCTGCGTCACGTCCGTACTCATGGCCCCGGAGTATACCAGCTTCTGCGTGCGCCCGGGCAACTCACCGTTTCCAAGTCCGGCCCGACCGGCGCCGCGGCAACCACCGCATGATCTCCAATCCTGCGAGCCACCGCCGACGGGGGCCTTCGTCGATCGGAATCCCAGCGGCTTGGGTGGCAGGAAAAGTTGCATAGGTGATTGTGCGGGAACCTCCGGGAGGCTAGACTGCGCGGCACATCTCGCAGGCCGGTGGGCCCGGCGCCGCGAACGGAACCTAACAGAGGAGAAACCGATGTTTGAGTGGCTCGCAGATCCCCAGGGATGGATCGCGCTGGGGACCTTGACCGCGCTGGAGATCGTCCTCGGTATCGACAACATCATCTTCATCTCCGTGCTGGTCGGCCGGCTGCCTGAGACGCAGCGGGCGTTGGCCCGGCGCCTGGGCCTGGGGCTGGCGATGGTGGCGCGGCTCGCCCTCTTGTTTTCGATCTCCTGGGTCATGGGCCTGACGCAACCGTGGGTGACGCTGGTGAGCGTCGAGATCTCCGGGCGAGATCTCATCCTGATCGGCGGCGGGCTCTTTCTCATGGCCAAGGCCACGCGCGAGATCCATTTCAGCCTGGAGGGCGTCGAAGAGCAGGAGGCTGCGGCGGCCGCAGGCGGCCTGGGCATGGCGCTGGTCCAAATCTCGCTCTTGGACATCGTGTTCTCGCTGGACTCCGTGATCACGGCGGTCGGCTTGGTCGACCACGTGTCGATCATGGCGATCGCCATCGTCCTCGCGGTCGTGGTCATGCTGATGGCCGCGAAATCCATCGGCGCGTTCGTCGAGGAGCACCCGACGATCAAGATCCTCGCCCTGTCGTTTCTGATTCTCGTGGGAGTGACCCTCATGGTGGAAGGGTTCGACGTGCACGTGCCGAAGGGCTACATCTACTTTGCCATGGCGTTCTCCGTCACCGTGGAGATGCTCAACATCCGCATGCGCAAGAAACGAGCGGCGGTCCGCCTGCATAGCAAGTATGCGGGGAGCCGACGGCCGGAAGCGACCTAGCCCGCATTATGCACGAGAATTCGTGACGAAATCGCGGAAACGCCAGGCGAGACGGGCAGGCGGAGTCGCGAGAGCCCAAGGCAGACTTGAAACAGTCTGTCGAGAGACCGAGCGGCGAGCCTGCCCGCCTGGATGCCAGCAGGCCACATCCAGGCGTGTCGCAGCGGCGTCTCGGCGGGTGCAGGAGAAGTCCTCGTGAATAATGCGGGCTAGGCGGGCGCCCATCGATCGAAACAATTCCGTCCATCGTCATCCGGCATAGGTCATTCGCGGAGGGAAGTGAGCTTCGCCTCATCTTTCGTTTGACGCTGGACGATTGTCGTTTGACGAATCACGAATGATGCCTTGCGATGCCGATTGACGATTCACGCGCTTGGCTTCCCGGTTGAGGCGTGACGAATAACGCCTGCGCACCGGACGGCAGGCGTGCCCCTCCTCCGACTCTTCGAGAAACAATAATTGCCGGCGGTCGAGAGTCAAGAGCTCGATCGACCCCTGCGAAGGCGAACGATCGGAACCTCTTGATCGAAGGCCGGCAGCCATTATTCTTCTCAACGAGAGGACCGACGCATGCGCGTCCGGCCCGGCGGGTCGGCCGGTGCCGGGAGCCGAGGCGTCAACGCATCGACCACGGACGGACAACACGAAGAAAGGAGGAACCGTTTATGAATCTCGTACGCTGGGATCCGTATCGCGAGTTGGAGGAGATGAGCACGCGCCTCAACCGTCTGTTCGGCCGCTCCGCGGCCTCCTCGAACGGCAACGAAATGATGGTGCAGGCGGATTGGACGCCTTCCGTGGACATCAGCGAAACCGAGGAGGAATTCCACATCAAGGCGGAGTTGCCGGGCGTGAAGAAGGAGAACGTCAAGGTCACCTTGGAAAACGGCATTCTCACCCTGCAGGGCGAGCGCGCGCAGGAGCGCGAAGAAAAGGGGCGCAAGTACCACCGTATCGAGCGGTCGTACGGGCAATTTGTCCGGAGCTTCATGCTGCCCGATACGGTGGACGACGCCAAGGTGAAGGCGGAATACCGGGACGGCGTGCTCCATCTCCGCCTGCCCAAGTCGGAACGGGCCAAACCCAAAGCCATTGAAGTCAGAGTGGCTTAACCCCCATTATTCATGACGGTTCGTGACGAAACCGCCCAGACGCCACGCGAGACGTCGTCGTAGCGGCGTATCGGCGGTTGCAGTAGAAGTAGTCACGGATAATGTGGGTTGAGGGCGGTCGACTCCCTGGGACGCCAACGGAACGGCCCGTTCGTCCTCGAACGAACGGGCCGTTGGCTTCCACAGGGCCCCCTTCTTGACCCCGGCCAAACCTGTGTTACTCGTGAAGGCGTCGGAGACCTAGCTGGACCGGATGGATTTGGTGCAGGGCCCACTGTCTGGAACGGCCGTCATTGCCCCCGAACGTACCGGCCCTTCGCCGATCCTTCCTTTCCAGTCCAACAGCAACAGCACGTCGTAACGTCGATCCAAAGAGGGAGGGGTGTGACGATGACCATGGATTGGGAAAGCCACATGCCGGCGTTGTTCGGTGAGACATCGTTTGAAACGCGAGTCGATCGGTTACTGGGCGAGGCGCTTCGGTCGGTCGGCGCCTGGGCCTCCGCCTGGGCCCCGGAGTGCAACGTCTACGAAACCGGCGACCAGTTCTGCGTTCAAATCGCGATCCCCGGGGTCGAGGTGAATCACGTCGACGCTCGGGTCGAGAATCAGACGCTCTTCGTGAAGGGAGAGCGACGGGCCGGGACCATCGAGAGAGGGACATGGCACGCCCGCGAGATGAAGGAGGGCCCGTTCGCCTGTTCGTTCCACATACCCTCGTATGCGGACCACGGCCGATCCACGGCCTCTTATGCGCAGGGGGTCTTGACCATTCGGTTTCCCAAGCGGGAGGAGCGCAAACCCCGTCGCATCAAGATCGAGGGCCCGCGGTGGTCGTCGATGCGACCGGATTGGTGGACACGTGGCAAGCGGTCAATCCTCGCCTGGTTCGAGCGCGCGGGGTGGCCGCGTCGACGCTGGCTGCGAATGCCTTGGGCACGGGAGAAAGGAGGGTGAGCACGTGGTCATGAGTCTCATGAGTCGTCGAATCGCACGAGGGTCGCTCGTCCTCGGAGCGATCATCCTCTTCGGCGGAAGCTGGCCTTCGGCGGCTGAGGCCGGAGAGTCGCCCACATCGTACACGAGTGCGCTTCCCCGCTCCTTCCAGGGAGCGCGATTAGGGATGACCCGCCACGATCTCTCGGTGGCCGCGCCCGAGATAGGCCGAACGGCCGCGGATACGAAAGAGCGCGGGCAACGGACGCTCGTCGTCCAGCCGAAAGATCGTCACCTCCGGCAAATCGAATATCGCTTTCATCGGGGTGCGTTGCGCGAGATGGCGATCCGGTACAACCAGGAGCGCATCCCGCTGGGATACGAGGGCCTTCAGGCCAGGCTGAAGGAATCCTATGGGGAACCGATCGCCGAGAATATCGAGGAGTTCGATCCGAGGCCGAATGTGCTGTCGGTCAAGAAGACCGTGTGGAAGGACCAGCGGACGATGATCGCGCTGGCCGAAGTGCGGAAGGTGCGGGACGTGACGGAGTCGTACGACCTCGTCCTCACCATGACGGATCTTGGCCTCCAAGAGGCCGCCGAGCGTGAGGCAGAGGAGCGACGGCGCCGACAACTGCTTGGCATTCCCATTCCGTTATCCGGCGCGGAAGGTCACGGTGAATCCAGGGCCGAGTCACAGACGGAGAGCGCCCGCGCTCATCCGGCCGGCTAGGGCGCCCAGTTGAAGACAGCACCAGCATTCCGTCGGGATCGACAAGATCGACTCGTGAAAAGGAGGTGAGGAAGGCATGAGATACCTGCCATGGATTCTGGCCGTCGTCGCCATCTGGCTGATTGCCGCGCCGTTCCTGCTCGGGTACGTGGACACTGGGCCCGCGATGCAGAACGACATCGGCGTGGGCGCGGTGATGTTGCTGGGAGCGTTGATCTGGGGCTACGGCGAATGGCGTGGCCACGGTACGAGCACCGGCATGCAGACGCAACGCCGGTAAGGCTTCAGTGAGTCGAAGGGCTCGGCTCGGGCAATCGGCCCGAACGCCGGGCCCTTGGTGTGTGCGCAAGCATCGAGCCCAGTCGGTTGCTCGAACGGCTCTCAGCGCTCGCTCCGAGTGAAGATCTGGAAATGCTGGCGGTCGATCACGTCGAAGTCCGCCGTGAGCCGGTAGCCCGCGGTTTCCATCTCGCGCCGGACGTCTTCCTTGGCCGTCCCATGGCCGAGGAGCCCGGAGAAGAACCCGTGGGGGTGAAAATCCAGAATCGCCACGCGGCCGTCCGGCTTGAGATAGCGAGCCAGCGATCGGAAGTAGGCCGCGCGATCGTCCATGTGGTGGTAGGTGTCGCAGGTGAACACCAGATCGACCGGCTCGGGCAGTTTCGCATCCCCGGCCTCGGCGCGGATCGGCACCACGGTGGTGAGACCCCGCGCGGCCATCTCTTGCTTGATGATGCCCAAGGCGGTCTCGTCGATCTCGACGGCATAGACGGTGCCCTGCGGGCCCACCGCGTCCGCGAGATGCCATGTGAAGTAGCCCCCGCCGGCGCCCAAGTCCGCCGCTCTCGACCCTGGTGCGAGGCCGAGTTTCTCGATCACGTCCTTCGGTTTCTGCCAAGCATCCCGTGACGGATCGTTCATGTGCCGATACGCCAGCTCGGCGCACCCGGCGAGCCACAACCCGACCAGGATCAAGACACCCCACCCCCTATGCCCTGATGTCTTCATGCTAGATCTCCGAACTGGATTGCTCATTGAGCCACGCCTCGAACGCTTCGCGAAGCAGGAGTTTATGGTGCGGTTGGTACCCGGGAACGGGTGAGTAATCCCCCGACTCCAGCATTCGCCGAATCATGCGTTCGGCATACGAAGCCCCTTGGGCCTGGTGATCCTTGTGCCACACGGCAAGGCGATGCTCGGGGTCGCCCTTCCGGGACTCGTCGAAGACATACCAATCACACTCCGTCGAATATCGCAGATAGGCCATTGGGTGACTCCGGGTGACGCCCAGACCGCGCGGATGCGGGGCTCCTTCAGGTGATGGCCGGCCCCCTCGCGCAGGGGACCGAACTACCGAGCCTGCCAGGCGCCCTGCGCGAGGACCATCAGGACGACCAAGGTGAGGATGACTGCCGCCCCGAGGAGAGACGCCAGGATCGAAAAGGCCCCGTACTGCCTAAACTGGGGTCGGCGATAGCCCGGGAACCGCATGAGACAGAAGGTCACAATGGCCGCCACCAGACCAATAACGGCGATGAACGCTTGCGCCAAGTTCGTCCTGACTCAATCCAGGGCCGTGCGCCATGACCGTCCTCGCCCCTTCGCCGAGGACGGCCAGCGACTCAGTCCTATCTCTGAAATTGGAGGCGCTGACCTCGCTCAACAGGCGGACGGATCGGACGCGCCAAGGGAAGGCAGCAGGCGATCAAGCGCGAAGTAGATGGGGCAAAAACCCGTGATGCCGCTCTGAATCAGCGTCACACCGATCACCGCCGGAAGCAGGAGCCACTGGGCGCTCACAGAATGCCCCAGCGCCACACCAGCCGTCACCACCAGTCCCACGATCGCATCGTGGAGGCGTCTTTTCTGATTCATGACAGGCCCTCCTGTGGAAGATCCTCTTCGCCCTCCCCAGAACGGCTGCGCACCGCGCGACGGCGATCAGGCTAGTCCCGACGCGTAACCCTGTCAAGGTGGCCATGACCACGGCGCCGCCGCGCGCCGAGAATCGCCGGGAAACTCTCGTCCGGCCCTGTTGCTTCCTGCCGGCTGCGGCGCCTAATCTGACCCGGAGTCCATGCCCGGCATAGACCAGAGACGCCACAAGGAGGACGCGCGATGCGAGTGATCGTAGTAGGGGCGACGGGAACGATCGGGGCCGCAGTGGTCGCCGCACTGTCCGGACGTCATGACGTCGTCACGGTCGGTCACAGGGGAGGCGAGTTTCGCGTGGACCTCGCGTCACTGGACTCCATCACGCAACTGTTTCGCGCCATCGGCGCCTTCGACGCGCTCGTGAGCACGGCGGGCGTCGCGAAATTCGGGAGCCTGGACGAGTTGACGGAGGCGGACTATCAGGTCGGGCTCTCCAACAAACTCATGGGACAAGCCAATCTCGTGCGGATCGGCCGGCAGTTCGTCAGCGACCGAGGCTCCTTCACCCTCACCAGCGGCGTCCTCGGTCGGGAGCCCATGAAAGGCAGCACCTCGATCAGCATGGTGAATGCGGGCCTCGAAGGCTTCGTCCGCGCCGCCGCTTTGGAACTCCAGCGCGGCATCCGTATCAACGTGGTGAGCCCGCCCTGGGTGACCGAAACCTTGGTCGCGCTCAAGATGGACCCGTCGCTCGGCCTGCCGGCCGCGACGGTCGCCCAAGCCTATCTGGCCGCCGTGGAAGGCACGATGACGGGACACATGATCGATCCACGCGCGCTCGCGGCCAGGTGAGCGGGCCTCCTCCCCGTCAAGGCCCGTCAGCCGTGCAGGAGCTTGCGGCACTCCAGCAGGAGATAAACCGGCCGGGTGTGCTTGTCCTTCTTATTGGGGACATGGCCGATCGCGGCGCCGGTCACCACCATGCCCGGCGGGCACTGCCAATGTTGAATGCCGATCAAACCGCCCAATCCGAATGCGTTCGGCACCTTGTCGCTGAGATGGATCACCTCCGGGCCCTTTCCCTTGAGGCCGTTCTCGTGGATGTCTGCCGCCGTCGCATGTTCGATCGCGACCTGCAGCAAGCTCTCCCGGAGTTGCAGCTTGTTGTAGACTTCCAAGATCCCGAATGAGAGCCGCCCGGTCGGCACGGTGGTTTCGAAGAGCTTGCCCTCCTTTTCGTAATTGAACAGGAACGGACTCTTCTCCCAGCGGTCGCCGACGGTGCCGTCCGGCTGCAGCTCGCGGCAGGAAAAGCGGAACGACTCCCACGTGCGGTTGTTCACCTCCTTGATGAACAGCCCCTGCAGCACGCCGTTCCGGAAAATATCGAGGCAGGAGACGAACTCGCTCTCGACCACCTTGTCCTTCGCGTAATCCAGATCGTTGCAGGCCACCCAGACGGAGCCGACCGGACCTCGCACGGGCAGGTTCTTCGGGACGCAGCCCGCGATGACGTAGGTCCGAACGTCATTGATGGTGTACTGAGGTTTGGTCGCGTCGAGCGGCGCGGACGCGATGGAATACCCGCTCCCCGGCCGTACGGCGCCGCTGGCCGCCCAGGCAAAGGGAGCGAGCGCCGGCACCGTGACGACCAGCGCGACGAGCGTTCTGAACTGGATGGCGGAGAAACGTATCATGTCGGACCTCTCGGTGATGGTGGCTGCGCCGTTATCCAACAGCAGGCAATTGCAAACGAGAGGCCGGGGTGAACCCGCCCGAAATCCACGACATGCGAGGCGACGAACGATCGGCGAGTGTATCCGGCGAGATACGGGCGTGTATCTCCTGATGTCCCTGGTCAACCGTCAACCGTCAATCGGGTGGGCAGGCCGAGCGCCTGATAACCGGCCGGGACTTTCAGTCCGGCGATTCCTAGGCGCCATACGGTCGACGATGTCGGATTGCAAGACCTGTCCCCGTCTCATCAATGAACGCTGATCGCGGGGTGAGGAAGGTGGGCTCACCCCGGCCCGGAGGGCACGCCGGGTTGGAGGTCGTCCGGGGGCACGTCGCGGATCTGAATCGAGTCGATCCGTGGCTGGGCCAGGACATCCGAGATGATCACGACCTTGTCCCCGGCCTGAAACTGTTCACGGTCCTTCAGGATCCGGAAGGCCGTTTGCAGCGTCTTCTCGGGGTCCGAGCTGAAATCGATCTTGAAAGGAAGGACCCCGCGGTCGAGCAGCATGGTCCGCCGCGGTTGGCTCATGTTGGTGAAGGCGTAGATGTTGGTGGAGAACGGACGGCAGTTCGCGACGAGATCGGCCATGAGGCCACGCCTGGTGATGACGACGATGCCCCTCGCCTGCACTCCCTCGGCGAGCTGGACGGCCGCGGCCGCCAGTTGCTGCTTGTTTCCCGCATTGCGCAAGCGTTTCGCAAACTGCAAGCCGGGGATCGTCTCGGATTTGAGGGCAATCTTGCGCAGGTATTCGACGCACTTCACCGGATACTTCCCCACCGTGGTTTCGCCGGACAGCATGACGGCATCGACTTCTTCATAGATCGCGTTGGCGACGTCCGTCACCTCGGCGCGGGTCGGGTGCGGATGGTGGATCATGGATTCGAGCAGATGGGTCGCCACGATCACGCGCCTCCCGTACTCCGCGCAGAGTTGCACGATCGTGCGCTGCGTATTCGGCAGGTCTTCCAGGTTGATCTCCACCCCCAGATCTCCACGCGCGACCATGATGCCGTCCGATTCCTTGACGATCTCTTCCAGGTTGCGCACGCCCTCCTGATCCTCGATCTTCGCGATGATCTTCACCCTCCCGACCTTGTCGCCCATGAGCGCCTTGAGCTGCCGAATGTCGCCGGCCTCGCGCACGAACGACAGGGCGATGAAGTCCACGTCCAGTTCCAAGCCGAAGAGGATGTCCTTGGCGTCCTTTTGCGTGATCGCCGGCAGATTGACTCGGATCCCCGGGAGATTGACGTGGCGCTTGCTCTTCAAGAGGCCGCCGTCCAAGACACGGCACCGCATCGTCCGCTCGTTCTTCTCCAGAACCTCGAAATTGATCAATCCATTGTCCACGGTGATCTTGTCCCCGACGTTCACCGCCTCGAGCAGGTCCGCGTAGTCGATGTGGATCGAGCTCTCTTCCACGTCCAGCGGTCCGCGCGTGCTGACGGACACGACGGCGCCCTGCCGCAAATCGAGCTCGTTGGAGAGGTCGCCGGTGCGGATCGACGGGCCTTGCGTGTCCAGCAGAATGGGAATGGGAAATTTCACCTTCTTGTTGAGCGTCTTGACGTGCTGGATGACTTTGGCGTGGGACTCGTGGTCGCCGTGGGACATGTTCAGCCGCACGATGTTCATGCCGGCCTCGTACATCTTCTGCAGCATCTCGTAGGAGGCCGTGGCTGGACCGATCGTGCAGATGATGCGTGTCTTTTGCATGCGTGCTCCCGGAGACGATCCCCGCTCACCGCCGAGCGGGATTGAGAAAACGAGAGGACACCGAGGGGTCGCGAGTGGCCGTCCGTGCCCGACTACCGGGATCGGGGAAAGTCTCGACCTCGTCCTTTCAAGGGCCCCGCCCGTCCCTCGCGCGACGGCGACGCGCCCACCGCCTGCCTGCACGCCACCCGATGATCGCGGAGGCGGACGCAGACTACTGCTTGCGCGAGCGGTTGGTTGCGAACGTACGCCCCGAGGCGGGGCATGTCAATGCTTCGACGATCCCGCCCTCCCGAGCCAGGCCTGGGCCGAGTTCACAAGGATCGCACCAGGAACAAATATAGGGGTCAAACAAATATAGGGGTCAGACCCACTCTTGTCCAAAATACGTTCTTAAAATACCTCCGGCCTGTGAGTAGGATGGGGCGGTGATCACCACCCATCCACGGCGTTCGCGCGCCGTGCCACCCACAAGCCGGAGGTGCCGTATGGTA
>JBDIVW010000056.1:0-15092 GCA_039794185.1 Candidatus Inralta sp. | reverse complement strand
CGTCGGACGGCGGGCGAACCCCGACGACGACGCTTCCGGACCATCGGATTCCCAGCCGGATGCCTGTGTTGACCACCCTTGGAACAGGTTGCTCAGTGAAACCGTGAATTAATCAGACCTTCCTTAGCTTGGTCGTTGAAGAGGTGGCAGAGAGCCGCTTCCAAAAATCATGGTCGTAGGTTAGCAAGAAATCCAGCTGAAGTTCCTCAGCTTCGGCCAAGATCCGGCAGTCACTCGGCTTGGGATGAGACCGTTGGAAGTGTGCAGCGCGGGCCTGGACCGCAGCCACGTCGCGAACGGGATAGTCGAGGAACAGCGTCTGAATGAAGCTCTCGTGAAACCTGCGGCGATCATAGTTCCGGATCTTCGCCACCTCGGAAATCGCGGTCTCACTGAGAATGAAAGTTCCGGGTTGATAGAACCAGGTACGCAGGAGGGCTTTTTTCTCCTCAGCCAAGGAATCCGTCGGTTCACTGATACCCGCGATGCCGTCTAGCAAGTAGGAAAGGCACTGTGAATCGAGGCCAACGTGTCTAGAACCTATCTCAAAATTGCTTGAGTAGCATGGTGATGGATACGAGCTGCACAAAACCCAGAAAGTTGGTGGCGTAGTACTCCCAGCGGATCAGCAATCGCCGCTTCCATTGCAGCCAGGCAAAGAAGCGCTCGACGAGCCACCGCCGTTGGTAGCGGCGCAGATGACGGCCATCTTGGGTCTTCAGCTTCCGCGTGGAGCGGTGCGGCGCGATCAGGTTCACGCCGTCCTGCTTGAGGTCGTCATCGAGGCCATCGCTGTCATAGGCGCGATCACCAATAAGATGTTCGGGCTTAGCCTCCAGCATGTAGAAGTCGAAACTCAATTGTACCAACGTGACTTCATGATGATTGGCTGCATGCGTACTGACCGAGAGCGGCAACCCATGGCGGTCCACAATCGCCAGAATCTTCACGCCTTTGCCGCGCTTGGTGAGCCCCCCCGCGTCGCCGCCGCCCTTGGCGGCCGCAAACGTCGCGTCAATGAAGCTCTCGCGCTCGTCGATCGCGCCTTCTTCGCGCAAGGTATTCGCCAACTGCGAGAGAATTTCCCGCAGCACCTCGCGTTCGCACCACTGCTGGAATCGGCGATGCACCGTTTTGTAGTTGGGATAGCACTGCGGCAGCATGTGCCACTGCGCCCCGGTGTTCAGGAGCCACAGCACGGCCTCCAAGACGGCGCGGGCCGGCACCGGTTTGCGGCCGGGGCGGCCTTCGGGGATATGTTCCTCGGGAAAATGCTCCCGAATTCGTTCCCATTGGTCGTCGCGCAGCCGCAGTATGCGGGCGCATTATAGGCACTTCTATTATCGACACAACTATTTTGAGATAGGTTCTAGTGTTTGGGCGCTTCATGGCGAATCTATTGAGTATACTGACCGGCATAGTACGCACCAACTGACTGCACGCTGGGGCGGGATTCTTGCGCGCGTTCAATCACTTGTCAATGTTCTCCATGCTGTCTCATCGGCGTGTTATACAAACCGGCATAGTTCCGTTATAGCTGCGAGGGGCTCAATCCTTGGACCAGCGCATCTGCTGGGCTCCGCACACCTTTGCCACCCCGATTCAGGACGTGTGTGTAGATCATGGTCGTCCTCACATCGGTGTGGCCCAACAGTTCGTCGCCCTGTTGATTCATGGTTGACGAATGACGCTTGTCGCTTGACGACCAACGCTCCGCTATCCGCGCCGCGCGTATCCCTCCGCGATCATGCGCTCGGCGAGGTTCTCGCCGTTCATGAACACATCCGCCACCGTGCGGCCGTAGATATCACGTGACCTGGGCACGATCGTGACCCGGCCCTCCTCGAGCATCGCCGCCAACCGATGCGCGGCTTCGCTTCCACCCGGCGTCCCCAACTCGGGGGCGTCCATCCCGCCGACTCGGATCTTGAGCCCGTTCAGAGTGAAGGTATCTCCGTCGATCGGTCGGAGAAATCGGCCGTCCACCTCAGTCGGTCCACGTAGGTCCGTGGGAAAGGCCGCACGCGGAAGGCTGCGGAGTCCGCGAGTCTGACCGAGCGAGCGACGGGCGGAGGATTTGCGGGATCGGGTTCCGCTCTTGCCCATTGAAAGTCTGCCGCGTGAACGAAGCGTTTTCGACATGCCCGCGCGTGGTCCCGGCGTGTGCCCCGAGCTCACATGCGGTCGTGTGTGGCCGTGGTGGTGCTGATGGGTCGGTGGCGAGACGTGGCGCGGTCCGTGGCCGTGGGACTTCGGGATGGTCTTGTGAGGAGGCTGGTGAGCCGGCGGCGCGACCTGGCGTGGCGGATGGCCCTGCGCTCGCCCGGGCTGCAGATGCCGAGCGTCGCCGGTCGCCGTACTCTCGAATAGTAATAGGCTGATCAGCAGCGTGATCCACAATGAACGCGATCGGAATTTCATCGAGGTCCTCCAGGGCTCATGGAACATGAGCTCTGGCGGGATTGCAAAACCTGTGCGCCGTGACGAGCGTGCAAAACGGAACGGGCGCCCTTGCGATTGACATTGCCGAAAACCGCGTGCTGAAATGGCCCGGACTGCAGCACCGGATGTCGCTCTCCTCGCGAGACTCACTGCAACGGATCACGATTCAAGGCACTGGTCGACGGTTGACGGATTACGAAAACGGAGGTTCAAGCCATGGATATGTTTGGCAAAGTCGGTTTGGTGGAGATTCCGATCCTGATTGCGCCGGATCAAAAGGCCTGGTTGGATAAGATGATCAAGGAAGGCCGCATCGCGGTGCCGCCGGGCGGAACATTGGAAAAGGGGTCGCTCTACTCCATGTTCATCCGGATGTTGCTGCACAACGCGATGGAGGAACAACGACGGCAGGAAGCGCTCGAAATGGAGGACGAGGACGAATAACCCATCGAAAGGCCTGTATCTGGACCGATGGTTCCGTATCCGAGCCGATACACCATCTTGTTCAAAATGGCCTTCCGCCTAGGCCGCACCAAGCCAAAAAACGTCACTCGTCATTCGTCAAACGTGAGGAGGCCCGGCTGCATGAAGGACGGCTCGTTTTCCAGCCCATTGACGGCTGACGATTGATGCATGACGTTTTAGAGGGCTTTGAGCGCGGCCTGGGCAGCCGTGAGCGTGGCGGTGATGTCGGCCGGCTTATGTGCGGTGGACACGAACGCCGCCTCGAACTGCGAGGGAGCGAGATACACGCCCCGCTCCAGCATGGCGTGGAAGAACTTTCCGTAGCGCTGCGTATCGGCCGTCTTTGCGGTTTCCCAGTCCATGACCGGACCCTTCGTGAAGAAGGCGCCCATCATCGAACCCACCCGCGTCTGGTAGAGATCCACCCCGGCTTTCTTGGCCACCTCGCCCAGCCCCTGCGACAGAGCGGCAGCTTGCCGGTCAAGCTGCGTGTACACGCCTCTCTTTTTGAGCTGAGTGAGCGTTTCGATCCCGGCCGTGACCGCCAGCGGATTCCCTGACAGTGTTCCGGCCTGGTACACCGGCCCCGCAGGGGCGATCAGGCCCATGATGTCCGCCCGTCCGCCGTAGGCGCCGACCGGCAGCCCTCCGCCGATAATCTTCCCAAGAATCGTGAGGTCGGGCGTCACCCCATACAGCGCTTGCGCGCCGCCGTACTGCACGCGGAATCCGGTAATCACTTCGTCGAAAATCAGCAGTACGTCGTGCGCGCGAGTCAGCTCCCGCAATGCCGGGAGGAAATCGGGTGCGGGCGGAACGACGTTCATGTTGCCGGCGACCGGCTCGACGATCACGCAGGCCAGATCGTGCGCGTGCCGCTCGATCAACTGCGTGGTCGTACGCAGATCGTTGTACGGGGCGGTGAGCGTGTATTTCGTAAAATCGGCCGGAACACCGGGACAGTCCGGAATGCCCAAGGTGGCCAGACCCGATCCGGCTTTGGCGAGCAGATAGTCGCTGTGGCCGTGGTAGCACCCTTCGAATTTCAGAACCCTATTGCGCTTGGTGAACCCGCGGGCCAGGCGGATCGCGCTCATGACCGCTTCGGTGCCCGAACTGACCAGCCGCACTTTGTGCATGGACGGGATTGCGTCGCGAATCATCCTGGCCAGCTTGACTTCGAGCTCGGTCGGGGCGCCGTAGCTCGTGCCGTTGCCGGTGGCGCGGCGGATTGCCTGGAGGACTGATGAGGGCGCGTGCCCGAGGATCATGGGTCCCCAGGACAGGACATAATCGATGTAGCTGTTCCCGTCGACGTCATACAGCCGCGCGCCTTTGGCTCGCTTGATGAACCGAGGCACGCCGCCGACGGCGCGAAACGCACGGACGGGGCTGTTCACGCCTCCGGGAATGACCTGCTGGGCCGCCTCGAACAATTTCTGCGATCGCGTGGTCTTCATAAAAGCGGCGCACGGTATCATGTCATTTTTATCAGGGTCAAGCCTGGCCGTCGTGGCGGTCTTGTCGATGAAACGAGGACAAGAGCACTGTAAGAATCCCCAGGTCGAATTCACGATGACTATAGCCGGAGCCCTACACCCCCTTCACCTCGTCACGCGGCGTGCGAAAGCGCTCGACTCGCTATCTATGTGCCGATGTTGATGTTTTGTCCATTCACGAGAACCGGGCTTCGCGGTCCGACTCTTGCGAAGGACTTACGTGTGTTTCGCAGGCATCGAACGCCCAGCATCGGGAGGCCAGATACGCCGTGAAGATCATCTGCGCGTGGTGTGAACGAGACGGGCAACCGTCGCTGATCGGAGAGCGAGCTCCGTTTCTGGACGAGCGACCGACTCATGGCATCTGCAGGGTGCATCTCGAAGCCTACTTAGTGCTCTGTGGGACTTCGAGGGGAGCGGAGGGACCAGCCGCCACTGAGCCTCGTGGGTCCGAGCATCGTCGCCGGTCCATGTATGCGGTGTCGGTTGTCTGAGGAGCCGGGATTCCCGCCGTTTCTGGTCTGGAGCTCGATGTCGGCCGTCCGCGCGCGGCCCGGGTTCCAATCGCAGACTTGGAAAGCAGGCGCAGCGCGGAGTTGAGAAAAAAATGGAAGGGCGAGCCCGACCGCTTGTTGAGCCGAGGTGATTGCCCAGGTCGCCCTGCCTCACCATGTCGAGGAGGGCTCCGCCCCTTCCACCAAACGCGATGGTCTGGAGGGTACGTATAGATCAAGTCCGGCTGGAGCGAGATACATCCGAGGTATCTTTTTTGATACGGCCGCTACATCCGTTGAAGATAATGAAACCTCGCCGCCGACGTCATTCCGACCGGTTACGCGACTCTACCCGCTGGTATCGGGATTGCTTCCTACTGGGATCTGGAATTTCACGGTCGACGTCGATCAACCGGATAGGGATGAAAGAGCCTCACGAATGAAAGTGGTCTGTGCCTGGTGCGAGAAAGAAGGCAAGCCGGCGTTGATCGGAGAACGTGCCCCGTTCTTTGATCGGCGGGCCACGCACGGCATCTGCCCCTTCCATGCGTTCCACTATCGAGCCCGGCTTCGAGCCGGCCTCAGGAAGGTGCAACCGCTGGAAGGCCAGATGCGTGCGGAACCGGTGACAGCGCTGCTCTCTTGAGATCGCAATCAGTGCCACACGAAGGGGGAGTCGTGCGGCGCACGACTCCCCCTTCGTGTGTCGGAACGGAACGTCGTCTTCAACCGAGTTTTCCCCTCAGCAGCGCGAGACCCTGTTCGAGCAGATTGGTCTCCGGGGTCTTGTCCTCGGGAGTCAGCTTATCGATCAGATCTGGGAGGATGATCGCCGGGTGCTGACTGAGGGTATCCGGGTACATGCTGGCCTTGCCCGCCAATTCTCCCAGGAGATGGGCCTCGAGCAGGCTATTGAAGAACTTTCTGAGCCACCAGGCCGGCCGTAACCGAAACCGATGGAGATGGAATGAGAATAGCCCGCAAGATGGTCAAAAAGGCCGTCCGGCGAGGCCGCAGCGAGCGAGGAGGCGGGATCGTGCTCTTTTCCGTACGGTGAGTCTCTGAGCGACGCGAGAACAAAGCTGGCGGACCTTTTCAACATCCTGCGAGATTCTGTTTCACCTGCGCGGGCGAGATCGGGAGATTCGGCCCCGTACTCACCCAGGAATTCTCGATATCCGCGAGCCCGTGCTTCTGGAACGCCTGCCGCAGCCCGGCGAGTCTTCCGATACTACTCTCCTTCCACAGCAAATGCGCGGCCGCCCGCAGCAGCGGTCCGGGGAGGCCTGCCTCCTTCCCGCCCATGAGCGGCCCGGGTGCTTGTGTAAGTCGATCGAAAAGTCCCATCACAGCCCCCTCGGCAGGACGGCCGTGGCGCGTTGGTGACGTTCAGGAGAGTTCACGGGCATCCGACGCGTCCCGTGTCAGCGGGGTTTCCAGATGGGCACGCGCCAATCTGCGTGAAGGGTGTGCGCGCCGCCTTGCACCGACAAGATGGTCCGGAAGGAGCGACGGGGGCGCTGGGCGGCCCAATGCCGGCCCGTGGCGCGGAGAATACTCAGCCAGGTGCGCCGCTCGTTCGGCTCCTCGGGCAAGACGTGGCCTGCGTGTTCGATCACCAGCAAGAGTCCCTGAAACGGCAGCCACTCCAAGTCTTGCAGGCACTCCTCGAGCGCGTCCCAATTCGGATCGAAATAATCCGGGAACGACAACAGGCGAGCCAATTCGCGGAGCAGGCGTTCCTTTGTGGGGCAGACGCGGCCGTCGAGCGTCGTCACCGTGAGCGACGCCGGTGGGTCCAATACCGTTTCGGCCGTCTGGCCAGGTTTGAGCGGAAGCACGTGGACCCAGGGGGGCCGGGTGCTGAGCAAGCGATGTGAGGCCGGCATGACTCCCTCAGTTGATCGGCACAAAGGTACGGTAATGATCGTCGGTATAGTAGGCCTTACCGGTCCGTTGCTCGATGACCAGCCGCTCCGCGCCTCGGTGCTTGCCGGGAACTCTCGGGTTCACGTCGTATTCCCGGTAGCGTCCCCTCGGCAGGCGTCGCTCGCGATTCTCAAAGGTCCGTCCGCCGACGTACCCTGGAAGAGGTCGACCCTGGCTCGCTTGGAGTTGCGCCAGGACGTCGTAGACCATCTCGGGGACGGCCCGCGCCCGTGCCTGGTCGCCGGATCGGCCGGGGTCCTGATCGGGCGAAAGACCGGTCGATGGGGCAACGGTGGACGAAAGGGGCGACCTTGATTCCGACGCCGCCACGGATTGCGCGGAGGCCGTATCCGGCGGAAACGCCGGCGCCGCGCCCCAGGAGAGCCCCACGCAGAAGAGCGAGGCTAGGAGACCAATCCGTCGCAGAACCGGCGTGAGTCGCTCGTGTGCGAACATCGGCTTTGAGCGGGCCCGGAGATCCACCACTCTAACATGTCCAGTATCGCGTCGACACTGCCGCAATGGCGCCGCACGAGGGGAACGGCCCTTTCCGTGTGTTCATTGCGGCCTCGGGAACCCTCCTGATAGAATTCGCGAGGTGCGTGGTCCCGCCCAGACTCATGCGCAAAGCCAAAATCATCTGCACCCTCGGCCCCGCGAGCGCCGCGCCGGAGGTCCTCGATCGGTTGATGGACGCCGGGATGGATGTCGCGCGGCTGAATTTTTCTCACGGCACGCACGAGGCCCATGCCGGTATGATTCGGGCCGTTCGGGACGCAGGGGGCCGGCGGGGCCGGAACGTGGCGATCCTGCAGGACCTGCAAGGGCCGCGCATCCGGTTGGGTGTGCTGCCCCCGGACGGCATTCGGATCGAGGCCGGGCATCAGGTGCGGCTGACGGGCGGCGCGCTCCGTTCGGGGGGCCAGCACGGCTACCAGAGCCGCCGGCCGTCCGGCGAGCCGACCGTGCCCGTCACCTATCCCCGACTGGCTCGCGATCTGAGGCCGGGAGCGCGCGTGCTGATCGACGACGGGCTCGTGGAACTGCGGGTCGTGTCCATCGACGGCGGGGAGGTGTTGTGCACGGTCGTGACGGGAGGGGTGCTCCGGTCGAACAAGGGGATGAATCTGCCGGGCACGATGATCAATGCGCCGACCGTCACCGATAAGGACCGCCACGATCTCCGATTCGGGATCGATCAGGCCGTGGACTACGTCGCGCTCTCATTTGTACGTAGTCCCGAGGACCTGGCGGCGGCGCGCGAAGCCATTCGGGACCTCGGCGGGACGCAGCCGGTCATTGCCAAGATCGAACGGGCGGAAGCGATCGACGGGCTGGACAGGGTCATCGAAGCCGCCGACGGGGTGATGGTCGCGCGAGGCGACCTGGGCGTGGAGATGGGACCGGAGGTGGTGCCCATACTCCAGAAGCGCATCATCGAGGCCGCCAACCGGGCGGGCCGGCTCGTGATCACGGCGACGCAAATGCTGGAATCGATGACCCGGCATCCGCGGCCGACTCGCGCCGAGGCATCGGACGTGGCCAATGCGGTCTTCGACGGGACGGATGCGGTGATGTTGTCGGGTGAAACCGCCGCCGGCGAGTATCCGGTTCAATCGGTGATCGTCATGGATCAGCTCGTGAGGGCGGCGGAACAGGCCATGCCTCCACGCTACCAACGCGAATCGGATCGGCCGCCGACGACCGATTGCATCTCGGACGCGATTTGCCGCGCCGCGTCCTCGTCGGCCGCTGCGATCCATGCGCGGGCGATCGTGGCCCTGACGGAATCGGGCCGAACCGCGCGCCTGTTGTCGAAAGAACGGCCGCGCGTACCGATCGTGGCCCTGACGCCGACCGAAACCGTCCGTCGACGGCTCGCCCTGTTGTGGGGCGTGCGCGCCGAGTGTTTTCCCGTCATGGAGCAGGGTGACGACCGGGCACGGCACATCGACCAGTTTCTGAAGGAGCAGGGCCTTGCGCACACCGGCGACCGGATCGTCATGGTGTCCGGCGTCGTGGCCGGACAACCGGGAGGAACGAACTTGATGAAATTGCACGAGGTTGGGTGATGGCGGAGGATCGCAGCGGTCGGCCGGCCCGCGTCGTGCCGGGTTGTCCGCGAGGGTGGTGCGTCTTCTTAGTGGGGCTGCTCCTCATCGGAGGCCTAGCCGGCGAGGGTCAGACGCAGACGGGCGGGCTGAAGCATAATCCCGTGGACGTGGTGAGGCGCTACGTCACGCTGGACTCCAAAGGCGCGCGGTTGGGTGCCTCCACCTACGAAGCCCTCCGCCCGTTCGTCGGGTGGGGTCCCGATCCCGTCTGGGGCCGCGTGGTCGTCATCGACGGCTTCACGATCGCCGAGGACCTCGCCCAATGGGAGGTCGTCAGCAATCTCGAAGTCGTGATTCCGGTCACGTTCACCGTGCTCGGTTCCGTGTATTATGAAAAGGGCTCGTTCCTCCCCGAGCGCGCGACCGAGGAAATTCGGGTCCGGGTGAAAGCGGTCCGCAATCGGTGGCGGATCGTCGAACCGATTTGGCCGCCGCACGTCGGCCAGAAGCGCATGATCAACCATGTGCGCCAGGCGTGGCTGGACGAAACCGATCTCGATCACCGTGAACAACTGGCGAGCCTCCAAGACGCGCTGAAGAAGGCCAAATGATGCGCACTGCGATCGACTTGCTGATTTTCGATCTCGACGGCACGCTGATCGAATCCAAATGGGATATTGCCCTGTCCGTCAATCTGACCCTGCGCGAGCTCGGGCTGCCGGAGCGCCCGGAGGAGGACATCTTCGGATTCGTCGGCGACGGAGTCAAGAAATTGCTGCGGCTCGCGGTGGGGGAGATGGACGAGACACGGTACGCCGAGGCCCTGCGGGTGTTTCGTGGTCATTACCTCGATCATTGCCTCGACCGCACCGCCTACTATCCCGGGATCGAAACCGTTCTGTCGCATTTCGGGCGGAAGCTCAAGGCGGTGGCGACCAACAAGTCCCTGGAATATACCAAGGTGATCCTCAAGGGCCTCGGCGACCATCATTTCACGCACGTGGTGGGTGGGGACAACGGGTTCGGCCTGAAGCCGGAGCCGGGCATGTTGCTGCACATCCTCGAAGAATCAGGCGTGGACAAGGATCGGGCGGTCCTGGTCGGCGACAGCACCAACGACATCAACGGGGGGCATAACGCCGGGATCCGGGTTTGCGCCGTCGGCTACGGCATGGGGAATCACGAGCGCATGCGAGCCTGTCGGCCCGAGTGGTTTATCGAACGCCCCGAAGACCTGATGGAGATTTTTACATGAACAACAGGGTGAGAGTCCGATTCAGCCAGAGCCCGATACGCCGGGTCGGTCGTTGCGCGTCCTCCATGCTCGTTCTCTTCGTCTTCCTCGGCCTGAGTCTCGGTCTCCCTGTGGCTCAGGCCGACATCTCCGCCTTGAAAGACCGCGTCATCGAGCACAAACTGAAAAACGGGCTGCGGTTGTTGATGGTCGAGCGGCACCATGCCCCGGTGGTGTCCATTAACGTCACGTTCGGGGTCGGGGGGATCAACGAGGTGACCGGCCAAACGGGGGTCGCGCACCTGTACGAACACATGGCCTTCAAAGGGACCCGCCGGCTGGGGACGACGAACTACGAGAAGGAGCGTCCGCTGCTGCAGCAGCTGGATCGCGTCAACGAGGAATTGGAACGGATCCGGCGCAAGGTGGCCGCGGCGGCCGAACGGGGTGAGACGCCGGATGAGTCGGCCCTGGCGAAAGTGGCGGAACTGGAGCGGCGCTTCGCGCAGTTACAGGCCAAGGCCGGGGAGTTCGTGATCGAGAACGAAATTCCGCTCCTCTATCAACGTCAGGGGGGGGTGGGCATGAACGCCTCGACCGGCAAGGACGTCACGCGCTACGTCGTGAGTCTCCCGGCGAATCGGCTGCCGTTGTGGGCCGCCATCGAGGCCGACCGGATGGCCAATCCCGTCATGCGCGAGTTCTATAAGGAACGGGCGGTCGTGATGGAAGAGCGTCGTCTGCGCACCGACGACAGCCCGGCCGGGTTGTTGTATGAGGCGTTGGCGGCGGCGGCCTTCCAGGCGCATCCGTACCAATTCCCGACCATCGGCTGGGGGGCGGATATCCAAGGTCTCACCCCGGCGGTCACGGAGCGCTTCTTCAAGGCCTATTACGGTCCCAACAATGCCGTGATCGCCATCGTCGGCGACATCAACCCCGGAGAGGTGATCAAGTTGGTGGAGAACACGTTTGGAAAGATTCCGCTGTCGCCGATCCCTCCGCCGGTGTTCACCGCCGAGCCGCTGCAGCGGGGCGAGCGGCGAGTGGAAGTCGAGTTCGATGCCGAGCCGGTCGTGCTGATCGGGTACAAAAAGCCGGGCATCGGCCACCCGGACGACTACGTGCTCGACGTCATCGAGTCGATCCTCTCGGACGGCGTCACGTCGCGGCTGCATGAGCGGCTGGTTCGGGAAGCCAAAGTGGCCGTGTCGGTGGATGCCGATACCAGCTTCCCCGGGTCGAGAACCCCGAATCTCTTCGTGATCAGTGCGGCACCGCGGGCGCCGCACACCACCGCCGAGGTGGAAGCGGAGGTGTATGCCGAACTGGAGCGCCTGCAGACCGAACCGGTCACCCAACGGGAACTGGAAAAGGTCCTCAATAATCTGGATGCCGCCTTGACCCGGTCGCTCCGGTCGAGCAGCGGCCTGGCCGGCTCCTTGTCCTATTATCAAACCGTGGCGGGCGATTGGCAGTACCTCATCAAGGGGCGCGATCGGATCGCCGCGGTGACGGCGGCGGACGTGCAGCGGGTCGCCAAGCAGTATTTCAGCAAGAGCCATCGCACGGTGGTCACGCTGGTCAAAACGCCCGGCACCGAGAGGATGGCGCAGCGGCCGAAGCCGGGAATCGAGGAGGGACGGCCATGATTCTGAGCACATACCTCCCGCCGGTGGCCGCGCGAGCGCACCACCGGGCGCGGCTCTGGCTGGCACTCCTGCTGGTCGTGATGGCCTGGTCTGGCACGGTCGCTTCCGCCGGGGCGGCGTCCCCGACGACCTTACCCGATCCCCGCGCGATGAAATTCAGCCCCGTCACGTTCGCGCCCCCTGACGCCGAGCGCGTGGTGCTGGACAACGGGATGGTCGTGTACCTGCTCGAGGACCATGAACTCCCTCTCGTGCATCTGGCCGCCATGATGCGGGTGGGATCATGGCTCGATCCGGCCGACAAGACCGGACTCGCCGAGGTGACCGGCCAGCTCATGCGGGACGGAGGGTCGTCCAAGATGAGCGCGAAGGAGGTCGACGAAGCCTTGGAGCACATTGCGGCATCGGTCTCGTTCAGCATCGGCGACGAGTCGGGATCGGCGAGCCTGGACGTGCTGAAGAAAGACCTGGAGACCGGGCTGCGCATCTTCGCCGACCTGCTGCGCACGCCCGCCTTCGAACCCGAGCGGCTGGAGTTGATCCGGTTGCAGGCGCTCGAATCGATCCGGCGCCGGCAGGATCAGCCGGGATCGATCGCCTCACGGGAATTCACCAAACTGGTCTATGGGGCGGACCACCCCTACGCGCGGGAATCCACGTTCGAATCGGTGAAGAACATCACGCGGGAGGACGTGGCGGCGTTTCATCACGCCCACGTCCATCCGAATGGTTTGATCATGGGCGTGAGCGGGGATTTCGACAAGAAGGCGATGCTCCAACTCCTTCGCGAGACGTTCGGCGACTGGGAGCGGGGCGAGGTGCCGGTTCTGACGTTGCCGCCGGTTGCGGACACGGGCCCGGCCGAGGGGAAGCTGTCGGTTCATTACGTCGGCAAGGACACGTCGCAGGCGCACCTGCGTGTGGGCCAGTTGACGCTCAAGGAAACGGACCCCGACTATCCGGCGCTGGCCATCCTGAACGACATTCTCGGCGGCGGAGGCTTTCGAAGCCGCCTGTTCAAGGATGTTCGGACCAATCGCGGGTTGGCCTACTCGGTGGGAAGTCGGCTGCAGGCGAACGTCCGCGAACGGGGGCTTTGGTCCATGCGGGCGGAAACCAAGCTCGCCTCCGCGCAGGAGGTCGTCGGCCGCTTCCTGGCCAACATGGAGCGGGTTCGAACGGAACCGGTGAGCGACGCGGAACTCGCCGAGGCGAAGGACTCGTTCGTCAACGCGTTCGTCTTTTCGTTCGCGAGTTCCGCCGGCATCATCGGGCGGCTGATCGACCTGGAGTATGACGGCTTGCCGAAAGACTGGCTGCAGCAGTTGCGCGACCAGGTGGTCAGGCTGACCAAGGATGATTTACTGCGCGTGGCGAAGAAGTATCTGGACCCGGCGCGGGTTCGGGTGCTCGCCGTCGGCTCGCCGGAAGGACTCGCCAAGGCGCTGGCGTCGTTCGGGGACGTGCGGGAAATCAAGTTGCCGCCGGAAGGATGAGCCGTGGCGCCGGGAGTGTTGCCCGCTTCTGCGCCTCGCTGCGCGACCCTTCTGGGTCCTGGTGAGTGGAAGCCTTCGGGAATTCCCTCACGGACTCGGTCAGTTCCCGCTTTCCTACTCGCCAGGACCTCAGCGGGTCCCCCGCGCGCTCCGCAACCTCGCTCGGAACCCTTCCGACGCCACAAAATATACTCGTCGGTGGTGAGGCAGAGCACGAAGAACAGAGTGGGCCCCCCAGTGTCGGCAACGCGCGGCCGTCCCTCTCTTGACTGTAATCTCCTTGTCGGGCGTGAGGGAGAGCGAGGGAGACAGGAGATGCGTCCTCCTTTGCTCGCCAGTCTGCGCGTTGACAAACTGTAGGGGCCGTACGTAGGCTGAAGGGCTTCGTGCTGATCATGCGGTACATCCTTGGCGGAGTATGACGGAGGGGCAGGGAACGAAATGGGACAGAACTACACGGCGGTCATCAAGGAAGATGCTGGGTGGTGGATTGGCTGGATCGAGGAAGTCCCTGGCGTCAATTGCCAAGAGCAAACACGAGAGGCGCTCATGGAGAGCCTTCGTGTAACTCTGAAGGAGGCGCTGGAACTGAATCGACAGGAAGCGCTCGGCGCGGCCGGTGGGAATTTTGAAGAAGCTCCCATCGCCGTATGAAGCGGGAGCAGTTTCTCCGTCATCTCCGGCAGCATGGGTGTGAATTACTGCGAGAAGGTGGAAAACATTCTTGGTGGCACCATCCTTCCTTGAACACTCGATCGGCCGTACCCCGCCACAATGAGATCAACGATCATCTGGCCAGAAAAATCTGCAAGGACCTCAAAATCCCTAGCCTTCCGTGACTTGGTCGCTACGGATTGGCTAGAGGCAAATGCCGAAGGATGGCGAGCTGGTTGGCGCTTTCCCTGGTACGGGAATCTGTGCCCAGAAGCACGCTGGTCTGATACCCGTAGTTGGAGAGCCCAGCCCCACGGCAGGATATGATTTCCGAATGCGGAACTACTGGAAAAGGCGACATCGTGCGAGGAGTTCTTATGAAACGGGTTAATCAAAGTACACCATCATTGTTTGTCCGCGGCCGGAACATGCAGAATACCGCCTACCTTGGTCGATCTCAGGAGGTGTGGGGGATTCCCGCCGACGGATTCTGGCAGGCTGCGGAATTGCTCGCTGGCCAATCGCAAGGTTGGATATTCCTCCAGCGAAACACTCTCACTTATCCGCTCGTTTACTTGTACCGTCAATACATTGAGCTCAAGCTCAAAGAGACCATTGTCGAGGCAAACAGGCATGACAAGAGATCCAACAATGTTCCCCCAACCCATAAGCTCAATGGACTGTGGGCAGAGTGTGAGCGGATTATCAAAGAAAGAAGTCTTCCGATAGACAAGAAGGATCTCGAGCGAATAAAGCTTACCTCGGAGAGTTTAACTCCGTAGGTCCGAAATCCGACGTTTTTCGATACCCCGTAAAGACAGATGGCGCCGATCGTTACCTCTTAGTCTTGAAGAGATTGATATCCCGAATTTCGTTCAAAGAATCACTGAAATCAGGGAAGTTCTGGAGAGGATACCCCGCTTGCTTGACGTTGATTCCGATTTAGGTAGGGAGTTTTCTACTGAGAACATGCTCTAGCTATGACATTCCATACCGTACCTCGTCTCTAGCCGTGAACCTGCGAATCACAATAATCCAGGGCAGCATTCTAGGAGCCTGTCCGACATTGATGGAAGAGAAGCATGTTCTTCACCGTTGAGTCCATTCGCGTTCGGCTGCGCATCGAATGGCACGGCGCCCTCCCGCTATGTCTGTCCTCTCCGCTTCGCCTTC
>JBDIVW010000055.1:0-15362 GCA_039794185.1 Candidatus Inralta sp. | reverse complement strand
GAAGGCGAAGCGGAGAGGACAGACATAGCGGGAGGGCGCCGTGCCATTCGATGCGCAGCCGAACGCGAATGGACTCAACGGTGAAGAACATGCTTCTCTTCCATCAATGTCGGACAGGCTCCTAGGCTGCGCGTCACTTGCCTCGGCGTCCGGGACGCTTTGCCGGCACTCCGGCCACGCCGGGGTGACGGCCCCATGGATGTCCTGTCCGAAGTCCTCAAATCCGTCAAGCTGGATGGAGCGCTGTTCTACAACGGCGAGTTTTCCGCGCCCTGGTGCTTTCGCGCGCCCCCCTCGCGCGCCATGGCGTCGTATCTGTCGGCGGAATCCAAGCACGTGATCGTCTATCACCTGCTGACCGAGGGCCGCGGGTATGCGCAGCTGGAGGGCGACGGCCGGGCGCTGTCCCTCGCCGCGGGGGACAGCGTCATCTTCCCGCACGGCGATCCACGCCTCATGGGAAACGGCTCGCCCATCACGCCGGTGGACAGTCTCCAGGCGCTGCAACGAGTGTTGTCCGAGGGCCTGACGCTCTCCCGTCACGGCGGCGGCGGTGAGATCAGCCGGTTCATCTCTGGCTACATGGCCTGCGAACCACAACTCAGCCGGATCTTTCTCGGCGGGCTGCCGCCCCTGTTGAAGGTCCACATCCGGGACGACCCCTCCGGCCAATGGTTGGAACACTCCATCCGCTATTCGGTGAGACAGGCCGACGCGGCTGGGCCCGGGGGCGAAGCCGTGCTCGCCAGATTGTCCAAAGTCCTGTTCATCGAAACCCTCCGACGCTACATCGCGAGACTCCCACCGGAACACACCGGGTGGCTGGCCGGCGTCCGCGACCCGGACCTCGGAAAGGCCTTGGCCCTGCTGCATCGGCGGCCGGCTCATCCGTGGACCATCGCCGGCCTCGCAAGCGAAGTGGGAATGTCACGGTCCGTGCTAGCCGAACGGTTCCGGCGCTATCTCTCGGAAACCCCCATGGCCTACCTCACGCGTTGGCGGCTCCAGTTGGGCGCGCAAATGCCGACGAGCACCAGCAGGAGCGTGGCGCAGATCGCCGGTGACGTGGGCTATGAGTCGGAGCCCTCCTTCAACCGGGCCTTCAAACGGGAGTTCGGCCTCCCGCCGGCCCGCTATCGCACCCAATCGAGAGCAGTCCGCACCACAGCCGTCCGCAGCACAGCCTCGAACAATCGCAACAACGCGAAGAGGTGAGTCAAGCCCGGGCACCATACCCGATCGCGCCCGGCGCGGGAACGCCGGTTCCATTGCGGTCGATCGTGGACAGGCCGCTCGGTCAGCTCGAATACCGGACGAGCACGAGCGCATGGCACGGGCAGGCCAAACGGGCCCCACGGCTCTTCCAGGTGAAGGCATTGGTTCCAGGGTGACCGGAAAAAAAGTTCGCCGCCGGAATGACCGCCAGCGTCCCCGGATCCACTTCGTACCACTCGCCATGCTGCAACAGCACCGCGGTGACTTTATCGGCGTTGACGATTTCGCTCATTGTGCACCTCCGAACGGTTGAATTGGCGGTCGTGGCGGCCGCATCCGGAGCGTAGGCGTTGGAGGCGTCGCGCCTCCAGGCCGAACCTCTCCAGAGCGGAGCGACGGATGTCGGAACAAACTTCCGCACCTTTTCCTGCCGTGCGTACCCGCGCCCCTCCAGGTTTCCGTCATGCCTGGAGCTTGAGCACGATATAGGGGGTCAGGTAATACCCGATCGCGGAGATCACCACGCCCCCCACGATCCCGGCCAACCCCCTGACGAAGAGCCCAGCGAAAGGCGCGAGAAACACGATCAGGATCATGGCAATCGCAATGGACCGATGGGTTTCGTAGAACTCCTTGCGCCGTTCACTTTGCAGGGAGTCGGCAAACGACAGCTCGGGACGCGGCGGCATGCGGGCAGTATAGCTGAATGGACCCGCGATGGTCCTCTGTACGGAGCACGGGCTGCCCGACTGAAGGGCGCCGCAGGGACTTGCGCAGGGTTCACCGAATGTGCGAGAAGTGAAACAAAACATCACCCCTCGGCTCATTTCACGTGAGAGGCAAATGGCCTCGCTGAACGGAAACGATCGGTTGTATGTGCTTCTATTGTCACGACATGCTTTGTACACCCCTGCGCCAGGACAGCATCCAGCCAGAGGAAGCGGACAAGGGAAAGACGGCACCCTGCGGGCACTCGCCTTGTGCCCAGAATGGTGTGGTCGTCGGCTCGGCCTTTCAACCTCAGGGCAAGTGGAAACTGCCTGAACCGTCACGAAACGATTCGGAGGCGTTCCCGATTCGTGAGTGCGCATGAGCGCGCCCGGGCTTTGTCGGATGACGCCGAAGAACACTCCTTCTTCTGCCCACCGTTAGCCCGGTCACGTTCAACGCGGTGAATGCCCGAGACGAGACACCGTAGGGCCGGCAGGCCCAGCGCGGCACCTTCGCGCAACCATCCTCCTCGATCACCGACATGCCCCAGCCCCTCTTTTCTCACTCCGTCACCACCGGACCCGTTTCGAATCATGTTTCGAGCCCGAGATGAGAACCTATCTCAAAATTGTTTTGGGAGCGCGAGTCATTCTCTGCAGACTCCGAGCGGGGACAAACTTTCGAGCGGTTTGTCCCCGCCCACTTTCTCAGTGACCCGGCTGGAGGGGCTGAGCACGCAAGCCTTCGCCATGGCGGGCGCCGCTCATGGCTGGGCAGGCTGACTGCCGGTCGCCGATCCGACGGTCTGCCGGAGGCGAGCGGCCAATCAGAGGGCTTCAGCAGGCTGTCGGGCATCCACGCATCATGGCGAGGCTGGAGCGGCTCGCCCCTCAGCAGCCGGCTTTTCTACACTGAACGCCAAGCCCCGTCCCGGTTGACCGAACAATTTTGAGATAGGTTCGAGTCTGGAAGCGCTGGCTCGCGCGGACGCCTTCTGCGTCCTTTTGCGCAGGCCCTCCCCGCTCCGGTATCCTGGTCGTCATCATCATCGGCGGTGGAGCGGTCACCTGCTACGAGGGAGGTGTGAGATGCGACGCTTAGAACAGCGCGTCTGGGTCATGGGGGTTGTCGTGTGCGGTGTGATCGGGTGCGTGAGCCTGGGGCCGGGGCTTGCCCGTGCGGCCGACCCGTCGGAGACGCCGGCCGAGGCTCCGGCCGTCACGCCGGCGCCGCCGGCAAGCCAGGAACCGGCTGCACCAGACGAGCGGATGCGCAAAGGAAAAGGAAAGGGGAAGGGCGAGCGCCAACAGAAAGCCAAGCAGCGCATGAAAGAGGCCTGCGGCGAGGACGTCAAGAAATTTTGCCCGGACGTGAAGCCTGGCGAGGGGCGCATCGCGCAGTGCCTCGAACAACACCGAGCGGAGGTCTCGCAGCCCTGCCAAGAGATGCTGGAAAAGCGGGCGGCCCGGAAAGGCAAGAACAAGAAACAGTGATGCTGCCGCCGGTCCGCGAAGCGCGACCGCCTCCGAGGCGACCGAACGGCCCGATCGCGGCGGCGGCTGGTATTGAGCCTCAACCAGGGAGGTCCCTCACACGGCAGGGGGGCCACCTGGCAATTTCCCCAGTGGTGGCCTGCCGGCGCCATGGGCGAAGATTGGACCATGAACGTGGTACGCGCGTTGCTCGCCCCCATGCTTATCTGGGCGCTATTGGGCACCGAGGCGGAGTGCGCCACGGCCGTGCGCGACTTCAGCGGAGATGCGATGCAGCGGCATCACAGTCGAATGATGGACTCACCCCTCAGATTCAGACCGGGCATCTTCGGCACGACCCTCTGGCCCTACCCTGACTATTATGTTCCCTCCACCAGAACCATCGTCAACATCCAGATCCTGATGCCGGCGGCGGCGCAGCCCGAACCGCCTCAGCCGCCTCCACCGGCGGCGGCTAAGTTCTGGATCGCACGCTGTGGCGCCGTCGTCGAAATCGAGATGGGCGCGACCACGAGTCTGATGGAAGAGGAAGCCAAACCCTGCCCCGAGTGAAGCGGTGAGCCAGCGATTGGAGGGGGGACAACACCGCAGGATCGGCCAAACAATCGACGTGACGTATGGGGGTGCGGACCTCGGGACGTGAGAGGGCGCAGGCTCTCGAGAATGGACACGCGATAGACCCCACGCGCTTCGCGGGTCGTCCGTCGATATCACGAAAAGCGGATATCGACGGACGGAGAGACCCTGGGCGTGCGACGACGACCTTAGGACTGCTCTTTCACCGTGAGATCGTTCTTCACGGCCTTCACGCCGGGGACCTGCCAGGCCGTCCACGACGCCTGGGCGCTGGTCATGAGGTCCTGGACCTCACCGCTCAGCGAAACCACACCCGCGTTCGTCTGCGCGCGAATGCCGGCCTTCTTCAAATGCTCGTCTTTCGCGATCTGCTCGTTGACCCGAGCCGTAATCGCATCGTCCTTGTCGTCGATCGCCTCGCGCGCGGACGGCGCGACCACCTGTAGGTCGTTCTTCACGCTCTTGACGCCGTCGATCCCTTTGGCAATCCCTTCCGCCGCCTCCTTGGCCGCCTCGGAATCGACCTTGCCTCGGATCATCACCGTGCCCTGCGTGGTCTGCACGGTGATCTCTCGCCCCTTCACCCGGGAATCGGCAAACAAGGCGATCTTGGTCTTCGCCGTGAGCCACGTATCATTGATCGGGGTCTTTTCGTCGGCCTTGCCGACCGCGTGCGCCGATCCGGCGATCAACGCCCCACCGATTACCAAAGCCGTACAGAATGTCAGAATGTAACGCGTGTGCATGGGTATACTCCTTCATCGACCTGTGACAGTGTGGCATCAGATTGCTCGACGATCGAAACGGTTTTAATGAGCGGCTTTCGCCGTGGAGGGCGGCGCGGACTTCTGATGCCAGTGGTCCGCCCACTTCATCAGCTCTTCCTTCTTGTCGCCATACCGCTCCTGGACCTTGCCGAGGAACTTGTCGTAGTTCCCCTCGATCTGCTGCAGGTCGTCGTCGGTGAACTTGCCCCACTGGTGTTTCAGCTCGCCCTTGAATTGCATCCACCGGCCCTTGAGTTGTTCGGCATTCATCGTTCCGTCCTCCTCGTGTGTAGTATCGAGCTCGGCATCGGGTCGTCGGTCCAGCACCGGACCGAGCGCCCGGCACCCCCGTGTCACGTGACCCGAGCGGGTCGGCCCCTGATCAAGTGGATCACGGCAAGCACGATCCCGATCAGGAACAGGACCCAGGAAATCTGCACCGCCACCGCGGACACTCCGGCGAGATGCAGGCCGCCGGCGATCAAGCCGACCAGCAGGAAGATCAACGCATAGTAGAGCATCGCTCACTCCTCTCTATGGAATGCGGGCGTGAGTCGAACGATCCCCTGGAGCATGGGGGAGCCCAGGCCGCCTCCATCAGCAGGCCATGACACCCGACAGGCAGCGAATCAGAGAAACGCTGGCGTCAAAGCGGCGGAGACTGGGAAATCGGTCACGCGTGGGAAGAAACAGGAAGCGCGAGGGATAGGACAGTCAGCGAGCTTCACACGTCACAGCGTCACCCTACGCGCAATGCACCGCCGGGTCAAGGACTATAATGTGCGCAAAATTTCACGATTTCACGCACGCCCACGAGCGATGGTGCAGACAGGGCAAACGATGAGCCGACGGCAAGAAACCATTTGGCTGTTGGTGCCTTCCATCCCCTACTCCGGCTCGGCCACGGATTCCTGCGGCGCGCGCTGGAAATGGACTGCCGAAATCACGTAGGCTGGGGGAATGACCACGCACGCGAATCCAACCAAGGAGGCGGCATGAAAGGCTATATCACGGGCATCGAAGAGGCGACCACGACCAACACTCTGTATCGGAAAGTGCTCTACACGGCAAAGCACAGCCAGCTCGTGCTGATGAGCTTGAAACCAGGCGAAGAAATCGGCGAAGAGGTACATGAACTCGACCAGTTCATTCGGTTCGAAGCGGGCGAAGGCTCGGTCGTCCTAGACGGGGAAAAGCACCCCGTGAAGGACGGGGCCGCGGTGGTGATTCCCGCCGGCACGCGGCATAATGTCGTGAATACGTCACCCGGCGCGGACCTCAAGCTCTACAGCATCTACAGCCCGCCGGAACACAAGGCCAACACGGTGCACCGCACCAAGCAGGAGGCCGACGCCGATCACGATCACCATTTCGACGGCCGCACGTCGTTGGACAAGTAAGGGACCCGGCACTACTCTGGGGCGCCGCGATCGACACGACGTGTGACGGTGTTGTTCGTCTTCCGTCTCGCTTTTCACGTCTTCCGACGACCGGATGACGATTGACGAATGACGCGTGACGATTGACGCTTCTCCTTGGGCCCATCGAATACGGAAGAGGGAACCGATGTTGGTGCACATCATCGCCGACTATGGAACAGGCGACCTGGCTTTTGCCGAGGTCGTGCAACGCATCAAGCTCCACCTGCCGGATGCGGAACCGGTCCTCATGCCGGTGCCTCCCTTTTCCACCGTGGCGGCGGGGTTTTGTATCGCGCAACTGGGGTTGCACGCCGCTCCGCCCGGCACCTTGATCTACCACAACGTCGCCCCGCGCGAGGACGACCCGGCGGCCCGAATGGAAAACGCAGGCGAACGGCTGGCCTATGCCCGCCTGCCCTCCGGGGTCCGGGTGATCGGGGTCAACGCCGGCTATACCTTCACCTTCATCAAGGATGTGGCGGAGAAACTCCGCTGGGCGGCGTCTGCGGCGGAAGGGAGCCAGTTCCGGTCGCGAGACGTGTTTCCGCAAGCCGCCGCCGCGATCGCCTTGGGACGCCCCGGAGCGCTGGGCGACGACATCGCCCTGAACGCGCTCCCTGATCCCCCCTCCTCGGTGATCGCCTACGTGGACGGCTACGGGAATCTCAAGACCACCATCGCCTACGATCCCAAGAAGGTTCGACCGGGAAAACGGATCCGCGTGCGGATCAACGATCGCGCGCAGGATGCCACCGTAACGGACGGCGCATTCGCGGTACCCCACGGGGACCTGGCCTTTGCCCCCGGGAGCAGCGGGTGGCCGCTCCGGCAGGGCGGTGAGGTGCGCTGGATCGAACTCTTCCTCCGAGGCGGGAGCGCGTGGGACCTTTTCGGCCGACCCGCCATCGGCGCCGACGTCTTCATTGGCTCTCACCCTCTCCCCATCCGAGCCTCCGCTCCCCACTGACCGGGAACCTGCCTTTCTCATGGATCGATCTCGACGGCAAGAACGGCGCAAGCAGCTCAGGGTTGTGCTGGAGTCAGAGAAAGGTCGCGTTCTCTTCGGTTTCATAGTCGCTCGGATCGTACCCGGCACGCTGCATCGAGGCGCGCACGGTCCTCATGACGACGGGACTGTCCGCCAGCGGCGCCACCGTTACCGGCGGCACCGCGCGCAGGCGGGCCAGCAGCGAATCGGCCTCGACAGAATCCACGTGGTCGCCGGCTGCGTAGAGACCGTCGGGCCCCTCCTCCAGCCGGTTGTGCGCGGACAAGATGGCACGGATCGCTCGAAGAATCGCCGGCGTGGGGGTCGGCATCAACAAGGTCGCCAGCGCTCCATGATCCAGCCGGAGCTTGGAGGCCTGCGGATAGGGCGTACCGCCTCGCAATCGTTGCAGCGTCGGCAGCAGGACTTTTTCCTCCATCCCGATGTGCCGGAGCAGGCCCGCGCGGAACCGGTCGTACGCGTCCCAATCCACCACGCGATGTTCGGACACGGCCGAGTCGAGGAGTCGCTCGAGTCTCCTGTGATCCTCCTCGAGAAATCGACTGATCGGTCCGGCCTGCATTAGGCTCTCTTGGCTTCCCACCGTCGGCTCCTAGAGATAATGACCACCGGTTCCGAATCTCTCTCCCCAGACTCCACCACACGGAGTCCTACCTGATTGCTCCGGTCGCCGTAGCTGTGCCCGTCGTGGCGCAGGACGTGGCGGTAGTTCCAGAGTTTTTGAACGATGTTGGGAGAAGTCATAGGCGATGTGAGCCAGGAATGGAAGGCCGCTGAGCGTGCACGAACTACGCGAAGGACCGCATCACGCGGTTACGATTGTGAGCCTGTCGCTACCAACGCCATGCTTTCCCGGTCAAGGCCGGCCAGGGCCTTCTGAATCAGTTCGACCTCTCGCGTTTCGAAATAAGGCTCGCCGCATTGCGTACAGACCCATGCCGGCACAGCATCCCAAGACACATGGTAACCTTTTCGATCCAGACTGAAGGGAGCCGTTCCTCTCACCATCCGACCCTTGCAATGAATACATTCCATACTTAGCGCCTCCTTCGGTAGTCAGGCGACCACTGATCCGCGTCAGGGAGATAGGCGGTAATCACGGCCAAGAAGTGGCCTTCGGCGCGCACACCACGTGGATCGCGCGACCCATGTCTCCAAGCCCCAGGAGCAAACAACTGTGCCCTCGGCTGTCGTGCGGATAGTCTTCCACAAGTTCGCCGGTCATGACAACTCTTTCCACCTCTTGCGGCGTAATCATCCGCTCAGGCCGCGTCATCTGACGGACCGCATGTGACAGAAACAACAGCTTCTTCCTGGCCGCTTCGCGTGCAGCTTCCACGATCGTCATCGCAGGGCTCCATCTGAACGGAGTTCCTCAATAACGGACAGGCGGCGGAGCTTGGCTGGGTCCTGGAACTTGTTTTGCGACTTGTTGAAGATCAGGCCGAGCAGGCCCTTCTCGTTACCCAGCTTCTCCAAACTATGGTGATAGTGGTCGAACAGCTCATCGCCGTCTTTCTTGAGCAGGCTCGGCCAACTGTACTTGTCGGGAACCGGGCTCGGCTGGTTGTACGGCGGCTTCGTCCGCTCGTCCGCCATCTTGAGGAAGAGCAAATACGTCAACTGCGTGAAAGGAGGCAGGCAGAGTTCCAGAGCTTTTTGACGATGGCGGAAGGACTCATTTCGTGGTGGCTTCACTCCAAGTCATGATGTACACTTGCACTCAAGCCAAGAGACTACAGTCGTGAAGAACAAGTCACTCATTGAAACCAATCCCTACCTCAAGAATCCGGCGAAATACCGGAAGGCTCTTGCTGCCAACGTCGCCAGTTCGACCGCTGTAGAAACCGGTGCATCCATTGAATCAATCGTCCGTATCCTCGCCAAGCCAACGAAGAGGCCGGTGCTTAAGAAGGCGGGCCGCTCTGCTCGATAATCTCTTCCAGCAGTCTTTCCATCGGCGCATAGTCCTTATCGAGACCGGCCTGAATCGCCGCAATGTACGCGTTCTTCCCCTTCCCCGTCATCACACCGAAATCCAAAAGGGGGAGTCCTGCCTGGAGCGCCATCAACGTAGACAACGCTCGGGCGAGGCGTCCATTTCCGTCACGGAACGGATGAATCAGCACCAACTCGACATGCGTTTCAGCCAGCGCCCGAACAACCTCCGCACGATCAACAAACGTGCATGGAGTCCGGCGCCGTAACACATCCCGTTCAAAATGACCCATCAGGGCAGGCACCTGCGCGGCGGCCGCGAAAGGAAAGCCGTCTTTACTGAGATTCACGCACCGATAGTGTCCGGCCCATTCATAGATATCACCAAGCCAAAGACGGTGGCAGTCACAAAGATCCGTGGCCGTAAATCGATGAGTGTCTCCATACGTCCTCACGAATACGTCCATCGCCTGCTCAAGGGCTCTCGCCTCCGCGGCGTCCATGTCTTGCTGTGAAATAATACCCAGTCGGTTCTTGAGCACCTGGTCATTCGAACCAGGCTGAAACTGGGCTTCGGGCAGATCGAGCACATCGTAACGATCATCTGGTGTCACAGATGCCTCAAGTCGGGCAGCGGCCTCGTTCGCTCGTCGGCCATCTTGAGGAAGAGCAAATACGTCAACTGCTCGACGTAGTCGCCAGAGCTCATTCCGCCTGCCTGCCGCCTGCCTGTGTTCTGGCAGACAGGCGCGTGGCTTGGCGTCTACCTGTGCCCTGCCGGCAAGACCGGCAGGCAGGGAGGACGTTGCTGTACCTGTCTGCGCCGAGTGAAAGGAGGCAGGCAGAGTTCCAGAGTTTTTGGACGATAGCGGCGGGGCTCATCTGATATAGAATGGCGCTCAACCAGTGTTGTCAGGCCTGTGCGGGGACGAAGTCGGAAGCTTCACGGACGAGTCAGATTCGTCTGCGCCATCTTACGTGCCGGTCATGAGCTCGGCTTCCAGAGGATGATCCTTCTTGAAACGGCTCACGCCAAGTACGCTGAAGCCCAGCACATGCCCCTGTTCATCGACCCGCTCCATGACCGCATCGTGAGTCGTCGCCCGCATAAAGCCCGGCGCCTCACGAAACTGCACTTCAAGGTAATCCGCTTCCGGATCAAACCAGACTTTTACTTTTTCGGCCATATCGTTTCTCCTGCCTTGAGTTGATCGGTCAAATAGGCCGTCACCATGAACGCATCCTCAGGGGCGTACCTTACCACGACACACAACCATTTCCCACCAACCATGGTGCTGGCATAGAACACATAAAATAGCCTCACTACCTGATCCGACCGCGAAACTCGCACTTCCGCAGGAGATTGGAGCACCGCTCAATCTCCTGTGCCATGTCAGCCATTTCCTGGTGCTGAAGAACATGGGCAATCCGCTCATCAATCAACCGGACAGATCGGCCTGGATTTTTAGCCCCTGACAACGCACCTTCCCCCTCCACTTGGAAAAGGGGACCAGCAATTAAGAGAGTGCCCGATCTGAAGCTAGAGGACAGATTCTCGATACTTTCTTCGCCCTCCAGAGAGTCAGCATGAGCCTTCTCAAGCAGCTACCTCTCCGCAAAGCACCTCCGCCTGTTCCAGCACGGTCTTGGTGGCCTTCTCCTGTTTGTCCGGCGGATAGCCATGCTTCCGAAGGATGCGCTTGACGATCACACGAAGCTGGGCGCGGAGGTTTTCTCGCATAGTCCAATCGATGGTCACGTTCTTGCGAACCGCCTCGGCGACCTCCCGCGCGATCGTCCGCAATGTTTCGTCGCCGAGGATCTTCACCGCACTGTCGTTAGCCTCTAAGGCATCGTAGAAGGCCAACTCGTCTTCACTTAACTTCAGTGCCTCACCTCGTTCATGGGCGCGCCTCATGTCTTTGGCGAGACCGATCATTTCTTCAATGACTTGAGCCGCTTCGATCGCCCGGTTTTGGTAGCGCCGGATCGATTGTTCGAGCATCTCGGCAAACGAGCGGCCTTGAACGACGTTTTTTCTGGAACGAGTTTTGATCTCACCACTCAACAGTTTCCTTAAGAGCTCAACGGCCAGATGACGTTGCGGCATCCCGCGCACTTCGGCTAGGAACTCTTCCGACAGAATGGAGATGTCCGGCTTCTTGAGCCCGGCCGCCGCAAAGATGTCCACCACGCCTTCCGGCGCCACCGCACGGGACACGATCTGCCGAATGGCGAGATCCAGCTCCTCCTGCGTCTTGACATCCGCTGGCGCCCGCTTCGTGAGAACCGCCCTCACGGTTTGAAAAAAATCGACATCGTCGCGAATGCGAAGCGCCTCAGAATGAGGAACAGCGAGGGCAAACGCCTGAGAGAGGTCCTTCACGGCAGCCAACAGCCGGTCCTTTCCATGATCCTGCGCCAGGATGTGTTCTTGAGCCGCCGGCAACAGGCTCAACCGCTCGGCTGGCGAACCCGCGATCCACTTGGACCAATCAAAGCCGTGGAAGAGCCCACAGCAGATCTCATACTTCTCCATCATGGCGGCCACGGCTCTCTCCTGGTCGATGGCCGTCTCCCCTGTCCCACCGCTTTCCGTGTAGGTCGCAAGCGCCTGCTTCAACTCATGCGCAAGTCCGAGGTAATCCACGACCAAGCCACCGGGCTTATCGCGGAACACGCGATTCACCCGGGCAATCGCCTGCATCAGCCCGTGACCGCGCATGGGTTTGTCCACGTACATGGTATGGAGGCTCGGACAATCAAAGCCGGTCAGCCACATATCGCGCACGAGCACGAGACGGAGCGGATCTCCTGCATCGCGGAAACGGTTCGCCAGAGCTTCCCGCCTAGGCTTGTTCCGAATGTGCGGTTGCCAATCGAGCGGGTCGGTCGCCGATCCGGTCATCACCACTTTCATCACGCCCTGATCGTCCTCGCCATGGTGCCATGCCGGTCGCAGGGCTGCGATCTCGCGGTACAACTCCACGCAGATCCGCCGGCTCATGCAGACGATCATCGCCTTGCCTTCCATCACCTCAAGGCGTTGCTCGAAGTGGGTGACGATGTCCTGGGCGACCAGCTTGAGCCGCTTGGTGGACCCCACGATCGCTTCGAGCTGCGCCCACTTCGTCTTGAGCTTTTCCTTCCGCTCGACCTCCTCGCCTTCCGTCACCTCCTCGAACTCCGGATCGATCTTCGGCCGCTCCTTCTCGTCCAATTCCAGCTTCGCCAGGCGGCTCCCATAATAGATGGGGACCGTCGCCTTATCCTCCACGGCGCGCTGGATGTCGTAGATGCTGATGTAGTCACCGAAGACGGCGCGCGTGTTCTTATCCGTCAGTTCGATCGGCGTACCGGTAAAGCCGATGAAGGAGGCGTTGGGCAGGGCATCGCGCATGTGGCGCGCAAACCCATCGATGAAATCGTATTGGCTGCGGTGCGCCTCATCCGCTATCACGACTATGTTCCTGCGTAGTGATAGCGGACCCTCACCCCGACCCTCTCCCAGTGGGAGAGGGTGGCGTGTCGTGTCGGTCGAGGGTGCCGCCGTGGGCGGCATGAACTTCTGAATCGTCGTAAACACCACCCCGCCAGCCTCCACTTGAAGCTTGGCGCGCAAGTCGGCTCGGCTCTCCGCCTGGACCGGCGGCTGACGCAAGAGATCCTGGCAGCGAGAAAAGGTCCCGAACAGTTGATCATCCAGATCATTGCGGTCGGTGAGGATGACGAGAGTCGGATTGTTCATCGCCGGTTCGCGGATCACCCGGCCGGCATAAAACGCCATGGTCAGACTTTTGCCGGAACCCTGCGTGTGCCAGACAACACCAACACGGCGGTCACCGACCTCGCCACCGGCCCGTCGGTGCGACTCATACCGACCGATAGCGTCAGCCGCGACGGGAGGCGCCAGCCTAGCTGCGCGGAGTGTTTCTTCAAGCGCGATGTTGACGGCGTGGAATTGGTGATAGCCCGTCATCTTCTTTGTGAGCACGCCGCCGCCCGCATCTTCGAAGACGAGAAAATGCCGAAGCAGATTCAGAAAGCGCCGTTTCTCGAACACACCTTCGATCACCACCTGCAACTCAGGCGTACGCGAATCGGCCAATCCTTCACCGGAGATGGTTCGCCACGGTTTGAACCATTCCCGCCCGGCGCCGAGTGCCCCAATGCGGGCCTCGACGCCGTCCGAGATCACCATCAGTCCGTTGTAGGAGAAAAGCCAAGGCAATTCGTGCTGGTAGGTCCGGAGTTGATGAAAGGCAGTCCAGATCGTCGCATTCTCGTCGGCCGCGTTCTTCAGTTCGATGATGGCGAGCGGCAGGCCGTTGAGAAACAGGACGATGTCAGGCCGGCGGTTGTGTTTGTTCTCGCTCACGCTGAACTGATTAACGGCCAGCCAATCGTTATTGTCCGGTTTCTCAAAGTCGATGACCTTGGCGATACGGTAGGTCAGACGCGAACCCTCACCCTCTGCCTCGCTCCTCCCTCTCCCGCTGGGAGAGGGCTGGGGTGAGGGTTGAAGGTATTCCACCGGAATGCCTTCAATAAGCATCCGATGCACGGCACGGTTGCGCGTGTCGATGGTCGGGCCTTCAGGACGGGTCAGCTTTCGGAATGCCTCGTCAAGCGCTTCAGAAGGGAGGCTGGGATTCAAACGGACGAGTGCCTCTTGCAGTCGATCTTCGAGGGTGACTTGCGAGTAATTGATGCGCTCCGCCGCCGGTTCACCGGGAGCGATGTCAGGACCGTGTTTGACCCCATACCCAAGGCTTTCCAGCCAGGCGAGGGCGGCCTCTTCGACGACGGATTCAGTGAAGTCCGCGGTCATGACCACTTCTGGAGCAGAACGCACGGATCAACTTCGGGCGTCACGACGGTAGTTCGCACTCTTGCGCGGGTTACGCTGACGCGAAAGATATACTTGGCGTGGGTCAAGTAATCCCCCGCCTCATTGCCCGGCACGATTCGATGAGGATTCGAGACGATCCGATTCTTGGCATACCTAGGCCAACCTTCAAAGATGATGACTTCATCGAACTGTTTCCCTTTCGCTTTGTGCATGTTCATCACCACGATGCCGGATTCTCGCCTTCCTGATGCGGCGAAATGCTCTTGAACGAACGCTTCCCTCACGATGTCGAGAGCATTCTTGTAAGCACCGTTGTTCCGCCAATCGAGCGATAGCGCTTCGCGCAATTGCGTCCCGCGATCCAGTAATCGGACGTTGCGCGCCTCCTCGGCAACTTCTGCCAGCCTTGCGCAGCCACACGCCCCCAATAGGTTCCGGATAGCCAGCCAGTCTTTGTCGGGGTCTCCGCTCGGCTTGAATGCGGCGCATTGCTCATAGCCCGTGCGAACAGGGCGGACGATGCTGTTCGCGGGTGGCTCCTTTCCCTTCTTTGCGGACTCGATCGCTTTATTCAAAGCCTTGTCGATGGCTAGCGATTCGGAGATATCCCTGTTCGATGGGTCGTCGCCGCCTCTCCCGCGGTAGAAGTTACAGAGTAGCCCGACGAAAGTCTCGAAGTCGCCCGGGCGGCGAGGTTGAAGGAGAAACGCGATAATCTCCGTCGCGAGAATCGCGCCCTCCATGTCAATCGCTACGCGGTGATTGATGGCAGGGATCGATGGCTGCTCCGAACGAAACGCATCGGAAACTTCCTGCATGAGCTGCTTGGTCGGAACGAGGACTGCGAGAGACCAATCCTCGGTCTTCTTGTCAATCAGGCGCCTGCGGGCCTGAAGGACCTGCCATTTGAGGGCAGCCATAGCCTGATTCTGATTGGCGGGGAACCGGCACAGCTCAATCCCTTGGTATTTCCCGTTGAGCCTGCCTTGGAGCACGTCGTCACCAAAGCGAGCAATGTCCGTCCCAACACTGCGGTGGTTCTCGCTTCCGAGATCGACCTCACCCGGATTGAAACGCTCCTTGAAGTGATTCAAACGCTCTGGGTCTGCCCCTATGAAGTCATAAATTCGCTGCTGTTCATCTGCTAAAGCAATCAACGTGCTGTCGATACCGAGCAGCTGTACGACCGCCCATTGCCCGTCGTTGGTGTCCTGAAACTCATCGAGAATAACGACGGGATATGCGGATGACACTAGGGAAGGTCTGATTTATTCCTCTTGCGCAATGTGCTAAGGGTAGCGCAGCACTGATGAGGAGGCGCGCCCATGCCGCAACAGACGTTTGCCGAGGTCACGTTTGAACAGGATCGCAAGCCCACCC
>JBDIVW010000054.1:0-16158 GCA_039794185.1 Candidatus Inralta sp. | reverse complement strand
GTGAGCAGCATCAATTCCTCGAGCCGCCCGCACTCGGCCGCGGTTTGCACGACTTTTGAAAACAACTCGATGTCTCCCTTCGGATCGACCACGACCACCGAGTAGCCCTTCCTGATGTCCTGCTCGACGATATTCTCCATCAGGCGCGTCTTGCCCACCCGCGTCGTTCCCAGGCAGCCGAAATGACCACTTCGATCGGCATCCCGCATCACAAAGACCCCTTCCTTTTGGTTGTCGTCGAGATTGGCGCCCAATCCCAACAACGTCAGCTCCGGGTGAACCGGTCGCGGTTGACCCTTGCTGTTGAGCGCGCGCAGCAACTCCAACGAAGAGGCCATGTTCGCAGCCCCGTTGCTCGATACCGGCATATTCACGTACTACCACCGTCGCGATCTCCATGAAGCCCGTTCCCGCCCCCACCCATCACAGCGCCCGATCATTCCCCTACACTCCGGTCTGAACCACAGAGCGGCACTGGGACCTCATCGAAACCTGATGTTTCCGAACATGCAGGTTGGCACGCACAAGGAAGTAATTCTGGGTAGGGAGCCTTCACCGTTCGATGTCCGACCACCTTCAAAACAGCGACAGGTTACTGATGACGACCTACACAACGAATTCCGTGCCAGGAGCCACCCATGAACGCAATCTCCTCTCGGAGAACGCTCTCACCGTCCTCCGAGAACGATACCTGGCCAAGGATGACCAGGGGAACATCATCGAAACCGTGGACCAACTCTGGGCACGGGTCGCCCGCGAAATCGCCGTGGTCGAGACCCTGTACGAGGCGACACCTGAGGAAGTGGCAACCATCGAGGAGCAGTTCCGCCGGATGCTCGCCGCTCGAACCTTCCTGCCCAACTCTCCCACCTTGATGAACGCGGGCCGGCCCGGCGCGCACAAGCAGTACTCCGCCTGCTTCGTCATCCCCATAGAGGACGACATGCAGTCGATCGGGAATGCCGTGACCGCGGCCTTGTTGATCCACAAGAGTGGCGGAGGCACCGGGTTTTCATTCTCCAATTTGCGTCCGAAGGGCGATCGCGTGAGGAGTTCAGGCGGCGTGGCATCCGGCCCGGTCTCCTTCATGAAGATCATCGACGGCGCCACCGAACAGGTACGCCAGGGCGGAACCCGCAGGGGCGCGAACATGGGGATTCTCCATGTCCAGCACCCCGACATCCTGGACTTCGTGAGGTGCAAGACGCACGACGGCCAGATCCGGAACTTCAACATCAGCGTGGCCGCCACCGACGAGTTCATGACCGCGGTCAAGGAGGACAGGCCCTACGCCCTGATCAACCCCCGCACGATGCAGCCCGTCAAACACATCTCCGCACGGCTGGTCTTCGATCGCATCGTCGAGGAAGCCTGGAAGACCGGCGATCCCGGGCTCTTCTTCATCGACCGCGCGAACCGGGCCTGTCCTATTCCAACCATGGGCGAAATCGTCTCGACCAATCCCTGTGGGGAGATCCCGCTGCATGGCTTCGATGCCTGCACGCTTGGCTCCATCGACTTAGCCAAGCATCTTCTGATCCTGCCCGGCCATGATCAGTACGAGCTCGACTGGGAGAGTCTCGACCAGACTATCCGGCTCGCGGTTCGATTCCTGGACAACATCATCGATGCCAACGACCATCCGCTCCCCCAGATCAACGCCATGACGCGGCAGACCCGCCGCATCGGCCTCGGGATCATGGGATATGCACGACTGTTGACGATGTTGGGCCTTCCCTACGGCAGCGAAGCAGCCGTACGCTTCACCGAGCGGCTCGCGCACCAGATGAAGGCCATGGCATGGCACGCGTCAGCGCAACTGGCCCACACCCGAGGCGTGTATCCGGCGTGGAAGGGAAGCAAGCATGAACAGGAAGGGAGAAAGGTGCGCCACAGCTACGTGACCACCGTGGCCCCGACTGGGTCGATCAGCATGATCGCCGACACCAGCGCCGGCTGTGAGCCCGAGTTCGCGCTGGTCTGGTTCAAGCACGTCCTCGAAGGCAGGAAGCTCCCCTACCTGTGCGACCTCTTCGAAGCGACGGCCAGGCGCGAAGGCTGGTGGCACGACGTTCTCATCGACAAGATCGCGGCCAATCACGGGTCGTGCCGCGGGCTCAAGGACGTTCCCGCCCACTGGCAACAGGTCTTTACCGTGGCCCACGATCTCACCCCTGAGCAGCATGTCCGGGTCCAGGCTGCCTGGCAGCGCTTCAGCGACACGGCGGTCAGCAAGACGATCAACCTGCCCTCCATGGCAACCGTTGAAGACGTCCGCCACGCTTATTTGCTCGCATGGGGACTCGATTGCAGCGGGATCACCGTCTACCGCGATGGGAGTCGTGCCAGCCAGGTGCTCAATCTGGGCAAGGCGGACTGCAATGGGAGCATCTCCACGAACGGAACAAGCCAGGTGCGAGACGGGGACCTCCCTATTGCCAATCCCTTCGAGCTGCCGGATGTCCTGGACGCGAAGCGGGTGCATGTGAAGACGACGGACGGGCATGTGTATGTCACGATCTCGACCTTCAAGACCAGACCGCTCGAGGTCTTCATCCACACGCCCGTCGAGGCCAGCAACGCGGAAATCTACGAATCCTTTGCACGGGTCCTCTCCATCTCTTTGCGATCGGGTGTGCCCGTGGAGGCCCTGCTCGAACAACTGGAAAAGGCCAACCAACGGTACGGATCGGTTGCCAGCATCCCGGCCGCCATCATCCGAGCACTCCGCATGAGCCAGCTGATCAAAGAGAACGGCAAGGGACTCCCTCCCTGCCCACAATGCAGCCAGGCCACCATTCGGCAGGAGAATTGTTTGCTCTGCCGGCACTGCGGCTGGACCAAGTGCAGTTGACCGTTTACCCATTATATAGAGAGGTCGGCCATGCCTCCCCAGTCGCTTCCACCATCCGTCCCGCTCAACGCGGCGACCATGACGCCGAGAACGGATCAGAACGTCGGGCTTCAGGTCGGATGGACCGTGGTCTACCGCGATGCTAACGACCGACTGCAGGATGGCAGGATCATCGAGATCCTCGACCCGAGCGCAAACGGCCGCGTCAATCTGGATTCCGGGGTCACCCTCCCCATTGCCAAGATCACCGCCGTCAAGGCCGTCGATCAAGCCGGCCACTGCCTCGCCGCCTGGACCGTCAACCCGCACGGCTACGATGGCACCAGGTCCGCCACTGTCCCGGTGCTCATCGGTCCGGACCGGTGGCTCAAACGGTTCCGCCGCTTGGCCGAACTCACCGCCGGCATCACCAGCAACGATCCACGATTCCCTTCGATCATGCAGCTGCTCAACCAATGCGACGAGGCCTATGTGCACGGCCAGGACGACGCGTTCATTCAGTCCGCGCGCCAGGTCGCCGCACTCGTCAACGCTCCCGTCTCCAGACAAACCGCTTCCACCGAATCCGGCGAGCGTGCTCCATCTCAACGAGCCGCGCAGCGACCGTCACAGTCATCCGATCCTTCACCTACGTAACCATCTCCTCTTTCACCCTCGCAACGAGCCATCACGAAGGAGAGTGCGATGCAGACTTCCATGCCTGATCTCGTGGCGCAGTTCGTCCGCGCCCGCAGGGTTTCGGTTCCGCTCCTCGCCATCACCACACCCGATCCCGCCGCGACGATCGGCCTGGTCCGGACCTACGGGTTGCGGAGTCCTGGATCCGATCAGGAAGACCCCGTCTTCTCCTGGGACGTCAGCCGCGGGCTCATGCCCGTCAACAGCGGAGCCGAGAAAGCCCTGGCGACGCTGCTGGGCAGTACCAAGTCCAACGTCACGATGAATCCCTCGGAAACCCTCAAGCTCCTCGCAAATGTGCCTCCGAAGAGCGTCGTTTTCTTTCACAACGCCCACCGCTTCATCCGCAACGAGTTCGTCTCCCAAGGCATCTGGAATTTGCGCGACCTCTTCAAGGGCAAACCGGCGACCCTCGTCTTGCTGGCTCCGGCGATCGACGTCCCCGCGGAACTCTTCCATGATCTCCTGGTCCTGGAAGAAACCCTGCCGGGGAGGGAGCAACTGGCCGCGATCATCAAGGACCAATGCGTGCAGGCCCAGATCGAAACTCCTCCGGACGAGGCGATGGCGCAGGCCGTCTCCGCCCTCCAGGGGCTCGCGGCTTTTCCGGCCGAACAGGTCGTGGCCCTGTCGCTGAGCAAACGGAACGGCATCAACCTGGCGCGGCTCTGGGAACGGAAACGGCAGATGATCAACGCCACACCCGGGCTCTCCGTGTGGGGCGGGAACGAACGGTTCCACGACATTGGCGGCGTGCAAGCCGCCAAAGACTTCCTCGCGAAACTCTTCAAAGGCAACGATCCGCCGAAGGCCGTCGTCTTCCTTGATGAAATCGAGAAAATGTTCAGCGGCTCCCTCTCCTCCAATCAGGACTCGTCGGGCGTCACCGTCTCCATGCTGGGGACCTTGCTCACCTATATGCAGGATCACAAGGCGAGAGGCATCATCTTCGTCGGCCCGCCGGGGACGTGCAAATCCATGGTGGCCAAAGCGAGCGGCACGGAAGCCGGCGTGCCCGCGATTTGCTTCGATCTCGGGGCGATGAAGGCGTCGCTCGTCGGTCAATCGGAAGGCCAGCTACGCCAGGCGCTTGGCGTCGTCAGCGCCGTGGCCGATGACAATGTCCTGTTCATCGCCACCAGCAACAACGTGAGCGCGCTCCCGCCGGAGCTGCTCCGCCGCTTCAAGTACGGCGTCGTGTTCTTCGATCTGCCTTCGGCAGCCGAGCGGGAAACCATCTGGGCCATCTATCGCAAACACTTCCGGATCCCAGCCGAGATGGCTCAGCCACCAGACCAAGGCTGGACCGGCGACGAGATCCGGACCTGTTGCGAGCTGAGCTGGCAACTCGGTTGCTCCCTGGAAGAAGCGAGCGCCTACATCATCCCGGTCTCCATCCGCGCCGCGGACCAGCTCAAAGAGCTACGCTCGCAAGCCAATTACCGGTACCTCTCCGCCAGCTACCCCGGCCCCTATCTAATGGACAAGGCCGAGGCCGCTCAGGGACCGAGCCCCCGCATGTACGCGGCCTAGGTGACTCTCTTTCTATTTTTCTTAACGAGGTCCACATGCCCTGCTGGATGACCGCCACTACCACGGTCGAACTCAAGGCTGCCGATCAGACCCTCCTCAAGCAAGCCGCTGAACGACTCGGCTGGACGGTGTTCCTTGAGGGAGCATCCCTTCGCATCCGGACACCCGACGGGATCACGCTCTTCGTATCCCCCGGGTCGGTCGTGATTCCACGCGGCCAAGAAGAACTCGTCGAGACGCTGCAACGAGCCTACGCCCACCAGATTCTTGACGCGGTGGCATCCCAATTCGGCTGGACCGTCGAGTCCACGCACACGTCGGAATCCACCTTCGTCCTCAGCAAGTTTTAATCGCTCGATGGAAAGGAGCCGGTCATGCACAGGCCCGACGCCATTCGCGTGCACATCGCGCCGGACGGCACCCTGACAGTTACGACGGACGACATCAGCATGCCCAATCACCGAGAGGCTGACGATTTACTCAACTTGTTGAACCAGCTCGCGGGCGGCCAGACCGAAGTCATCGAGCGGCCCGAACGGCTCCTCCACGGCCAGCACCAGGACCACTCGCATGTCCACCGTTCACATCACGCATGAGGTTCTCCATGGACACTCCACAAGCCACTCTCTCCGCACTCTGGAAGAACGCGGTCTGCCTCGTCCTCACCTTGCGGAAGCTCGGCATCAAGCGGACGGTCCGCCAGGATGTGCTCGCGGTCGAGACCGACCGCGCCCTGGTCAAGGTGACCAAGGCGATTCTGGCCTGTCCTGAATACAAGGAAATTACGAAACTGGACGCGCAGATCCGCAAGCGACTCTCCAGCTATACGCTGCCCTCCTCCCTGCGGCCGGGCATCTACCTTGTCCCCAATGCGCTCCTCGAAGAAGTCGACGAGCTGATCACGAACTTCAAAGAGAAACGAGAGAGCCTGATCGACTATTTTGTCCAGGTCTACCCCCAGCGCAGAGAAGAAGCCCAACTCAAGTTGGCGGACCTCTACAATCCAGCCGATTACCCAGACGTCGATACGGTCAAGGCCGGCTTTCTCTTCGAATGCCAATATCTGACGTTCGATCTTCCCGGAACCCTGAGCGCCGTCAGCGAGCGGCTGCTGACGCGTGAGACCGAAACCGTCTCACAAAAAGTCAGGCAGATGCTCGAGGATGCCAAGACCACCCTGCGCGAGGCGATGGCCGAGCTGGTCGATCACCTGATGGAGCGACTCACGCCCAACGCCAATGGCAAGGCCAAGACCTTCAAGGCCGGCACGGTGACCAACCTGATGGACTTCTTGAACCGATTCGATGCGCGCAATCTCAGCCAGGATGTGGACTTACAGAAGCTCGTGAATCAGGCCAAGGGCCTCCTCTCCGGGATGGAACCGAGTCGCATCCGGAAGGACGAATCCGTGGCTACGGTCGTTCGCGAAGGGATGCGAGCGATCAAGTCCCAGCTGGATGAGCTACTGGTCGAGAAGCCGTCGCGCGTCTACGTGCTGGAGGATGAATAGGAGCGAGATGCCGCTTCCCATTCCGGCAGCTTCGTCGCAGTAATACCTTCTCTGCCGGCGTCTCCATCACAGGATCACGCCAAGGATCACGACCCGTCATGAAGCTCTCGCCCGACGACATCCGCCGCGCCCGTTCCGTCAACCTCATCGAGCTCCTGATCGGGCTGGGCCACAAGCCCGTGTCCCGCCGCCCGGACCATGCCCTCTTCCACTCTCCCTTGCGTGACGACCGCCACCCGTCGTTTTCTGTCTCCCGTGTCAACGGCGCCTGGGTCTGGTACGACTTTGGCCCGGGCACGCACGGCGATGGCATCGAGTTCATCCAACAGACATTCCACCTCACATTTCCCGAAGCGGTGTGCAAGCTGCTCGGTCATCCCATTGACATCGGCCCTCCTCCAAGCCGATCCCGGAAGGACTCGACCCGAGCACAGCGGCAGCGCATAGACCTGGCGCGGCAGGCCTACTGCAGCGCCAAGGCCCGCATGACGCCCGCGAAAGAAAAAGAGCTCCGGCAGTATTTTCTCTCTCGACAGGTCCCGTACTTTCCCCAACTCGGAGCGGTCTGGATGGCCCGCGGCGAGGCCAAGACCCCGTACATCGGCATCCCACTTCCCAGCCCTAACGTCCACTTCATGCACGGAGTGGAATGCCGGGCACTCCATGACGTTCCGAATGAACTCCTTCGCGCCACGATCGGGATCAAATCTCCGTGGATCATGAAGCGCGGGGACGCGGCGGTCCTCGTCACCGAAAGCATCCTCGACTGCTTAGCCGGCGATGCCCTGTTCGGCCCCACGTTCACCCTGTGCGCCCTGAACGGGATCGGCAACGTCGGCAAACTTCCGGAGTACCTGACTCGCCTCAAGGCTAAGATCGTCTACCTCGCGCTGGATAATGACCCAGATCCCGACAAGGGTCCGAAAGCCCAGCAAGAGGCGATCGTGTTACTCACGAGACTGGGAATGCACGTGGTGGAAGTCCGAGTCTACCATCAGGCAGGCGTCAAGGACCTCCATAAGCTTCTGCTTCAGGCCCCGACCCGCATCTCGCCGTTCCACCTCACCGAGAGCGGCATTCACCACCAGGCCGCGCCGCGCGCTTCATCTTCCTGTTCGTAACAGCACAGGCATCGCTCAATCCTGATCTCGCAAGGAGACGCCATGGACACGCGCCAGGTTCCGATCACTGCGTTCATCGAGACCTTCAGCGCCAGCCTTTGTGAATCGGCCGCCTCACAGCTCAGGCCCATCTTCAGACCCGAGCACCGGATCACGGCGCAGCCCATCCTGAATCAACTCAAGGAACCGCTCTGGCCTCCGCAAGCGGATGTCGCGACGGCCACGGCCCTCGTGCTCCAGCAGCATCGCGGCGCGTTGATCGTCGGAGAAATGGCGACCGGCAAGACCCGCACTGCGGTCGGCGCCTGCCTCATCCACGGCTCCCGACGCGTGCTGGTGATGGCGCCGCCCCATCTCCTCCGCAAGTGGGAGCGGGAAATAAAACGCGTTCTGCCGGACGCCCCGGTCCACCAGCTGAAGTCGCTCAGCAGCATCGATCGCATTGCGAGGACCCCGCTCCCCAACCATCTCCCCCTCTTTGCAATCATCTCCCGCGAAAAGGCCAAACTCTCGTATGCCACGAAACCAGCCCTGGTCCACCGACGATGGAAGGGTGAGCACGGATCGGTTGACCTCTTTTGCTGCCCCCACTGTGGCGGCCAGGTCCGGGACGCCGATGACACGCCCCTCACACCGGAGACGTTGCCGGCGAAATCGAAATGCCGCGCATGTGGCTCTCCCCTGTACGACTTCGATCCGAGCGGGCCGCGCCGGTACGCCCTGGCCGATTACATCTGCAAGCAGCACCCGACCTTGTTCGATACGTTCGTGGTTGATGAGATCCACGAACTGAAGGGCAAGGCCACAGCCCAAGGCATCGCCTTCGCGAACCTCATGAAGGTCGCGGACCGGGTCATGGGATTGACGGGTACGCTGTCGAACGGACGCAGCACCTCGCTCTTCTACCTCCTCTGGCGTCTCATTCCCAGCCTCAAGTCGGCGTACAGTTTCCACGATGAATCCCGGTGGGTCGATGTCTACGGCATCCGCGAGACGCGCACCACGTGCATCGATGCCGACCAGGTGGTCGAGCACGGAACCCAGTCCAAACGGAAAGTTTATGTGACAGTCGTGGAACGGCCCGGTATCTCGCCCCGGCTGATCCCGCACCTGGTCGACAAGGCCTGCTTCCTCCGGATGGAGGACCTGGATCTCGCGCTCCCTCCCTATGAGGAGCATGTGCAGACATGCGAACTCGAAGGCCCACTCAAGCAGCAGTACGAGCAACTCTTCAAAGCGGCCAAACCGCTGATCCGGGAGGCCAGGAAATCCCGCGATGGGCACCTGCTGTCCACGGTTATTCAGGCTCTGGTGGCTTACCCGGACCGGTGTACCAGTGAGGAACGGATCACCAACAAGTTTGGAGAGGTCAAGTTCACTCTTCCCGCATTACCCGAATCCGTCCGATATCCGAAAGAACGCTTGCTCCTGCAACACATCGAAGACAACGTGAACCGGCATCGCCGCGTCCTCGTGTACTGCACCCATACGGGGACCCGCGACATCACGCCCCGCCTGCATCGGATCCTGAAGCAAGCGGGGTTTCGCACGGCCGTCCTCACGGCTGCTGTGCAAGCCGAACGGAGAGAAGAATGGATTGAGGACCGGGTCAAGGCCGGTCTCGATGTGCTGATCTGCAATCCTCGGCTGGTGCAGACCGGGCTCGATCTCCTGGACTTTCCCAGCCTGCGATTCTTCGAGTCGGATTACAACATCCTGACGGTCCGGCAAGCGGCTCGCCGCTCCTGGCGGCCCGGACAGCAGCAACCCGTCGACGTGCGACCGCTCATCTATGCCGGCACGGCCCAGGAACAGGCCTGGTCCCTCATCGCCAGTGGCATCAAGGCCAGTCTCTATATCGAGGGAGACATTACCAGCCACGCGATGGCGGCCTTCAATCAAGAGGACGACCTCACCATTGGCCTGATCCGCTTCATTCTCGACCAGAATCCTCAGCTCCTGAGCGCCGAACAAGCCTTCCGCGACCTCGCTCGCGCCTACAAGGAGCAACGGGAGCTCGTCGGCGAGCCAGCACCTCAGCCCCCATTGCATCTCATGGCCGTCTCCGCTGCAGGGGACCAAGCGGTCACGATGCCGACGGCCGAGCCGGCGCCCGCGCTGCTCCCAGAGCTCTCCCAGCAACTCGGTCTCTTCGCCGCCTGACCCATTTCACCCTGGATGCATCCGTGAGGCCCGCATGACACACGACCGATCACACCCGATGGATGACGACCCGAAGATGCTGCGCGTCAATGGCTTCGAGGCCCTGATCGAATCCTATGCCTATCAGGACCTGCAGCCTGGCCTCTCACTGCGAGTGCTCTCGCTCATCGCGCGAGAGTCGAGCATGCGAGCGATCCGCGCCAACATGAGCCTCGGACATCAGGTCGAGATCGACGGGGTCGGACTCCTCTCCTGGCCGAGGCCCTCCGACCTGGAGATCCAGTCCTTTCACCGGCGGCTCCCCTCAGGGCTCATCTCATCCCTCTGGATCCCCAAGACCGCCACGGCCTATGGGATCGAGCCCAATCAGCCCGCGTATCTCATCAGCCCTCACGCCACGGACCCCACGATTCCGTCCGGCTTCATCCCACTGCTCGACCGGCTGCTGCCCTTTCCGGTTCTCGCGTCCTGGGCGGAGGCACTCTGGCAATTCGGGCTGGAGGCCGACTGGATCACTCCCCTGATTGGACACAGGCTGCACGCCTGGGAAGTCCATCCTCCGCGTCGCGCCGTGCAGGACTTCATCACGACCCAGCTGCAAGCCCGCGCGCTACCGGTTCCAGCCTGAGCACGGCCGGAAGAACCTTCACCATTCTGACAAGCGAGCCACGGACCATGAGAACGATCGCCAGAGCAAAGGCAGGATTCTATCCGACGCCGGAATCGGTCACCCGCGCCATCGCCGAGCTGATTCAAAATCCCTCTGGCCACTCCGGCCGGCTCTGTGATCCTTGTTGCGGGCTCGGAGAACCAGCAGGCACCCTGGCCCAATCGCTGGGACTGGTCAGTTTCGGGATCGAGCTCGATAGAGACCGATTCCGGGATTCCCAGACCATCCTCGACCACACGCTCCGCTCTGACGCCTTCGCCACCACCATCCAAAAGCAGAGCATGTCCCTCGTGTTCCTCAATCCTCCGTACGATGATTTGGGAAAACGCCAGCGCAGCGAACCTGCCTGGCTCCGCCTGCTCACCCCCGTCCTGCAACCGGGAGGCATTCTCGTCTTCATCATCCCGGAGCCGCGGGTGACCAAGGAACTACGCCGCTATCTGGCGACCCACTATCGACAGGTTGCGTGCTTCAGGTTCCCTCATCCAGAGTACCTCGCCTTCCGCCAGGTCGTGATCCTCGGGGTGAAAAGCACCTCGCCCTTGCGCGATCGGAGACGCATCGATGCAGTCGCGGCGGAGGACATTGACTACCAATCCTTCGAGGGCCGCCTCACCCCGCTGTATGCGATCCCTCCTCAACTGATTCCGGAACCGATCGAGTTCCGCAGCCACTGGGTCTCGCCCGAAGACCAGCTCGCTGAGGCCGCCGCACATGGAATTTGGCAGGACCCCCGCATCCACGATGCGCTCGACTTTCCCATTACAGGCCCCTGTACTCCCCTCATGCCGCTCAGAAAGGGACATCTCGCGAGAATGATTGCGGCAGGCATGTTGAACAACCAAACGATCGCGACGGGGTCCACTCGCTGGATCATCAAGGGCTTCACCGACAAGACCACGAAACAACTGCCGCCCGAGGAGGAATACTTCGACACGGCAAAAGGACAGGAAACTCGTACGGTGACACGGGTCATTGACATGTTTGTCCCTCAGATCCAGGCCTGGGACATCACGGAAGGCCCCAGCTACGGCCAGCACGTCGTCGTCAATTGCGTCGATCATCACGGAGAAGTCGCGCCCGAGACACCATGACATCCAGTCACGAGCCATCCACCATCCCAGACCTCCAACTGCACGCGCCGACTCGCCGCAGAGCCAAGCGAGCCGAGAAATCGGAGCGATTCTGCAAGGACTGCCGTAAGCCGTTCCTGGGCACGGCGGCGGCCCAGTACGGCCCCTGCTGTCGCTGGAAACATCGAGGGCAGGTCGCCAAGAAATACGAGTGGACAGCAGACCGAGATCAGCTGCTCCGTACTCGGTACGATGGCACCGTGAAAGGCCGTGCGGCTGACATCGCCGCCATGCTGGGATGGCCCACATGGGTGATCAAGCGCCGCGCCGCGGAGCTCGGGCTCACCTATCACCTGGATCCGAAGCCCTGGACCAAGGAAGAAGAGGCCTTTCTCCTCGAACACGTCGGCAGCCGCCTCCTGCCCTGGATCGCCCGGACACTGCATCGATCCGTCACGTCCGTCAAAATGAAATGCCGCCACATGGAGCTGAGCCTGCGGTACCGAGAAGGCTACACGCTGCGCGAGCTGGAGAAGTGTTTCGGCTGCGATCACCGGGTGATCGAGGGATGGGTGCGCGAGGAGAAGCTTCACATCCGACGACGGGGCACCGGGCGCGCCCACGACGCCTGGTACGTGACCGATACGGACCTGCTCCGGTTCATCGCTGAACATCCCCTCGCCTTCCCACTCCGCAAGGTGGACCAGTTCTGGTTCATGGATCTCGTGACCGGTGGCGGGCTTGTCCGAAAGGCTCTGCAGGCTGCCTCACAAAATGATGCTGATCAACCGGCCGCCTGACCTCTCGAGTCCTTCGGCTGGTCAGTCCAGGACATCACTCACGACTTCTCAGACGATGTGGAGGCTGTCATGAAATTCATCTGTACCCGCAACATCCTGCTGAGCGCCATCCGGAATCTGCTGAGCCTCACCTCGAACAGATCTACCCTCCCAATCCTCGCCCATGCCCTCCTGGAAACCACTCCCACGGGCCTCACGGTCCTGGGCACTGACCTCGAAACCGGGTTCCAAGGTACCTACGACGTCACCGTGCAGAAACCCGGACGCGTCACCGTCAACGCCCGTGCCCTCTGCGATGTGATCAAGGAACTCGACCCCGAGCATCCCATCACCTGGCAGGCTGATGAGAAACACGTGATCAAGCTCGTGTCGGGAAACAGCCGCTTCACGCTCCATGGCATGTCTGCAGACGACTATCCTCAGCTCCCTGCCTTTGATGAGCCCGCTCACTTCAACATCCCCAGCACCGCTCTCCTCAGCTGTCTGCAACAAGTGCTCCCGGCTGTTCCCGATCAAGACCAGCGGTTCGTCCTGCAGTCCGTGCTTGTCACTATCAGAACACCCGACTCACCGTCGATCGAGGTCGTGGGGACCGACGGACACCGCTTGGTCGTCGCTGAATCAGACGCCGGCACATGGACCGCCTCTGCACCCCAGCAACTCAAAGCACTTATTCCCAAGAAAGCCGCTCAGTTGCTGGCCGCATTACTCGCTCAGGAAGATACGCTGGATGTTCCCATCGCTATCTCCAAGAAACTTTTCTGCGTGACCGTCAAGAACGTCATCCTGACGAGCCGGCTCATCGAAGGGACTTATCCCAATTACCAGCAGGTCATCCCCATCCCGAACGGCGCGCGCATGGAAATCGACCGCGATCTCTTCGAAGAGGCGCTCCACCGCGTGGCCGTGGTGTCTCGCGACCAGACCCAAGCCGTGCGTCTGGCTCTGACGCCTGACACCCTCACCATCCACGCCCAGAATGCGGACGTGGGGGAAGGAACGGAAAGTATCCCGGCGGTCGTCGCCGGCAAGGAATTCAAAACCGGCTTCAACGCCCGCTACCTGCTCGATGCGCTCCGGACATGCCCAGGCAAGCGCCTTCAACTACATATGAAGGAACCGGTCAGTCCCTGCCTCATAGTGAGCCCAGACAGCCATAGCCGGTGGAAGCATGTGATCATGCCGGTTCGCTAATAAATAATTATGGAGGCGATGATGCCCGGTCTGGCTCTGTCACCAAACGCAGTCTCATGGGGGTGGACTTCATACCGGCGGGCCGGCTGGCTCAATCAGCAGGGCCAGCGGCTGTATGTCGTCCACTTCCAAAGCATCGAGGGTCAAAACGGTTACACCAGGATCACGCTTCATGTCTGGGCTCGCCGGCCGGTCCTAGCACTTCGGGCTTTGTGCAAGGAGAAGAAAAGCGAGGAAGAACTTCTCCGGTACGACTGGGCCGCCATTGATTAGTACTCAGACAGCAGCTCGCCTCAGGCCTTCTCTGATCTCCGTGTACGTCTTAAATGGCACCCATCCAGCCAGTTGACCCGATTTTGACGGTCCTCCGGATCAATATCCGAGCAGAAATATATTGAAGATGGGCGCATACCACCACACGAGGTGCTTTCATGAAACGGTTCCATATTGTCGGGCAATTTCACCAAGCGCTGGCCAAGCATGCGAAGCAGGTGGCTGATGTGCAGGCCAATAAGCTCTCGACCGCCCTGCGACTAGCCGTCGCTCAGATGGAAAAACGAGAGGGCATAAGAAAGATCAGACACAAAGTCGTTCGATTCACCGTTGTCATCAGCGATGAACGGGAAGCAGAAGATCTGTCTCTCCCGAACCCCTAAGGGACCGCCTCTCACTAAACTACACGTTGTCCCCCATTTCTCCTGGATCCATATGTCCCACCTTTGAAAACCTCGTTAGAAGACTGAGGAATCCTTCAACCTCCACGTGCTCTTCGGAAAGGAACAGAGCGACTTCCACAGGTCAGTAATACACACGATAGAGCGATCACAGCCCGCGATCTCCATTGGTGAGGAGAGCCAGTTACCTCACAAACGTGGGAGATGGCTCTTCCATGTGAATGTGACTCATCGCAAGGAGACCTACTGTATGTCCAAATCCGCTACCCCAACCTTGCTCACGCTACAAGAAGCCTGTGAACTGCTTCGGTTCAGCCCTTCCCGTATCTACTACCTAACCAGCACGGAACGTATCCCGCACCTCAAATTTGGAGGGACCCTACGGTTCGATCGGGATGAACTCCTGCGTTGGGTGGAGCAGCACCGGCGGGGCCCAGCGGCGTAACGGGCTCGATCCGACGCTGAGACACTACCGCCCACACTGGCAGTACCACTCTTCGAGCAATAGGCACTGAGATTCCTAGTCCAAGACAACTTGTCTGAAGGTGAGAGATGGAGAAAGGTTGCCTCTATCGCAGACCGGGCCGACCGACGATTTACGTCAAGTTCCGGCCGCGTCGCGGTGCCAAGCCGATCCATCTCTCCACCGGCAAGACGAACATGATCGCCGCAGCCCGTGAAGCTGAAAAGATAGTGGCGCGGTATGAAGGGCGCACGCCTAAGGAGGTCAAGGGCCAACACATCACGATTGGCCGCTTCTGCCGGCTTCCTGAGAAGGCAAAGCCCAACGATCATGGCGGAGAGTTCTGGCAGTACCTGGTCGCCAACCGCGCTGGGACGACGCGGGACCGTTACCACGATGTCCTCCGCACTCAACTCATTCCAACGTTCGGCCATCTCACGTTCGAGCAGGTCGAGCCAGAGCTCATCGAGAACTGGAAACAAAGGCGGCTCAAACAGGTCGAGCGAGCTACTGTCCTTAAGGAGCTAAACTGTTTCTCTGCTGTATTCCGGGTCGCGAGGAAGGTCTATCGGTACACGCGCTACAATCCGGTCACGGATATCGAGAAGCCGACCATTCCAAAGCGCAAGAAGAAGATCCCGACCATCGAGGAGATGAAAGAGTTCTTGAACGCGGCTGCTGCGTTTACTCCTTGGTACTATCCGACCTTCCTCACACTCTACCAGGGTGGACTCAGGATTGATGAAGCCAGGCATCTCGAACCAGCCGATGTGGACGAACGGGAAAATGTCTTACGGATCCGGGTCAAGCAAGGATGGCATCCCAAAGATCAGGAGGACCGCGACATCCCGCTTGAAGAACCTATGCGCAGTGTGTTACTCACCCTCAAGGGTCAGCGGCCTGGCGCAAAATGGTTGCTCCCACGGCACGACAGGCGTCTCTATTTCTGCCGTCGATGCGGCGGCCATGAGACGCACATTGGTCGCCTCAGGAAAACGATTGTGACTTTGGCCGAAGCAGCTAAGATTCCTGTCCACGTGACCCATCATATGCTCCGTCACTGTAATTCGACCCACAACCGGAAAATGGGCGCCACGGATTATGAGGTTATGGAGTTGCTTGGGCAGCAGTCCACGAAAGTGCATTCCTTATATACGCATGCCGAATGGCAAGGGATCGTGGATGCATCCAAGCGGCTGGGGCAGTCAATCGGAAGTGATGGGTTGTCCATTTGGTTGTCCAAAGCTCATAGGCCTACTACACCCTGAATGCTTTCGCCTTATTACGCAGCCGCTCCAAGCCCTGAAAAGGCTGGTGTCGACAGTTCGATTCTGTCCCTCGGCACCACAATCCCTTCAAAACCTTCAGAAGTCCCGCGCCAGATGCGGCGATCAGCGAGGGCTCGTTTTTGAGCCTTTTGGGGGT
>JBDIVW010000053.1:0-16179 GCA_039794185.1 Candidatus Inralta sp. | reverse complement strand
GACACGGACGGATGGCACGGGAGCCAGAGGGTTCCTGCCCGATGCGCTGGGGACGACCATCGCGCTGGCCGACAACACCGGCACGCTCCAGACCCAGTACACCTACGAGCCGTTCGGCTCGACGAGTATAACCGGCCAGGCCAACAGCAACAGCTTTCAATACACCGGCCGTGAGAACGACGACGGGCTCTATTACTACCGGGCGCGGTACTATCACCCAAGATTGCAGCGGTTCATTTCAGAGGATCCGATTGGGTTGGCTGGGGGGATTAACAAATACATATACGTCCGCAATAACCCAGTGAACCTCCGTGATCCCTTAGGATTGAAGCCCTGTTGCAACCAAGACTTCCTCGACTGCCTGGCCAAGTGCATCGACCGATTCGACATCACCAACGACTTTACCAAGATTGGTCTCTACTTTGCCGGAGGGCCAATTCCAAAGAGCGCAGTTGGCCAACCGGTAATCGGGAACGCGAGTCGGTTCACGAGCCTACCGAGTCTTGCTGGCCTAGGTCGCGGAGAAACCGGCCAGGTGTTGCGTGGATTCGGTCGTGCATCGAGTGCGTTCTTCATTATCTACGGCGACTATTTGTTCCTAGCAGAGAGCTACTGTTCAGTAGCCTGCTTGACCGACAGTTGCACGTACGAGTGAGCCATGAACACAAGGATCACGTTGGCTCATGTGCTGATTATGCTGTTGCTCTGTTTCACCGGTGGGATCGTTATTCTGCACACGTTCTTTCCGACCCTTCCAATATCTTCCTATGGGCTTGGACTGCTTCTGTGCTTGAGCATTGTCACAATGCTCTTCTCAACCCGGTACGTTAAACGTGCCCGATTAAGTCGCTTGATGGGGCGTGAAGCGATGAGCCCCGAAGAGATTTACAGGCAGTATTTCGACGCTACTGGCTTACGACAAGAAGTGCTTGTGCGGCAATGGAGAGAGGCAGCGAACAGTTTGGAATTACCGGCGGAGTTGTTACGACCAACTGATCGGTTCGACACAGAACTCAAACCCCTGGCGGGATGGCCCTTGTACGATGACCAGATTGAGGATCTCTTCGCTTGGGCAACACGACGGGCTAAGGCTCTAGGAACCGCGATCGATCTTACCGGTGTGCAAACTTTGGGTGACTTCGTGACCCTCCTGGCTCAACTGGAGACGGGCCATGCGGCGAAGCCGTGATGACACCCGAATGTTCTTCGTGCTCTTCCTAAGTCCTTCCTCCTGATCTTGCGGTAGCGGGTCGCCGTGCTCGGCTCCAGCCGCAGACGGCTTCCGTCCCTCCGCGCGGCGCCCCGTGTTGATTGATGGTGATCACCCCCGCCCGCCCTCGCGCGCGAGGAGCACCGGTGCGTGCCGCCACGCCCCCGCCTTGGTGGCCCTCTCTGGACACACCCCGCCGAGGCGCCCCCACCATTAAGGTATCCCAAAGAGGGCCCCCCATCCTTCTCCACCACATGAGTTGTGAGTGGTGGAGCCTCTTTGGGGGCGGGTGGCGCGGCCCACGACCCTGGGCCGCCCTTCGGGTCACGACCGGTGCAGGAGGAGCGCGCCCCATCTGCCCCCTCACAGGGGGCGCCCGTCAAGACGCAGCCTGCGCCGCGACCGGCGGCTGCCGCCCGTCGCCGCGCCCGGTCTGTGCGCGAGGCGATCGCCGATCGCCTCGCGTCTGGATCAGGAGGCCTTGGCGTGATGGGAGACGTAGGGTTCGAGCAGCTCGATGATCTTCTCTTGTTGCCGCCGCGGCAGGCGCGCCACGTTGTCGAAGAGCTGGCCGAGTTTGCCGGGTGGCGAGCCGGTGCGTTTCCGGCTCGGCGCGTGGCCGAGGAGTTCTTCGACCGTCACGCCTAACGCCTTCGCCATCGGGATCAACACATCCGATCGCGGCAAGGTCCCGCTGGTCTCCCAGTAGCGGACGTTGGATTGTTCTTGCCCAATCAACCGCGCGAGTTCCCGCTGCGAGAGTCCGGCCGCTTCACGGAGCGCGCGGAGCGGGGTCGAGGGGGCGGCGCTCTTCTTTGCCATGAGCGCAGTATACAGCTCGGTTGACAGCCAGCCGGTCATGTGAGTAGTATACTGCTCATCCCTGAGCAATGCAATTCCCTCTTGACGAGGGTAGCCAGTAACCCCATGTCGCACACCTCCACCAGTCCCGATCTCACCCATCTCAAGCGAGCCGTCGATCTCGTTGCGTTGGCCCAGACGCGCGGCGTCGTGCTCAAGAAGCAGGGGCAGGAGTACGTCGGCCTCTGTCCGTTTCACCAGGAGCAGACGCCCTCGTTTCACATCTCGCCGACCAAGCATCTGTTTCACTGCTTCGGTTGCGGCGCGGCTGGGAGTGTCGTGGATTTTGTGATGAAGCAGGACGGCCTCTCGCTGCAGGAGGCGATCGACTGGCTCACCCGGCAGACGGGCGGGCTCGTGGGTCGCGGGACGGCGGGCCTCAAGCCCATTCCGTCGAGCGAGCCGACTCCGCCGCTCGCGGCGGCCACGCTGCTTCAGCGCGTCGTGTCGTTCTACACGAAGACCTTCACGACGGATCGCGACGGCTGGGCCTATCTCAAACGGCGGAACCTGGTGGACCCGACGATGCTCGAGGTGTTTCAGCTCGGCTACTGCAATGGGACGTTGCGGCACACGCTGCCGGCGAGTGGGCCGCTTATCGAAGGCCTGACGGCGCTGGGCGTGTTGACGAAGTCCGGGCGTGAGCATTTCGAGGGCTGTGTCACGATGCCGATCATCGATGCCGCCGGCGCGATCTGCGGCCTGTATGGGCGACGGATCACCGACCGTGCGCCGTCGCATCTCTATTTGCCGGGTCCGCATCGCGGCGTCTGGAACGGCGCGGTGGCGAAGAGCCATTCGACGTTGTTCCTCACGGAAGGCATTCTCGATGGGCTCAGCCTCTGGCAAGCCGGGCTGCGCAACGCCATCGCGCTCTACGGCGCGCAGGGCTGGACGGCTGATCACGAGACGTTGCTGCGCGAGCACGGCGTGACCGAGATCGTGCTCTGCCTGGATCACGACGAGGCAGGCCACGCGGCGGCGACGAAGCTTAAGGAGCAGATCCTTCCATTGTTGGTTAAGACCGTGTCCGTCATCCAATGGCCGGAGGGCGTGAAAGACGCCAACGACTTTTTTCTGACCCACACGGCGGCTGAGTTCGAGGCCGTGCTCGCTGCGGCGCGGCCCGCGGGACCGGCGCGGGCGACGCCCACGCCGCTGGACGAACAGGTGACGATGCAGGCGGACGGCTTCATCGTGACGTACGGGACACGGCGCTACGAAGTCCGCGCGATCGAGCGGCCGCACGCGGCGCGGCTACGGGCGACGATTAAAGCAGTGAGTGCCGAGCAGCACCGCTTTCACATCGACACAGTGGATCTCTACCTCAGCCGTGCCCGCCGGAGTTTTGTGGGCGAAGCCGCCCGGCTTTTTCGTGAGGCGATTGACGTGATCGAGCTGGATCTCAACCGCCTCATTCTGCAGATCGAGGCCTATGTGGCCAAGCGGTTGGAATCATCCGGTCCGGCGATCGTGCTCGTGAATGAACCGCTCCAACGCGAGGCCGAGCGCCTCGGCCGCCATCCGGATCTCGTCGGCGAGCTCCGCCGCGATCTTGAACGGCTTGGGCTCGTCGGTGAGACGACGAACGCGCTGGTTGGCTATCTCGTGATGACGAGCCGCAAGCTGGAGGAGCCGCTGTCCTTGCTCTTGCTATCCGGCAGTGGCGCGGGCAAGAGCCATTTGCAAGATACCGTGCTGGCGCTCTGTCCCGACGAAGACGTGATCAAGCTCACGGCGCTCACGGGTCAGGCGCTCTTCTACAAAGGCGAGCAGGCCCTTCGGCATAAGGTGCTCGCGTTGGCCGAAGAAGCCGGCGCGCCGGAGGCGCAGTACGCGATCCGCAATCTGATCTCGGCGAAGGAGCTGATCATCGAAGCCACGATCAAGAATCCGCTCACGGGCCGATTGGAGACGCAACTCAATCGCGTGCAGGGCCCGACGGCGGTGATGCTCACCACGACCAACCCCAACGTCGATGCCGAGACCCGCAGCCGCTTTCTCGTGAGCAGTGTCGATGAATCGTCCGCGCAGACCCGCGCGATCCTCGCCGCTCAACGGCAGCGGCACACCCTCGACGGACGGCTCCAGGCGCAGCAGCGGGCGAGCATCCTGGCCCGGCACCATGCGTTGCAGCGCCTGCTCAAACCCCTTCTGGTCGTCAATCCCTATGAGCCCCTGCTCACGGCGGCGGAGGATCGACTCCTCATGCGCCGCGAGCAGCCCAAGTATCTGCAGCTCATCTTGGCCGTGACGGTGCTCTATCAGATGCAACGGCCGTTGAAGCACCACGAGCGGCTCGGCCCCTACATCGAGACGACGCTCGACGACATCGCGCTCGCGCACGAGCTCGCCGTAGGCGTGTGGGGCCAAGCGCTCGACGAGCTCGCCCGGCCGAGCCGGGATCTCTTGCGTGTCATGCATCGCTATGTTGAGGGGCGGGCGGTCCGTGAGCAGAGCGACGCGGCAGCCGTCGCCTTCACCCGCCGGGACATCCGGGAGTTCAGCGGCTGGAGCGATTACCAGATCAAGACGCATGTGCAGCAGTTGGAAGATCTCGAATATCTCATCCCGCTCAGTGGGCGGCGCGGGCAGCAGTTCACCTATCGCCTCGCGTGGAACGGCGAAGAATCACGGTTTCTGCCTGGCCTCGTCTCGGTGGAAGAGCTCCGTCATCGGGCCGCACTTGTCGGGCTCCCAAGCGAACAAGGAGGGCCGAACGAGCAGGTGGAGGGGCCCAGTCGGGCACAAGGTGGCATGAATGGACATGAGGTAACGCCACAGAATGGCGAGTCAATGTCGCGGCCTGTCGCCAACCAGGAGGGTGTGGCGGACAGACATGGATCGGTGTTGCTGAATCAGCATGCCGTCGAAGGAGCTCGCTCATGACGACGTGGCCGGCGGCGTTCGAGACCCCGCGCCAGCAGTTTCTCGAGTCGTTGCGCGTCCGCGCCTACGCGCCGGGTACGCTGAAATCCTATGCCGAATCGCTCTCCTGTTTCTTTCGCTTTCTCACCACCGTCGGCCTGGCCGATCTCCGCGACGTCACCCGCGAGACCATTCGAAGCTATCAGCAGTGGCTTCAAGAACAGCCCTATACGATCTGGACCCGCTCCGCGCGACTTCAGGCCCTGCGCCGTTTCTGCGAACATCTTGAAGCGACCGACCAGGTCTTTCTCAATCCCTGTGCGGGTCTGATCCTTGTCCAAGCCGATCGTGGGCTTCCGCGCACGGTGCTCACCCGTGCCGAGGCGCGGGCGATTCTCAATGCGCCGGATACGCAGTGGCCGAAGGGCATTCGCGACCGCGCGATCTTGGAAGTCTTCTATGCGACGGGGATCCGCCTCGAAGAACTCACGCGGCTCACTGTGCTGGACCTCGATCTCCGACAAGGCTTTGTCCGCATTCATCGCGGTAAGTTCGCCAAGGATCGCGTCGTTCCGATGGGCCGTCAGGCCTGCGACGCGTTGCGGATGTATCTCACCGTTCGGGCGCGCTGGACGGAGCGCCAGCGTGAGGAGCGGGCGCTGTGGCTCTCGTCGATCGACCCGCACCGGCCGATTCGGGCGCAGGTGATTCAAGTGCTCGTGCGGACCTATGCGAAGCAGGCGGGCGTCACGCGACGGATCACGCCGCATGTCTGGCGGCACACCTGTGCGACCCATCTCGTGGCGAATGGCGCGAATTTGATTGCGGTGCAACGGTTGCTCGGCCATCGGTCCCTCGCGACCACCCAGCAATACAGTCGCGTCGCGATCCCGGAACTCCACCAGACCTTTCGCCGTGCCCATCCGCGTGCGCGGCTTGGGCCCACGCCATGATCACGCCCGCCCGTTCCTTGGACGATTGGATCGAACGGTACCACCAGCAGCTCGAGATCTTGAATTTTTCTGAACGTACCTGGATCACGCAGCGCAGTTGCTTGCGCGTCTTCCAGCGCTTTCTCGACGAACTGCAGATCCGTGACGTGCAGCAGGTGACGGCGAGCATCCTGCAGGACTTTCAACGCTGGCTGTTCTACCAGCCGTCGGCGCGTGGGCTCGCCCGCGCGGTGGGCTCGCAGAATAGTGCGGTGAGCACCGTCAAAGCCTTCTTCACCTTTCTCCACACTGACGGCGTGCTCGCGACCAATCCAGCGAAGGAGTTGCGCTACGCGCGTCAGCCCGATCCCTTGCCGCGCAACATTCTTACGGTGCAGGAGGCGCGGCGGATCATCGAGGCGCCCGACGTCCACACGCTGCTCGGCTACCGCGATCGCACGATCCTGGAAGTGTTGTACGCAACAGGGATTCGCAAACAAGAGCTGATGAACCTGACCGTGGAGGACGTGAATCTCGATGAAGAGCTGCTGCGCATCAACGCCGGCAAGGGCGGCAAGGATCGGGTGGTGCCCTTGAGCCGCATCGCCTGCCGATTTTTGGAGACCTATCGCAAGGTCATCCGGCCAGAGCTGCTCCGTGGCGCGACCAGTTCACGCCTCTTTATTTCCCTGCGGGCCCGCCCCATGGGCAAGAACACGGTCGGCGCGGTGGTGGAGAAGTACGCTCGGCTCGCGCGGGTGAAGAAGCCCGTGTCCTGTCATCTATGGCGGCATACCTGTGCCACGCATCTGTTGAAGAACCATGCCAACCTCCGCCACGTGCAAGAGATCCTCGGCCATCGTTCGCTCGCGACGACGGAGCGCTATCTGCGCCTCACCATTACGGATCTCAAGGAGGCGCATCGCAAGTATCATCCCCGCGAGCATTCGCTTGCAAAATCCGAGGGAGAGAGGCACACTCGCCGATGAGGCCAAGGCGTTCTTTGAGAACTGAATCGCAGGAGATGGGCAAAGGCGGAGTGGGCTTTATGTGCGCAATAACCCAGTGAACCTCCGTGATCCCTTAGGATTGAAGCCCTGTTGCAACCAAGACTTCCTCGACTGCCTGGCCAAGTGCATCGACCGATTCGACATCACCAACGACTTTACCAAGATTGGTCTCTACTTTGCCGGAGGGCCAATTCCAAAGAGCGCAGTTGGCCAACCGGTAATCGGGAACGCGAGTCGGTTCACGAGCCTACCGAGTCTTGCTGGCCTAGGTCGCGGAGAAACCGGCCAGGTGTTGCGTGGATTCGGTCGTGCATCGAGTGCGTTCTTCATTATCTACGGCGACTATTTGTTCCTAGCAGAGAGCTACTGTTCAGTAGCCTGCTTGACCGACAGTTGCACGTACGAGTGAGCCATGAACACAAGGATCACGTTGGCTCATGTGCTGATTATGCTGTTGCTCTGTTTCACCGGTGGGATCGTTATTCTGCACACGTTCTTTCCGACCCTTCCAATATCTTCCTATGGGCTTGGACTGCTTCTGTGCTTGAGCATTGTCACAATGCTCTTCTCAACCCGGTACGTTAAACGTGCCCGATTAAGTCGCTTGATGGGGCGTGAAGCGATGAGCCCCGAAGAGATTTACAGGCAGTATTTCGACGCTACTGGCTTACGACAAGAAGTGCTTGTGCGGCAATGGAGAGAGGCAGCGAACAGTTTGGAATTACCGGCGGAGTTGTTACGACCAACTGATCGGTTCGACACAGAACTCAAACCCCTGGCGGGATGGCCCTTGTACGATGACCAGATTGAGGATCTCTTCGCTTGGGCAACACGACGGGCTAAGGCTCTAGGAACCGCGATCGATCTTACCGGTGTGCAAACTTTGGGTGACTTCGTGACCCTCCTGGCTCAACTGGAGACGGGCCATGCGGCGAAGCCGTGATGACACCCGAATGTTCTTCGTGCTCTTCCTAAGTCCTTCCTCCTGATCTTGCGGTAGCGGGTCGCCGTGCTCGGCTCCAGCCGCAGACGGCTTCCGTCCCTCCGCGCGGCGCCCCGTGTTGATTGATGGTGATCACCCCCGCCCGCCCTCGCGCGCGAGGAGCACCGGTGCGTGCCGCCACGCCCCCGCCTTGGTGGCCCTCTCTGGACACACCCCGCCGAGGCGCCCCCACCATTAAGGTATCCCAAAGAGGGCCCCCCATCCTTCTCCACCACATGAGTTGTGAGTGGTGGAGCCTCTTTGGGGGCGGGTGGCGCGGCCCACGACCCTGGGCCGCCCTTCGGGTCACGACCGGTGCAGGAGGAGCGCGCCCCATCTGCCCCCTCACAGGGGGCGCCCGTCAAGACGCAGCCTGCGCCGCGACCGGCGGCTGCCGCCCGTCGCCGCGCCCGGTCTGTGCGCGAGGCGATCGCCGATCGCCTCGCGTCTGGATCAGGAGGCCTTGGCGTGATGGGAGACGTAGGGTTCGAGCAGCTCGATGATCTTCTCTTGTTGCCGCCGCGGCAGGCGCGCCACGTTGTCGAAGAGCTGGCCGAGTTTGCCGGGTGGCGAGCCGGTGCGTTTCCGGCTCGGCGCGTGGCCGAGGAGTTCTTCGACCGTCACGCCTAACGCCTTCGCCATCGGGATCAACACATCCGATCGCGGCAAGGTCCCGCTGGTCTCCCAGTAGCGGACGTTGGATTGTTCTTGCCCAATCAACCGCGCGAGTTCCCGCTGCGAGAGTCCGGCCGCTTCACGGAGCGCGCGGAGCGGGGTCGAGGGGGCGGCGCTCTTCTTTGCCATGAGCGCAGTATACAGCTCGGTTGACAGCCAGCCGGTCATGTGAGTAGTATACTGCTCATCCCTGAGCAATGCAATTCCCTCTTGACGAGGGTAGCCAGTAACCCCATGTCGCACACCTCCACCAGTCCCGATCTCACCCATCTCAAGCGAGCCGTCGATCTCGTTGCGTTGGCCCAGACGCGCGGCGTCGTGCTCAAGAAGCAGGGGCAGGAGTACGTCGGCCTCTGTCCGTTTCACCAGGAGCAGACGCCCTCGTTTCACATCTCGCCGACCAAGCATCTGTTTCACTGCTTCGGTTGCGGCGCGGCTGGGAGTGTCGTGGATTTTGTGATGAAGCAGGACGGCCTCTCGCTGCAGGAGGCGATCGACTGGCTCACCCGGCAGACGGGCGGGCTCGTGGGTCGCGGGACGGCGGGCCTCAAGCCCATTCCGTCGAGCGAGCCGACTCCGCCGCTCGCGGCGGCCACGCTGCTTCAGCGCGTCGTGTCGTTCTACACGAAGACCTTCACGACGGATCGCGACGGCTGGGCCTATCTCAAACGGCGGAACCTGGTGGACCCGACGATGCTCGAGGTGTTTCAGCTCGGCTACTGCAATGGGACGTTGCGGCACACGCTGCCGGCGAGTGGGCCGCTTATCGAAGGCCTGACGGCGCTGGGCGTGTTGACGAAGTCCGGGCGTGAGCATTTCGAGGGCTGTGTCACGATGCCGATCATCGATGCCGCCGGCGCGATCTGCGGCCTGTATGGGCGACGGATCACCGACCGTGCGCCGTCGCATCTCTATTTGCCGGGTCCGCATCGCGGCGTCTGGAACGGCGCGGTGGCGAAGAGCCATTCGACGTTGTTCCTCACGGAAGGCATTCTCGATGGGCTCAGCCTCTGGCAAGCCGGGCTGCGCAACGCCATCGCGCTCTACGGCGCGCAGGGCTGGACGGCTGATCACGAGACGTTGCTGCGCGAGCACGGCGTGACCGAGATCGTGCTCTGCCTGGATCACGACGAGGCAGGCCACGCGGCGGCGACGAAGCTTAAGGAGCAGATCCTTCCATTGTTGGTTAAGACCGTGTCCGTCATCCAATGGCCGGAGGGCGTGAAAGACGCCAACGACTTTTTTCTGACCCACACGGCGGCTGAGTTCGAGGCCGTGCTCGCTGCGGCGCGGCCCGCGGGACCGGCGCGGGCGACGCCCACGCCGCTGGACGAACAGGTGACGATGCAGGCGGACGGCTTCATCGTGACGTACGGGACACGGCGCTACGAAGTCCGCGCGATCGAGCGGCCGCACGCGGCGCGGCTACGGGCGACGATTAAAGCAGTGAGTGCCGAGCAGCACCGCTTTCACATCGACACAGTGGATCTCTACCTCAGCCGTGCCCGCCGGAGTTTTGTGGGCGAAGCCGCCCGGCTTTTTCGTGAGGCGATTGACGTGATCGAGCTGGATCTCAACCGCCTCATTCTGCAGATCGAGGCCTATGTGGCCAAGCGGTTGGAATCATCCGGTCCGGCGATCGTGCTCGTGAATGAACCGCTCCAACGCGAGGCCGAGCGCCTCGGCCGCCATCCGGATCTCGTCGGCGAGCTCCGCCGCGATCTTGAACGGCTTGGGCTCGTCGGTGAGACGACGAACGCGCTGGTTGGCTATCTCGTGATGACGAGCCGCAAGCTGGAGGAGCCGCTGTCCTTGCTCTTGCTATCCGGCAGTGGCGCGGGCAAGAGCCATTTGCAAGATACCGTGCTGGCGCTCTGTCCCGACGAAGACGTGATCAAGCTCACGGCGCTCACGGGTCAGGCGCTCTTCTACAAAGGCGAGCAGGCCCTTCGGCATAAGGTGCTCGCGTTGGCCGAAGAAGCCGGCGCGCCGGAGGCGCAGTACGCGATCCGCAATCTGATCTCGGCGAAGGAGCTGATCATCGAAGCCACGATCAAGAATCCGCTCACGGGCCGATTGGAGACGCAACTCAATCGCGTGCAGGGCCCGACGGCGGTGATGCTCACCACGACCAACCCCAACGTCGATGCCGAGACCCGCAGCCGCTTTCTCGTGAGCAGTGTCGATGAATCGTCCGCGCAGACCCGCGCGATCCTCGCCGCTCAACGGCAGCGGCACACCCTCGACGGACGGCTCCAGGCGCAGCAGCGGGCGAGCATCCTGGCCCGGCACCATGCGTTGCAGCGCCTGCTCAAACCCCTTCTGGTCGTCAATCCCTATGAGCCCCTGCTCACGGCGGCGGAGGATCGACTCCTCATGCGCCGCGAGCAGCCCAAGTATCTGCAGCTCATCTTGGCCGTGACGGTGCTCTATCAGATGCAACGGCCGTTGAAGCACCACGAGCGGCTCGGCCCCTACATCGAGACGACGCTCGACGACATCGCGCTCGCGCACGAGCTCGCCGTAGGCGTGTGGGGCCAAGCGCTCGACGAGCTCGCCCGGCCGAGCCGGGATCTCTTGCGTGTCATGCATCGCTATGTTGAGGGGCGGGCGGTCCGTGAGCAGAGCGACGCGGCAGCCGTCGCCTTCACCCGCCGGGACATCCGGGAGTTCAGCGGCTGGAGCGATTACCAGATCAAGACGCATGTGCAGCAGTTGGAAGATCTCGAATATCTCATCCCGCTCAGTGGGCGGCGCGGGCAGCAGTTCACCTATCGCCTCGCGTGGAACGGCGAAGAATCACGGTTTCTGCCTGGCCTCGTCTCGGTGGAAGAGCTCCGTCATCGGGCCGCACTTGTCGGGCTCCCAAGCGAACAAGGAGGGCCGAACGAGCAGGTGGAGGGGCCCAGTCGGGCACAAGGTGGCATGAATGGACATGAGGTAACGCCACAGAATGGCGAGTCAATGTCGCGGCCTGTCGCCAACCAGGAGGGTGTGGCGGACAGACATGGATCGGTGTTGCTGAATCAGCATGCCGTCGAAGGAGCTCGCTCATGACGACGTGGCCGGCGGCGTTCGAGACCCCGCGCCAGCAGTTTCTCGAGTCGTTGCGCGTCCGCGCCTACGCGCCGGGTACGCTGAAATCCTATGCCGAATCGCTCTCCTGTTTCTTTCGCTTTCTCACCACCGTCGGCCTGGCCGATCTCCGCGACGTCACCCGCGAGACCATTCGAAGCTATCAGCAGTGGCTTCAAGAACAGCCCTATACGATCTGGACCCGCTCCGCGCGACTTCAGGCCCTGCGCCGTTTCTGCGAACATCTTGAAGCGACCGACCAGGTCTTTCTCAATCCCTGTGCGGGTCTGATCCTTGTCCAAGCCGATCGTGGGCTTCCGCGCACGGTGCTCACCCGTGCCGAGGCGCGGGCGATTCTCAATGCGCCGGATACGCAGTGGCCGAAGGGCATTCGCGACCGCGCGATCTTGGAAGTCTTCTATGCGACGGGGATCCGCCTCGAAGAACTCACGCGGCTCACTGTGCTGGACCTCGATCTCCGACAAGGCTTTGTCCGCATTCATCGCGGTAAGTTCGCCAAGGATCGCGTCGTTCCGATGGGCCGTCAGGCCTGCGACGCGTTGCGGATGTATCTCACCGTTCGGGCGCGCTGGACGGAGCGCCAGCGTGAGGAGCGGGCGCTGTGGCTCTCGTCGATCGACCCGCACCGGCCGATTCGGGCGCAGGTGATTCAAGTGCTCGTGCGGACCTATGCGAAGCAGGCGGGCGTCACGCGACGGATCACGCCGCATGTCTGGCGGCACACCTGTGCGACCCATCTCGTGGCGAATGGCGCGAATTTGATTGCGGTGCAACGGTTGCTCGGCCATCGGTCCCTCGCGACCACCCAGCAATACAGTCGCGTCGCGATCCCGGAACTCCACCAGACCTTTCGCCGTGCCCATCCGCGTGCGCGGCTTGGGCCCACGCCATGATCACGCCCGCCCGTTCCTTGGACGATTGGATCGAACGGTACCACCAGCAGCTCGAGATCTTGAATTTTTCTGAACGTACCTGGATCACGCAGCGCAGTTGCTTGCGCGTCTTCCAGCGCTTTCTCGACGAACTGCAGATCCGTGACGTGCAGCAGGTGACGGCGAGCATCCTGCAGGACTTTCAACGCTGGCTGTTCTACCAGCCGTCGGCGCGTGGGCTCGCCCGCGCGGTGGGCTCGCAGAATAGTGCGGTGAGCACCGTCAAAGCCTTCTTCACCTTTCTCCACACTGACGGCGTGCTCGCGACCAATCCAGCGAAGGAGTTGCGCTACGCGCGTCAGCCCGATCCCTTGCCGCGCAACATTCTTACGGTGCAGGAGGCGCGGCGGATCATCGAGGCGCCCGACGTCCACACGCTGCTCGGCTACCGCGATCGCACGATCCTGGAAGTGTTGTACGCAACAGGGATTCGCAAACAAGAGCTGATGAACCTGACCGTGGAGGACGTGAATCTCGATGAAGAGCTGCTGCGCATCAACGCCGGCAAGGGCGGCAAGGATCGGGTGGTGCCCTTGAGCCGCATCGCCTGCCGATTTTTGGAGACCTATCGCAAGGTCATCCGGCCAGAGCTGCTCCGTGGCGCGACCAGTTCACGCCTCTTTATTTCCCTGCGGGCCCGCCCCATGGGCAAGAACACGGTCGGCGCGGTGGTGGAGAAGTACGCTCGGCTCGCGCGGGTGAAGAAGCCCGTGTCCTGTCATCTATGGCGGCATACCTGTGCCACGCATCTGTTGAAGAACCATGCCAACCTCCGCCACGTGCAAGAGATCCTCGGCCATCGTTCGCTCGCGACGACGGAGCGCTATCTGCGCCTCACCATTACGGATCTCAAGGAGGCGCATCGCAAGTATCATCCCCGCGAGCATTCGCTTGCAAAATCCGAGGGAGAGAGGCACACTCGCCGATGAGGCCAAGGCGTTCTTTGAGAACTGAATCGCAGGAGATGGGCAAAGGCGGAGTGGGCTTTATGTACAGAACAACCCTCAGAATCGGATTGATCCGTTGGGGCTTGAAACCGGATGGGTCACATCTGAGTCGTTTCTGATAACGTCGTGCAATTGTCCCAGCCCACCTCCAGGTCCCACAGGTGTGTCTTGTTCGGCGAACATTGGCCTCGCTCAACAGAGCTACAACCCTGTCTGGTTCTATGAGCAAGTCAGAAACAAAGGACCATGGGACTACAAACAACAAGGTAGACAATACCAGGACTTCGGGAATTTCCATTATGGAGCGACGGGGGCGGCTTGGGGATTTCCTCCAGTCGTCTTGTATCGGGCAGCGGGTTGGGCAAACCAACAGGCTGGCACATCCATGCCTCAGTGGGGCAATTGGTACGGGCTATTTCCCTACGGAGACAATCCCACCGATCAGTATTGGATTCAGCAGGGAATACAATACTACCGGTGCAAGTGTTATTAACTTCAATGCGCAAACGAAATTGCCAACTGGTGATCCCGAGCTGTTACCTCCTGCTCTTGGCGGTAATTGTGTGCGGATGCAATGCGCCGGAAGGACGAGAGGTGGAAAGGTATGGCTCTCCTGACAGAGTCCTAGACGCTGTTTTGGTTGAGAGACTCACAAATGCAACTGTAGCTACGCCAATAGAACTTTTCTTGGTCCCTTCAGGACATGACTGGAAGACGCAATCGCCGGTCTTCCGTGGGACTGAGCTTGAAGGACTCCAGATAGTCTGGCAACGCCCCCGCTATCTGGAGATTCGCTACAAGAAAGGTCGCGTGTTCTCCTTCGCCAATTTTTGGAATTCAAAGGAAGTGCAAGACTTCAAATACACAGTGGAACTTCGCTTGATGCCAGAATTGACTCCGAGTCTTCCAGAATAGCGGGTACCAAGGATCGCTGTGGGGCAATGCGATAGAGGGACTTGGCTTGACGTTGGTCAGCTACAACGCCAACAACCAGCAGACGGCCTTCGGGGCGAACACCTTGACCTACGATCTCAATGGGAATCTGGCCACCGTCACCGAGTCGGGCAACACCGCCACGTACACCTGGAACGTCAGGAATCAACTCACCGGCATCAGCGCCCCCAGTTTCTCCGCGAGTTTCACGTACGATTCGCTGGGCCGCCCACCGGCAAGACCATCAACAGCGCCACCACCAACTTTCTATACGACGGCCTGAACCCGGTCCAGGAACTGAACGGCTCCACCGTCACGGCCAACCTCTTGACGGGGTTGGGCATCGACGAAATCTTGACACGGACGGATGGCACGGGAGCCAGAGGGTTCCTGCCCGATGCGCTGGGGACGACCATCGCGCTGGCCGACAACACCGGCACGCTCCAGACCCAGTACACCTACGAGCCGTTCGGCTCGACGAGTGTGAGTGGCCAAGCCACCTCCAATAGCTTTCACTACACCGGCCGCGAGAACGACGACGGGCTCTATTACTATCGGGCCCGGTACTATCACCCAAGGCTGCAGCGGTTTATTTCAGAGGATCCGATGGGCTTCGCGGGGGATGATTTCAATCGATATGCATATGTGCGCAATAATCCGCTGAAATACACAGACCCGTTGGGCCTGTGGAGGAATCCATCAGATATCTATAATGATGCAATGAATGACGCCTTCAACTCGGGGCTGCCAGGTCCGCACAACGGATTGCAAGATGCATATCGGCATTGTTTGGCTAGTTGTGAGATGACACGAGAGAATGGATCCCTAATAGCCCAGTGCTTGGGGTGGGCCAATGAAAAAGGTGGAGACTGGCTGCACAATCAGCAAACTGGGGAACGAGCTATGGATGACCACAATAACGCTGCCGGTGTGGCTTTTGGAGGCACCGCCACAAGTACTCAAGACTGCCGCAATAATTGTATGGGTGCAGCGAAAGCGGGGGCCTTAAGAACATATTCTGCAGGGAGTACCCCAGGGTATTGGCGCTAATGAGACACTCACTTTTTCTGGCCGTACTCACATGTTCGTTGATTGTTGGGAGCTTGTCCTGTAATGCAGGGGATGGTGACACCTTCGATGAAGTGCGCGCTGATCGTGCGAAATTGATTGCACCATTTGAAAGCTATGAAAGGAGTCAGACCGTCCAAGAACGCTTAAGAGACAAGGGCCTTGAATGGAATGTTGTTGAGGATAATAAAACGGCAAGCAAAGATGAGACACGACCTCCGTTCCACGTTTATGTGATTAGAATTGGCGACTTCAGTGATTTGGGGTTCAAAGGGGTTCTTAGACTCGAATTTTTCAATGATCGTTTGATGGCGGCATGGTTTTACCCCGATAATTTCTCCTCCTATCGCGCTGCAATCGAGGAATCGCACCCGCAAATGCGAGGAAGAACCTCCGCTACGATTGCTCCACATGTGCGGGTATCATTTGGTTCAGATTATGAAGAGCACAATTATGTTGCATGGGAGGATACACGTCTGCGGGAACAGTTTAATCATTGGATCAAACGATATTCATAGCGTCCCGAAGAGCCATCATGTACGACAACGCCAATCGGCTCACGCAGATCCAACAGGGTTCGGCCACCACCACCTTCACCTATGACGATGCCGACCGGCGGACCAGCGTGACCCTCCCGACCGGCACGAGCATCGAGTATGCCTACG
>JBDIVW010000052.1:0-17611 GCA_039794185.1 Candidatus Inralta sp. | reverse complement strand
CAAACGGTTAGCCAAATCGGACGGAAGTCGGCCACTCAAGACCGATCACTGAGGTCCTGCGTCGCGGGGCTCCGAGGGGTGGCCGGATTCGCTCGGAATCGGCGGCCGGATTCAGCGGAATACGCAGTTCCGCTCAATTGGCCCAGTTCATGCTTACCAATTCATGCTTATCGGCGGGCCGATGTGATCGCTCCCACGGCGGCCATACATATAAAAGGGTGAGGTCCCACTCTTGTCCAAAAGAAGTTCTTAACCCGCATTCGTCGCGATGTTATTTTGTCAGATGGGCCGTGCGCAATTGCTCCGCGAGATCTGCGGCGTTTCCCCTTCGCGACCAACCTCAGGCCTTTGGCCACCAGTACGATTGCGGCCATCGACAAAGGCCGGTGGCAGATCGAGTTGCTCGTTACGCCGCCCACACAACGGTGGCGGCTCCTGACTCTTGTGGGGACCAGCGCGAATCCCGTTCAGATTCAGATTTGGACCGCACCGATCACGATGCGGCATCTCAAGTTCCTTCAGTTGACGGCCACGTGGACATGGAGCCCGTCCAATCTCGCGGCCTTGCTGTGCCTCACCCTGTTGACGTCTTGCAATCTCTGGGTGTAGCTCACCGCGCCCTCCGAGCCCCCGGCCATGGAACCTATTCCACTCCAGAAGGTGGCCCCAGTTATTTCGTACAGCAATGTCTTCCACACCCTTTTTATCCGTTCGGATACACCCCCGGATCGCTTTAGATACAGTCGGCCCTCCTCGAATTGATCACCAGGATCACCACGCCAGCTCTCCTGTGTCATTCCCTCATAAGGCATTGTTCTTTCGACGATGCGCCTCCGCTGATTCATCCCACCGTCCTGGCATCGGTGTTGCTGATCACAGGCTCGCAATTGGGAGGCAAAGGTTGATGGGCCGGGCACAGTCCGTCCAACCGCACCGATCCGAGCCGTCACAAGGAGGTGCGTCATGGCCTGGGAGCTGGTCCTGCTGGGTTTAGGTGGAGGCGTGATCGGGCTGCTGTGGGTGTTGGTGCTGGCCCTGTGGGAAGAGTCCGAGCCCCCCTCCCGTCAGCGATGAATCGAGGGAGCGATCGAGACGCAACCATCTTCAGCGATGATCCACGAGGTGAACATCCACGCCGTCGTTCCCACGTAATGGCCTTATCAAAGGAGTCGCCATGAAGTCACACGGTGAGGTCGCGGTGCACACCGGCCACAACGGAACCTCAGCGGCACAGGGGCTCGCAAAGTCCCGACCCAAGTCTGCCACATCCCTTCGACGCCTGAACATGCGGGTCACCATGAACCTGCCCGTCCCGCTGTTGGATCGACTCCGCAACACGGTCTACTGGACTCCCGGCCTCACCCTGACCGGCCTGATCAAGCGGGCGCTCCACGAACACCTGGAGCAAGTGGAATTCCGCCACGGCCAACCGTTTCCTCCCCGTCTCTCCGAACTGAAATCCGGCCGTCCGCGAAAGCGCCCGGCTTCATTGATGTCGATCGATGCGCATGAGGCGACTCGCCCGCCACGCCTCACAGAGCGATCGGCCGGCGCAGAGTTGGCCGCTGCCTCTCTCAAGTAGGTGTTCGGGTTCGTCGCACCCCGCCCTGCCGTCTTGTGGAGGCAGGGCGGGACTGAGGCCCTTAACCGCTACCGAGGAGCCGCCCCTGGCCCTTGGTCGGAGTCACCTAGGCCCTCCCTTCCCGAGTAACGACGAACCATGCGACTTTCCGCTCCGGCTCGTATCCGAAGAGTTACGCCATGTGTATCTACTCGGATAAACTGCTCGCCCACCCCGCCTATCGTCGCAAGCCCATCACCAAAACTCAGTCCACAACCAATTGATATTACTGGCACCTCATTCGAGATGATTCTCAGCCTCTAGGATCCTCCCTAGCACAGGTCTTGCCCTTATCCCTCGTGATCTCCACGCGGAGCGGGGAATGCGTGTGCATCGGTGCGCCCGCTCCGCACACCAGCGCTAGACAGACGCATCGGCCGATTGGGATGTGGGGTCCAGAGCCGATGAGGATCATTGCACGGGCGGGCACGACGGAGCCAAATCGAGCCACGCAGGGGCACCCGTTGCTCGCTTCCTTGCTGGCCGTCTGGCTGGCGACCCTAGTCCACCCAGCGCCCGGGTCGACCGAGGAACCGTTGCCGGAGGTCAGCCAGACATTGGAGCTGATGAAGGAGGAAGAGATCGTGAGCGTCGCCAGCCGGTACGAGCAGCCGATCTCCGAGGCGCCGTCGAACGTCTATGTCATCACGGATGAGGACATACGCCAATCGGGTGCGACGGATTTACCGACTGTGCTACGCCGCATTCCCGGCATGGAAGTTATGCAGACGACGGGAGCGGATTTCAATGTAAGTGTTCGTGGCGATAATCAACTGCAAGCCAACAAGCTTCTCGTAAATGTAGATGGACGCTCCATTTATATCGATGCGCAAGGAGTGGTGTTTTGGAAGGCGATTCCGGTGACGCTTCCTGAGATAAAGCGCATTGAGGTTCTCAAAGGGCCGGCATCAGCCGTCTACGGCTTCAACGCATTTGACGGCATTATCAACATCATCACCAAATCAGCCGAAGAAATGAGGGGCACGACCGTGCAATTCGGCGGTGGGGAGTTGGGGACTATTTCCAGCGCTGCTGTTCACGCCGGTACGTCAGGAAGACTTGGATATCGAGTGTCACTAGGAAGAGATCAGAACCAACAATGGCGGGATCGCGAGGCGCTGGCCTTTCGCGCGAATAAGTTCAATGTACAGACTGAGTATGCCCTATCAGATGTTTCCAATCTGACAGTCTCTGGAGGATTAGTAGACGTCAATCGTTTTGATGGACCTCCAGTAGAGATATCAGTCAATGCAGCGACCCCTGCTATGGGCTACGCAAACATTGGGTACCAAAGGCCAAACTTCTTCATCCGCGCTTGGTGGAACAGCTTCAGCAGCACGACCGAAGTGGTTCCCTTTGCAAGCCTAAACAATTTGGTGCGAGCCACTGACAGGAATGGTAGCTCAACCCTCACAAATCCTAACAATACCTATAATGTTGAAATCCAGCATTCGTTTGAATTCGGTCCCGCTAACCGGCTGACTTATGGGTCGAACTACCGCCATAACACTGCCTCCTCAAATTTTCTTACATCATTTACCCGAGAAGATCGGCTCGGATTGTACGTCCAGGATGAATGGCGAGCCATGGAGAACCTAACTGTCATCGCTGGAGTACGATACGATCTCGATACTTTCATTAATCCGACTGTTAGTCCCCGAGTTGCCGTCCTGTACAAGGTTGCACGTGATCACACAGTTCGGGCAGCCATGTCGGTGGCTTATCGTCCACCGACTATGTTCGAAACAAATATCAATGCACAGACGGTGACGACTCTTCCCCCGCCCATTCCTTCTCAACCGCCAACTCCAACTCTAGGGTCCCAGAATCTCGAAGCTGAACGGATAGTGTCTTATGACGTTGGCTATCAGGGATGGTTTTACAATCACCGTGTCCGAGTTCGCAGTGATCTCTTTTTTAACCACATCTCGGATCTGATTAATTTTCGTAATGTCCCGGAGACGGGAACAACGACTGTCAATGGGGGTGTCGCAGATATCTATGGCGGTGAGGCCGGTATCGAAGTTTTGGCATCTCGATGGCTCAGTGGATTTGCCAATTTTAGTTATCAAGAAATCGGACAGAACCTTATTGGCACTGCGCAACGCGGGGCACCGCGGTTTAAATCGAATGCCGGCATTCGTGTTGAATGGGAAAACGGGCTGAGCGGAGAAGCTGCTTACCACTATTACGGGGCTGCGGCTTATCCAATATCACCAGCCTTTGCCGCATTCGCCCCTCTTGGTGTTGTCCCACCTAATACCCGCGTCGGCAGTTACAACCTGCTGAATCTCCGGGCCGGGTATCGCTTCTGGCAGCAGAAGGCCGCGGCCGGTTACATGCGGGACGCCGAGGTGGCCGTTTCGGTGTTCAATGCGCTCAACGACAAGCACAAGGAACACCCGCTGGGCGACACCATCGGCAGCCGGACGATGGGGTGGCTGACGGTGAGGTACTGAACGGAGATCGTCAATCGTCATTCGTGACTCGTCTGGGAGTTGCGAAGTGCGGAGAGCAGCAGGAAAGCGGTCATTCGTCATTGGCCCTACGTCACCCGTCCGGTGGTACAACTAACGGTGGCGCCGGGCCAGGTTGCGGAGTCCATGGCGAACCCTGGGTCAACAAGGAGGACACCATGATCACGGCCAATTCGGAGTGCACCATTCTCATTATCGACGACGATCCGGACATCGTGACGACCCTGCACGACTTTCTCGAACACGAGGGCTATCTGGTGGAATCGGTGCCGACCGGATCGGAAGCCCTGCATCGCACGCAGGCGCACCATTACAACGCGGTGATCCTGGACCTGGGCTTGCCCGACCGCGACGGGCTGTCGGTCCTGGAATCGCTCCAGCAACTCGACCCGCACCTCCCCGTGATCATCCTGACCGCCTTTACGAATTCGGAGCGGACGATCGGGTCGTTGATGCAGGGAGCCTTTGCCTACCTCACCAAGCCCTACAACCGGGACGAACTCCGGGCCACGCTCCGGCGCGCGTTGGGCGTCCAAGCGCTCGCCGTCAAGGCCCAGCAGGTGGAAACGGCGCTGTCCGAAAGCGAGGAGCGGTTTCGAGCCGTGGTCCAATCCGCCTCCGACGCGATCGTCGTCGCGGATCAGACGGGCACGATCACGTACTGGAACCATGCCGCCACGACCATGTTCGGGTATGCCGAGCAGGAGATTCTCGGTCAACCGTTGACGAAGTTGATGCCGGCGCGCTATCGCGAGGCCCACCGGCAGGGTCTGCGCCGCGTCCTGACCTCCGGAGAAGGCCGTCTCCTCGGCCGGCCGGTCGAAATGCACGGCCTCCGCAAGACCGGGGAGGAATTCTCGCTGGAACTCTCCCTCGCGGCCTGGAAATCCGGCGCCCGGACGTTCTTCAGCGGGATTCTGCGGGATATTTCCGAGCGCAAGGCCGCCGAAGCGGCGCTCCGCCTGAGCGAGGAGCGGCTGGACTTCGCCATGCGGGGCTCGAACGACGGGTTCTGGCATGCGCAACCCCTCGCCGACGAGCCGTGGCACTCTCCGCGGACTCCCGTCTGGTGGTCCCCGCGCCTGAAAGCGATGTTGGGCTTCCAGGAGGAGGAATTCCCGGACCAGTTGGAGAGCTGGTCGGCACGGGTCCATCCCGACGACAAGGACCGGGTCTTCGAAGCATTGCGCGCCCATATCGAGGAGCGCAGGCCCTACGACCTCGAATATCGCCTGCTCAACAAGCAGGGCCAGTACCGCTGGTTTCGCGCGCGAGGGCAGGGCTACTGGGACGCGGACGGCCGGCTCACCCGGATGGCCGGCTCGCTTCAGTGCGTCACCGACCGCAAACGCGCGGAGGAGGCGCTCCGCGAAACCGAAGAGCGGTTCCGTCAGTTGGCGGAGCACATCCGCGAGGTGTTCTGGCTGACCAATCCCGAGAAGAGCCAGATTCTGTACATCAGCCCCGCCTATGAGACGATTTGGGGGAGTTCGTGCGGGCAACTGTACGCGTCCCCGGGCTCGTGGCTCGAGGCGATTCATCCGGACGATCGGGAGCGGGTTTCCCAGGCCGCGCGCACCAAACAGGTCACCGGCGAGTATGATGAGGAGTACCGGATCATCCGCCCCGACGGGACCCTGCGCTGGATCCGAGACCGGGCCTTTCCCATCCGCGATCAGCACGGCGCCGTGTATCGGATCGCCGGACTGGCGGAAGACGTTACCGACCGGAAGAGGACCCCGTAGCCGACGACCGGCGAGGCCCATGACCGAACCTGCGAGCCGAACCGGACGACCATGGGAAAGGGAACGAGCAGAAGCTCCATGAAAGGCTGGACGCGACGTGCAGCCCTCTAGAGCGTGGCGCAAGGCAGGCCCCTGCCTGTGGCTTGGCCTCCTGGCCACCCTGTGGCTCGGTCCTTCTCCCGCTTCCGCCCCCGCCGCCGACATCGCCATCCTCAAGTCCTCCGATCTCTCCGCCTACAATCTGGCGATCGAAGGGTTCCGCTCCGAGATCATCGCCGCCGGGGCGACCTACCAAGAGCACGACCTGCAAGGCGACGTGGAGCGGGGCCGGAAGCTGGCCCGCCGCATTCGGGCCTCCGACGCGACGTTGGTGTTGGCGGTCGGCATCAAGGCGGCGCTGGCGGCCAAGCTCGAGATTCTCGATACCCCGGTCGTCTATTGCATGGTCCTGGACCCGGAGAAGTACGACCTCTCGGCCTCCAATCTGTCCGGCATTTCCCTCGAGGTGCCGCTCGAGCAGCAACTCTCGACCATGCGGACGGTGCTGCCGAAGCTCAAACGGGTCGGCGTGCTCTACGACCCGTCGAAGACCGGGCGCCTCGTCCAAGAGGCGTCGGCCTTGGCGAAGCAGCAGAATATCCGGATCGTGGCGCAGGCCGTCTCCTCCGAACGGGAGCTTCCCCCCGCTCTGCGCGCGCTGCTTTCCGAGGTCGATGCCATCTGGCTGGCCCCGGATACCACCGTCCTCAACGACGAGTCGCTTCCCTATATCCTGCAGGAAAGCCTCGATGCCAATCGTCCCGTGTTCGGCTTCTCATCCGAATTCGTCAAACGCGGCGCCTTGCTGAGCCTCTCCGTCAACTACAAGGAGGTCGGCAAGCAGGCCGCCCGTCTGGCCAAACGCATTCTCGATCGCCAAGTGACCACGCCGCTGCGCGCGGCGCCGGATCGCTTCCATCTGGCGATCAACCTGAGGACCGCCCGTTTCCTGGGCATCGACATTCCACCGGATCTCGAACGACGCGCCGACGAGCGCTACTGAGGATCGCCATGCCTGTTGGAACGACTCCGCTCCCGCCATCGCCGAACGTGGAACCGGGCCGGTTCGTGAGTCTGCGGGTCAAGTTCGGCGTGTTTCTCAGCCTGATCGTGGTCGTCACCTGCTCGACGCTCAGTTGGTACTTCATCCAGAACAAGCGCGAGACGATGACGCAGCGGCTGAAGGACATCGGACGGGTGCTGACGAAGAATCTGGCCTCGAACCCCCGCGTCCGCTACGCGATCATCACGGACGACCGGACGATGCTGGCCGAGTTCCTCGACGGCGTCATGGCCGTCGACGACGTCGTCTACGCCGTCATCTCGGATCCGACCGGCGAACCCCTGGTCGCGCGAACGAAGGGCTTGATGGCGGATCCCAAGACCCGCAGGCGCCGGCCCGAGCAGGCCGTCTATCCCGATCCGGCCCTCGCGCGGGCCCCGCTCGCCACGCCGGTGACCGATCCCCTCATCACCTACCTCGTGGCGTCGCCGGCCAGGCCCCATGCCGTCCCCGGCGAGCATCTCCCCACACATGTGCTCGCCGATTCGGTCCCGGCGGAGCGGCTGTACGACTTCGCGCTGCCGGTCGTCCGGCCGTCGGATCGCAGCCCTCTCCCGGGCATGCCGAGCTTCGAGTCTCCCCCGATGCGGCCGGATCAGTCCGCCCCGGCCTCCGCGCAGGCCAGGGTCGTCGGGTTGATCCAGGTCGGCCTCACGGAGTCCCATCTGAACCAGGCCCTGCTCGACGCGATCGGCACCGCCGCATGGCTGACCCTCTTGACCATTCTCGGCGGCGTGCTGGGTATCGTGGCGCTGACCAATCGGATCATCACTCCATTGCGTTCCTTGGCGACCGTAGCGAGACGCGTCACCGGCGGCGACCTCACGGCGAGCGTCCAACCGACCACGCGGGACGAAATCGGGCAGCTCACCTGGCTGTTCAACAACATGACCCAATCCCTCAAGGAGCGCGACGAGGCGATTTCCGTCAATTTGTCGACCATTTCCAATCAAGTCCGCCAGCTCACCACCCTCAATCAGGCCGGCACCGCGATTGCGTCCACATTGGACTTGGACCGGCTCCTCTCGACTCTGTTGCAGCTCCTGACGGACAATCTCGGGTTCACCCGCATTGTCGTGATGTTCTTCGATGCCGAGCGCGGGCTGGCCCGTACCGCGCGCGTCTCGGGCGTCCCTGATGCGATCGCCGACGCGGCGTCCCGACTGGAATTTCCGGTACGGGACGACGGCAGCCTGCACGCCGAGCTGCTGCTCCGCGGGAAGTCCCAGTTGGTGCTCGACTTGGACGCCGTCGCCCACCGAATTCCGGAGCGGAATTTGAGGCTGCTACGGCAAGTCGGCATGACCTCCTTCGTCGCGGCGCCGCTTCGGAGCACCCAGCGCATTCTCGGGTACATCGGCGCGGACAAGGGCGCCGTTCCCTGCACGCAGGAAGATTGCGACGTCCTGACCACCCTGGCCAGCCAGGTCGCCGTCGCAATCGACAACGCCCGCGCCTACCGGCAGCTCGGCGAACTGACCGCCAGCCTCGAGCAGCGCGTCCTCGAGCGGACACAGGAGATCCAAACCGCGAACGTGCGCCTGAAGGAGCTGGACAAGTTGAAGTCGGCGTTCGTCTCCATCGTCTCGCACGAGCTCCGCACCCCCATGACCGCGATTCGCGGCTACATCGACAACATGCTGGACGGGTTGGCCGGCCCGCTGACCGACAAGCAGGTCCACTATCTCAACCGGGTCAAGTTCAACGCCGATCGCCTGACCCACATGATCGCGGAACTGTTGGACCTGTCGCGCATCGAGGCCGGGCGCGTGGAGTTGGCGCTCTCGGAGCTCGACCTCCGCGCGCTCGCCTCCGACGTCGTCGATGAATTTCAACGCATGGCGTCCGAGAAGGGCGTGGCCATCGAGATGCGGGCGTCGGAGTCCCTGCCGGCCATTGCGGGAGACCGCAACAAGCTGTATCAGGTGCTGACGAACCTGATCGGGAACGCCATGAAGTTCACGCCGACCGGCGGACGGATCGAGGTCGAGGTCACCCGAACGGAGCCCGGCCGGCTTCAGGTCAGCGTGAGCGACACCGGATGCGGCATCCACGCCGAGGAGCTGCCGAGGATTTTCGAAAAGTTCTTCCGGGGCAGCACCGCCCCTCCGGAAGCCCGCGGCGCGGGCCTCGGATTGGCGATCGTCTGGACCCTGATCGAGCTCCACGGCGGGCGGGTGTGGGTGGACAGCACCGTCGGCGTCGGCAGCCGCTTCTCATTCTGCCTGCCGTTGGGTCCCGACTCGGGAACGGGGGACGACACGACCTGATCGATCCCCTTCCATTTTTTGCCCCATGGTTGTACCCTCCCGACCAAGGACGCACCCATGCTGGTTCACCCACGGGCCGCCGGCCGGCGCGCCCGCTCCTCGATCCTCTTCCACGTCCTCGATCGCCCCTGGCGCCGAGCCCCGGACCCGCGCGCCTTCCCGCGCGAAGGCGCGCCCCGCCACTCGACGGGGTCCGACCGATGACCCCGGCCATGCTCGATTCCTCGCACCGCATCATCGAAAAGGGCATGATGGAAGCACGTCCCTTCGGCGTCCGTTCCGACGGGGTGACGATCCGCGACGTCAGCGGGGTGGCGATCCGCGCCAATCTCGAATTCCTGGAGCAGACCGTGACGCGCCGGCGAGGTCCGGAGGCCGGCGCGCACGCGGTGCGCGAGCTGATCCGTCTCCTGAACGAACGGATCCCCGACCCGGCCTATCAGGTCACCGAGGATTTCCTGCGCAACCAGTGGAACAGCTACTCCTATGAATTCGTGAGCTTCCTGGACTGCTTCTGCACCGACCTGTCGGGCGATCCGGATTTTCAGTTCCACCTGGCGCGCGAGAAGTTCGTCTCGCCCGTCATCCTGGCTCTCGCCCGGCCGTTCTCGACCGCCCAGATCTTCAAGGTCTGGCCCTACTTCGGCGAAAAGTACGCGCCGTCCATCCATTTCGAGTCGCTCGAAGTCTCGGAACGCCGGGCCTTGCTGCGCGTCAGCTTTCAGGACCACGTCTACCGGCAATTCGGGCCCTATCGCCGGTCCTGCGCCCATCACGTCTGCCAGGCGATCAAGGGCACCCTGGTCTCCACCCCGGAGCGCGTCCACGGGCTCAAACCGGCGCGGGTCGTCGATCTGCAGTGCATCGCGAAGGACGATCCCTATTGCCAATGGGAGGTGACGTGGGAGCCGCGCAGCGGGTTTCCCTGGATCTGGGTCGCCGCCGGCCTGCTCCTCGCCGCGGGCGTCTCGGCCGGCCTCCTTCGCCGGTTCCCGGAGCTGCCGCTCGGCGCCGCCGCGCTGCTCGCGGTTCCCCCTGGGCTGCTCCCGTGGCTCCTGGCCTCGAACCGGGCGTTGCGCAAGGAGGTAGCCGAATGCACCCGCGTGATCCAGGAGCAGGTGACCTCGGTGGAAACCCGGCACGAGGAGTTGCGAAACGCCTACCTGGCGCAGCAACAGACCACGGCGGTGCTCCGGCAAAAGGTCAACCAACTGACGCTCCTGCACCGAGCCGGACTGATCGCCAGCTCGACCCTCGACCGCGAGCATCTGATTCAGAGCGTGCTGCACCACATCAAGTACGACCTCGATTACGATCGGGTGATGATCACCTTCTACGATCGGGCTCGCCAAATCGGGCATGACGCCCGCGTACTCGGAGTCCCCGACCATGTGGCGGCCTTCGCCCGCGGGCTCACGACTCCCATCAACGATCTCAACACCCTCGAGGGCAAGCTGGCGAATCATGGGCGACCGATTCTCGTCAAGGACCTCCGCGAGGCCTGGGATCAATTGCATCCCATGCACCGGGAATTGGCCACCTTGACCGACACGAAGTCCTTCATTGCGGTCCCCCTCAAGGTGCAAGATCGCATTCTCGGCTCGCTCACCGTCGATCGCCGCACGGCGCAGGCTCTCGCCGAGGAGGACCTGGAGCTGATGCAGACGGTCGCGGCGCAGGTCGCCATGGCGCTCGATAACGCCGAGGCCTACAGCGAGATCGAGAAATTGAACATCGGCCTGGAGGCGAAAGTGCGGGAACGCACGGCGGAGCTGGCGCGCGCCAACGAACGGCTGCAAGAAATCGACCGCCTCAAGTCGCAGTTCGTCGCCCACGTGTCTCACGAGCTCCGGACCCCGCTCACGATCATCTCCGGCTTCGTCGACAACATGCTCGAAGGCGTGACCGGCCCGCTCTCGGAGAAACAGACCCAGTACCTCACCCGCATCAAAGCCGGGGGCGTGCGCCTCGCCCGCATGATCGCCAACCTCTTGCACCGCTCGCGGATCGAAGAAGGCAAGGAGCAGCACTACCCGGTGGAGATCTCGCTCCCGATGCTCGCCCAGGACGTGGTCGATCAGTTCCGCCACCTCGCGGCCGCCAACGGCCAGCAACTCGAGCTGCGTTGCGATTCGGGCCTGTTGGCGGTCTGGGCGGACCCCGACGCGGTCAACCGCATCCTGACCAATCTCATCGAAAACGCGCTCAAATACACCCCTCGCGCCGGGGCGATCCGGGTCGTGCTCGAGGCCGAGCATCCCCGCCTGGCTCGCTGCTCCGTCATCGATACGGGAGAAGGGGTCGCCGCCGCCGATCTTCCGCACCTCTTCGATCCTTTTTATCGAGCCGCCCGCCATCAGAAGTCTTCCAAGAAGGAAGGGTTGGGACTGGGCTTGGCCATCGTCAAACAGCTCGTCGAGGTGCACGGCGGCACGATCACCGTCGACAGCCGGGAGGGCGTGGGGTCGACCTTCACCTTCACCCTCCCGCTCCTCGACTCTCCGGCGCGTCGCCCGTCGGAGGAACGCGTCTCGGCCAAGCGCATTTTGTTGGTCGACGACGATCCGGACATCCGCCAATTGCTGACCGATCGGCTCACGGCCGACGGATACGACGTCCTGACGGCTCCCGACGGCCGCGAGGCGATGGGACGACTAGATGGGGAATCGTTCGACGGGCTGATACTCGATATCGGCCTTCCGCATGTCGACGGCCTTGGGGTGCTGCAAGAGGTACGCAAGCGGCAGCGCAACCTGCCGGTGGTCATGATTACGGCCGCGACCGGACAAGAACGGGCGCTTCAGGCGATGGAGGCCGGTGCGCAGGCCTACCTTCTGAAGCCGTTGGACGCCCGGGAATTCAAGCAGGTCGTAGACCGCTGGTTCCGGGGGAACGCCCCAAACGCCTGAAGAACGTCATTCGTCAACCGTCACACGTCATTTGATCGGAGGCACGCCAACTAGCCCACCTTATTCATGACGGTTCGTGCCCCTTCGACATACTCAGGGCCCCGGAGCCCAGTCGAGGGACGAAACCGCCCAGACGCCGCGCGAGACGGGCACGCGGAGCCCTGGGGACTGACACCCTTCCCCGCGTCCGCGCGTGGTGTCTGTCCCTTTCCGAACCGGGACAGGCACCGTCGAGGACGACGGAGCCAGTCCCCGAACAGTACGTTGAGGTCTCGCGAGGCGAGCCTGCCCGCTGGCATGCCCCCAAGGCCGCAGGCCAGCTTGTCGCAGCGGCGTCTCGGCGGTTGCAGTAGAAGCAGTCATGAATAATGTGGGCCAGAGGCCCCGTTCCTCTACGGGTGACGAACCACGATCGACGACCCAGCGGCAGGACGGATCGCACAGTTCGTTCCCGATTGACGCTTGCCGAACGACGTGGTTCTGCCGGCGGGCAAGCCCGCATTATTCACGACGGTTCGTCGCGAAATCGTGGAGTCGCGTTGCGAGACGGGCAAGCGCCGCCATGAAGGAGGGAAGCATACGTGAAACAGTATGTTGACCGACTGAATGGCGAGCACGCCCGCCGCGAGGCTTGTCGAAGCAGCGAATCCGCGATTGCAGCAGAAGCGTTCGTGAATAATGCGGGCTAGGAGGAGGCGGGGCGGCCCAGGAGCGCGCGCAATCCGAAGTACCCAAACGCGTCCTTGAGATTGGAGTAGAGGCGATTGAACGGGGTCATATCGCGGTTGGTCACATATTCCATCGTCAGCACGATCCGCTCCTCGCCGGGCCCAAGCGGCGTGACCGCGTGCCAGAGCTTGTCGCCGTTGAAGATCACCAAGTCGCCGGGCGCCGTGGCCAGCTCGAGCTCCTGCACCGCCCGTCTCGGATTGTTCTTATGGAGGTGCGCGACGAGCCGGCAGTGCTGCGACCGATCGACCAGACCCATTAAGATCGTGTAGCGCGCGCCCTTATAATAGGACGTGTCGTAGTGAAAGCCGATGTGGTCGCCTGGCTGGGTGTAATAGTAGAGCGCACAGGCGTGGGGATCGTTATCGGGACAGAGCTCCAACCGGGCATTGGTCAGGAACGCCACAAAGTCGACGAACCGGGGCGACCGGTACAGTTCCAGAAACCGCGGCGCCTCCTGAATGACCTGGTAGTAGCTGACGCTCCCGCCCTGCTTGTGGCCCGGGATGTAGTTGCGATTGAGCTTGCCCTTGACGGCCTGGGCCTGCGGCACGAAGTAGTCCTCCACCAGGTCCCGCGGCAGGAACTGCGGAATGTAGAGGAACTCGTTCTGCTCCCAGTACTCCCGCCGCAACCTTTCGCGATCGAGGGCGCGAAGGGCCTGGTCGAGATCGGCGGCAAACGCCCCGGCCGTCGTGGGTGTCGTCACGTGATCCCTCGCCTCTCCGACTCCATCCGTCGATCGCGCCGATCGTCCGTCCTGCCCGTCACCCTGCTCAGGGCGCGCGAAACGTGGGGGCCCGGACGACTTCCACGCCTGGCGGAACGGTGAACTCGAACACCGCGTCGTCGATGCCCGCGTTGGCCTTCACGGAGGAAAACTCGAACGTCGACACATTGCCACTGAGCTCGTGCAAGGTCAAGCTCTTGATATAGGAGGTTTTCGGATGCACCTCCAGCACGATCGCCTGATAAGGGCGCACGGTCTGGGCATCTCCCCCCTTCGGGACCAGATTCACCAGCGGAAGCCCCCCGGCGCCGCGCGCGTCGCCGGGCGCGGGCGTGATGTCGAATTCCTCCTCCAACTTGGCGATCCCCTGGAGCAGTTGCAAGGGCGCCTGCGACGCGGACATCTGGGTGAGTTTGCCGACCAGCACCTGCTGGTGCTCCGGGACGTACATCTTCACGTCGTCCCGATTCACGTAGATCTCTTCGTGATTCGGGTCGAGATAATCCCAGCGGAGCCGGCCGGGCCGCTTGATCTGCAGCCGGCCCGAGGAGGTGATCGGCGAGGAAAATCCTTCGACTTTCGTCTTTTGGGTGAACTCCGCCTGCAGATCCTTCGTGCTCTCGTATCGCGCCTGGAGTTTGTGCACGACGGCCAGAATTTCCTTCCGCAGCTTGTCGTCCTCGCCCCGCGCCGGTCCGCCCAGCGCGAGCGCGCCCAGCGCCAGGCCGCTCAACAGGAGGCCCGTGCGGATCCACCCGATTCGGGCCCGCGCGACCGCCGGGGTCTGTCTCTCGCGCATCGTCATTCTCCGTACGCCTGCCCGACCGGCCCGCGCCGACCGAGCACTTCCCGTCGCCCGTCCCGTCCGGCCGCGCCCACGATCCCGTCCTGCTCCATCTGCTCGATCATCCGGGCCGCGCGGGGGTAGCCCACGCGCAACCGCCGCTGGATCAACGAGGCGGAGGCTTGGCCGGTCGACAGGACCAGCTCCTTGGCCTGCTCGTAGACTTCGTCCCGCGCCTCCTCCTCCGCCGCCTCTTCCTGGCGGGCCAGCAGCACGTCCTGATTGTAAACCGGGGTCGCCTGCTTTTTGACGAACGTGACGACGCGCCGGACGTCCTCGTCGCTGACGAACGAGCCGTGGATGCGCATCAGCCGGCCGGTGCCGGACGCCGAATACAGCATGTCGCCGCGCCCGAGGAGCGCCTCGGCCCCGTTCGCGTCCAGGATCGTGCGGGAGTCGGTCTTGGATGCCACTTGGAAGGCGATGCGGGCCGGGAAGTTGGCCTTGATCAGACCGGTCAGGACGTCCACGGACGGCCGTTGGGTGGCCAGGACGAGATGAATGCCTGCGGCTCTGGCCATCTGCGCCAGCCGGGCGATCTTGTCCTCCATGTCCTTCGGCGCGACCATCATCAGATCGGCCAGCTCGTCGATCATCACGATGATAAACGGCAGGGGCTCGGGCGGCGTCTTGGGCAGCCGCCGGGGCGAGTCGGCTTCCGGATCAGCCTGCTCTCCGCTCGACAGCCGTTCCTCTTCCGAGAGAAACTCGATCGGCAGCTCCGCCTGTTCGAGCGGACCCGAGCCCCGCTCGGCCGGCGCCAGGCCCTGCTCCTTGGACACCCACCGGTTGTACCCTTCGATGTTGCGAACCCCGGCCTCGGCCAGCAACTTGTAGCGGCGCTCCATCTCCTGAACGACCCATCCCAGCCCGCGCGCGGCGGACTTCGGATCGGTGATGACGGGACGCAACAGGTGCGGGATCCCGTCATACACTTGCAGTTCCAGCATCTTCGGATCGATCAGCAGCAGCTTCACCTCGTCCGGACGGGCCTTGAACAGCACGCTGAGCAACATCGTATTCAAGCTGACGCTCTTGCCGGCACCGGTGGCCCCGGCCACCAACACGTGCGGCATGGTCCGCAAATCGGCCGTGGTGGGGACGCCGAAGATATCCTTGCCGAGCGCAAAGACCAGCTTGGAGCGGGAACGGGTGAAGGCGTCGCTCATGACGACTTCCTGGAACGACACGGTCTCCCGCTGGCGATTCGGCACTTCGATCCCCACGACCGACTTGCCCGGCAACGGGGCCACGATGCGCATGCTCATGGCCTTCATCGCCAGCGCCAGGTCGTCGGCGAGATTGACGATCCGCGCCACCTTCACCCCCGGAGCCGGCTCGAACTCGTACATCGTCACCACGGGCCCCGGGTGCACCTCGGTGACCTTTCCGTCGATACCGAAACTCGCGAGCGCCTTGGCGAGGATCTCGGATTGCACTTTTAATTCCTGATCGGTCATGCGGGCGGCCGTATAGGACGGCTCGCTGAGCAACTCGCGCGGATCGGGCAGCACGTAGTCGTTCGCCTCGCCCCGTCGAGCCTGGACAGGCGCGATTTCGCTCGGCTCCAAGGCGGGCACGTCGACCGGCTTGGCGGCGATGACGGGCTCGGCCACGTCGTCGGGCGCGAACGGATCGTCGTCCTCGGGGAGCGCTTCCTCAAGCACGGACTCCACGGCCTTCCGGGATCGACTGATCTTGACGGGCTTCGGCTTTACGCGCTTGTTGCGCTTGGCGCGCTCCTCCGCGAGCTCCTCCACCCATTCGCGCAGCGTCGTCCCGGCCTCCGCCGTCCACGCCCCCCAGCCCCGTACCCGCTCCATTAAATGGGCCAGAGACAGCGAGGTGGACAACAACAGACTCACGATCAGCCCGGCGACGAGGATGATGTGCGCGCCCGTGCTCGCGAAGTACATCCGGAGCGTGCCCGCCAAGGCCTGCCCGATCAGGCCTCCGGCATGGCCTCGCTGCACGAGTCCGGACGAGAGGGTAGGCACGCCCACAACCTCCAGATGCAGCAATCCGCTCAGCGCGAGGAGACCGCCCAGCGAATAGGCGGCCGTCTTGAGGGGAATCGACGGTTGGTCCTGCGTAAAGCAGCGAATCCCGACGTGGAAGAGCGCCAGAGGGAGCGCATAGGCCGCTCCCCCGACGAGACCGAAGAACCATCCCGCAAGCGTGGCTCCGACCGCACCGATCAGGTTGCGGCTCTGACCCGGGGCCGTCATGCCGGTGATCGACGCGCTCGTGGACCGCTCGGGGGGAATATAGGACAGGAAACTCAGGAGCAGGAGCACCCCGAGGGTGACGCACACGATCGCAACGATCTCGCGCCGGATGTACGACCGATGGGTAGGAACTCTGCGGGTGTCACCGCGTTTTCCCGTGGTGGGTGCACCCATTATGGGCGGATCGTACCATAGGGGTTTCCCCATTTCAAACAAAGCGGCGGACGCTGACCGACGCGGGCCGGCAAAACACGAGTCGCCTCGATCGGCGTCCGGAAGACTCTTCCGGGCCGCGATTCATGGCCCGCCCAGGATCGTTCCTCTGAGCCGCCCCCTGGGGAGCTCCCCAGTTGCCTTCTCGAGGATCGCCTGATATGAATGTGACCAGGGTTCGATGGCCATGTCCCGCCTCTTCTCAGCGCTCGTCGTCGCACTCGTGCTCTGCACGGCACTCACCGGTGCCGCGATCGCCCGCGACATCGTCGAGTTGGGCGAATCGATCGAAGACTTCGCCGAGGAGCGGGGGCTCAATGACTCCGCTCGCACCCACGATTTGGAGGAACAGCCCACGGGCGAAGCCCCGGAAGATTACGTGGGCGTGCGAGCATGGCCCGCGGGTCGCATCCTCGACGGCATCCTGTCCCCCGTGAGCGCGTCTCCCCAGGTCGCCCTGCTGGTCGCTCAACCGTTTCGCCCCCCGACCGTCCGTCCCTAACGCATTCCCATACGACCGTCACTGGCGAGACATCCTCGCGTGTGTGATTGCATGATTGTGGAGGCAGGCTATGCCCGCTCGATTATGGAACGTATTGTTACTCGTGGCCGCCATGGGTGCGCTCGCCGGCGGGGCCTCGGCCCAGGGGCTCGGCTCGCCCAAACAGGACGTCCGAACCTATTCCCTCGACGTCATCATCGATCTCGCGTTGCAGCGCAATCCCGCGATCGAAGGCGCGATC
>JBDIVW010000051.1:0-19013 GCA_039794185.1 Candidatus Inralta sp. | reverse complement strand
GGTCGGCTTGCGATCCTGTTCGAACGAAACCTCGGCAACGGTCTGTTGCGGCATGGGCGCGCCTCCCGTTCAGTGTTGCGCTACCCGTAGCACATTGCGAACAGCGAATAAATCAGACCTTCCCTAGTACTGCCTCCACAATAGGAGCACGCGCAAGTTTGAGCTCCGAGACAGATGTGGAACGTTGATCGGAAGCCATGCCTAGACTGGTCTGAGCTTGTGCATTACTCGATGAAGAAGCCAACCTGTCCTACAGATACTAGCCCGAACATAAGGGTGACTTCATCGTCGAATTGTCCTTGTGACTTGGTTTTGGGGGAATGCTCTAAGTGACGGTCTACCGCCTCGCTTGACCGCCAGTCGAAGCCGGTGCTAGGTTCTCGCCATGGCACAAGTCCAGGATCCGCCGCTGGAAAAACCGGCCGCCTCGGCGCCGCCGCAAGCCGTGTCGCGTTGGTCCGGCGAGGCGCGCGAGCAAGCCGTGCAACGGATGTTCACGGCCATCGCCCGCTGGTACGACCTGAACAACACGCTCTTGAGCTTCGGGCTCCATCACCGGTGGAAACGCCAAGTGATCGACCGGCTCACGGCTATGGAGGCCCCGGGCGGTGCCGAGCTGCGTTCTGTATTGGATATCGGGGCCGGCACCGCCGATCTGGCGCTGCTGATCGAGCCGCGCCTCCAACCCGGCGGGCGCGTCGTAGCGGCGGACCTCAATCACGCCATGTTGGTCGAGGGACAGCGGAAAGTGTCCGCGCGCGGCTTGCGGAGCCGGATCGCCTGCATGGAGGTCAACGCGGAGCACTTGAGCTTCCCGGACGCGAGCTTCGATGCCGTGACCACGGGATTTTGCATGCGCAACGTGGGCAATCTCGGCTCGGCCTTCGGCGAGATCCACCGCGTGCTCAAACCGGGCGGCCGGTTCGTCTGCCTGGAGTTCTCCCGACCGACGCGCGCCTGGCTGCACGGCCTCTACGATTGGTACTCCTTCACGCTCTTGCCCAAGATCGGCACCCTGGTCGCGAAGGACCGGACCGGCGTGTACGAATATCTCCCCGCGTCCATCCGCACCTTCCCCGATCAAGAGACGTTGTGCGCGCGGTTGCGCAAGGCGGGCTTCCGCGAGGTGGCCTATCGCAACCTGACCGGCGGCATCGTCGCGATCCATTCCGCCGCGAAGTGACGGCAACGGTTATGCGTCATTCGTCAAACGTCATTCGTTGGGGAAGAGGAGAAACGCCATCATGCTCGGGCAACTGCGGCTCCACGGTTGACGCATGACGAGTGACGACTGACGCATCATGATCGGCTCCATTCTCTACGTCTTCCTCCCCTGCAAGCAGGTCTACCCGATCGGGGTGACCTACCTGGCCGACTTCATCCATCGACGGCGCCCGGACGTGCGACAGCACATCCTGGACCTCTCCGCCTACCCGGCCGAGCGGCGACTCCAGGCGGTGCGCGATGCCGCCCGGTCGTTCTCTCCCGATTTGGTCTGTTTCTCATGGCGGGATATTCAGATCTTCTCCCCGCACGAGGGGGATTCGTCGCTCGAGCACGCGTTCAACTTTTACTTCGCCAGCAATCCGCTCAAGCGGATCACGGCCTCGTTCGAAGGCCTGCGGCAGCTCTACCGCTACTACAGCCATATCCGCGCGAACCTGTCGTACCCCTGGATGATCAGCAGGGAGTTCCCGAAGACGCGGATCATGATCGGCGGCGGCGCGTTCACGGCCTTCGCCGACCAACTCATCGAAAAGCTCCCCGAGGGGGTGGTCGGCATCCTGGGCGAAGGCGAGGATGCCATTCTCAAGGTCGTCAACGGTCAACCCTTGGACGGAGAGCGCTACATTCACCGCGAGGGCAAACGCATCGTGAAGGGGCAGCAGGGGGCGACCGTCCTCCTCGACACGCAGACCGTGGATCTCCCCTATCTGACGTCGATCTTTCCCCAATATCGTGAGTACATCGGCGAGTCGATCGGGGTCCAGACCAAGCGCGGCTGTCCCTACGACTGCGCGTTTTGTCTGTATCCGTATATCGAGGGCAAGCGGGTCCGCTATCGCCCTGCCGACATGGTGGTCAAGGACATCGCCCAGCACTACCATCAGTGGGGCGCGCGGCGCTTTTGGTTTACCGACGCCCAATTCATCACGGGGAAGGAAGCCTATCCTCAGTGCACGGAGATCCTGGAGCGGATCCTGGCGGAAAAGCTGGAGATTCAGTGGTCCGGCTACATTCGCACGTCATTGATCACTCCCGAACTGGCCAAGCTCATGGTCCGCTCCGGCGTCGGGGACCTGGAGGTGGCCATTACCTCGGGCAGCCAAGAGGTCCTCAACAATCTGCACATGGGCTTCAAACTCGAACGGCTCTATGACGGATGCCGGTATCTGGCCGAAGCCGGGTTCAAGGGGAAGGTGATCCTGAATTACTCGTTGAACTCGCCCAAGGAAACGGAAGAGACCCTCCTGCAAAGCGTCGAATCCTACAAGACGGTGGCATCCATCCTCGGCGAGGAACGGGTCTTTCCCCTGATGTTCTTCCTGGGCATCCAGCCCAATACCGACTTGGAGCATCGTTTGCTGGAAGAAGGCTATCTCTCGGCTGGATACAATCCCCTGATGCTGACCCCTACCAGCATCCGGAAGCTGCTCTACAACCCGGCGCCGCTGAACAAGATCATCGCCAAGGCCTGCCTGGCAGCCTGGCACAAAAAACAGGGCAGCCGAGATCCACGGGCTTGGACGGGGTCTCTCTCCCAGACCGCTCCAGCAGAAACGACCGAACCGGCGAAACCCTATGCCGACGGCAGCCTGATCAAAGGCATCGAAGGCAACTCCGGCCGGGAAGCCCTGCTGACCTTGGAGGAGATCCTGCGCTCCCGCCCGAGTGCCGGGCTCTCGTCCCCCGGCACTCGTCAGCCGTCCAAACCGACCCCAACCTCGGCCTGATGACGGCGGGTGACCGGCGTCATGAGGCGTTTGTCGTCAGCCGTTGACGAGAGCGATCCCTGCTCTTCTTTTATGGCGGTCGACCGTGGACGAATGACGCTTCCACTCGGCTCTCTGTCTTGCAATCCTTTTCGGGCCGGTGCTATGATCCTTTTTCTTCTTTAACCGGCATTGGTGTAATCGTTTGGAATTTCTGGCTTTTCTCGCCCGCCGGGCCGGCCTGGGCTTACTCCTACAGGAGGCGTGCTGATGTACAAGACGATCTATATCCCGGTCGATAATTCTGACCATTCGAATACCGCCGTCGATCTCGGGATTCACTTGGCCAAGACCTTCGGCTCCAAGGTCGTCGGGAGTCACGTCTACGCGGCCAAGATGCATGATAAACGCTTCAAACAGATGGAAGCCGGGCTCCCCGAGGAATACCACGACGAGAAGGAACTCGACCGCCAGCGCCAGATCCACGACTCGTTGATCACGCGCGGGCTCCAGATCATCACCGATTCCTATCTCGATTACGTGGACAAGCGCTGCACCGAGGCCAACCTGCCGCTCGAGCGCAAGTCGCTCGAAGGCCGCAATTGGAAAGTCCTGGTCGAAGACATCGCGACCAGCGGGTACGATCTGGTCCTGATGGGCGCCCTGGGCGTGGGCGCCGTGAAAGACAGCGTCATCGGCAGCAATACCGAACGGGTGATCCGCCGGGTGCGCAATTCCGACATGTTCGTGGTGAAGGACACCAAACCGGCGATCGGCGGCAAGATCGTGGTCGCCGTCGACGGCAGCCCCTACTCGTTCGGCGGGCTCATGACCGGCCTGCAGCTCGGGAAGGCCCTGAACATGCCCGTCGAGGCGATCTCGGCGTTCGACCCCTATTTTCACTACGCCGCCTTCCACAGCATTTCCGGTGTCCTCAACGAGGAGGCCGGCAAGGTCTTCCGTTTCAAGGAGCAGGAGAAGCTACACGAAGAGATCATCGACAGCGGATTGGCGAAGATTTATCAGTCGCACCTCGATATCTCCCGCGAAATCGCGCAGGCCGAGAACACCGACATCAAGACCACCCTCCTGGACGGCAAGGCCTTCGAGAAGATCATTCAATACGTCCGCAAGGAACAGCCCTGGTTGCTCATCGTCGGCCGGATCGGCGTCCACAGCGACGAGGACATGGATATCGGCAGCAACACCGAAAATCTCCTGCGCAGCGCGCCGTGCAACGTGCTGGTCTCCAACCGCAAGTACGTGCCGCCGATCGACACCCAGGCCGAGTACACGATCGCCTGGACCGAAGAAGCACTGCACCGGATGGAGAAGATTCCGGTGTTCGCCCGGGGCGTCGCCAAGACCGCGATCCATCGATATGCGATCGAAAAGGGCCACACGATCATCAGCAACTCCGTGGTGGACGCCGCCGTGGGGCACATCCTGCCCAAGGGCGCCATGGACGCCATGCGGGCGTTGGGCGGCAGCCTGGATGCCGCGGGGATCGATCGTGACAAGATGCAGGCGGACGATTCGGTCGCCAAGGACCTGATGGGGACCACGCTGAGCGGCATGATGACCCAGGTCGTGGAGGAAAAACCGGCCACGTCTCCCGGCACGCAGGCCTACCTCGACCGCATGAGCCAAAACTATTTCGTGTGCGACGGCTGCGGATACATCGGCAAGGGCGAGACGCCCGTGAAATGTCCGGTGTGCGGCGCGGAGGGGGGGCGGTTCAAGCTGGTGGACAAGTCGATTTTCGACGCGGCGGCGAAAGCCGAAGGGACGCTCGAAACCGAGTTGGCCTATGACGACGTGCCGATGCAGTGGACCAAGGAAGCCAAGGAAGCGATCCGGGCCGTCCCGGCCGGCTTCCAGCGGCGCCGCGCCAAGGCCAAAATCGAAAAGAGCGCGCGCAAGTTAGGCATGACCACGATTACGTTGGAATATGCCGCCCCGATGATCAAGGAAGCCGCATCCGAGGACTACCAGCCCATTTTTGCGAACAAGGGCACCGGAGTGTCGGTGGGCGCGGAAGCGCTCCTGAACACGGGCAAGGGCGAGAGCGGACACGGCTCGAACCGGCCGTCCAGCGGGAATGGCAACACCCACGAAATCGCCGCCGAGGCGCCGGCCTACGTGTGGACGCCCGACGCACAAGCGCGGCTCGAACGGGCGCCGGAGGGATTCATGCGCGACTGCACCAAGGCGCTGATCCTTCGCCACGCCGAAAAAATCGGCGCGAAGACCATCACCATCGAGGTCGCCAACGAAGGCATCGAGGAGTCGAAGAAGTACATGGAAGAGGCGCTGAAGACCGGCAACCTCAAGACCATCATCGCGGACCTCACCGGAAAACCCAGCGCCTAGTGCTGGGTGCTGAGTGCTGAGTCAGCCATACTCAGACACCATGGATTCAGAAGAATCGCTCAGCACTCAGCACCGAGCACTCAGGACTTTTCGTACTCATGGGTAAATCACTTCCGATCATCAATCTGTCCGGTCTCGCCGACCAGGTCGGCTCGTTCGCCGGGCAGATCCAGAAATTCATGTCCGGGCCGATGCCGGCGACCAGACCGGGCGACGGACGGACGGTCGACGACTTCAAGCCCTATCTGATCGCGCTGAACCTCACCAAGCGCTGCAATCTCAAGTGCGCCCATTGCTACCTGGACGCCACGACCAAGGCCGGCGGCGGGCACGACGAGCTCACGACCGAGGAAAGTCTCCGGCTGATCGATCAAATTGCCGAGGTCAACCGCGGCTGTCTGCTGGTGATCACCGGGGGCGAGCCGCTCGTCCGGCCCGACATCCTGGACATCGCCCGCCATGCCGTGGCCAAGGGCTTCATCGTCGTCTTCGGCACGAACGGGATGCTCATCGACGACGCGATGGCCAAGACCCTCGTCGACATCGGTGTGATGGGCGTCGGCATCAGCATCGACTCCCTCGACAAGCACAAGCACGATCGGTTCCGCGGGGTGCCGGGCGCGTGGGAGGAAGCGGTCGCGGGTATCGAGGCCTGCAAGCGCAACGGCCTTCAGTTTCAGGTGCACTTCAGCGCCCAGCCCATGAATTACAAAGAGTTGCCGGACGTCATCGCCTGGGCGCACGACCTGGGCGCCCGCGTCGTCAACATCTTCTTCATGGTCTGCACCGGTCGGGGAGAGGAACTCACCGACATCACGCCGGAACAGTATGAAGAAGTGTTGACCTACCTGGTGGATTGCCAGGACCAGTACAAGGACATGCTGGTGCGCGCGCGCTGCGCGCCGCACTTCAAGCGATTGGCCTACGAGAAGGATCCCAACTCGCCGCTCACGAAGGCGACCGGCTATATGGGCGGAGGCTGCCTGGCCGCCACCAACTACGCGCGCGTGACGCCGAACGGCGAGCTCACGCCCTGCCCCTACATGCCGCTTTCGGCGGGCAACGTGCGGGAAAGGAGTTTCGCGGACCTGTGGGAACATTCGCCGGTGTTCGATTCCTTCCGTTACCCGCAGCTCAAGGGCAAATGCGGCGATTGCGAATACAGCGAAATCTGCGGCGGGTGCCGGGCGCGCCCCTACGTCGACCACGGGGACTGGATGGACGAGGACCAGTGGTGCCTCTACACGCCGAAAGGCGGGGAGAAGATTCAGGTGGCCTTCAACGTCCCCGAAGAGAGCGAAGTCGTCTGGGACGCGGCGGCCGAGACGCGGTTGAGCCGGATCCCCTATTTTCTCCGGGCCATGGTCAAGAAGGGCGTCGAGCGCCATGCGCGCGAGCAGGGCCTGGCCGTCGTGACCGTGGACCTCATGGAAGAACTGCGCAAGAAGCGCTTCGGCAACGACGCACCGGTCTTTAAGTTCTGAGTGCTGAGATCTAAGTGCTCAGGGCTCAGTTCTAAGTGCTGAGTAGAAGGTGCCAAGCGCGACGGTCACGAAATAACCATTACACGGAGTTCCCACACGGCTCAGCACCCAGCACTGAGCACTCAGCACTACTGAGAGCATGGACGCCCTACGCAACATCCTCACCGACGCCAACACGCTCCTGCCGATCCTGAACCACTGGCTTCACCTCATGTCCGCCGTCATCTGGATCGGCGGGCTGGCCTTTCTCGTCCTGGTCGTCACCCCCGGCCTGCAACGGGGCGTGCCGCGGGAATACGTCAAGCCCATCGCCGACGCCTTCTACCGGCATTACAAAAAGGTGATCGGGATCGTGCTCGTGGTCATCCTCTTCACGGGCGGGCTCAATCTGCACTTCATCAACAAGATGATGGTCGGACAGCTCGGCGAACTTGGGGGCGTGGCGCACAACGCCAAGTACCTCACCATCTTCTTCATCAAACTGTCCCTCGTCCTCGCCGTCCTCACGCTGTTTCTCTACACGGTCGTCTTCCGGACGGAGGAATCCGGCGACGAGGACCCCGAGGAGAAGCAGGAGCAGTTCGAGGAGCCCGTCCCCTTCCAGCGCCTCACTCTGATCCTCGGCGCGTTCATCATCCTCTGCGCCGCCGCCCTCAAATACCTCCATTTCTAGGCCATTGGCCGTCGCGAAGGTCTTATCCAGCGGAGAGAACCTGTAAATCACTCGCGTACCCGTTCTCCTCCTGTATCCAAGTAGATACCTTTGTCGAAACAAAACGATACAGTCTCTCGATGGAACGGATCCGAAGCATCCTGCCTGCCGCGTTCGCAATCACCAGCCAACCGCGCCTAAGTTCCCGATCTTGCAGCAGACTGACCAAACGGCTCCGACCATATTCCGCAGAGGCACGGGCATTGCGTCGATACGTAATGCGGAATCGAATGGCCGTCACCCTTAGTCAACTCCGTGAGACTGTTGCGATCAAGGAGCCTATGGTCGGGAAACGTCTCATCATTTCAGGAATTCTGGAAGCTTGGCGAGAGCGAAGTAAGGATACAGCCCACACGGGAGTAGGGCCGAAGGGGTCTGCCCTCCTGATCCTCGCCCTGGATCAGACGTCCATAAGCACCTGCTCTTGCTGGAATCACTTGGGTTGATTGAGTACGCCGAACGGAGGGCATGGCCATTGCTGATGACCTGAGCGAGCGTTGAACACGTATGGCCCTGCCGACGACACGGTGAGCGTGCTGGGCTCGCGTCGCGAAGGACCGAGGATGCACCGTCTCCTTGGCAAATGCGCCGAGACTCCGGTGCAAACCGGGACAATGCCCTTCCTCTTTGAAAGCGGGAAATTCGAATGATCGAGATTTCCGACATGCCGACGCACTCCGCGAGAGCATCAGTCAACGCCGTGGTCGCACTCTGGGTGGCGGCCCTGGTCGCGGCATCCCCCGGTTGGTCGCAGATTACCACGATCACCTCCACGACCGGCGCCGGGAATCTCGGCACGACGGTCAACACCGTCGGTGATACCGTCCGCATCACGGGAGGCACTAGGCCAGGCAACGGCACGAATCTCTTTCACAGCTTCGATCAGTTCAGCGTGGGACGCGCCGACACCGCACAGTTCTTGAACACCACCCCGTCGCTCCCCACGTCCAACATCCTTGGGCGCGTAACCGGCGGAAACCCCTCCCACATCTTCGGCACGATCGACACGATGAGCTATCCGGGGGCCAATTTGTTTCTGATGAATCCCGCCGGCTTCCTGTTCGGTCCCACGGCCACCTTGAATGTGGGCGGCACGGCGACCTTCACGAGCGCCGACTACCTCAGGTTCTCGGACAACGCGCGGTTCACCGCCATGCCGGGCCCAACAGACGCACTCCTCACCACTGCACCCGTGGCGGCCTTCGGATTTCTCGGCTCGAACCCGGGGGCCATAACGGTGGAAGGCAGTCAGTTGTCGGTAGCTCCAGGCCAGGACATTGCGCTCGTGGGTGGCGATATCACCATTACTTCTGGTGTGCTCGAGCATGGAGTCACAAGACAGGCAGCTCGGCTGTCCGCACCGAGTGGGCAGGTCCATCTCGCGAGTCTTGCGGGTGCCGGAGAACAGAATATGGTCCTAGGACCAGCCGGTCCCGCGGTCGATTCTCTTCATGCATCGAGCGTCAACGCCCAGGGCACGATCCGGCTGACAGGGGGCACCGTCGTGGAAACCAACTCGACCACGGGGAATGCCGGACCTATTTTCATTAGAGGCGGCCGACTGATTATGGAGAACTCGGCGCTCGATACCAGCACGGCGCACGGCCGGGCCGGCTCGCTACCGTTCTCTACAAGCCATGGCAACGTCTCCGTCCATGCGGAGCATGCGCTCCTGAGCGACGGCAGCTCGATCAACACGTCGACGAGCACCAAGGCGAATGCAGGCGATATCACCTTCCAAGTTGGAACGTTGCGCAGCAACATAGGCAGTGACGGCCTTCCTTTGAGCGCCGTGGCGCCCGTGAGCATTACGGCCAGCAGTACCGGCCCCGGGGAGGCCGGAACGATCTCGATTGGCGGACTGACTGGGGGGGCTGCAGATCTGGTTCAGCTCAGCAATACGGAAATTCTCGCGAGTGTGGGCAGAACCACCATGCCAACCGTCTCTCCCCCGATCTCTGTCGGTGAGCACGTGATCAGTGCGAACACCGCCTTGATTCCCTCCGTGCCTCAACCTCGGATCGAGATCACGGGCCATCATGTCGAGTTGGTGAACGGCACGACCATCACAGCCGACACGACCGGCGGGGCCGATGCTGGCTCCATTACGCTGAATGTCGACACTTTGAAAACTCAAGCAGGACCTGATGGCCGCGTGCTCCTTTCGAGCACGAGCAACTGCGGGCCAGGATGCGCGGGTGGTCAGGCGGGCGACATTACGATTCGAGGGATTCCCGGCGTCAGTCCAACAGAAACGCGCACCTATGTCTTCATTGTCACCGCCCATAACGAGCCCACGGAAGTCTTTCGCTATCACATGGCCAGGGCAATCGACCTTCAGGGAACTGATCTCCATTCGGAGGCCATTGGGAATGCCCCTGGGGGTATGGTTATCCTGAGGACGAACGGCCGTGCTTCGTTGACGGACAGTACAGTCTCCGTGGCAACTCAAGACTTTGACATCAACGGAAGCAAGCCGAATGGGGACTTTGCGAGAAATTCCGGGTTCAGTCGGATTGACATCATGGCCGAGGACGTCATCTTGAGGGACAGCACGATCAAGGCGGACGCCGAGATTTCCGATCTCACCGCCTGTCCCACATGCAAAGGGGAGGGGCCGGCCGCAGGAGAGATCTGGCTGCGAGTCCAAAATTCCTTCGACGCCGAGAATTCGTCAATTACGAATACGAGTCGGGGCAGAGCCCAGGCCGGCATCACGAAGATCGTCAAGGACCACTACTTTTCATACGGGGCCATCTGGGAACCGGACTTCGCCGATCATCCGACCAATTCGATCAGGCTAACCGATTCTGAAATCTCGGTCGAAGCGCGACACACGGGGTTCCCGGGGTATCTCCGCATGCGCGCCGAGGAGATCGTGCTTGACCATTCCATCCTGAATTCCACGGTGAAGGATGTGTCGAACGGAATGGAATTGGACGGGCAAGTCATCGACGTGCCCGGCGCGGGTGAACGCGGGCGGGTCATTGCGCATGGACGAGACGTCCAAGGCAGTATCCTCATATCCGCGCAGGACATACACATCACCGGCGGTGGGATCGTGGCGCCGACTCAGGGGAGCCGCATCGGCAGCCGTATCGAATTGCACGCAGATCACCTGTCGACTCAGCCTGGAACAGGCCCAGGGGGGACGACCGGCGCTCGGCGGATACTCAATGCGGATGACCCTTCCCGCGTCGTCATCTCTAGCAGCAGCATGGGTAGCGGGGGTGCAGGCAGGATCAGTATGGGTGGCGTCAGTGCGCCAAGACCCGAAGGCTCCCCCTTACCGCCCGCATCCTCGATCCGCCTGGTCGGCACAGACGTGTTGACCGACACGCGGATCGACGCGCTCGGGGGTCAAATCGAAATGAACGCCACCGGCCGGGTCCACCTGCACGACACGACTATTTCTTCCAACGTCAACGATGTCCGCCCCCAATCAGCAAACACCCCCGATCAGGGCGGCAATCTCGCTCTCTCGGCTGGAAGCCTTTCGATGCAGGGGAGCACGATCTCCACCCTGTCCAGTGGAAGTCAAAATGGCGGGAACATTGCCATCGCGGTGCAAGAATCGGTCACTGCAAACGGTGGTTCGACTATTTCGGCGAATAACACGGGCTCGGGCAACGCCGGCAACATCGAGATCAACGCCGGTCGGCGCTTTCTCGCGCACAATAGCACCGTAACGACCGAAGCCAGCCACGCCAGCGGCGGCAATATCGCCATTCTTGCCACCGACATGGTGCGCTTGGTCGACAGTCAAGTGACGGCCTCCGTCCAGGGCGGGCCCGGGACCACGGGCGGGAATATCGTCATCGACCCTCAGTTCGTCATCCTCCAAAACAGCCAGATCCTCGCGCAGGCGGTGCAAGGCCAAGGCGGCAACATTGCGATCACGACCGGCCAGTTTCTCCCCGATGCGACCAGCACGCTCAGCGCCTCCTCGCAGTTCGGCGTGAGCGGGACGGTGACGGTGCAATCGCCAACCTCGAACCTGGCCGCGACCTGGGCGCGGCTCCAGCAGACCTATCAGGAAGCCGCCGCCTTGCTCCGGCAACGCTGCGCGGCCCAGATCGGTGGGAACCAGAGCAGCTTCGTGGTCTCGGGGCGAGAGCGCATCCCAACCGAGCCGGGCCACTGGCTGGCCAGCCCTCTGCTCACCGACACAACGAGCGCTCTCTCCGAACGAGAGGGGACGATGAACCTCGCCAGCGATGCTTCGTCGTCGTCACCCGAACCGGCCACCGTGCCGCTCCGGCGCATGCCGCCACGCGCTCAGTTCCTGACAGGCCTGGCGATGGACTGGGATGCCGGCTGCGAGTCATGAGCGGGTGACGAAATCAGGACGGGTCCCTCAGCGGGCAGTCGTGCTCACCGGGGTCTTTATGCTGACGGCCACTTCGACCACGATCACATTCGGACAGGCGCTGCCGCCGATCTTCGACCCCTCCTTGCGATCCGGCGAACCTCCGGCGCCGTTGAAGCGGGAATTCAAACCGCCGGAGGCGCCCCCACCGAGCCCGATCATGCCCCCGATCCCGTCGACGCCCGAGCCGGAAGCCGGCGAACCGTTCCCGGACATCCGCGTCTTCGTGCGGGACATTCAGGTGACCGGCAGTACGGTCTTTTCGCCTCAGCAAATCGATCAGGTCGTCGCTCCCTACCGCAACCGGACCTTGACGACGGAGGACCTCGAGCGCTTGCGACTGGCCCTCACCCTGCTGTACGTCAACTACGGCTACCTCACCTCCGGCGCGATCCTGCCGGATCAAGACGTCACCAAAGGTCTCGTCACCTACCAGATCATCGAAGGCCGCTTGACGCAGATCGACGTGGACGGGAACTATTGGTTCCGAAAGGGATACCTGCGCGATCGCCTCGAATTGGGGGTCCAAACCCCGGTGCGCCTGGAACCGATCCAAGAACGGCTTCAGCTCCTCCAGCAGGATCCGCGGCTCGAACGGGTCAATGCCGAACTCCGGCCCGGCATGCAGCGCGGCGAAAGCCTGCTGCACCTGAGCGTGACGGAGGCGAGCCCCTTCAAGGCCTGGCTGGATTTCAACAACTACCAGACGCCGATCGTAGGCGCGGAGCGGGGACTGGCCACCGTGCAGCACCAGAATGTCACGGGCAACGGCGACGTCTTCAGCTTCACCTACGGCCGGTCCAGCGGCGTCAATCCGATCATCGACACGTCCTACTCGCTGCCGCTCAACCGGCACGACACGACCCTCTCGGCCTCGTACCGCCGGAACGACTTCCTGATCGTTCAGCAGGAGTTCGAATCGCTCGACATCAACGCGGAGGCCGAGATCTTCGGATTGACGCTCCGCCAGCCCGTCTATCGCACCGTCACGGACGAGATCGCCCTGTCGATCCAAGGAGAGCGCCTCTATAACAAGATCACGGCCGGGGCGCTGCCGGGGCAGGTGTTCCAGTTCATTCCCGGCTCGTCGGATACCGGAGTCAACACCGTGACCGCCCTGCGGTTCCTACAGGAGTGGACCCATCGCACGCCGACCGCGGTCATTGCCGCCCGGTCCCGGTTCTCGGTCGGGTTGAACGCGCTCGATTCGACGGTCAACGGCGGCGGCTTGCCCGACAGCCAGTACTTCGCCTGGCTCGGGCAACTGCAGGCCGTGCGCCGGTTCGAACAGTGGGGAGGCCTGCAAGTCCTGGGGCGAATGGACCTGCAGCTCGCGAACGACCGCCTCCTGCCGCTCGAGCAGGTCCCTGTGGGGGGCCGCTACAGCGTGCGCGGGTACCGGGAGAACAGCCTCGTGCGGGACAACGCCTTCCTCGCGTCGGTCGAAACACGGATCTCGATCTGGCGCTCGGCCTCAGGGGAGGATCGCCTACAACTGGCCCCGTTCGTCGACGTGGGTCGATCATGGAATGCCAAGGGAGAGACGCCCGATCCGGAAACCTTGGCCGGCATCGGGGTCGGCTTGCGCTGGGCCGTCTTGCCGAGGGACCGGGCGCATTTCGAGGTGTACTGGGGACAGCAGCTCAATCATTTCCGAACCGGCAATGGCAACCTGCAGGACCACGGGGTCCATCTGCAATTGGTGATTCAGGTGTTATAGGCCTCGTGGCCGGGAGGCTCGGCCGATCATGCTGGTGTGCCCGACAAGAAGCGAAGTCAAGCAGGCCGCGTTGCGCCCGTTGCTGATGGCGCTCGCGCTGCTATGGGGCACGCCCACGCATGCCGACGCGCCGCGCGACGACCTCGCCACCGCCCGCCATCTCGTGACCACGGGCACGGCCCAGTACGACCAGGGCCGGTACGACGAGGCCATCGAGTCCTGGAAGAACGCCGTGCGCATCTATCATCGTGACGACCGCCGCCTGGCGGAAAGCCGTGCGCTCGGCCTCCTGGCTCAGGGCTATCGCGCCTTGGGCCACACCAACCAAGCGCTCCAGACGTTCGAGCTCGCGTTGACGCTGGCGCAGCAGGTGGGCGACCGGCAGTGGCAGACCGAACTCCTGGGGAAGATGGGGGCCCTCTATCTCGACCAGCATCAGATGGAGGCGGCCGGTCAAAATTTGCGGCAGGCCCTGGAGGTCGCGCGCAGAGAACAGTGGGAACGGGTCGTTGCGACCGTGCTCAACGACCTGGGACGGTGGCACGCCCAGCAGCAGCACGCCGAAGACGCGGTGAAGGCGTTTTCCGAGAGCGCCCTGCTCGCGAAGGTGCACCGCGAGCGCGAAGTGGAGCTGCGCGCCGTCCTCAACAATACCGGCGCACTGATCCAGCTCAAGCGATACGGCGACGCCGACAAATGGCGCGAGCTCGCCGCGGCGCTCGTCCACGACCTATCCCCGTCCCATACCAAGAGTATGGCCCTGGTCACGCTGGGGCTATTGGCGGCCGAGCTCCGCGCCCACCTGCCGGATCCCGCGGGGGCGCGCCTTCGGAACGGCGCGAGCTCGTTTCTGGACGCCGCATCGCTCGCGGACTCGTTGGGGGACCGCCGCACCGCTTCCTACGCCTGGGGATACTTGGGCCGGCTGTACGAAACCGAGCGCCGGCAGGAGGAAGCCGTACAGCTCTCGCGTCGGGCCGCCCGCCTGGCGCAGCTCGCGGACGCTCCGGAATCGTTGTTTCGCTGGCAGTGGCAGACGGCGCGCTTGTTGACGGCGGGGGGGCAGCTCGACCAGGCCATCGAGGCCTATCGTCATGCGATCTCTACGTTGCAACCCCTCCGCCCGGAGCTCGCGACGGCGGGCGACTACGCGACCAGTGCGCTGGATCTCCCCGTACAGCACGTGTACCTCGAACTGGCCGACCTCCTCCTTCGACGCGCGACGTTGACGGAGTCCGCCTCCGCGGTGACGGGCTACCTTGCGGAAGCCCGCGAGGTCGTCGAGCTGCAAAAGGTGGCCGAGCTCCGCGACTATTATCGCGACGAGTGCCTGGATACCCTGCAAGCGCATGCGACGCAACTGGACGCGGTGTCGTCCACGACTGCCGTCTTGTATCCGATCGTGTTTGCGGATCGAACGGAGATGCTCCTCGGATTGCCGACCGGCCTGAAACAAGTCACCATTCCGGTGACGCAACGGGACCTGGTGAAGGAAATCCGAACCCTCCGCCGCCTGCTCGAGCGGCGCACTACCCGGGAATATCTTCCTCATGCCCAGCAGTTGTACACCTGGTTGATTCAGCCGCTCGAATCAGACCTCCTCGCACAGCACATCGACACGCTCGTGTTGGTCCCGGATGCCTCGCTGCGGACGATTCCCCTCGCCGCCCTACACGACGGCCGGCAGTTCCTCATTCGGAAATACGCCATCGCGACGACTCCTGGCCTGAGCCTCACCGATTCGCGTCCGATCGATCGCACCCACATCCGGCTGCTCGCCGGCGGGTTGACGCAGGGGGTCCGTGGATTTCCGCCATTACCCGACGTGGCGACCGAGTTGAAAGCCATTCGGACACTGTACGGCGGCACGCAGCTCGTCGATCAGGAGTTCCTGGTACCTCGGTTGGAGGAAGGCCTCAAGGACCAGGCGTACACGGTGGTCCACCTGGCGTCGCACGGCAAATTCGAAGGGGACGTCAAGGACACCTATCTGGTCACGTACGAGGATCGCCTGAACATGGATCGCCTGGCGCAGTTCGTCGGTCGGTTGCGATTCCGGCAGGAGCCGTTGGAACTCCTGACCCTCAGCGCCTGCGAAACGGCGGCCGGGAACGACAGCGCGGCGCTCGGGCTGGCCGGAGTGGCGATCAAGGCCGGCGCCAAGAGCGCACTGGCCACCCTGTGGTACATCAACGATCAGGCATCGTCCCAACTCGTCACGGAGTTCTATGCCCAACTGCACGATCCCGCCGCCTCGAAGGCGGTGGCGCTGCAGCGGGCCCAGTGGAAACTCTTGGAGGACCCGGTGTACGAGCACCCGGCCTATTGGTCGCCCTTTCTCTTGTTGAATAACTGGCAATAGGTGTCGCATGTTGAACGTGGGCCGTCCAGTCTCGGCATCGCTCCTGATCCTCCTGGGATCGCTCCTTGCGGCGCCCGGCGGAGACTGGCAGACGCACGGACTCGCGGCGGAGCTACGCGGCTCCGCAGCCGGAGAGGGCTCACCGGGGAGCGGCGGCCTCATTTACAAGCCTCGCAAGGAGAGTTCCCCGCGGGGAAGGATCGGCGGAGGCCTGCGCGCGGGTGGACCGGACGCTCCGACGTTGTATCCTCTCGCGCCGGACCACGTGGGCTTTACTCACGCCAAGGATCCCTGCTTCTTCTGGTACATCTCGAAAGCGACGACCTCACCGATCCGCTTCACACTCGTGGACAGTCGCAAAGTGAAGCCCGTGCTGGACGCACCCCTGGCGGAATCGGCCGAGCCAGGTATTCAGATGACGTGCTTGAAGCCCTATGGCGTCGCGCTCGAACCGGAGGTGCAGTATCGGTGGTATATCACGGTCGTCCTCGATCCCGAGTCCGAATCGCGCAATCTCGTCATCGGCGGAACCGTCGAGCGGACCAACCCGGTCGAGGACCTGATGATTCGCGAATCCTGCCGCCGCGAAGAGGTCAGATGCTTCGCGGTCAACGGACTCTGGTACGACGCGATCGCGGCCATCTCGGACCTGATTGCCGCCGCGCCTCACGATAAGCAGCTCCGCCTCCAGCGCGCCTCCCTCCTGGAACAGGTCGGCCTCTCCGAAGTCGCCCAATACGACCGCAACTTCCAAGCGCAATCCTGATCGTGCCGGCCACTGGCCTCAACTTAGAGACGATACCGCGCCTCTATTGCTGAACAGCCCGCATACCGCGGCTACCATCTTACGGAAGCGCAGACTGTTGAGGCACGCCTTCCCGCCCTCTTGCCTTGACCGCGACCAGCCCGCCGCTCGCGTCTGCTTCACGATTCACGAACTGGTTCCCGGCTTGGATGACAATTTGCAACCATTGCATGCCGCCAACTCCTGTATCCAAGTAGATACGTACAAAGAAACAAAATGATACAGGCCGTTTGGCACGATACTTCCATTCGGCCCTAGTCGCGTGAGGACATTCCGAGTCGATCCGCCATAAGTCCATGAGGTTCCGGCAAGCGCCCACCCAGACCATCCGCACCGAACGATGGCACAAGCATTGCTGACTATGTCGACAGGACTCGACAACCATGACCCGACCCCTTGCCCCTGGTCGCTCCCTCTCTCAGATGGCATTCGTGGTGCCACGTGAAGACAGACAGGTGGAAACCGTTGGGGACCGCAGGAGCGCGCGAGCGGCATGGTTCGTCTGCGGCAAGCGGACGGCAAACGTGGAAGGCACTCATGGGGTGAGACGAGGAGCCGGGAAAACCTTCACGGCTGACGACAGACAGCCGCTGAAGAACGGGATCTCTTCTGGACCGTGCCCATCCAGACGACTCGTGCCCGCCTCAACGGCCTCACCCCTCAGCCGCGCCGCGGGGTCACCCTCCGGCGCGGCTCGCTGTCATACTCATCGAGAGCCGTCTCTGGCAGAGGGCTTCACTCTGACCGCTGTGAGCTCGCACGCGGCAAAGCCGGGGTACGTCGAGGGGGCGAAGCTGTGTGGTCGAGAATTACGTGAGGAAGCGGGAAGAGGCAACCGGGATCTGCGTATGATCCCATAAACGGGCAGGCGCGACAAGGGCCGTATTCCCCTGGAGGAATGGCCCATTGCCAAATTTATCAGAGGGGTTTACGTAATGCCCCGCAACACAGGCCGGTCCGATCCCTCCTTGGTTATTGCCTTCAACAAGGAGGCCCAGAGGGGAGGTATTCCCGGATGGCTCCGTGGATTTCATGGCCGCCACTTGCAACTCCGTTGCTTGCTCAGAACCGATCGGGCTTCCTTCTCGCTACCCTCAGGAAGGTTATGTTCGTGCTCGCCCTTACTCTAGAGTCAGCCGTTCTACCTCCCGACCTCATGGCGCAATTACCCCCGCTTGCCAACGCAGGTCAACAGAAGAATGGCGAGCGACCTATGATCGAACAATCGCCGTCACCGATTGAGACCATTCCCGAGCTCGAACTCATGAAAAGTGAAGAGAATGTGACGATCGCCGCAGGAATGTTTCCCTCCAGACCTCAGCGGATCTCCGACTCACCGTCCAATGTGTACGTCATCACCGATGATGACATTCGCCATTCCGGGGCCATCGACATTCCCACGGTCCTCCGCCGCGTTCCCGGTATCGAAGTCATGCAATTAACGGGAGCGGACTTCAATGTGAGTGCCAGAGGAAATAACCAGCCTCGCGCCAATAGAATGTTGGTCCTGGTTGATGGACGTTCGATCTATCTTGACGTTCAAGGGGAGGTGCTCTGGAAAATGCTTCCGGTGACCCTACCCGAAATCAAACGCATTGAAGTATTGAAAGGGCCTGCCTCCGCAATATACGGGTTCAATGCATTTGACGGGGTGATTAACATCATCACCAAGACCGGTGAGGAGTTGAAGGGAGCAACACTTCAATTTGGCGGGGGGGAATTCGGCACGATTAGTAGCGCTGCTATTTATGGGGGTAAAACCGGTAATTTGGGATACCGCCTCTCGTATGGCCACGAGCAGGCTAGCTCATGGAGCGACAGTGAGTCATTAGATTTCCGTGTGAACAAGGTCAATGGCGACTTCACTTACGACTTACCGGGCGACGCACGACTTCGAGTCTCGGGGGGCTTTGCCGACTCCAATCGGTATGATGGGCCCGTCGTGGACATTGTTGGCATCCAGCAGAAACCTGGAATCGGATATGCCAACGCAGTGTACGAGCGCGCCAATTTTTTCTTCAGAACATGGTGGACGCGTTATACCCAGCCTCAAACCGTGGAAGTGAATCCGCTGATTTCAAGATTTATCACGGTGACGGACCGCAGCGGAACTCGTAACACCCAAGACCTAGCAGGCTGCGGAAAAACCCGGGTTGAATGAGACCGATGCGCCCCAAAACCACTCGCATGAGCCGTCGACGCTCATCCGTGAGGGGGTGGCCTCCCCGTGGCCGCCGTGGGCCACGCTGCGTGCG
>JBDIVW010000050.1:0-21367 GCA_039794185.1 Candidatus Inralta sp. | reverse complement strand
GCCAATCCGACGTACACCCTCTCTTGCCCCCTTTCGTTGGTGGTGCTCGCTCACCGCGGACAGTCGGCCCATCGGGCCTCGACTGTCAACCAACTGAAAGGGGGCCCTATTCATAGAATCTCCTTGTGGTGTTGATGAGAAAGGACGTCACTGACGGCCTCTGGACCCACGGGGCCTCCGGCCGGACGGCGGGCGGGCCCCGGCTGGCCCACCAGACGACGCGGCCCGAACGCGCGATGAGCGGTCGCGTTATGAGTGAGTGAGTGAGTGAGTGAGTGAGTGAGTGAGTGAGTGAGTGAGTGAGTGAGTGAGTGCAAACGAGGAGCCGTGAAGGCCCCGCGGCGCCGGCAGGATCGGGGGACGGGACCGGCCAGAGCAAACACCATGCACCACTCCTTCGCTGAGGTGTCCCAGAGTCGGCAAAGGCCTACGCCGGGCGGCTTCCGCGGCTTGAGGCTAGTCCGCGCACAACGATTTGGCAACCGCATTCTACGCAGTTCAGCTTGGGAATAGGAGCATTTCGGCCCTGCCCGTGCTCCGACCCGGCTCATTTGTGCCCCCTCGGGAGGCAAGACAGACCAGTCGATCAGACGAGGCCGTGTGGACCGCGCCGTGAGGTGTCAGGCTGTACGTGAGTGCACGCGAGAAGGCGCGGGTGGCCAGGATCGCACACAGCACCACACATGCCAGCGCCGCATGGTGCAGCGCCGGGCATCGGCATGCCGGGCAGGTTTGGCATGACCGCAACGTCTCCGGGCGACTGCGCGCGGGAGGCATTGTTCGCTCTATTCGCCCACTTGTCGAATGCGTGTCCTTCGGAGAGCTGCCGCTGGGTGAGCTCGCCCGTTCCACGCCTGGATTGCAAAGAACGGAGCGACTGGGGTTGGAGCCGCGACGCCCAGGCTGCTCCTCGGTGGAATCTCACGGCCTGACAGCCGTGGCTTCCTGCGAAGGCGGGGAATGGCCGAGCACTTCGCGCACGGTGGACAAACATGAACGGATCCTGCTCGCGGTAACCGACGATCGACTTTCGCGCGACGCCTTCTCAGATTGGGTGAAGCACCACGTAGCACCAGCCGAGCAGTAGAATCCCAGCCAGTGATACCGTCCCCGGTCGCACCGGTCCGGAGGTCATGCGAGCGTGTCGGAGTTCTTGGACCTGCGACGTGGATTACCTGCGCTTGCCAATCTGAGAGCGCATCCACTTTGTTAAGCCACCCTTGCTAAGCTCGCCTGCTGCAACCTGCAGGGTGGTGGCTTCAAGTTCTTGAGGGACCGGCAACTTGTCGATGCCGTTCACGTGAAGAAACGAAAGCGCGGCCATTACTGCAGCCCGCTTGTTCCCATCGACGAAGGGATGGTTCTGAGCGATGTGGAAAAGGTACGCCGTCGCCATCGCCGCGAGATCCTCATGCAGATAGGCACCGCCGAATTGTTGCCGGGACATGGCCACGGCAGCATCGAGCAGTCCGTGATCTCTTATCCCATGAGAACCGCCGTCACTGTCGATGGTATCGGTGTGGAGCAACAGAACGTCGTCCACGCTCAGGAAGGTGACATTCTCCACAAACTCAATCCGCCAACCGTTTCAGCATGGGCCCGTAGCGCTTTCGGAGTTCCTTGATCGTCGCCTTCATGCGTTCAGGACCGACGCCAACGTTGGCGGGCGTGATGACAAGCGCGTTTCCATTCACGGTCACTTGCAGGGGAGTCTCCTCCGTGATGCCAAGCGCCTGCAGGACCGGCTTTTCAATGATCAGCGCGACACTATTTCCGTGCTTCTGCAACCGCTTGATCATGGTTTACCTCACGTCCTTACAATGTTATTACAGACATCCGAATCTGTCCACCGAGAGTTGCGAGGCTATTTTCGACTGGTGTTCCCTGCACTAGCTCGCACTGGGCCATAGGTTTGGCGGGCTTGCTGTAATTCGTTTACATGACGCTTCAGAGCCGCGGCGTGTTTTGCGCCTCGGATGGCTCGCTCAAATCGAGGCACTGACCGTTCCACCCTCCGAATTTCCCCTTGAAGTTGCTTCACAAGCCGCCGACCCGGCACGGGAAGCCATCCACGCTGCCTATCGGCATAGGCAAGATCGTTCAGGGAGTAGCGCACCGACTCGGTTTCTTCAAGGCAGCGGAACTGCGCCCGCGTCAAGTCGGCCTCCGATAGTCCGGCTTTCAGCCAGGGGCCGTGATTTCGCCTTCCCCACTGTGACAAATGTTCGAAGAGCAACGCCCCCATCGTGAACGTGAAGGTGGCGTGAAGAATCCCGCGCAGCGGCCGCAGACTTCGCCGCCAGGGCGAATAGAAAATCTCCTGATTGTGGTCGCCCCGATAGAGCACGTACTTTCTGAGCAGCAGATTTAGATGGTGATGGCTGTTTTCATGGATGAGATCGTCGATCAAATCGAGTTGCGTGCGGTCGAAGATATTGATGAAGGAAATACCCGGCCGGTGCCGGTAGCTGAAACTCACGACGCCCTTCGCCTTGAGTGGAACGATTCGGCAGGTTAACAACGCCAGCAGCGCATGGCCCTCCGGCCAAGCCTGTGCAATCGCCGCGACGGCCTCCCGCACGCGCTCCGCAAGCTTCTCCGAAGACCAGCCTACGGTCTTCGGGGCCGGAGCACGGTCGTAGACGAGGGTAGGGGCGAGCGTCAGCCCGCGGGGCCACGTTCTATCCGGCGGCACAATATAGCAGGGCGCTTGAACCGGCCAATCCCAGCGGACGCGATCGTCGACCGCGCAGAGCCGCGACTCCACCCGACCGATCCACAGCACGATGTCCGAGGGTGTCATGCGAAACCGAACGCGACCGGCCGCGACGCGCTTCGCGCCGCGGAAAGGCCCCGGAGCCCGGACGAAGCTGCCGTCGAGTCCCACCGCAATGGCACCCGCCAACTCGCTCCGTTCCAGATTAACCGCAAGCGTCCCGGGCACCGTCCAGGAGGAACGCCCCTCGGCCTGCAACCAGCGGCAGGGAAGACCGGGCACGAGAAACAACGACTCCTGGACGAGCTCGCTGGCGAGCCGGTCGCACAACCTGCCGAGCCGCGCCGCCAGTCGGGCGGGCTCCGGCCGCCGCTTCGGGAAAAGCTCGTCGAGGTAACTGTTCTCGTACAGTCTTTCTTGGCACTCGGTCAGCAACTGCGCCGCGAATTCCGCCATGTCCCGCTCGCGGCACAGTTGCCGGCAGACATCCAGAAAATACACGAGATCGTTCAATCCTTCGATCCACCCCACCACCTTCCAATGATCGAAATCGTCTCGGCGAAGCGACTCCGCCAGGAGGCGGAAGAGCCCGACAGGCAAACGTGCCCGCGCAGCAGAACGGGGCTCGTGCGCTTCCAGCTCGTCGCAGAGCTCGACGAGCAGCGCCCGCATGGAGCCGCGGAACTCCCGCAGGAGCGCCGCAAGAGCCGGAATGTCGAAGAGGGATAAGGGCACGGGGCCGACAGGAGGCAAGAGTGATCGACTCGACGGAGAACGCGAAGTTCGCCTTGGGCGGGACTCTAACCTATGCGGCCCGGAGGGGCAACAGCCTCGTGGATCCTAGGGCGTTCCTGCCGGCGGGGCACCCGCCGGCCATCGACCCTGGGCCGTCGACCCGTTTTGAGCCCTCGCCTGGGCCCGGCCTCAGGGTGATCTTCCTCATACTCTGCGGCCCGGTCACGCCGCCAGCGGGGGCGTGAATCCGTCATCATCGCACCCGGCCCCGACCGGCACGAACCGCGGAACCGCCGCATCCCGCTCTGCCCGATGTTTTTCGATCACCGGATCCACGATATTCCCACAGGCGACGCAGCGCCAGCTTTTCACCCACATGGACCCCATGGTTTCCTTGATGTCCAGCAGGTGGTCGCTCACCATCAATCCGTGACAGCGCGTGCACTTCATCAGACACCTCCTTCCGCGATGCCGTCCTCACACCATGCGAGGAATCACCGGAACGTCGTAGGATTACCCTCATCGCGTCCCTTGCCCACAGCACTACGCAACCGCGGTGCCAGCGGCAGACTACTTATGAGTAGGGACAACTGAGGCCTTTGCCTGTCGGCCAATTCCCCTTACAATTGCGAGGGTTGCAGGAAGGTCCGAACCATGGGCAAAAAGAAGCCCTTCACAAGCCCCCCAACCGGTTGGTCGCTGAGGTTGGGTGCTCCCTCGAAGGGGGGATTACCATGTCGCTGTCCTCGGCGGAAATTGGCGCCGTTCTCGCCGAAATTCGGCCCCGCCTCGTCGGCGGCTGGATTCAAAAGGTCTTCCAACCCTCCGACTACGGCGTCGTCCTCGAAATTCGCACACCCGGCCGCACGCTCGACTTGAATATCTCCGTTCATCCCGAGGCCGCCCGCCTGCATGTCCAGCGCACGCGCGTGCCCAATCTCCCTCAACCCCCGGCGTTCTGCCAGCTCCTCAGGTCGCGACTGCACGGCGCTCGCATCGAGGACATTCGGCAAATCGAGCAGGACCGGATCGTCGACATTCGGCTGCGCGCCAAGGACACGCCTTTCTCGCTCATCGCCGAATTGACCGGCCGAGGGGCGAACCTGCTTCTGATCGACGCCGATGCCCGGGTCCTGGCGACGCTGCGGCCGGCCCGCGATCGGCTCCACTCGACCATCGGCCCCCGCCCTCACCATGAACCGCATCGCAGCCGCGAGCAGCAGTCTCGCTTTCGTATGGAATCCCCCGATGGCTCCGAGGAGGAGTTTCTTGTCTCGCGAGCCGTCGAAGCCCACTACCGCCATCGAGAACGAGACGCCATCGTGGCGTCGGCCCGAGAGCAGCGAGCGGTAGTTCTCCGGCGGACGGCCAAGAAGCTGACGCGTCGGATCGAGGCCTTGCAACGGGATCTGGAACGAGCCGGACGGTACGAATCCTACGCGCGGTACGGCGAACTGCTGAAGGCAAACTTGGATCGCGTCCGCAAGGGAGCGACTCAGGCCACGGTGATCGACTACTTCGATGAGTCCCTGCCCACCCTCTCGCTCCCGTTGGACCCGGCCAGGTCCCCACAGGGCAACATGGACGACTACTTTCAGAAGTATCGGAAGTATCTGGCCGCGCAACGCCAGATCGGCCCCCGCGTGACGGCCACACAAGCGGAACTCGCGCACGTGCGTAAGGAATTGGCCTCGATCGAGGAGGGCACCTGGTCTCCACCCGGCGCCGTCGCCCATCCCGGGCGCGCGGCAGCCGACGGGCTCGGGCAAGATCGACGAGCCGAGCGGAAACCGGCGCGGACGGGTCCGTTCCGCCGGTTCCGTTCTCGGGATGACTTGCCGATCTACGTAGGACGCACCGCTCAGGAGAACGAAATGCTCACGCATCGCTTTGCCAACAGCGAGGATCTCTGGCTCCATGCGCGCGGCGTGCCGGGCTCCCATGTGGTCGTGCGTCTCCCCAAGGGAACGGAGGTCCCGCCGGAAACGCTGCGGGATGCGGCTACCTTGGCGCTGCTCTACAGCGACCTCAAGAAAAGCGGGAAAGGCGAGGTCATCTATACTCGGAAGAAGTGGGTCAGGAAAGCGAAGGGACAGGCGGCAGGGTCGGTGGTCGTGACTCAGGACAAATCGATCTTCGTACAGTTGGATCGCGACCGATTGGAGCGCCTCAAGGGGAACGAGGAGCGCCCCGGCTAAGCCCGCGCGTCCTCGGTCTCGGCGGTTTCAAGGAGGGCCCTACCAGTGCCAGATGAGGTTGAAGGCCGCGCCGCGCCGGACGTACAAAACGCCCCGGTCCTCGTAATACCCGGACACCTCGCCGGACAGTCGCGCGGTTAACGGGAAGATGACACCGCCTTGCCAGATGGTGCTCCTCACACGAATGAAATCCTGCACCGCGACGATCCGCTCCCCTGCCGTCCCGTAGCCCCCGGACACGAAAACCTGCCATCGGTCCTGGGGGCGCCAGGTCAATTGCGACGACAATGTCATCGAACCCTGCTCCGGCACATAATAAATCTTCTCCGTCAGCCAGATGTTGAACGGGAAATAGATCGTGAGACCGGGCGTCAACAGATCGATCCCGGTCGCTTTGAACTCCATGCGTCTGTAGCCGAATGAGACCTCGACAAACGAGAGGGCCGACGAGGCGGCGCCCAATCCCTGAAACAGCTCTCCACCCATGGTCCATTTGGGGACGAATGTGGCATCGATCGCGCCCGACCCGCCCAGATACCCCCAGGCTCCCCGCCACAGCGGGCTGTAGAGCTCGGCGGAGATCGGGGTATCACGCAGCCCGAAGCGGTTCAACGGTTCGATCCGTCCCACCAGGGTCATCTCGCCGATAGGCTTGGCCGCCTCGATCAGCCAGTTGCGTTCGTCTGGGACGTCATTCGTATAGGTGTAATGGCTATAGCCCAGCTTGAGATAGTCGCGAAATGGAATGGCAATGCCGGTGCCGGGTCTCGAAACAGGCGCCCGCGCAGAGAGCCGGATTTCCGTTTTCACCGCCTCGATGCGTGCCGACAGCTCGGGGGCTCTGGTTTCGGCGTAGACCTCGTTGTACAGCACCAGCGCTTCCGGATACCGGCGGCTCCAGTAGAGCGTATCGGCCAACCCCTGCTTGGCCTCGACATGGGTCGGATCCTGGCTCAGGACCGCGCGGTACTGCCGGATGGCTTCGTCATACTGGTGCCCCCAGGCCTGCTCGCGTGCCTTGGCCACCTGCGCTTCTAACGCGGCGCGCGAGGCGGCCTGGAGTTCCGCTTTCACGCCCTCGATACGCTTGGCGACCTCGGCGTCGTGCGTCTGGCTGTAGACCGCCTCGTACAGCGGCAGGGCTTCGGCCCGGCGATCGGACCAGGCCAGAATATCGGCCAGGCCGTGAATCGCGTCCACGTGAGTCGGCGCCTCGACCAGCACCTCGCGGTAAAGTCGTTCTGATTCCTGAAACCGCTTCTGCCAAGACCACACCCGCGCCAGTGCCACACGCATATCCAGGTCGACGGGATGGCGCGTCAGAATGTCTCGATACAGCCCCACGGCTTCGTCGAACTCGCCTTGCCACGAGCGCACCCGCGCCAGACGACCGCGGACCTCGTCGTCCTCCGGGCGGCGTTCCAGCACGGCTCGATAGTGCGCGGCCGCCTCGTCGAAGCGCTGCTCCGATTCCAATCGCTTGGCTTGTTCGAGATGTCCCGGAATCGACACCTCCCCGGGCGCCCCTTCCGTCTCTGGATCGGCGGCCCGGGCCGAACCGAGACACCACACGAACACGACGACAGTCGTCAGGATCCAGATGGGCCGAACGGCGCTGTCAGGAAGAGCGGGCACCGAGTCGAACTCCCTTCTTCTCACTCTTGTGGCGCCAACATCCGAAATCCGGTGAGGTCGTGGATCAACATGCCGGCCAAGCTCGGATTCCGAAGGCGCGCGAACAGTCGACGCACAGCCCCCTCGACCAGCGCCCGAGTGCGGCCGCTGAAGGTCACCCGTTCGGGGCGGACGGTGGTGCGATGGAGCACGCGAAACCATTCCCCGGAACTCGACGCGGACGGCGGTGCCAGCACCAACCGCTTCCCCTCCCGGTCCAGATACGCCGTGGCCAGACGCGGCGACTCGACGCGGTCCAATCGCACGTGCCGTTCGACCGGCAAGGCGCGCGTTTCGACCGCCAGCCAGACCGGCACCCCGATCACATCGCCGTAGCGAAGCACGTCATCGGCGATGGCCTGCAGCTCGTCCAAGTCGGTGCGATAACTCATCACGGCCACCTCGTCGGCCACGTCCATCACGGAGAAGGCCACCGCTCGCCCCTCCGCCATCGTCGAGGCGAACCAAAAAGGCATCACGATCGAGAGGCTCGTGCGTCCCGCCACCGCATTCTTCAGGACGCGGATCGAATTCAGATATCGTCGGTATCCGTCCGGACCGGCCGCGAAGCCCTCGAGCACATAGGGCTCGATGTCCAACTGAATGCCGGCAAGACGGTTATCATTCATCAGCGACAACAAGCGCTCGATCTTGGCGGCGAGTCGCTGCGGCTGGAAGATGGCATCCGGATACCCGTCCAACGCATAGGCCTCGATGCCCGCCGACCGAAAGCGATCCAGCGTCTGCACATAGCGAGACCACAGCTCATCCGACTCCGAACCGCCGGGCATTTGGAGCAGGAGCCGCTCGCAGCCGTGGCCCCGGCAGGTCGCAATCATCGAGTCGGGATCCGCCATCGCCTCGCGGTAGTCCCATACCCAGAATCCCGTCCTGGGACTGGGCCTGCTGTTCGCGCCGGTCCGGTCCAAGGTGACCGCCTCAAGCTCACCGACCGGCGATCCCGGCCGCAGCGCCACAGTCATCGCCACGACGTCGCGAAGATCCACCTCGCGCGCCATCGGCGCCAACCGCACCACATGATCGAGGGGACCGGCCGGCTCGGCCGGGGCCACGTAGACCGTGGCCTGCCTCCCGTGGCGATCGGTCAGCGTGACCGCTTCCAGCGCGAGGTTCCGTCCCTGCACACGCAACTCAGTGCCGGAGAGGATGTCCAACGAGTCTTCGTGACGCACCAGGGCCAGCCCCACGCGGCAGCGTCCCGTTCCCGCAGCCTGAATGCGCAGGCGCGTGGCGACGCGGTCGGTGAGCTTCACGGCCGTGCAATCGCCCTCGAACTCCAGGTCCTCGCCCGCGGCCAGCAGATTCTCCTGGTTCCCGTGGAGCCGGCGGCGCGTCGGCGGGGCGGCGGGCTTCGAAGGAAGCAGCATGACCGTGGGTGACTGCCCCTCAATCAGGACGACGTCGATGGCCTCGATTCGGTCGGGAAGAGGGCCCCGGAGATCGAACGTTTCACCGGCGTCGACCTGCGCAGCCAGAACCAGACCGGCACCGAGCGCAAGACACCGCGACAGTGACGCTGTGAAGCGATGCCGGAGATCGACGGACGGAGGACGCCCCGAGCCCCGGCCATGGATCGTGGATACCGCGCTCATTTGGCGATCGCGGGAGCCGCCTTTCGGAACCCGGCGCGCTCCATCACGCCCCAATCGGTATGTCCGCGCCAGTACTTGAGCAATCCACGGAGCCGCCACAGCACGGTCAGTTGCCGATAGCCCAGATTCTCGATGAGGCACCAGGCGACCAAGACCAGCCGGTCCCTCACCGTATCGATGCGGCGGAAACTGAACTCCTCGATGACCAGCGTCCATATCGATAGCGTGGCGCCGTATCCATAGGCCACCAGGAAGAAGAGCAGCGCGTAGGTGCCGTTGCCACCCTGAAGCAAGACGAGCAGCGCCGTAATGAACAGCCCCGCGGCCTCGACGACCGGCGCCAGCAACTCGACCAGAACAAAATAGGGGTAGACCACGAGACCGAGCGCGCCGTACCGGGGATTCAGGAAGAGCCGGCGGTGCCGCCAGAGGACGTCGGCCAAGCCGCGGTGCCAGCGATCCCGTTGGCGCCCCAGTATGCGACCGGATTCCGGCACTTCCGTCCAGGCGACCGGGTCCGGAATGAACACCACGTCCTGGGGCTGTTGCCGTTCGTAACCTAATCGCCGCAATCGGACCACCAACTCCATGTCTTCGCCCACCGTATCGTGTTGATAGCCCCCGGCCTCGATGACCGCTTCCCGTCGGAAGAGCCCGAACGCGCCGGAGATAATCAGATTCCCTCCCAGGCGGTTCCATCCCAATCGCCCGAACAGGAACGCCCGCAGATATTCGGCGACCTGCACGCCGACCAGCAACGAGCGAGGCACGCGGACCTTGGTGACCCGGCCGCCCTGCACCGTGCACTCGTTCACGGGCCGGATCGTCCCCCCCACGGCCACCACGGGTTCGGACTCCAGGAACGGGCGGACCATACGCTGCAGCGCGTCCGGCTCGATAAGCGTGTCCGCGTCGATCGCGCACACGAGTTCCTCCTGCGCCAGATTCAGACCCGCGTTGAGCGCGTCGGCTTTGCCGCCGTTCTCCTTGTCGACCACCGTGAGGTTCGGATGGATGCGGGAGCGATAGAGCGCCCGCACCGGCCTGGTCGTCAGACGCCGCCGGAAAATCGGATGGACATCGACCAGGTCGAATTGATCCTGGAGCACGGCCATCGTGTTGTCGTTCGACCCGTCGTTGATGACAACGACTTCGAGCCGCGGGTACTGCAGGCCCAGCAGCGCGCGCACGCTTTCCACGATGGTCTTGCCTTCGTTGTAGGCCGGCGCGATCAAACTGATGCGCGGCACCATGTCGGACCGCAGGAGCCGGCGGCGATTCTCACCTCGCTCCTTCAGCAAATGGGGGCGCAGATCGATCGCCGCGCTGACCAGCAACAGGGCGTAAAAGGTCGTGACCAGGAGGAAGTACACCAGGATGAGCTCCTCGAGGGGCAACAAGACCGAGAGCAGCAGATCGACCAGCCGTTCGATCATGACGCCGTCGCCATCCGCGCGCGGGTCGGAAGATCCAGGACGTGCCGGGCCATATCCACCGCGTAGCGGTCCGCCCCTTTCAACGCGCGCCGAAGAAACAGGTGTCCGGGCGCGCCGAGACCGCGCAGCGCCAGGCCGGCGGCGCGGCGGACGTTCCATTCGGGATCACCCAGCAATCGCGCCACCTGCGGCGCCGTCGGCCAATGCCCCAAGTTCCCAATCGCCGACGCGGCCGCCTCCCGCACCATCGAAACAGGATCCTGCAGCCGTTCGACGAGGAGTCCGACCTGAGCCACCCCGCCGACCATGCCTAGCACCTTGACGGCAAACGCCCGCGTGACCGGGCTCTCCGCCGCGATCATCGCGCGCGCTACGTGCACGAAATGCTCGTCGCCGATGACCGAGAGCACCGCCATGGCGTGGTCCACCTGAGGACCCTGCTCCCGCGTGACGAACTGCACCAGCGGGTCGATGACGGCCGTCCCCATGCGGTGCAAGGCATCGCTGGCCGCAAACCGGCAGAATCGATCGGAGTCGCTCAACATCTGCAACAGAGCCGCGATGGACTCAGCCGTCGGATGCGCCGTTGCCCAATAGGCAGCCTGGGAACGGACCACGGGGGAGGAATCCTGGAACAGCGCAGGCACGACCCGGGTCCCTTCGGACAAGAGAGTGAGAATCCGAATACCCCGGACCCGTTGGGCCCAGCGCCAACTCCGGCACATCCGCTCCGCCGCCCGCACCATGCCCAAGTGTCGGCTCAACTCGGCCACCAACGCGGAGCCTTGGCCGCTCAGATTGGCTTCCCATTCGCTGATGAGCTGGGTCTGACGGGATAGGGGAAGCCTGCCGAGCGTCGCCACGTCGTCCGGTGACAACGCGCCGGACCCGAGCGCGCGCGTGAGCGCCGCACGGCCCTCGAGCATCAGGCCGGCAAACCGGTGTTCCTCCCGGCGAAGCCAGGCGGCATGCCCGAAGAGTAATCCCAACGCCACCAGGAAGTAGGCCGCCTCCAGCAGCATGACCACCTGCAGCACGCCGATCGACGGGCCGTTCATCGGGCGCCTACCCCTGCATCGCTCGGCGGATGCGTTGCGCCAGCACGCGAAGGCTGAACGGTTTCGTCACGTGATCGAACGCCCCGGTCTCGAAGGCCGCCACGACCTCCTCTTCACTTGACCGATTCGTCAGCATGATGACCCGCGTACGCTGCAGGACCTGATCGTCGGCCAGGCGGCGCAACACCGCCAAACCGTCGAGGCCCGGGAGATCCATTTCGAGCACGACGACCTTCGCCCGCACGGTCGGCGCCGCGCCCGCCAGCTTTTGGACCGCGCTCTCGCCGTCCCGAATCCATATCGGGTGGATGCCCTGGTTCATCAACGCCAGGTGCAGCACGCTCGCCACACTTTCGTCCTCCTCCACGACGGCGACGTCGTAGACCAGGGCATCGTCCTCCGACTGGGCTCCTGTGGTCGCCGAGAGGACCTGACCACCGCCCGCCTGCTTGACTTGGGCCAACAGTCGCCCCGCGGCCTCATAGAGCCACTGGATATCGCCGCCCTCGAAGAGATACTGGACGACGGCGGCGCTGAATCGCGCCGTAAGCGTGCGGTCCCGCGCTTCCGGAAACGATTCCTGCCCGAACGAGTCCAACACAGTCTGCAACCGCGCGACGGCATCCTGCTTGCGCGCGTTGTACATGGCGATGACGAACTCATCGCCCCCCAACCGCGCCACGACGTCCTCGGCGCGCAACGTCTTGAGCAGGATCTGCCCCAGACGCCGGAGGACCGCGTCGCCCGCGGCGATCCCGTGTTGTCGATTGATTCGACGCAGACCGTCGATATCAAGCACGGCCAGCGAAAGCGGCAGATGGCTGCGGGCCGCCATGCGGATCAAGCGCCGGATGTGTTGATCCGACGAGGCGCGGGTCGAGACGCCCGTGAGCGCATCGGTTCCCGTCTGCTGGCGCTGGAGATAGAACCGCTCCAAGCGGTTGGCGATGCGCGTGACTAATTCGGGACCCACCACCGGCTTGGCCACGAAGTCGTCCGCTCCCGCGGCAAACACCCGCTCGATCGACGGGCCGTCGTTCTCCGCCGTGAGCATGACCACGGGAATCAGCCGCCAGAACGGATCCTCGCGGACCCCGCGGCATAATTCGAAGCCGCTGCACGGTTGCATCTCGGCCGCGAGCACGGCAAGGTCCGGCGCTCCCTGGTTGAACACCTCCCAGAATCGATCGGGCTCTCCCAAGGTGGTCACGTCGAGTCCCCGCGCGTCCAGCAGGCTCCCCACGGTGCCGAGCACCGTGGGATCGTTGTCCACGACCAGCACCTTGGGGGACGAGGCGCGGACTTGCGCCAGCACCTCGGCCACGGCCTCGGCCAGCTCGGAGGCGGTCGTGTCCATGGGGAGAATCATCCGGCCGCCCCGACGGGCCACCTCAATGCGTTGCGTCAGCGCGTCCGTGTGGAGCAACACGATGACCGGGATGGGCGGCACGTGGTTCGCGAACTCGTCCAGCAGTAGGAAACCGCGCTCCGCCCCGCCGCCCGCGTGGAGGTCCAGAACGGCCGCGGTCGGGGTGCCTCCGGCCAGCAGATCGCCAACGGACGTCGGGAATTCCGCAGCCAAGGCCTGGAAGGTTTTGCCCGGGAGCGTATGCGCCAACCGGTCCGCCAAACCCCGGTCCCGACACACGATCAAGACGACTGGTCCCTCCGCGGCGTCCCGGCGCGTCATGGCCAATGGTTTGACGGCCTGATCGATGACAGCTTCGAGTTGCACGATCAGCTGGCAGACCTGAAGCAACTGCGGCGGGAAAAGCGGTTCGTGATGGTCGAGGACCTGCGCGATTTCCCGAGCCATTCTCGCCCCATCAAAGAGCCCGCGAGCGGTCAAGAATTGTTCGAGCGAACGGGCTCCTAGAAACGCCAGGTTCATCGCGTCTGCGGGCACAGTCCCCTCGATGAGCGAGGTGGCGGCCAGTTCGAGGGCGTCCAGGTGTTCCATCGCATGGGCCTTGAACTCGTCCCAGGGGCTTGAGAATCCCTGCCGTTCGACTCCGTCCGATTGGACCGCGGGACCTGGTCTTCGTGAGACTGGATGATCCGCGCCCCCCGTCGCAGGACCGGACGATGCGTTGTCCGTTGCGTGGCCCATACCCTAGTGGCATTCGTTCCCGAGCGCACTCACAACATGGCGGTACTCGCTACGGGCAATCTTTCCTGGATGCAATCCCGCGATCTTCAAATAGATTCTATTCGGATTCCGAATTTGAGAAAGGAAATTATGGAAATGCGCGATGCCCGGGCGGGACCGACTTGTCTCGACACGAATATCTGAATTGAAGGGATTCTGGCCGTTTGCTACACTGCCCATATATGGGCACCGCGCTGCAGCGAGCCGACCCCCTCCGCATCGCCGGCACGCTTCTGTCGTGCCGGAGCCTCCAAGAATTTGATCGTACCCTCAGCCGAGAATTGTCGGACCTCTTCGACTGCGACGTGGTCGCCCTCTACCTCTACAGCGAATCGGCTTCCTCGTTCGCCCCCATTTCGGAGTGCCTGACCAATCCCAAGTCGCCCGGCTACGTGATCGGTCAGTTGCCGGCCACAGGCACGATCAAGGAGGCGACGGTCCGAGAGGGGCGCGCGCTGTTGGAACCAGACCTGGCCCGTTCATCCTGGGTCGAAGCCAGCGCCCTGCACGAATCCGCCTGGCAGACCGCGTCGGTCGCCATCTTCCCCCTCCTGCTTCCCGCCACTCCCGAGCGCGCGGCCCCGCGAACCCTGGCGGTCGCGGCCCTCATCACCGTCGATCAGCCGCATGCGTTCTCCGAAGAAGACCGCCGGTTCCTCGAGAGACTCGGCAGGCAATTGGCCCCCGTACTCCAAACCGTCCTCGCAGCGGAGGAACGAGATGCCTTGATGGCGATCAACAGCAGGGTGGTGGTCGGGGCGATGACGCTCGATGAACTCATGCCGGTCGTCCGGGACATGCTGCGCCGGATAACCCGACAGGACATGACCGGGCTGGTACGGTTCATCCAATCCGGAGACGGGCCCTGGTTCGAGATCGTGTACCGCGACGGAGTCGACATCGACCTGACGCAACTCCGCTCCTTTCCGTTCGAGCGCATGGCGCCCGCCGAAGTGCTCGCGACGGGCAAGCCGCTCCTGATCACCGGCCATAATCACGAACGATTCCCAGAGCGATCCTACATCGAGTCGGTGGGGGTCCTCTCCTGCCTCCTGTGCCCGCTGATGTTGCGAGGCGCCCCCTACGGATTCCTGGCGATCGGCAGCAGACGGCGCAATGCCTTCTCCGATCGCGACCTCGCCTTCGCCGAACAGATCGCGTTTCACCTGTCTCACGCGATCGCCAATCTCACCTCCTACGAGGAAATCCGACGGCTCAAGGAACAGCTCGAACAGGAGAACGTCGTGCTGCGCGAGGAGATTCGCGCCTCGGTGGACTTCTCGACGTTGGTCGGCGACAGTCCCGCCTTGCAGAAAGCCCTCAAGGCCATCGAGCAGGTCGCGCCGACGGATTCGACGGTGCTCATCACCGGCGAGACGGGCACGGGGAAGGGGCTGGTCGCCCAGGCCATCCACCACTTGTCCGCCCGGAAGGACAGACCCTTCATTACCGTCAATTGCGCCGCCTTGCCGCCCAGCCTGATCGAATCCGAACTGTTCGGCCACGAGAAAGGCGCGTTCACCAACGCCACGACGAGAAAACTCGGCCGCTTCGAACTGGCCGGAGGGGGCACGATCTTTCTGGACGAAGTGGGGGAATTGGCCGTCGAGTTGCAAGCCAAGTTGCTGCGCGTGTTGGAGGCTCGAGAGTTCGAGCGCGTGGGCGGCACCCAGACCATCCGGCTCGACGTGCGGGTGCTCGCCGCGACGAACGTCGACGTCGAACGGGCCGTCGCGCAGGGGCGGCTTCGGTCAGATCTGTTTTATCGGCTCAATGTGTTCCCGGTCCGCCTGCCGCCCCTGCGGGAGCGGCGCGAGGATATCCCGGTCCTGGCGCGCCATTTTGTCCGGCACTACGGCCGTCGCCACCGCAAGCCGATCACGCGCATCGCCACCGGGACGCTCAAGGCCCTGGCATCCTACGACTGGCCCGGCAATGTGCGGGAATTGGAGCATGTGATCGAGCGGGCCGTCATCGTGAGCCAAGGCCTAGTGCTCGCGATCGAAGACATCGGTTCGCCGGCATCGTCCACTCAGCTCGCACCGACTCCTCGAACCTTGGCCGACGCCGAGCGTGCGCATATCCTCGAGACTCTCGCCCAGACCAACGGGGTCCTCGCCGGCGAACACGGAGCCGCCGTCCGCCTGGGAATGAAACGCTCCACGCTCCAGCACCGCATGAAGAAACTGGGCATTCGCCGGACCGCCCGCTGAGTGCCCATATTCCGGCACGCTCTTGAGGTGTTTGCCCACTGGCCGGCACAGCTCACCCACCGCACGGCCGAGCCCCCTCATTGAAAGTCCACTCGTTCATCCTGCCGAATCGGCCGGTTAAGTGAACAGGAGCTGCCTGGACTTCCCGCTGGCATCCTCCCTGCTTTGTCGGTTCCGCATGGACCACGGAGGACCGCCCACGCCGAGGATATCCGCCACGCCGTGACCGAGCATTTGGCCGAACGACAGCGATCTCTCCTTCCCTCCGGCCGGCAGTCGAAGGACGGCCGACGCTTCTCCTGGTGCGGCGAGGTCTTCGACTTTTTGATCGAGGGACTCGGCGACCGGTTGGCGGCGCGCGGTATTACCTTCACCGCCCCGTTTCCCGGTCCCTTCCGGCTTTTAGACGAAGACCGCCGCCCGGACGGGCACCATGTGCGCCGTTTCTGGACCACGGCCCTGGCAGGCGGCTGCCGGATCGCGCGGCTCTGCACCTTGTTCCATCACCGGCACGATGAAGTGCGGTTGCCGGAGCCGCCGCAGGTGCGCGCCTATCCGATCCAGCCGGGGGCCCGGCACGAGGAAAACTGAAGCCGAAATGAACTACGTGGCGTTGAAGATGCTGTTCGGCGATCGCGCGAAGTACCTCATGCTGTTGTGCGGGCTCACCTTCGCCGTGATGCTGATCGTTCAACAGGGCTCTATCTTTTGGGGACTCATGATGTGGTCGCAATCCAGCATCAGCAACGTGAACGTGCCGATCTGGGTGACGGATCCCGGCATTGCGCAGGTCGACGAGGTCAAGCCGATCGCGGACACGGCGGTCGATCGCGTCCGCAGCGTCCCGGGGGTCGAATGGGCCGTGCCGCTGTACAAAGGACTCCTGCGCGCGCGCTTGCAGAGCGGGGACTATCATCAGATCACCCTGACCGGCCTGGAATCCTCGACGCTGATCGGCCGACCGGCCGAGGTCCTGGAAGGACGTTTCGAGGACATCCGCCAGCCGGACGCGGTCGTGCTCGATCAGTGGGCGGTGGAACGCATGGGCGGCCCGACCGTCGTCGGCGTCGGCACGGTGTTCGAGCTCAACGACAAGGTGGCCCGGGTCGTCGCCATCGCGAAAACGCAGAAGAGTTTCACCAACATCCCCGTCGTCTACACGACCTACGAGCGGGCGCTTCGCTACGTCCCCCGTGAGCGACGCACCTTGTCGTATGTCCTGGCCAAGCCGGTGGACGGCGTGCCGGTCGAGAAGGTCACCCGCCGGATCCAGCGCGACACGGGCCTGGGCGCGTACACGGGCGAGGAGTTCGGGTGGAAAACCATCCGATGGGTCCTGAAGAATACGGGCATCGGCATCAACTTCGGCACCACGATTTTCCTGGGCTTCATCGTCGGCATGGCTATCGCGGGGCAGACCTTCTATCTCTTCACGGTGGAGAACCTTCGGCAATTCGGCGCGCTCAAGGCGATGGGGACCTCGACGTTCGCCCTCGCGCGGATGATTCTCCTCCAGGCCTTCACGGTCGGGCTCACGGGATACGGCATCGGCATCGGGCTGGCCACGCTCTTCGGTTTTCTGACCGCGCGCGCCGGGGGCCTGCCCTTCGTGGAAACCTGGCAACTCCTTATGCTCGTGCTCGCGGCGTTGCTGACCATTTGCAGCGCCTCGGCCTTCATCAGCATCGTGAAATTGGCCCGTCTCGAACCGGGAATCGTCTTCCGATGACGGCGACGGATGACCAGCCGACTCCGGCGGCCGTTCGCGCACGGGGAATCGTGAAATCCTTCGGCTCCGGCGACACCAAGGTGACGGTGCTCAAGGAGATCGACCTGGATGTGTATCTCGGGGAGATACTCCTCCTCGTCGGCGAATCGGGCGGCGGGAAGACCACGCTGTTGTCGGCCATCGCCGGGATTCTGGACATCGACGCCGGCCATATCGACGTGTTCGGTGTGCCGGTGAGCGATCTGCCGGCCGGCCGGCGCACGAGATTCCGCGGGCAAACGATGGGCTTCATTTATCAACAATTCAATCTCCTCCCCGCGCTGACCGCCGCGGAAAACGTCGCCGTCCCGCTCCTGATCCAAGGCGTCCGTCGGCCGGAAGCCATCCGGCGAGCCCGGCTCATGCTCGAACGGGTCGGCCTCGGCGACCGCACGGAGTTTCCCCCCAAGAATCTGTCGGGCGGCCAGCAGCAGCGCGTCGCCGTCGCCCGCGCGCTCGTGAACGAGCCGCGTCTGCTGATTTGCGACGAACCGACGGCCGCATTGGACGGGCCGAACGGGCAAAAAATCATGGGGCTGCTCCGAGAGGTCGGCCGGGCGCCGGATCGCTGCGTCGTCGTGGTCACCCACGACAGCCGCATCTTCCGATTCGGCGACCGCATCGCCCGGCTGACGGACGGGCGCATCGAGAGCATCGACCCCCTCACGCAGGAAGGAACGACATGGTCATCGTCACACGAGTGAGCGTCTGGCTCGCCCTGACCGGCGTCGGGTTCGCGGCCTGGGTGCTCATCGGGGCCACCCCGACCACCCCTATGCCCACGCCGATCGCCGAGCCCCCCCGGTCGCCCTATGATCGCACGGTCGCGGCCACCGGCATCATCGAGGCGGTGAATGAAAACGTCCGCGTCGCGCCGCCGGTCGCCGGATTGATCACCAAGATCCATGTCGCGGTCGGTGACGAGGTCGCCGAGGGGGATCTGCTGTTTCAGCTCGACGATCGCGAATTGCGCGGGCAACTGCTCACGCGCGAGGCGGCGATCCCGCCGTTGCGCGCGCAGATCGTGGAGCAGCAGTACCGCATCGCCGATCTGGACACGCAATGGCGTCGGCTTCGCGCCGTCCAGGACCAGCGCGCGGTCAGCGACGACGACGTCAAGCGGACCTGGTACGCCCTCGAGGTCGCGAAACGCGCCCGCACACGCATGGAGGCGGAGTTGAACCGGGCCATCGCGCAGCGCGACGAAGTCACGCTCCTGCTCGACCGCCTGACCGTGCGGTCGCCGCGCGCCGGCACGATTTTACAAGTCAACACCAGGGCCGGCGAATATGCCGTTGCGGGATCGGCCGATCCGCTGATGCTGCTCGGCGACACCCAGGAACTCCAGATCCGGGCCGACGTCGATGAGGTGAACGCGCCCTTCATCGCGCCGAATGCCCCGGCTGTGGCCTCCCTCAAGTCCCGGGCCGAGAGGGGGATTCCGTTGCGCTTCGTCCGGATCGAGCCCTACGTGGTGCCGAAGAAATCCCTGACCGGCGAGAATACCGAGCGGGTCGATACGCGGGTGCTGCAGATCATCTATCGTTTCGAGCGTCCCTCGTTTGCCGTCTACGCCGGCCAACAGGTCGACGTGTTCATCCGGCGCGCAGATTCCGAGACACCTGCGGCATTCTCGGCTCCCGACCTGGCTCCCGAGCAGGACATCGGTCCATGAACGTCGCGATGCGTCGCGCTGCGCCGCTCCTTGCGGGCCTAATCCTGTCGGGATGCGTGCAAGGCCAGGACTACCGCCGTCCGCCCGTGGAGATCCCGGAGACCTGGGCGCAGACGGCCGGGACCGACGACCCCTCGCTTCAGGTCGCAACGCAGCCGGAGGCGGCCTGGTGGCGCGCGTTCCAGAACGACGAGCTGACCGGCCTCATCGAACGGGCCCTGGCCCAAAATCACGACGTGAAACGAGCGATTGCCCGCGTGCTGGAAGGACGAGCGGGCGTCATGACCGCGTCGGCCGGCCTGTACCCTCAAGTGAATCTCGCCGGCAGCTACACCAACCTGGCTATTTCGAAAAACACCCTGGCCGGCCTGGGCCTTGCCACCACCCAAACGCCCGGCCCGCAAGTATTCGCCGCTCCAGGGCAAACCTTTGACCTGTGGAACGGCGCGATGGACCTGCGGTGGGAGCTCGATTTTTGGGGACGCATCCGACGCGGTCGGGAAGCGGCGTCTGCGGAGGCGCAGGCGCTCGAACACGACGCTCGGGCCATCGCCCTCTCGTTGATCGGGGATGTCGGACAAGCCTATTTCCGAATCCGCGAGCTCGACGAGCAACTGGAGATCGCGCGGCGAACGCTGGCGGTGCGGCAGGAATCCCTGGACATCATCAAGAAGCGGACGTCCGTGGGATTGGCATCGGACCTGGACGTGAAGCGGACCGAGGTGCTGGTCGCGGAAGCGGCCGGCCTGCTCCCGGACCTGACCAGATCGCGCGCCCTGGAACTGCATCGTTTGGAAGTGCTCACCGGCATGGCCCCCGGCTCGTTGGCGTTGCCCCCGCATCCGTTGAGGACCGTCGTCGTACAGCCGGAGATTCCCGTCGGGCTGCCCTCGGAACTCCTGGAGCGGCGGCCCGACATTCTCCACGCCGAGGCGATGCTGGCCGCGTCGAACGCGCGAATCGGCCAGGCCCGCGCGTACTTTTTCCCCTCGTTCTCCATCACCGGCCAAGGGGGCTTGCAGAGCGCGGAGTTTTCGAACTGGTTCACCGGCGACAGCTTGAACTACAGCATCGGTCCGTCGGTGACCTTGCCGATTTTTCAAGGCGGGACCAACGTGGCTCGCTTGGATTCGGCCGAATCCCGGTATAAGCAGATGCTCGAACAGTATCGGCAGACGATTTTGCAGGCCCTTCGCGAGGTGGCCGACCTGCTGACGTCCCTCGGCACTCGGGCCGAACAGCTCGCCCGGCAGCGTGAGCAGCTCACGGCCGCCCGAGCCGCCGTGTCTTTGGCGGAGGTTCGCTATCGGAATGGGTTGGTGACCTACCTAGACGTGTTGGACGCCCAACGGACGGCCCTGGTCGCAGAAACTCAGGTGGTGCTGACGGAACGCGCCCGGCTGTCGGACATGATCGGGCTGTTCAAGGCGCTCGGCGGCGGATGGGAACCGCCGGTGCAACGAGCAGATGCTCCCGGCTGAACACGGGGGGCATTCAACCTGATTCGGCCAGCGATGCTCCGTCGCTCCGTACGAATAGTAATTGAAGCTCATATGGAGGCCGGTGATGCCGGGAAAGGATTCGACATAGGATGTGATGCAGGGCCACGCCAAACGGTTCATCAACAAGCCGACCTGAGGCCCCTGGATGCCCGCCTTGGACCAGTTGCCGCTCTCGGGAAAGTCGCGGCTGGTTTGCGGCAGGTCCTTCAGCGCCGTCCACCGGACTTGCGCCATACCGTCGCGGAATCGCTGCCGGTCGTCCAGGCTCAGGAACTTCTCGACCATCAGCACGGGATCGGTGCGGAATGAAAACCGGTCGAGGATCTCTCGCGTTGGGACTAGTGGATTGTAACAACTGAAACGTTAGTGTAGGTTGGGCGTCCACCAGGGAGGACGCCATGACGTTGACAGACGTGGAACGCCGAACACTCGAACGCCGCAGTCGCAAAGGGCGTGCAGAGGACGCCCGGCGCGCCCGGTGGATGTTGTGGCTCGCCGCAGGGGCCAGTGGGGCCCAGATTCGCGGGCTGCTCCGCTGCGGGGATACGTACATCGCCCGCTGGAGTCGGCGCTTTGCCACCGAGCGACGGGCGGGGCTCTACAGCCGGCATCGCGGACAGCCCGCCACGG
>JBDIVW010000049.1:0-22104 GCA_039794185.1 Candidatus Inralta sp. | reverse complement strand
ATGTCCATGGGGAGCAACGTCACCGTGATGTGTGAGCTCAGTATAACACGGGCCACCTCCGCCACCAGGGAAATTCCCGTTGATCGAACGGAGTTCGAATGAGGACCGTCCTGCCTCGAGCGGCCGCCGACTCGGCCCCGCACCGAGAATCCCTGCCGTACCTGACCGCAGACGTGCCGGGGATCGGCGGGGTGGTGCGCAGTAGACCGGAAGATTTCCGGGTCGTCGAGCGCCCGCTCTATCTGCCCTGCGGCGAAGGAGAGCATCTGTACGTGCGTGTCACCAAGCGGGGTCTGTCCACCCCCGATTTGGTGCTGCGCCTGTCGTCCGTGCTCGGGATCAAGGCCATGAGCATCGGGGTCGCCGGCTTAAAGGACGCCCGGGCCGTCACGACACAACTGGTGTCGCTCCACGGAATCCGGCCCGAAGCCCTGGCGAGAATCCGCCTGGACGAGCAGATCCTGGCCGTCGAGGTCCTGGGCCGGCATCGGAATCGCTTGCGGACGGGCCACCATGCGGGGAACGAGTTCACGCTCGTCGTCCACGAGGTCAGCCCGGAGGCGGCGGACAGCGTCCCGCGCATGCTGGAGGTCCTGCGCCGGCGAGGCGTTCCCAATTACTTCGGTCCCCAACGACAAGGGCGGAAGGGGCAGAACTTTCTGGTTGGCGCGCAACTCCTCATCGATCCGCGACGACGGGCGCAGTTGTCGCGCAGTACACGTCAGTGGTACCTCAATGCCTATCAGGCCTACCTCTTCAATCGGATGCTGGCGCGACGGATCACCACGCTCGATCGGCTTCTGTCTGGAGACTGGGCCATGAAAGTGGTCAACGGCGCCTGCTTTCGGGTGGAGGATCCGGCGGTGGAGCAATCGCGAGCGGATGCCTTCGAAATCAGCCCGACCGCGCCCTTGTTCGGGTCGCGTACCGAATGGACGTCGGGAGAGGCGGGACTGCTCGAACAATCGGTGTTGACCGAATTGGGGCTGACGCGGGAGGGACTGAGCGAGGCGGCCAAAGCCTGTGGATTCCGTGGCGAGCGTCGAGCCCTGCGCATTCCCTTCCTCGACCCGTCCTGGTCGCTGGCCGATCGGTCCCTGACCATCTCGTTTGCGCTTCCCCCGGGGTCCTACGCCACGAGCGTTCTGAGGGAACTGATGAAGGCGGATCCCTGACCGTCTTGCCCCAAGTCGGACGACGGCGCGTTTCGAATCGGCTGATTTCACGGCCGGTTTGCCGCCTCGTGATAAGATGGAACAGGACGATGACGCGGCCTTCCGACGAAGGGGACACGATGCAGACCTCTTCAGAAACCGTCGTGCTTCATGGACATATCATCGATTCGCTGATCCTGGCGAAGGTGCTGGACACCATCTTGATGATGGGCGGAACGTTCGACCTCGAGGACGTCCGGATCGGCACCACGCGCGAGCAATCCTCCCGCGCCAAGATCGTGGTCTCCGCTTCGACGAGCCGCTTGCTCGGGGACATTCTCGCGGCCATTCAACCGCATGGCGCCGTGCCCGAAACGGAGCGGGATTGTGCGACCGAATCCGCTCCGGCCGACGGAGTGCTGCCCGAACGATTCTACGCCACCAGTCACCTGCCCACGCAGGTCCGCATCGGCGGCCGGTGGGTCGACGTCACGCGCATCGAAATGGATACCGCGATCAAGATCGACCGGAAGGCCGGGGTCGCGACGACGGTGCCGATGGCCGACGTGAAGCAGGGTGAATCGATCGTGGTCGGCCGGGACGGGATTCGAGTGGTTCCGCTGAGTCGTCCGAAAGAGCGCGACGTATTCGGCTTCATGGAAGCGCAGGTGTCGTCGGAGCGACCGCACGCGCCCTTGATCGCCGACATTGCGGGGCGATTGCAGGCCTTGCGGGCCGGCTCCGAGCAGGGCCGGCCCGGCTGCAAAGTCCTGCTGGCCGGGGGGCCGGCGATCGTCCACGCCGGAGGACGAGAAGCTCTGGCCTGGTTGATCGATGCCGGATTCATCCAGGTCTTGTTCTGCGGGAATGCGCTGGCCGCGCACGATATGGAGGCGTCGCTGTTCGGCACCTCGCTGGGTTATAGCCTGGCGGCCGGCCGGACCCTCCCGCACGGGCACGAGCATCACTTGCGGACGATCAACCGCATTCGAGAAATCGGCAGCATCGCGAAGGCGGTCGAGCAGGGGGTGATCGTCGACGGGATCATGGCGGCCTGCATGCGCCGGCACGTTCAGGTCGTGATGGCCGGGACCATCCGAGATGACGGGCCGTTGCCAGGCGTGATCACGGATGCGATGCAGGCTCAGGCGGCGATGCGGGCTGCGCTGCCGGACGTGGGCCTGGCGCTCCTCGTCGCGTCCACCTTACACGCGATCGCCACCGGCAACCTGTTACCCGGCACGGTCCCCACGGTCTGCGTCGACGTGAATCCGTCAGTTCCCACCAAACTGGCCGACCGAGGCAGCTTTCAGGCCGTCGGCGTCGTCATGGATGCGGCATCCTTCCTGAAGGAGCTCGCACGCGCGTTGGGGTGGCGGCCATGAGCCGGCTCCTGGTCTGCCCTCCGGACTACTTTGCCATCGATTACGAGATCAATCCGTGGATGCGTCGCGCCAATGCCGTGGATTCGGACCGCGCGAAAGGACAGTGGCGCGACCTGATGCGCATTCTGGAGGAGGACGTGGGGGCCACGCTCGAACGTCTGTCGCCGGTGCCCCACTTGCCGGACCTCGTGTTCACCGCCAATGCGGGGGTGGTCGTCGGACGGCGGGTCGTGACCAGCCGGTTTCGCCATCCGGAGCGGCAGCGTGAGGAGGCCCATTTCGAGGCCTGGTTTCGCACGCACGGGTACGAGGTGCTGACGCTGGAATCCGGTCTCTATTTCGAAGGGGCGGGCGATCTCCTCGGATTGCCGGATGTCTGGTTCGGTGGATACCGGCAGCGGACGGACATTCAGTCCTATCCGGTCCTGGGGCGGATCTTCGGCCGAGAGATCATTCCCGTGGAGTTGATCGACGGTCGCTTCTATCACCTGGATACGTGTTTTTGCCCGCTCAGCGGCGGGGACGTGCTGTATTACCCGCCGGCCTTCGACCGGTACGGGCAGGCGGTGCTCGCCGACCGCATACCAGACTCACGGCGTCTTGCCGTGTCGGAAGAGGAGGCGCTCCGGTTCGCCTGCAATGCGGTCTGCGTCGGGAAACATGTCGTGATGCCGGCCGGGTGCCCCCAGACGGCGGCGCGGCTCAGAGAGCGCGGTTATCAAGTGCATCCCACGCCTCTTGACGAATTCATGAAGTCGGGCGGGTCCGCCAAATGCCTGACCTTGGCTCTGGATTAGCGCCACCCGTCGAGGGTCATCCGTCAAGCGACACCCATCGGGGAAGTGCTCGGGTCTGAGGTCTAAGCTCTCGGGCAAGGGACTCACCACCGAACCCTTCTCTCCTAAGAATTGGTCGTGGGCACTCTGGCCGGTCCCTCTTTCCAAACGCCCGGCACTGAGTATGACGGCACGCTGCCTGCCTTGTTTCGGCACCCAGCACTCAGCACTCCTTCGGGCCTGCCGGCGAACGAGGATCAACGTCTGTCACTTCCCTCGAAACCACCAGGCGAGGTAGATGCCGCCGATGGCGATTGTCATGGTTTCGATCGTGAGCAACATCCGGCTCACGATCGCCGTCGGGGTCGGCGGCGACCACAAGGGATGGAGGCCGAGGAATGCCGGAGGATCGGCAGGCGGCGCTTCCCACGGGGGGAAGAGGACGGCCAGGATCAAGAGCACGGTCATGCCGGAGAGTGCGCGCAGATTGAGGTCGTTCGAACTTGCGGATGATCCCGTCGAGCTCTCGGAGGGAGTCGTCAGCGCGGTCCCGCAATGGGCGCAGTATCGGGCGTCGGCGCCCTGTTCCCGACGGCAGACCGGACAGGTGATCGGCATGTGCAATCCGTGCAGGGAGGAAGAGGCGAGGCAGCAGTATAGCGCGGGCTCGGGAGGTGAGCCAACTCCGTCCTCCGTCGCCCGTGAAGTGGCCGTCATCAGTCGCGGGCGAAACCGCGATCTGGCTTCTCGTCGATCGAATCACCGATGGCGATCGGCGAGGGACGATTCAGAACAGGTAGGCGGCGCCGAAGACGAAGTGGTGCATATGATAGTCGGCCTTGAGGCCGAAAGGTTGGATGAAGTTCAGATTTTGGTCGAAATTCATCCGGGTATAGTTGTACTTCCATTCTCCGAATACGGCGAAGTGCCGGGTCACGAGATAGCGAAGGCCGGCCATGGCATTGAGCCCGACCGTCGTGCTGGAAATGCTCTCTCCGAGCTGGGCTTCCTTGAGGCGCGCGAGAAAGATGCCGGGCCCGACTCCCACGTACGGTTGCACCCGTTTCCCCGGATACCGCACCATGAAATTGACCGGCGCGATCGTCAAGACCCGCAAATAATTACCGTCCGTCGTGCCCGCCACCGTGCCAAACCCCGGCACGGTCAGCGTGCTCGGTTGCTGCTTGAGGTGGGGATTCGTATTGTAGATCTCCCCTTCGATGCCGAACCACCGGATGTGGCTGAAATAGTGTCCCACCTTGGCGCCGAACAAGAGCGAGGATTTCAGGGACAGATCGGAGAACATGGTCCCGGGCGGGAAGGTGCCGGTGTTGTCGACGGCCTCGACGTCGGTCAAGCCCTTGCCGATCGAGGGGGCGGTGAATCCCAATTGGCCGGCCACGTAGGATTCCGCATACGATCGGTGTTCAGCAATGTGCATCGTCGCCAGCCCGATGAGACAGCCCGTGAGGATGATCGCGGGTCCACTTCTCAATATGTTGTGAAACGTCATGTCGGTTCCTTCCGTGTCACGTCGCCCGTGGGGAGGCGGGCTTGCCACCAGGGCCGGTCGTGGAGGGGCAAGGCTCGTGCCAATCTCGCCGTCGCGTGGAAGGCCCGAGACTGACAGGGTCCAGTCTAGCAAATTTGGTCCAGACGACAAGGAAAGCCGCTCAATTTTCTCCATTAAGTGTTTACCGTGATGGTAGGCTGGTCGTGCAGCCGCGATGCGCGCGTCCATGGGCCTCGTTCGATCGGGCGGAAGCCCGCCGTTCATTGACAGTCGGGAAGACGCGTTCCTATAATCCGCCGCCCATGCGGGCGGCGGTCCGGGCGAGCGGAGCCGCGCGGGCCCGGGCGATGGGATGGCGATGTCGCGACAGAATCACATCACCGTGGTGGGGGGAGGCGCGTGGGGGACGGCCTTGGCACACCATCTCTCGCGGGACCAGCGTCCCGTCAAACTGTGGGTCTATGAGGCGGCGGTGGCGACCACGATTCAGACCACGGAGGAGAATGCGGTCTTTCTGCCGGGCGTCCGTCTCCGGCCTTCGCTCGAGGCGACCCATTCGCTGGCCGATGCGCTGCGCGGTACGGAATTCGCGGTGTTTGCCGTCCCCTCGCACGTGGCTCGGTCGGTCCTCGAAGAGATGCGCCGGGTCGGGGCCGACCCCTGCCCGGTCATCAGCGCCACCAAGGGCATCGAAGAAGGGTCGCTCCGGTTGATGTCGGACGTGATCGCGGAGACCTTTTTACGCGGGCGCGCTGAGCTCTGCGCGGTCCTGTCGGGTCCGAGCTTCGCGGCGGAAGTCGCGGAAGAGCTGCCGACGGCCGTCACCCTGGCGGGAACAGATCCTGAACTCGTTCGCCGCCTGCAGCAACGCCTGATGACGCCGCGCCTGCGGGTCTACGGGGCTGCGGACGTCATCGGCGTACAGCTCGGCGGGGCGTTGAAGAACGTCATTGCGCTGGCCGCCGGCGTCGTGGACGGCCTCGAGTTAGGACACAATGCGCGGGCGGCGCTGATCACGAGAGGGCTGGCCGAAATGATTCGGCTCGGGCGAGCGATGGGTGCCGACCCGAGGACCTTCTACGGGCTGTCCGGCGTCGGCGACTTGGTGCTGACCTGCACGGGCCCGGCCAGCCGCAATCACCGCGTCGGGGTCCGGCTTGGCCAGGGTGAGTCGCTCGAGGATATCCTGGCCAGCATGCAGGCCGTGGCCGAAGGCGTGCGCACGGCACGGGCCGCCGCCGGGTTGGCGGAACGGCATGGTGTCGACATGCCGATCGTGCGCGAAGTGTGCGCCGTCTTGTTCGAGCGCAAGTCCTGTCTCCAAGCGGTCGGTGATTTGATGGAACGGGAGCCCAAGGAAGAGCTGGCTCACTAAGCCCGATGATTGCCAAAGGCCAACTCGCGCGATTGTTACGTCAGCTCAAAGCGGGGGCCGTGTCCCTCGAAACGGTCGTCGACCGCCTGCATGCGCCGGCGGCGGAGCATTTGGGTTTCGCCACGGTCGATCACCATCGGGCGCTCCGGCAAGGGTTTCCGGAAGTCATCTTTTGCGAGGGCAAGACCACGGCGCAGGTCGTGGCGATCGCCCGCGGCTTGCTGAAACGCAACCGCGCGATGCTCGCGACCCGCGTGGAGCCCGGGACCGCGCGCGCCCTGCTGCGCCTGCACCGGCGCGCGCAGTATCACGAGGAGGCCCGCGTGGTCACGGTCGAACCGGCGCGATCGGTCCGGGTCGGTCACGTGTTGGTCTTGACCGCCGGCACCGCCGACGTGCCCGTCGCCGAGGAAGCCCGCGTGACGGCGGAAACGATGGGAAGTCGGGTCGAGACGTTGTACGACGTGGGGGTGGCAGGGTTGCATCGTCTCCTGAGCCAGCACGAGCGCCTTGACGCGCCGCGCGCGATCGTCGTCGTGGCCGGGATGGACGGTGTGCTTCCCAGCGTCGTGGGCGGGCTCGTGTCTCGACCGGTCGTGGCGGTGCCGACGAGCCGGGGCTATGGGGCGAGCTTCGGCGGGCTGGCGGCCTTGCTGACCATGTTGAATTCGTGCGCGGCCGGCGTGGGGGTGATGAACATCGACAACGGGTTCGGAGCAGGATGCCTGGCGCATCGCATCAACGTGCTGGCCGAGGAAGGGTAGTGCCGGGCGTCAACGGTCAGGCACGGCACCGATCCTCAGGGCATCGGCAGGTGGACCTCCTTGATCGACGAATCGGTGGTCGGGGCTACTTGACGGCGAGCGTGCCGCGCTTGGGCCAGGAGACCGTGAGTGTGCGGGGTGTGTTGTCTCCCTTGCCGATGACTTTTGCGCGAAGTTCGTAGTGGTAGGTTCCGGGCGACACGGCTTGTTTCGTATGATCCGTTCCATCCCATGTCAAGGTGATGCGCACTCGCGGAGCGCGAGCTTTCTTGTCGGTCGCGCCGGTTTTCTGCGCCGCCCGCCCCTCGATGCCGGCGATCCCTAACAGCGGCTCAATCGAATGACGATAGGACAGAAAGCGCAGGCTTGACCGGGATGGAGAACTGATCAGCGCCGTCACCTCGAGCAATGCGGCGCGTTCCACATCCGGGGGCAGATCCACGGTAATGCCGAACTCCAGGTCCCCCTGCTGGGGAGCGTACGGCACGGGCCGGATGCTCACGTCGATGATTTTCAGCTCGGGTTCTTTTCGCGGCGTCGATCCGCCTTTCTTGGCGGCCCAGGCGACGTCGGGGCCGACCGGCAACGGTTCGAGGCTTCCCGCCAAACCGACGGTCAGGAGGAGGCCTACGAGCGACGGACATGCCCAGGTCGTACCGCGGCTGGAAAGATTCATGTGATCGATCGAACGGAGATCGGCCCAGAACGATGGTTCAGCCAATAACACACGGGTGGGGGGCTGTCAATTGAAGAGCGCCATGCGTCCTCCCGACGGGTCGCGCCGCGTGGACTCACGCCCGATCGGGACATCTGCTAAGATGGCGGCGTTCGTCGGCGATTCGTTCAAATCGCTCCGACCGTCCGGATCAACAGGATGAGCGCGCATCTCCACTTCGATTGTTTCTCGGGGGTCAGCGGGGACATGCTGCTCGGCGCCTGCGTCGACGCCGGGGCGCCGCTTGGCGAGTTGCGCCGGAGGATACGGTCGCTTCATCCCGGCGGGACACGCGGCGTGGAGTTGCGGGCGCGGCGGGTCAAACGAGGGGCCATCCAAGCGACGAAGGTCGATGTCGTGATCCGTCAGGGAATGGCAAGGCCCCTGTCCATGAGTCAGATTTTTCGACGGATTGCCGGAAGTGCGTTTCCTGCGGATGTGAAGGCCCGCGGAAGGGAAGTCTTCGGCCATCTGGCCAAGGCGGAAAGTCATGTGCACGGCGTCCCGCTCGCACGGGTGCATTTTCACGAAGTGGGCGTGGTCGATTCCCTTGTCGACGTGATGGGCAGCCTGTTGTGCTGTCATCTCCTTGGTGCGACACGGATCAGCGCCTCGCCGATCAACGTGGGGGCGGGATTCGTGGAGAGCGCGCACGGCGCATTGCCCGTCCCCGGACCTGCCGTCGCACAATTGGCGCAGGGCGTGCCGATTTACAGCGATGGACCGCGTCGCGAACTCGCGACGCCGACGGGGCTGGCCGTGCTGCGCACTGTCGCCCAGTCCTTCGGACCCTTGCCCCCCATGCGTCCGCGGGCGATCGGGTATGGGGCCGGCGCTGCGAATCCGGAGGGTTGGGCGAACGTGCTGCGGCTGTTCGTCGGCGAGGAATGGGCTCCGCAGGGCGCGCGCACGGAACCGGTCTTGGAGATCGAAACCAATCTCGACGATCTCAACCCGCAGGTGTACGAGACGGTGATGGAACGGCTCTTCGCGGCTGGGGCGGTGGATGTGACGATGACGCCGGTGGTGATGAAACGAGGCCGTCCCGGGGTCGTCCTGACGGCGCTGGCGGACCGATCGCACGCCCAGGCGGTGGCGGACGTGCTGCTCCGCGACACGACCGCCCTCGGGGTCCGGTTTCGTGAAACCGCGCGGGTGGTACTGTCTCGATGGTTCGAAACGGTGGCGATTCCGGGCGGCCCGGTGCGGATGAAGATCGCGGAGGAGCCGCACGGCGGGACTCGGGCCGTGCCGGAGTACGCCGATTGCCGCCGTATCGCCCGGCAGACGGGACGCCCGGTACGTGCGATCATGGAAGACGCGGTCGTGGCGTATCGTCGTGGCCGCCCACCCGCCAGGACCACGCGGCGCGCGCGATGAAAGGATCGTGCCGTCCGTGACCGTGCTGCTGTATCTCCTCGCCTTTGTCGCCTCCGTGGTGATCACCCTCACCGGGTGCCATCTCTTCACCAATGCGATCGAATGGCTCGGCAAGCGTCTCGGGATCTCCGAAAGCGCGGTGGGCAGCATCTTTGCCGCGATCGGAACGACCTTGCCCGAAACCTCGATACCGCTGCTGGCCATTTTTTTCGGCACCGGGCCGGAGCAGCAGGCGGTTGGTCTCGGGGCCATCCTCGGGGCCCCGTTCATGCTCAGCACGCTGGTCGTTCCCATTCTCGCCGGGCTGCTGCTGCTCTATGCGCGACTGGGCAAACGCACGAATCGATTCCACTTGAACTATGGAGAGGTCCGCGTCGACTTGGCGTTCTTTCTGCTTGGATACGGCGTAGCGCTGGCCTGCGCCATGGTCCCCGACAAGGCCGTGCACTATGCGGCTGCGGTTGGGCTGCTGGGGGCCTATGCGTATTATATGCGGCTCAAGCTGTCGGCGCCGGCCGAGGAGGAGGGCGAGGGCGGCGGTCCGGATCCCTTGCTCTTTGCCAAGCGGGCCAAGAAGCCGGGTCTGGGGGCGATCGGCGCGCAGGGCGTGGTCGGGCTCGCGGGTTTGGTCGCAGGGGCCGAGCTGTTCGTGATGGCGGCCCAATATCTGGCCGAGACGCTCCAGGTGGCGCCGATCATTCTTGCGTTGTTGATCGCGCCGCTGGCAACCGAACTGCCCGAAATGTCCAACAGCTTCCTCTGGCTCTACCGGAAAAAGGATCAACTCGCCGTGGGCAACGTTACGGGGGCCATGGTGTTCCAAGGCACCTTTCCCGTTGCCATTGGCCTCGTCGGCACCGGGTGGGTCCTGGCTCCTTCCGCCCTCGTCACTATGGTCCTGGCGGTGGTGGCCGGAGGGTTGGCGTTCCTGCAAGTGCTGTGGGGCGGTCAGTGGCGGCCGTGGCTGCTTCTGCCAGGGGCGATCCTGTATATTGGCTATACCCTGTATCTCTATGGGGGCTAGCCGAACGAACGGCCGCGCGCGAGGGCGCGGCGGGGATTCACTCGGCCCTTGAGTTTCACGTGCAGCCTGCGTTCGAGGACGGAGAATTCTGATGCGACCGCGGAACCAAGCTTCGCCGCTGCTGGCCGTCACCATGGGCGACCCTGCCGGCATCGGCCCCGAGGTGGTGGCGAAGGCCTTGGCCCTCTCGGGGGTGCGCCGCCTGTGCCGGCCCCTGGTCGTGGGCTCTGTGTCGGTGATGGAGCGCACGATCAAGGCGTTGCGCCTGCCGTTGAAGGTCGTGCCGGTCAGCGAAGGCGCCATCCCCGGCGCGCGGCCCCGCGAGGTGCTCGTCCTGGACCCGCTCGATCGCCCGCTCGGGCGGTTCAAGGTCGGCGTGGCCGCGGCGGCAACCGGCGCGGCGTCGGTCGCCTTCATCACCACCGCCGTGCGGTGCGCCGAGCAGGGGCTGGTCGACGCGATGGTGACGGCCCCCATCAATAAGGAAGCGATGCACCTCGGCGGCTACGCCTATCCGGGGCATACCGAGCTCCTCGCCGCGCTCACGAAGAGCGCGGAGGTGGGCATGATGATTCTCGGAGGGCCGTTGAAGATCATGTTCGTGACGACCCATGTGGCACTGCGCGAGATGCCTCGGCGATTGTCCGTCGAGAGCATCGGGAAGGGCATCCGCCTGGCGGATCGCGCGCTCCGAGAGTGTTTCCTCATTCGGAAGCCCAGGATCGGCGTCGCGGCGCTTAACCCGCACGCCGGGGAGGCCGGGATCTTCGGGGACGAGGAGGGGCGGCTGATTGCCCCGGCGGTCGCCGCCGCGCGCCGCGCGGGGATCCACGCCAGCGACCCGCTGCCGGCCGATACGCTGTTCGGCAAGGCCGCGCGGGGCGCGTACGACGGAGTCGTGGCCATGTATCACGACCAAGGGCTCATCCCCTTGAAGTTGGTGGCGTTCGGTCGGTGCGTCAATATGACGGTCGGGTTGCCGATCATCAGGACGTCGGTCGATCATGGGACGGCCTATGACATTGCCGGGAAAGGCGTCGCCGAGCCGAGCAGCTTGATCGAGGCGCTGACGTTGGCCGCCCGGTTGGTCCGTATCAGGCGGACCTGGCGGACCGAGAGAAGGCGGAAGGAGGGACGGTGACGGATCAGCAGGCAGTGGTACAGGCGATCGAGTGTCAGGCGAAAGAACTGGAGGCGATTTCCAAGTGGGTCGCACAAGAACTCAATACGGTCATGGGGAGCGAGCGGTTGGCCAAATGGAAGGCCGCGACGACCGCCGTACTCAGACAACAGGCGGGGAACCGGATTGCGGGGCAATTCGCGCAGGCGAGGCCAGGGCCGTCGTTTACCAACGACCTGGTCGAGGAATTTCAGGACGAGGTCGAGACCTACCGCACGGCGCTGGCCGCGGCCTTGAAGGCCGTTCGCGCTCAGGGGCCGGCCGGATCCTCCGTATGAGCCCGTCATGACGTCGGTGCTGCCGCCGGCACGCAAGCACCTCGGCCAGAACTTTCTGATCGATCCCAACATCGTGCGAAAAATCGTGGAGGCGGCCGTCCTCGGGCCGGAAGAGACCGTGCTGGAGATCGGTCCGGGGCGGGGCATTCTCACACGGGCGCTCTGCGCGGCGGCGGGGCGCGTGGTCGCCGTGGAGATTGATCCGCGACTGTGCGATCACCTGCACGCGAGCCTGGGAGACTGCGGCAATCTGGAGCTCCACGAAGGCGACGCGATCGAATGGTCCTTTGAAGGGCTCCCGCCCCGAACCGTGGTGGTGGCGAACTTGCCCTATTATGCCTCCACCCCGTTATTGTTTCGGCTGATCGAGGAGCGCCGCCGGTTCGCGCGTGCCGTCGTCATGCTGCAAGTCGAGGTGGCGGCGCGTCTGGCCGCGCGGCCGCGGACGAAGGACTACGGGATCCTGTCGGTGCTGACGCAGACGGCCGCCGAGCCTCGTGTGCTGTTCCGCGTCTCTCCCAACTGTTTTCGGCCCAGGCCGGAGGTTGGCTCCGCCGTGGTTGCGCTTACCTTCCGTCCCCCGAGGCTCTCTCCGGACGAAGAGCGGATGTGTTCACGTCTGGTTCGCGCCGCCTTCGCCCATCGGCGGAAACGCATCCTGAATTCATTGCGCGACGAAGGGTGGTCGACGGCGATGACGGACGCGGTGCGGGACGTCCTGCTTCCCAAGGGGGAACGCCGGGCGGAAGAAGTGTCGCCAGCCGAGTACGTCGATCTCGCCATGCGCCTCGCCGGTCCGGAGGGCGTCGCGTCCCCTCCCTCGTCACGGCGTCCCGAATGATGCCGTCGACCTAGCCGCGCGTCGCCGCCCGCACGAGTCGTTCGACCGTCAATCCCTGAACCAGAATGGAGAAGACCACGACGATGTACGTCATCGTGATCAGCGCGTCGCGGTAGGGGGAGAGCGGAAGGGACAGGGCCATGGCGACGGAAATGCCGCCCCGCAAGCCGCCCCAGGTGAGGATCAGCGTCGCCCGGTTCGTGAATTCCTGGAACAGCCGAAAGACCTGCACAGGCAGACTCACGCTCACGAAGCGGGCCACCAATACCAACGGAATGGCCAGCAACCCTGCGACGAGGTACTCCCGTTGAAAGGTCAAGGCCAGGACTTCGAGGCCGATCAACACGAACAGGATCGCGTTCAGCAACTCGTCGATCAGCTCCCAGAACGTATCCAGGTACTCCCGTGTGTTGGCCGACATGGCCAGGTGCCGCCCGTGGTTGCCGATCAACAGCCCGGCCACGACCACGGCGATCGGGCCGGACGAATGGACGGCGTCGGCGAGGGCGTAGCTCCCCATCACCAGCGCGAGGGAAATCAGAATCTCCACGTGATGTTGGTCGATGGAGCGCAGCATCAGGAAGGCGCCGTATCCGGCCGCCAGTCCGATGCAGACTCCTCCCACAGCCTCTTGGAGAAACAGCAGCGCCACTCCGCCCGGCGTGACCTGTCCGGTCTCCGCGATGCCGACCAACACCAGAAACACCGCCACGGCGACCCCGTCGTTGAAAAGCGACTCCCCCGTAATCTTGATCTCCAAGCGTTTCGGCGCCCCGACCTGTTTCAAAATGCCCATGACGGCGATCGGGTCGGTGGGCGAGATGAGGGCGCCGAAGAGCAGGCAGCCCGCGAGGGGGATCGGGTATCCGAGCCAGCCTAGGAACAGATAGGTCAACGAGCCGACGATGGCGGTGGACACCAAGACGCCGAGGCAGGCCAAGGTGCCGATGAACCATTTTTGTTCGAGCAGGTCGTCCAGATTGACGTGGAGGGCGCCCGCAAAGAGGAGGAAGCTCAGCATGCCGTGCAACAGGGTTTCGTCGAAGTCGATGGCGCGGATGAAGCTCTCCGCCTCGGCCTCGATACCGTACCCCAACTTCCCCAGCAGCAGCAGGACCAGGGACATCGCCAGGGCGATGGCCATGAGGCCGATGGTGACCGGCAGCTTGATGTAGCGGTGATTCAGAAAACTGAATCCGGCCGACAAGCACACCAGGATGGTAATGGTTTGAATCAGGCTCATGAGGCGATCGGCGGTCGCGGTGGATCGGAATCCGGCATGGGGCGGCGGTCAGGTGGTCGGGGAGGGCTCCGCCGCCGCGGTGGGAGAACCGGTCGGTCCGCGCTGCTGGTAGACGGCGAGAATGACGGTCATGCCGATGACGCCGAACACGATCACGGTCATGGCATAGACCGGGAAGAGTTCTGTGTCGGGGATGCCGGTTGCCGTCGGCAAGAACGCCATCACGGCCGTCGCGACCCCGCGCGGGAACATGGACGCGATGACGAGTTGCTCGCCCGACGACCAGGCGCGAGTGGCATAGCCGAAAAGTTCGGTGATGATCCACCGCACGGCGACCACGACGATGAAAAGCGCCAAACCGGTCAGCGCGATCCCGGCGGTGAAGGCCGACACATCCACAATCATCCCGAGGAGCACATAAAAAAACGTCCGAACGAGAAACGACAACTCTTCGTTGATCCGCTTCAGGAACGCGTCCAGGACGAATTTCGCCTGATCCAGTTCGTACCCGATCAAGGACCGGATCGGCCGGGCAAGGTGCCCCACGAGAAATTCCATGTTGCTGAGCACGAGGCCGAACAGCAGGATCGTGATGGCTCCGTTCGCCCCGATCGCTTCGGCGACGTAATACAGCAGGAGAATCGCGGCCATCGTGATCATGTAAGAGAGGGTCTGCCCCTCGAGCCAGGCCAGCAGGCGCGCCCACAAGGCGCCGGCCAGGACCGCCAGCATCATCGCAAACCAGAACGCGTGAAAGATCTCGCCAAAGACTCCGCTGGGTTCACCCCCTTCCCTGATCGCACCCATGAGGGCCAGCGCGAGGACGACGACGAAGACCTCGGAGAACGCAGAGTCCAGGCTGATCAGGACCTTCACCGAATCGCGCAACGAGGCCATCTGGGATGTCACCGGGATGATGATCGCGGCGGCCGTCCCTCCCAGGATGGCGCCCAGGAGCAGGCCGTGCAGCCAGGCCGCGTCCATCAACCAGGCGTAGAGGACGGCGATGCCGGAGACCGAGATCGTGAACACCGTGACGGAATAGAGCAGGGCCAGCGGCGTCTCCTTGATCACCTTCATGAGGTGGAGCCTGATGCCGCCGTCGAACAGGATGATCAGCAGGGCCAAGGTCCCGAAATGGGGCGCCAACTTCATGGCGGCCGCGGGTTCCACCACCTGAAAGACCGGTCCCAACAGCACGCCGAAGCCCATGAGGAACAGGACGCTGGGCACGCCGGTCCGTCTCAGAATCAGATCGCCGGCCAAGCCCACGAGGATGATCAGCCCCGTGAGGCCGAGGACGGCATTGACACTTAGGGATTCCATCGAGGACGATCCTCCTCGGGCTTCTGAGGTCGAAACGGAAACGGCCCGGTTTCGGCGATCGGTCCGGTCGAGGTCGCCGGGCGTCCGGCACATGGCCGGGGGCGCCCGATCGATCCTCGTCCTGTGCCGCCGATTCTTGAATGTAGCGTAAGGACGCCGCGTATGCCAAAATATTCCGCTCAATCGCCGGATGCAAGAGGATAGTACCGATGATGCCGACCGTCCCGGTCCGATGTGCGTCGTTCCGCAGCGAAGCCTGGAAGCTCTGGGTGGTCGTCCTGTTGGGGTGGGCGCTCGCAGGCGCGCCGAGCGCGGTATGGGTGCACGCTCAAACGGAGGGAGGCGCATCCGGCGCGCCGGTGCGACTCGGGGAGCGGACCGTCTTCACGATTCACACACCGTTGGGAGGTCTCGACCCAACCGCGCGCGCGCGGGCCGTCGAAGCCAGGCTGAGCCGGCTGGCCCACGATCTCTCGTCCCGCGTGGAAGACATCACCGTGGAAGACGGCGAGTTCACCGCCTCCATCGTCTCCCCCGAAGCGGTGCTGTTCGTCGTCACAGAGGCCGAAGCCAAGGCTGCCGGCCGGGCTCGAACGGAGCTGGCCCACGAGTATGCCGCGCTCATTCGGGAGGCGATTCTCATCCTTCGACAGACTCAAGCCCCTTCGACGCCAGCCCAGACGGTCGGCACGAAGGAACTGGTGTCGGCCGCTGTCGCCACCGCGATCTTAATCGGGGTGGCCGTGGCCTTCGTCGTCCTGTTCCCCAGGTTCCATCGCCTCCTGGAAAGCTGGCGGGGGACACGCCTTCGCAGCCTCTCCCTCGCAGGCGTTGAGCTCCTGTCGGCGGATCACCTGACGGACGCGTTGCTGGCGGCGAGCAAGGCCGTGCGCGTCATCCTTGCGCTCCTGGTCCTCTATCTCTACCTCCACTTCGTGCTGGACCTGTTCCCCTGGACGCACGATCTCGAAGCGGGACTGCTGCGCGCGGTGGCCGCGCCGCTCGAGCAAAGCCAGGGCCTGCGGGCCAATCTCACCGCGTTCTTCATCGGCCTGGTGTTGTCGCTGTTCGCGACCGTGGTGTTTCTGGCCGTGCTCAGGATCACCCAGCAGCTCTTCCCGCGGCTAAGCGAGTGGCTGTCGACCTGGGGCCGGGCGAGCCTCCCGACGCTCAAGGTGCAACGAGTCGAGCTCCTGTCCGCCGCACAGGTGACGGAGGCGCTGTTGGGGGTCTTGCAGGTCGTCCGGTTCTTCGTGCTGGCCGTGCTGGTGTATTTCTACGCCTCGTCCGTCCTGGGGTTCTTCCCGTGGACGCGGCGGCTCTCGGTGGAGTTGTTCGGGTACGTGCTGTCGCAGGTCGCGACGATCGGCGGAGTCTTTGCCGACTCCATTCCGAACCTCATCGCCATCGCCGTCATTATTCTGGTCGTCCGCTACATTCTCAAGATCATCCATTTGTTCTTCCGAGGGATCGAACGGGGGGCCATCACCTTCTCCGGATTTCACCGGGATTGGGCCTCGCCGACGTACGGCATCGTGAGATTCCTCGTCATCGTCTTCGCCGCCATCGCCTGTTTCCCGTACATCCCCGGCTCGCAGTCGGAAGGATTCCGGGGCATTTCCGTCTTTTTGGGGTTGCTCATTTCGCTCGGGTCGGCGGCGGCCATCGGCAACATCGTCGCGGGGGTCGTCCTGACCTATATGCGGCCCTTTCAATTGGGCGATCGCGTCAGGATCGCCGACACCGTCGGCGACGTCACCGAGAAGACGCTGTTGGTCACGCGCATCCGCACCATCAAGAACGTCGACATCACCGTCCCGAATTCGCTCATCCTGGGCGCGCATATCGTCAACTATAGCTCCGCCTCTCTGAGCCCGCCGCCCCTGATTCTCCATACCGCCGTCACGATCGGCTACAACGCACCGTGGCGAACCGTGCACGAACTGCTGAAGAAGGCGGCCGCCGCCACTCGAAACGTCCTGTCGGATCCGGAACCGTTCGTGCTGCAAACCGCGCTGAACGATTTCTACGTCACGTACGAATTGAACGCTTACACCGGAGCGCCCAATCAGATGACGGTCACCTACTCCGATCTTCACCAGAACATCCAAGACGCGTTCAACGAGGCCGGGATCGAGATCATGTCTCCCCACTACACGCAGCTTCGGGACGGGAGTCAGACCACCATTCCGGAGACGTACCTGCCCAAGGATTATCAGGCGCGCGGGATTCGCATCGACGGCCTCGGGTCCGTCCCGCGGACATCGGCCGAAACCGTCTCCCCGTCAGGCGAGGCGCGCCCGTGACGGCGGAGTCCCCGTGCCGGGGTCGGGTCGGGTGGCGGTGCGTCGCATGAGCGGGCCGACGGAGCGAACGTGGGTGGAACGGATGCGCGCCGCGGTCCGTGCGCGAGCCGGTGGCACCGGCCCACGCATGCTCGTCACGCCGGGCGGGATGTCGCCGCCCATGATCCTGGCACGACGAGTAGTGGCCCTCTTGGCCCTCTTCTCCATCGTGTTCGGTCTGCTCTGGTGGGACCGGGACGGCCTGCGCGATCAGATCGACGGCCGGGTTTCGTTCAGCGACGTCGTCTACTTCACCATGATCACGGTGACGACCGTGGGGTATGGAGACATCGTCCCCGTGTCCACGCGCGCCCGGCTTCTCGACGCCCTGGTCGTAACCCCCATCCGATTCGCGATCTGGTTTCTCTTTCTCGGGACGGCGTACCAATTGATCCTGCGGCAATATATGGAGGGGTATCGTATGGCAAAGCTTCAGGCGAACTTGAGGGACCACATCATCGTCTGCGGATTCGGCCATACCGGGCTGTCGTCCGTCAAAGAATTGTTGGCTCGGGGGACGACTCCGGACCGGATCCTCGTGATCGATCCGTCGGAGGCGCGCATCCGTTTGGCGGGGACGTTGGACGTGGCGGGGTTTCAGGCCGATGCCACCCAAGAGGCGGTGCTCAAAGATGCCCTGATCGAAAAGGCCAAGGCGGTGATTATCGCGGCCGGCCGCGACGACTCCACCGCGCTGATTCTGCTGACGGCCCGCCACCTGAATCCGACCGTCCGCATCATCGTGAGCGCAAAGGAGGAGGAGAACATCAAGCTCTTCAAGCAGGGCGGCGCCGACGCGATCGTCTCGCCGGCCACCTTCGGCGGCTACATTCTGGCGGCAGCCGTCGACCACGGGCACATGGTTCACTATCTGGACGATCTGTTGACGGCCGGCGGCAACGTCACGTTGATCGAACGCCCGGTGCGGCCCGACGAGGTCGGAAAAGTCGCGGAGGACCTCAAGCCGGACGTGTTGCTCCGTCTCTACCGAGGTTCGGCGATGGTCCCGCTGCTGGACCTGGATCAGGCCGGACGTTTGGAGGCGGGGGATATCCTGGTCCTGCTCAGGGGGACCGCCCGTGACGATCGCTGACAGCCCTCGCCTGACGCCGGGAATCCTCGCTCGCGTCCCCTCGGCCCTGCGTCCTGCTCCTACGGCCGTGTGGCTACGGCTCGCCCTCCAGGGTTGTGTACGCCCCACGAGCGCTGTATGGTACGGACATCCCTTGCGCAGCCGTTGGATGCGATGCGGACACGGTCCATTCCCAGCCCAGGCAGGACACAAGAGAGCGACGAGATGTCGACTGCCCACGCACCGCATGACCGACCCGCCTTCGTGAATCACGAAGAGGACGATCTGCGGACGTTGGCGGGCAAACTCCTGACCGTGCAGGACGAGGAACGGCGCCGGATTTCGCGCGACTTGCACGACGACGTGAATCAGCGTCTCGGCGCGCTGGGCCTTCAACTGGACGCGCTGTGCCGCAATCTCCCGGATTCCCCGACGGTCATCCGCCGGCGCATCCGCGTCATTCGGCGTCACCTGGCGGTGCTGTCCGACGACGTGCGGCAACTCGCGTATCGATTTCATCAGACCACCGTGGAGGACTTGGGGCTGATCGTCGCCCTGCAACGCTATGTCAATGACTTCGTCAAGCGCACGGGCATCAAGGCGCGGTTTCTGAAACCCTCGACCGTGGCCCCGATCTCCCCGCGCATCGCCACCTGCCTCTATCGCGTCGCCCAGGAAAGTCTCGGAAACGTGGCCATGCACGCGAAGGCCGATCAGGTGACGGTGACGCTGTCGATGCCGCCCGGCGCCATCCGTCTGGCGATCCGCGACAACGGTATCGGCTTGGACCTCGACGAGCACCAGAAACAGCCGAGCGGGCTGGGTATCTTGAGCATGCGCGAACGGGCGCGGTTGCTGAACGGCCGTGTCAGCTTGTCCGCCAAACGGGGCCAAGGGACCGAGGTGGTGGTCGAGGTGCCGGTTCCGGTCGACGTCGAGGAGCCCACATGACACGTCCCCGTCTATTGTTGGCCGACGACCACACCTTGTTCGTGGAGGCGCTGCAGAGGGTCCTCGAGCCCGAGTTTGAGCTGATCGGGGCCGTGGCCGACGGTCGCGCTCTCCTGGAGGCGGCTCCGCGCCTGGCGCCCGACGTGATCCTGCTCGACTTATCCATGCCGTTGTTGAACGGCATCGATGCCGCTCAGCAACTCCGTCGGCTGGTGCCCGAAGCCAAGCTCGTCTTCTTGAGCATGCACGGGGATCCGACCTATGTCACCGAGGCGTTTCGGGCCGGAGCGTCGGGCTATGTTCTCAAGCGGGCCAGCGCCACGGAATTGGTGCAGGCGATCCGAACCGCCCTGCGCGGTCACGTGTACATGTCGCCCTTGCTGGCCAAAGACGTGCTCGATCCGCTGCTGCAACAACGGGGACGGCGATCGAACGCCCACGCCGCCCTGACGTTGCGGCAACGCGAGGTCCTCCAGTTGGTCGCCGAAGGGCGGTCCCTCAAGGAGATCGCGTCGATCTTGTGCATTTCGGTCAAAACCGTGGAATTCCACAAAGCCCGCATCATCAAGCAACTCGGCCTCCATACCACCGCCGATCTCACCAAATACGCGCTCGCGCACGGCTTGGTTTCTGCCTAGCGATTCGACGACGCGAGATCGCGGCTCCGACAAGGTCGGGCCGCCCATCGACGCGGGCTTCCACTGGGGAACGCGGCGCCGACAACTGGGTGTTCCCCCAGTTCCCTCCCAGCCGTCGATTGACGGACACTCGCTGCTCATTGCGTTGATCGAACCACGAGGAGACCGACGATGCCCCGCCCGACCAGGACCACGCGCGCGCGATTGTTGCTTGCGGGTGTCCATCCGCTGATCTTGGAAGACAGCCGACTGCAAGCCGGTGAGGGGTACGAGATCGAGGCTCTTGCCGGTCGAATGGAGACGTGGTTGCCGGACATCCAACGTCGATCGCCGGACGTGCTCGTGCTGGATCTGTTGAACGTGCCGAGCCTGAGCGTCATTGCGCGGATCAAGCGGTCTGCTCCGGCGTGTCATATCCTGGTGGTGACCGGTCTGAAGAACGGCGCGGCCAACGACATGGCCTTGGCCGCCGGGGCGTCCGGCATTCTGTATCGCATGACCGTCTCGGGCGAACTCCAGCGGGCCGTGGCCGATGCGTTGTCAGGCCGGCGCTATATCTCGCCTGTCTTGGGTGACCTCTCGACAAAGGAACGGGCCCGGCCTCCGGACCGATCCAGGGACCTCCTCCGCAACCGCCGGTTTCTGGAGCGTCTCCTCGAGAAGGGATGTACCGCTCCCCATATTGCGACGGCGCTGGGGTTGCCGGTCGAGGTGGTGAACCGGGCGATCGTCAATCTCGGGAAACGGGCATCCCTGCCGGAACGGCGCAGATCCCGTCGATCCCCTGGCACCCGTCTTTCGACGACACACGTGAAATGATCGATGGGGATTGCGGCGCAGCGTCCCGAGGCCAGGACCGACAGGAAGGGGGCGAGCATCGGCATGCCCCTGAAGCGTGTGAGCCGGAGGAAGGAGGAGACCACGATGAAAAGCTCTCGCGTCGGCATGACATCGACGCCGGCTTCCCGCGTACGCCACGTGCGATGGGGAGACACCGTGCGCGCACATTACATGGCATGGCTGGAAGACGGCACGTTGATCGATACGTCCATTTATGGAGAGCCGCTGGTCTTTACGGCGGGGCGCCACACCGTCATCCAGGGACTCGAGCATCTCGTGATCGGCATGGTCGTGGGCGAGTCGAAGACGGAAAAAATCCCCCCGGACTGGGCGTTCGGCGCCTATCGTGCGGATCTGTCCTGCCAGGTCAGCGGCGAATGGCTGCGCGCGCATCGCATCGCGCCGGAAGTGGGGGTGGAGATCGAAGTGCAACAAGCCAACGGGGCTTCGGTACCCATGGTCGTGGCGGATGTGGCCGGAGACCTCATCACGCTGGACGCCAATCATCGATTGGCGGGGAGGACGGTGACGGTTCAGGTCGAGGTGCTGGACATTGTGGACGAGGCTTCCTCCGTGGAGTCTCGGCCGCCATCCATCGAATCGCCGGAGTCCCGGAGGGCGTGATGGACGTCGCGTTCGCCCTGCTCGTGGTCGGGGCCGCGGCCGTGTGGCTGATGATGCCTCGACGGCAATCCTCGGCCAGAAACCGGAACCATCGCCCCGTGCGCAGGCTTGTCATACGCGACAGGTCACGAGGTTCGTCGCGAGGATGATCGGAAGTGCGGGCCGAAGGGGTGGGGAGACCTCGACTCGATGACCCCCGTATTCTGCACACCGTCGCACGTATGGTTCACCCTGGCGCCGCCGGCGGTGCTGAGCGTCTGTGTGATGTGGGGGAAAGGGTGCGCGCCTGCTGGAGAGGAGATCCCCACGGCGGCACAGGACGCCGTGATCTCGATCCAAGCCCCGGCTCCTCAGGAAGCAGGATCTACGCTCCGTCTCGTGGATTCCCTCACGTCGATCCATCGATCACGCTCGACCCAGGGACCGGCGAGGACGGTCGCGTCCGGCTCATGAGCCACGCGGCGGCATGGAGGGGGATGAATCTGACGCAGGGGCGTCCGGCCTGGGTATGGCGGTCCGGGAGCCGGTGTGCGGCGACCACGTGATGCATGACAGGAGATTCTATGAATAGGGCCCCCTTTCAGTTGGTTGACAGTCGAGGCCCGATGGGCCGACTGTCCGCGGTGAGCGAGCACCACCAACGAAAGGGGGCAAGAGAGGGTGTACGTCGGATTGGCTGT
>JBDIVW010000048.1:0-23879 GCA_039794185.1 Candidatus Inralta sp. | reverse complement strand
CTCTTTGCCACATGATCTTGGACAGCAGCAGAGGGAACCTCATTCGAAAACCGGAACCTGAGCCGTCTAACAAGCACAATTTACGCGGGAAGGATCCAGAGGGGCAAGAGTATCTTGGACAGCAGTGGGTCAGACCCCTTAACTCCGATCGAATCAAGTGAGAGGCAGTCTCGTCCTGTGGGTTGCCCGAGGGGCCGTTGACGAGCGCGCCTGTGCAGTGCACTATCTTGAACTCAAGGCGAGGCGGCACAGACACCCCCATGGGTTGACTTGTGCATAAATCCCCATCACCTCCCCGCACAGTTTGGAAAGGGTCCGGGCCCAGAGTGCTCGCCCTGCTGCTCCAGGTAGCGCTTGCTGGATGTTCAATGCCCGACACCTTGGAGGGAGTGTTCCCAATCCAGAAGGCGTTACTGGATACGCCTCGATCAGACGTGCTGGCCTGTGCCGGACCTCCAGCAAGCGAGGAGGCCACCGAGACCGGGGGCTATCTGAGGTATTACAGGGCGGCGAGCATCCTCGAGCGACGGCCAGCGATATCGAGAGGCACGATACCCCTACCACACCCCAGATGTCAGGCAGATGTTCACTTCGAGGACGACGTCGTGAGCGCGGTCCGCTATACCCTGGTCCCGCCGGCCAGAGACGGTTACGACTTGTGCGAGGCAATCTTCGCAAGTTGTGCCCCATGATGCCGCCGGTTGCCGGCGATCGCCCTTCGGAGAACCAGCGAGCGTGCACGTCATGGTCGACCCGAGCGTAAGGGCGTCATGGCAGGCTCCCTTCGTTGACAATGCGCGGGGATCGTGTACGCTTCTCCTCAGGAGACTCCTGCCCTGCGCCGAGGGTTTCGCGCGTGGACTGCAGCAGGGCATGCGACGAGCACGGGAAGTGGTTCCACAACGAGAGCACGATCATGACCACCCGCCGGCATGGTCCAGCGTTCTACATCCTGTTGCCATTCTTTCTGTTCTTCTTTGCGGTCCCTTACCTGTTCGACCTCGCCTATTGTGAAGAACTGTACGGCACCCCGCTGTCCCAGGCCGCGCTGATCGAAGGCGAGAAGGTTGATCCACACGAGCAGCAGAATCTGCACAGAGCCCTCGACACCGCCACCGGGCCGACGGTCAACGTCGCCCCTACTCGGACGCGCGTTCCACCCCCGCATGCCTTGCACGTCTCGTCTCCCCGAGCATCTGTTCCCGTGCTGCTGATCTCGCGTCCGCCCCCCATGCTCTAGTTTCATCCATCGTATCCGCATAACCAGAGGGAATGCCGCCATGGACGGCGGGGACGTCGTCCAAGTCTGGATCCCGCCAGCAGCCGTAGGCCCTCACGTCGAGGCACCCGCTTCCATGGAACAGGGAGCCGCGCGCCCAATGGGGGAAGCGTCACGGCCCCCGGCTGATCCGCAGATCCGCTCAAGGCATTCGGAGGCTCCGCTGCCGAGGCACCGTGATTCATCGACGCACCAGTGGCATGACCGTAGGGATCGTGGTGGGCGCGCTCCTGCACGCCCTGAGCGGCGGTGCCTCGGCGGAGGATGCCTCGACGTTGCCGGCAACGCCTCCCTGGGGACCGAGGGCCGGCACGGGTTCGGAACTGCGCCAGACCGTGCCGGTTTCCCCTGCCCCACCCCCACGCCACCGGCAGTCTGGATGTCCACACCTCGTCGAAGCCGATTCCACGCCCGGCACCATCGAGCGCGTGTCGGGGGAGGAACAAGGTCCGCGGATCGCGGAGCCCATGGTCTTCGATCTGGTTCGCCCGCTCGGCGCGAAGCGAGGCGAGGGGGAGGTCAATGTGCTGGGCATGGTTCCGCTGCGGAGCGCATCTCGACGCACCAATGGCACCCCTGACCCGTTGGGGTTGGTTCGACGAAGTCCGGACCGGCAGGGTCTCGAGTGGGCGCCAGAAATCGAGTACGCCGTCTGCGATGGCGTGGCGTTGGAATTCGAGTTACCCCTGGAGAATGGGCGCCTGGAAGCCTATAAGACCGCGGGCCAGGTGACCTTTGGGACCGCCTTCGATCATCGCTTCATTCATGGGGCGCAAGCCATCGTGCAATACGATCGCCACCCCAGCCTCTGGACGACGACCGTGCTCTATCTCGCCGGATACCGGTTTAACGAGACCTGGAGTGTCTTTGGCATGGTTGGCAGCCGAGCGGAGGTGAGTGGCCAGGTGCCGCGCAAGGAAATCGAACTCCTGTCGAATGCCACACTCTTCGCCGATCTCACCGGCCGGCTCGTGGCCGGGGTCGAGATCAATGTCGGTCAGGTGATCACAGGAAACACCGAGGCCCTCGTGATGCCGCAGCTCCATTATGAGGTTGACCGGCATTGGATGATCCAAGCCGGCGTGGGGGCGCGTGCCACCACGGACGTCGTGCTCCCGGAGGCGGGCTTTCGGCTCATCCGGGAGTTCTAGAGACATGGCGTCGGCCTCGGCCACGCTCCAGGGCGGGGTCATGGCGACCAGGTGGGGGCTTCGTTCACCTCGCCGCCTGGTACGGGGAACCCGCGCGCCATATCCGCGCGAGGCTCAGCCACGGGAATCCGCCATCGTCCAAGGGAACGCAAGCGACCACTCTCTCAGATCGTGTGCGCGGCAGGCGCTCGCGCGCCATGCCTTTCTAACAGGGCTGAGTGCGAAACGAGTCCAGCCCCGCCTGTTCGATGACCGGCGTCGCATCGGTTCGCGGGCTGCGCGATCGCACGACCCGCCCCCCATACCTTCTTCGCTGAGGCGAACGTCACCGTCTCGAAGCTCCTCATTGCACAGGCCGGAACGACTCCCTATGATGGCTTCGTAAGCCACTCACACATTCGCAAGGAGGACAGACATGCGGAATATACGGAGTATTTCTCGGTTCCTGGTTCTCGGCCTCGTGGGAACCTTCATGCTGGGGTCTGCCAACCTAGGCTGGGCGGACAAGGCCACCTCTGCACACAAGCACTTCAAAGGCGAGGTAGTTGAAAAGGCGGGTGCACTGGCCATCAAGACTGACGAAGGCACCACCTACCAATTGAGCGAAAACGAAGCCCGTCGCCAGGGCCGTCAGTTCAAAGCCGGCGATAAGGTTGAGGTGACGGTCAACGAAAACAATGCCATCGTCGACGTCCACTTGGAAGGGGAGAAAAGCGCGCACAAGTTCGTCACCGGAAAGCTCGTGTATGTCGGCAAGATGAAGAAGGAGATCAAGCTGCAAACGGCGGAGGGGGAACAGTCCTTCCCGCTGTTGTTGCAGGAAACGAAGACCGGCCCGATCGAGGAAGGCACCGAGGTCACGGTGGAATTGAACGAGGCGGGCACGGTGATCGACCTGCACAAGGGCAAGCACGGGGAAAAAGGCAAGCACTGAGTGTCGCCGGTCGCTTCGCCGATGCGCGGTGGGCAATATACTCACCCCGTCGCGGTGTCACACACCACGACGGGGTGAGTTTCCCTGTCCTGATCGAGTCAACAAAGACTCCCACCTATTTGTTTTCTGCTGGATGCTGATCGTCAGCCGAATAGCTTCTGATGCAATTGCTCGCGGGTCAGTTGGAAGTGTGCCGCGACATCGCCGAGAATTGCGGCGAGCGTTCCGATGCGAAGAGGATTGTGCTGCGGAATCGTCAAGTGATGTTCGCCATGCTCAGTGGTCGTGAGTCGGAGATGGCTACTAGATTGGCGAGTGATGGAATAGCCGAGCTTGTGAAGAATCCGGGCGAGATCGCTTCCCGACAAATCCCGGGGAAGCCTCATACGGCGATAACTTCCTCGCGGACATGGTGAAGGCGGACAACCTTGGGGGCCTGGCCTTCCTCGAAGTGACAACGGACTGCATCACGCACCTTCCCGGGTAAATCGACCAGGGAGTCCGCCTCAGTAAAAATCGATACCCCCAGGGCACGGGCCACGAACCCGCCTTCGGGCGCCTCCTCGACCACGAAAATCAGCTCATTCATTTTATCCCTCGCCACGGCTTCAATAGACTGATGGTAGTCGCATTGGAGGCCGATGTCTAGCGACCCGGCATTCTGCTACCGGATACTACGCTCATGACAGCCTAGCCCGGTGGTCCAACAACGACTCCCGACCCCTTTGTTTTCCCCGCATGGCTACCGTCAAGTCCCCTCATCTCTGACTTGTACAAAGGTGATGCCATGCTTTTGTATCACTTTCTCGACCATGATCGGTTTTGACACGTCCAGACTGCTTCCGCTGAGAAGATTCCTCAGTTTGGTAAGTTGCTCTTGCGTGAGAGTCGACCCATTGAAAAAGTCGCTTTCGCTAAGCCCCACCTTGAGTAAGTCCGCTTCAAAGATTTCGAGTTTGATTGTCTTCATTCCTGTCACCTCCATCATGTAGTGGTATCTGCTTCCTTAGAGGCTGCGACATTCACCGGCGGGGAAGCTGACGTGCAAATTCGTCGTAGCGCCAGCACAATGCCTTAATGATGTCACGGAGTTCTTCGTCAGACATTCATCAGGTGTGGCTTTGACAGTTCCGCCTACAGGAAATAAAGGGGTCGGGAGTCTTTGTTTGACACCAACTCTCATCCGGTGCCGTGGGTGGCCCGATACGCGGCTCGCAAAGTAGCCTTGTATCTTCTGCCTCGCTTCTTCATGCTCCCGAAAGCCTTGCATCCGAGCGTGATAGGCCGTCTTAGCCAAGGTCTCCAAGACCGAGGGACAGCGTGGGGCGTCACGCTCACTACCGGACAAGCCCGCACAGTTGCATGGGCCCCTGAGCCCGTATCGTGCAAGGCTGGGCCACCACGGAGGACGGCATGACTGAGAGGTCGGTTTTTGCCGGGATCGATGTGTCGAAGGCCGGTTGGACGTGGCGATCGACCCGAGGGACACTTCTCGGTCATCCACGACCAGCATGGGATCGCACAGCTCGTCGAACGGCTGGAGGCCGCGAAGCCAGCGGTGGTCGTCTTGGAAGCCACCGGCGGCATAGAGCTTTCGCTGACAAGCGCCTTGGTGATAGCTGGTTTGCCGGTTGTCGTTGTCAATCCCCGCCAGGTCCGCGACGTTGCGAAAGCGACCGGTCAGTTGGCCAAGACCGACGCCATTGATGCACAGGTGTTGGCCCGATTCGCCGAAGCGATCCGGCCGGAACCACGGCCGGTCCCCGACGAACAGACACAGGTCTTGGCTGCCTTGGTTACACGACGGCAGCAACTCGTCGAAATGCTCACCGCTGAAAAGAATCGCCTGGCAAGCGCCCGGGCTAGCATCCGGAAAAATCTGCGGGCACATATCGCCTGGCTGGAACGGGCCCTGGAGCAGGCCGATACCGATCTGGCCGATGCCATTCAACAGAGTCCTGTGTGGCGCGAGAAGGATCAGCTGCTGCGCGGCGTCCCCGGTATCGGCCCTGTACTGACCACCATCCTGCTGGCCCATCTGCCTGAACTCGGCACGTTGACACATAAACAGATCGCGGCGTCGGTGGGCGTTGCACCGCTCAATCGCGCTAGCGGAACGCTTCGTGGCCGTCGCACAGTCTGGGGTGGTCGAGCACATGTGCGAACGGCCCTCTATATGGGAGCAATCGTTGCCGCGCGATATAACCCCGTCATCCGTAGCTTCTATGGCCGCTTGTGTGCTGCAGGTAAAGCCAAGAAGGTCGCGCTCGTAGCCTGCATGCGCAAGCTCCTCACCATCATCAATGCGATGCTCAAGCATCAGACTGCTTGGAATCCTGTACTGGCTGCCCATGCTCGATTTTCAAGACAGTTGCTGTCCCCTTTTCCGCTTCCCAAACTCAATGACGACTTCGTCTTCGGTGTCGTGATACAAAAGCCTTAAGAACCGTGGGACCGGGAGACTGTAGGGTTAAGACCTGACGGTATACCGGCGGTCGCAATACAGGGTCAGACCCCTTACCTGGGTCTCGGTGTTAGGCGGAGAGTATATTCAGATTGATACCAATGCTTTTCATTTGTTTTGGCAATTACTCGAATATCAGGATCGCCAGAGGTGTTTATTAATCGTATAATTTTTTTCTTAATGCCTGGCTCGTCACGTTTTTGCAGTGTTTTGCTTCCCTCTAGGTTAGTAAAGGTGAGGGTGGCCCCGGCGGTGTCTTCAATCCATTCATCTAGAGACGGGATTCTAGCAAGTCGTAACTGCTCTCCTATATCCAGAGTATAGGATTTTGCATCTATGCCAAATTCGAAGGGCTTTCTCGGGGAATACGGCTTCGCTAGCTCTGCGCGAAGGATCTCTTGTTCTTTTTCCTTTGCTCTTTTGATTTCTTCTGCCTGAACCAGTTTACAATGGATTGTGCACGTCGATGCGGTTACGGCAACAATTTCGGTTTCAATTGGGAGCCCCCGAAGAAGATGGTTGGCGATGATCTGTGCATAGGTTCGTGGAACCTGTCCCAATTTGCCATCGCCACCTACGCTGCCACGTCGATAAACGATAATCTTCGTTGGTGAATCCTTGGGTGCCCAAAACTTGACAGAGTCTCCCATGTTTGCCTGGGCCAGTCCTTCGGGGTTTGGATGATCAATTACAAACGAGAAGTCTGAGGCAAGGGATGGCTCTTTCGGATCGTCGGCATCATGGTCTGCAATTGGCAGATCAAGCTTGACACCAAAATGCCCTATATCGGTAGGGCTACGATACCAACCTCCCACTATCTTTGCGGAACATGTAATGGTTATTCCCTTCTGACCTGCTGCCTCCCGTCTCTTTCGGTACAGTCTGGCATTCTCGCGGCTGAGATAGCCTACCGTCTGTCCTTGAATCTCAACCCGTATTGCCTTGTCATCGTATGGATTGTCGTCTTCATAGATTAAGACGGCTTGGACGATCTTCTCGTAACCTTCCTCGCTTCTCCCATTGCAAATAGAAGCCAGCGCAGCCTGATATCTAGACTCGCCTACGATGGCGATCGAATATGTCCCCGATCCAGGAATTGTCGGTACAGATGTATTCTTACTGACTTTACTCAGGAGCCAATCGAATAGGCCCATGGCATGGCCTCTGATTCGTGAGATTAAACGGCTTGGGGTCAGACATGAGTATTGACTTGTTACAAGTCCGGCCTTTCTTCGCCTCTCAGACCTTCGCCCTTTGGCAACCGTCCTGTACTGCCTCGGCTTCGCTCGCGTAACACCGTTCGGCTCTTGTCTTCACATAAAACCGCTGTTCTGGCATAAGTAGGAATCATGCGTGAGCCGGTAGAGGCCCCCATGGTTCATGACGGTCCGTCACGAAGCCGCCCAGACACATCGCGAGACGGGCACGCGGAGGACCGAGGGGCCGATGCGTACTTGAAACAGTACGTGGAGGCCGTGAGGGGCGAGCCTGTTCGCTGGTCGGCCGGCTTGCCTGCGTACGCTCACTCTCCCAACAACCGGCAAGTCGCAGCGGCGTATCGGCGGATGCAGTAGGAGCGTTCATGGACAATGTGGGCCCAGTCGTGAAATTGCTTCTGATCGGATGGGTATCGGGACGGTCGCTGTTCGTGTTGGGCGGGACACCGGAACGGTGCGATGGCGGCGTGCGTTGCTTGGCCTCGGCGCGGGTCGTCACAGAAGCCGAAACGAGGAAGGCCACACTCCAGGTCGGGAGGCGCATGGGCACCCACGCATCTCACGCTACCAGTCGGCGGCAGAGTACGGCGAATAATGCAGCGAGTCAATAACGTGTGTGGGCAAGAAATGGGCTATTGAAATCGCGGCGGTAGGTCTACATAGCCCTGAGGATTTCACGGGCCCAAGATGTCGTGAGTGGTGCACGAACTGGGCTTCGCCGTCACGGTTTCTTCGCGATCACTCTGCCGTTTTCCCAGACATAGATCGGCGTGCCGTACATGCGGGCCGTCTTCCGCGCCACTTTGGCCGCTCGCCTCAACGCCGCCCCTACTTGTTTTGCGGTTAGGACAAACACGGCTTTCTTCGGTGTCGCGGTCATGGTCCTTCCTCCAGTAACCTTGGTGTCGGTCCAGCATTATCGTAGTGGAACCACTTGTCTGCCAAGTCTCGATAGCAGCCCACGAAGTTCTTCCAGCTTCGCTCGAATCGCCGCTCCACATCCACACGCGGCACATCATGTCCCCCCTGCCGGACTCGCGCCGTGATTCGTTGAAGCGCGAGCGCCACCGAGGGCAACGACAGAAACACGATCTCGATGCGATAGCCGCTGGACTTCCATCGCTCGATCATCCTGAGATAGGTTCTCCCGCTCAACGTCGTTTCAAACGCGAAATCCGCTCGTGCGTTGGCGAGGCGGTTCAACTCCATGAGCACGAGGCGGCCCCCTTGCCGGGCCGCCAGTTCGGGGCGCAGTGGGGAGAGCCCTCCCGCGATCAGGTCTGCATTGACGAAATGAAGGACCCCGGCCTCGCGCGGCAGAAATTCCCGGGCAAACGTCGTTTTTCCGGCGCCGTTCGGGCCCGCAATGATGACGCAGCGAGGGGCACGGGCCGAGCGACGAGTCCTAGTGGCCACGTGCGCATTCTCGCTGTTTTGGTCTACTCTGACAAGCAGCCAAAATCTGATCGGCCTCCATCCTGAAGAGCCTGGTCCGTGACGGCGGGCTATCGGGTCTCCGAGGGCGAGTTGGAGCCACGACCGGCTTGCGTTCGGCTAGTACAACTTCGCGGTGGCCTCGCTCGGTGCACGCCAGGCAGGTTTCTCCACAAGGCCGAGGGCGCGTCCGGCGTTCCGAGATCAGCCCCCGACAAGGGGCTCTCAGGATGGCCGCGCTGTTCGCGCCCCGTAACGATGACGGAAGACTCCCGTCCGCTGTTCCCGTCCCGCAGACCCACGTTATCCTTCCAGTCTGGCTTGCATCGTGATCGTCGTGTTGAGCAGGCGCGAGATCGGACAGCCGGCCTTGGCCGCCTGCGTCGCCTTCTCCCACGCGGCCTGATCCGCCTTGGGCACTTTGCCTTTCACGTCCAACAGGATGCCCGTCACGGTCCATCCGGCATCCAGCTTCTCGAACGTGAGGGTCGCGGTCGTCTCCAGCTTTTCAGCGACCAAGCCGGCGCTGCCCAATTGCCCGGACAGGGCCATCGTGAAGCAGCCGGCATGGGCGGCCGCGATCAGCTCTTCCGGGTTGGTCCCCCTGCCGCTCTCGAATCTCGTAGAAAATGAATACTGCGTCTGCGACAAGACGCCGCTCTCGGTCGAGACGGTGCCTTTGCCGGTCTTCAGGTCGCCTTGCCAGATAGCTGAGCCTTTGCGTTGCATGGTCCCTCCTTCCGGTTATGAAACTCGCTGCACGGCCACGAAACCCTGTCCTATGTCGCGATCAGCGGGCATGGCCGAAAGGAGGCTACTTCGGAGAGGGAAACGTGTCAACCACACGGCCTCGACGTGATGGCCATTCGGCCGCCCGCGCGGGGGCCGGCTCGTCTCAGGCTGGCAGCAACGTCACGTGGACGATCCGGTCGCGCGGGCCGTCCAGCTCGACCAGCATCACGGATTGCCAGGTGCCGAGCACCAACTTGCCGGCCGAAACGGGAATGCCGAGCGACGGCCCCAGGATCGACGACGCCATGTGCGACCAGGCATGCGACGGATCATGGGCGTGCCGGAAGTGAATGCGCGGGATCATCTGCTCCGCGACCTGCAGGAAGTCCTCCTCCGTCCCCTCTCCGATCTCCCCGGTCGTCAGCGCGGCGGTCGTGTGGGCGACGAACAGCGCACAGAGTCCATTCTGCATCTTCGCCACGCGGATCAGCGCCTCGATCCGATCGGTGAGATCCACGACCTGTTTCAGGCTGCTGGTGCTGACCCGCAGGACTTCGGCCATCGGGGAACGTGCCTCCACGCGCGAGCTTTACCGTATCGATGCGATGGCCGGCCGGGCACAGACGGTGCAGTTGCCTGTGATCGGATGGGTGTCGGGACCGTCATCGTTCCTGAGCGGCTCGACACCGGAGCGGTGGGATTGGGACGTGCGTATCTTGGTATCGGCGCCTGTCACGACCGCACCCATAGAAGACAGGACACAGCGCACGAGCAGACTCTGCCGCAGAGGTCCCATGAGCCCCTATGCCTCGCTCGTTAGCGGTCGGCGGCAGGGTACGGCAGTGACGCAGGCCCGTCAAGGCGTTGATTCCGGGATCCGACAGCAAGATGATGGCCCTGCCCATTGTCCCTATTGAGATCCCCAGGCTCGTTCGCTCATGCGCCGCTTGGCGGGGCTTAGGCCTATGGGACGGGTGCCCGGCGACTTGAGTTATACGTAGCTTCCATATATCCTGCGTATAACCAGAGGGTTCCCCGTCATGGACCGACTTCCCGCCGAAACCCAAACGTTGTACGCAGAATTCCTTGAGCACTTGCTGGCAATACATGCACGCCGCACCATCGGACTGGCCTCAGGCTGCTTTACGACCAAGACCGTGAAAGGGGAGACCTATTACTACTTTCAGTATTCCGATCCGGGTGGAGTCACCCGACAGGCGTATATCGGCAAACAGTCGCCGCCCCTCACCAAGGTAATGGAGGCCTACGACCGGTATCGATCCGAACACGGGGCCGATCAGAAACGCGTGCAGCGACTGTGCGCGCAGTTGCGCGTGGGAAAGGCATTGACCACCGATCCGGCGTCAGCGCGGATTCTCCGAGCCCTCGCCGATTCCGGCGTGTTTCACCTCGGCGGCGTGCTCGTCGGCACGCATGCGTTTACCGCATACGGCAATCTGCTCGGCGTCCACTGGGAGCGCGCCCATCTCACCACCCAGGATATCGATATCGCCGGCGAGGAGCGCCTGGGGATCGCCTTGCCGGATCTGCAGGTGGATATTCCAAACCTTCTGCAAAGTCTCCAGATGGGCTTCCTCCCCATCCCCGCGCTCAATCCGAAACAGCCCTCGACCGCGTTCAAGGTGCGAGGACAGGCCATTCGTGTGGACTTTCTCACACCGGCCCATGGGGGTCGGCGCGATCGTCCCGTCTTCCTCAGCCGGTTTCGCGTGGCGGCGCAGCCCCTTAAATTTCTCGATTATCTCCTCGATGGCCATGTCCATGCCGGTATCGTGGATGGTGGGGGCGTGCTAGTCAATGTGCCCAATCCGGCCCGCTATGCGCTGCATAAGCTGCTGGTGTCTCGAAGCCGCGCGATCTCGAGTCAGACCAAGGCGATCAAAGATATCCACCAGGCGGTGCAGTTGATCGATGTCCTGGTGGACGATCGGCCTGGCGATCTGGCCGTGGCCTGGGAGGAGCTTCGGAGACGGGGGCGGGGCTGGGTTCAACCAGTCCGCACGGCGATCGAAACGTGGGGCAAGCGGCACCCGGGCTTTCTTGACAAGGTCACGAGTGCCATTCCCTCACTGAACACTGATCAGGGGAAGCCCGCCAAATAATTAGGCGGCCGGGTTATCACGGTTTCTTATCGAGCCCCCCACCGTGTTCCCACACTGGGTGGACGCACCGACCATCTCCCGCGTCAGCAATCTCCCGGATCAGGCTTTGCGCTTCGACAACCGCCCCGCCGCCATGCTCACGACAGCCCATGCTGCTCGCGCCCGATGCGCCCGTCGTAGCGATTCGTCGACTTGAACAGCTCGTATCGCCCATCCTTGGCGTACCGTGCCACGCGGGTACGGAGCGCCTCCCGATCGGCGACGGTCATGGGCGTGAACCGGCGCACGATGTCGAGATTTTGCTTCAGGACCCGCGGCGAATCGATACCGCTCACCAGCGAGGCGATGGGCAGGCTCAGGACGTAGCGCAAGGCCTCTTCGGGTGTGACGATCCCCTGCTTGATCGGCTCGGCGTTCCCGCTCAGGCTCTTCATCCCGAGCGGCGCGATGCCGCGTTGGTTCAGCAGGGGCAGCACCTCCTGCTCGAAGCTCCGGTAGGTGCCGTCGAAGACGTTCAACGGCATCTGGCAGGTGTCGAACGGAAAGTCGTGCGCGAGCATCTTGAGATGGATCCTCGGATCCTTGTGGCCCGTAAAGCCGACGAACCGCACCTTGCCCTGCCGCTTCGCCTCGAGCAAGGCGTCGGCCGCGCCGTTCGGCGCGAAGTGCCGGTCGGGATCGTCCTCGTACACCACCTCATGGATCTGCCAGAGGTCGAGGTAGTCGGTCTTCAGGCGGCGGAGGGAGTCGTCGAGCTGCCGCAGCGCCACGTGTTTGTCGCGCCCGTGCGAGCAGACCTTCGTCATGAGCACCACCTGATGCCGACGACCCTGCAGCGCCCGGCCCATCAGCTCCTCGGAACGGCCGCCGTTGTATTCCCAGGCGTTGTCGAGGAACGTGATGCCCACGTCGATCGCCTCGTGCAGCAGGCGGATCGCCTCGGCGTCGTCGTCGATCCGGCCCCAATGGGCGCCGCCGAAGCAGAGGGCGGACACCTGCACCCCGGTCTTGCCCAAGGCGCGCTTGGGGATATCTCCTGCCGCGGGGCCCGCTGCCGGACGCGCCGGCGACACGGCGTCGGCCAGCGCGCGTGGCCCGTCGAGCGCCAGGATCGACCCGGCGAGGCTGAGCGTTTTCAGAAGTTGCCGCCGGTCGAGCGATTTCGACCAGAAACCCGTCTCCGATGTGTGGTCTTTCACGGGTGTGCCTCCCGGTTGAGTCGTCTACCTCAAGGCCGGTGCCGCGACGATTTCAGTGCCTGCGCGACCGAGCCCCTCCCCATAGCTCATATACGCCGGTTTCGTGAGCTAAAAAAGGCTTTCTTATCGCTCACGAGGGGATGCGCTATAGTGGGGCATGGCCACCTGGTCGCACTCGCATGGCCCGAGCGGCGCGCCTCCACGCCGGCGCGGGAAGCGAAGCTGGTTCGCCAAGCTTCAGCGTCGGAGTCGCCGCGCCTGGCAGGTGGTCCGCGCCGTGCTGGCCGCCCTGTGGGCGTCGCCGCCGGCCGTACGGATCTCCGTCGGCCTCGCGCTGCTCGTGCTGTTTTGGCTGGGCACCAACTGGGTCTATCACGCGATCAAGAAACCCAGCGAGGTCTTCTTCCCGATGGACCGCAGCCTCTCGAAGAGCCCTCGCGAGACGTGGGAGCGGTACGGCGCCTTGTTCGAGGAACATGCGACGGCCGTGATCACGCCGGACCTCCTGGCCGCGTTGGCCCAGGTGGAGGGAGCCGGGAATCCCGTGGCACGGACCTACTGGCGCTGGGAGGCGTCGCGGAATCCGTTGGAGATCTATAAGCCCGCCTCCAGCGCGGTCGGCATGTACCAGATCACCGACGGGACGTTTCGCGAAGCGCAGCGCTACTGCATTCACGACCACGCGGTGGCGACCGAAGGGGCCTGGACCGACTTGAAGTCTTGCTGGTTCAACAGCCTCTACTTCCGCGTCGTGCCGAGCCACGCGATCGAGCTGACGTCCGCCCTGCTCGATCGCCAGGTCGCGAACGCGATCGGGGCGAAGGGCCGGCGCGCGACCCTCCGGCAGAAGCAGGATCTGGCGGCCGTCATCCACCTCTGCGGCGCGGGGGCCGGACAGGCGTATGCCGCGCGCGGGTTTCGGCTGCTCCCCCGCCAGCGGTGCGGCGACCATGACGTGCGCGCCTACCTCTCCCGGGTCAATCTGCTGAAGCGCCGCTTCGCGTTGTTGGCGGCGGGGAGCAAGAGCGCCACGATCCTCGGCCGTCCCGGGTCGTGAGGCGTCGTCGGGCAGGGAAGCCCATCACGGCTTCCGCTTCGGACCGAGGCGGACGCCGACTTCGTCGAGGTGACGCAGCAGATCCGCCGGATCTTCGTACACGCGATAGGCGCCGGCCCGTTCCAGCTCCTCGCGCCCGTACCCCCCCGAGAGCAGCCCCACCGACAAGGCGAAGGCCCGGCGCGCCGCCAACAGATCCCACACGCTGTCTCCGACGATCACGCAGCGGCTCATCGGCACGCCGAGGCGCTCGCCGGCGGCGAGAAACAGATCCGGGTCGGGCTTCGCGAAGCGGACGTCGTCCCGCGTAATGACGGGCACTCCCGTCCGCAGGTCCAGCAATTTCAACGCCTGCGCGGCGCTCCGCAGGCGGCCGCTGGTCGCGATCGCATGGGGAACGCGATGCGTCCCCAGCGTGTTCAGCAGCTCGCGCGTGCCCGGCAACACGCGCAGCGAGGGGGCTTGTTTGGCGTAGGACTCCGCATGCGCGCGCTGGATCCGTTCGGCGAGTTCAGGGGACACGCGCCGCCCGGTCTCGCGCGCCAAGGCCGACAGCATGAGCCCGCCGCTCATCCCGATCTGCCGGTGAATCTTCCAGACGGGCAACTCGATGCCTTCCTTCTGCGTGGCCTCCCGCCACGCGAGCACGTGCTGGTAGACGCTGTCCACCAGCGTGCCGTCCAGATCGAACAGAACCGCCAAGGGCTCCGGATCCATCGCTCGTGTCACGCTACACCTCGTGTGGTGAAACGCTGCCGTTCGAACGCTGCGCCTCGATCGACCGCCCGATTCTACACCCACCGCCGGACCATTCGACCGAGGAATTTCCCGGAGGCCCGACGAGCGCCCCGCCGGTACTGCATTTCGCGGGCGGACCATGGCGCAGCGGGGGCAGCCTTTGCTATGGTCACCGTCGTCGCGTATGTCGTTTGAGTCCGGAGCACCGGCGATGGTCCAGATCCGCCCGGCGACCGATGCCGATTTCGAAGCGCTGCTCACGATCCAGCAGGCCGCGTTCGGCGAATATGCCGGCCTCTACGAAACGAGCGCCTGGACGACGGAGACGCTCGACAGCCTTCGGCAGGACGCAAGGGACAAACGGATCCTCGTGGCGGAGATCGCGGGCCGGGTCGCCGGTTCCGTCCGATTCTGGACGGTGGCCGGTGTGTGCGTGATCCGGCTGTTGTCCGTCAGCCCCGCCAGTCAAGGTCAGGGCGTGGGCAAGGCGCTGATCCGGGAAATCGAACGGATCACGACCAACGCGCATAAGTTCTACGCCTGCACGATGCTGCGGACGGCCCGGAACGTTCACTTCTTCTTGAGCCTCGGCTACAAGGCGGAGACGATCCTCCCCGACCACTACCACCACCTGGATCTCATCTGCTTTGCAAAATATCAGGGGAAGTAAGTGCCGAGTGCTGGCAGTGAGTAGTGCGAAAGCGGCAAGCGGCCACCGTCAACGATCAACCATCAACCGCAAGGGCGTCATTCGTCAGCAGCCAAGCGCCAACCGTCATGTGTCAATCGCAAGAGGGGCACACACGCCTAACGGCGGCGGCGAGACCGGAAAGCGCAGGCATTTGCCTTCACGAACGATGCCTCGAAGATGCCTCCTCTGCGACATCCAGGACGCAACCCCTTGTAGAGAAAGCAGATTCACCAGGTCTAAGCTCTTAATCTTCCGGCCCGCCCAGTGGTCGACTCCCCGGCTTTACCCGGACCTTTTCACCCTGGGGATAGGCCTGGGTTGACCTCGCCGACGACGGGGCGTAGCATCAATTCGTCCATTTTCAGTGACGGTGTCTGCGACCTGGTTCATGCGCGGCTGCCCGTCGTCCCGAGCAGCCGATCTCGTCGCTGCCGCCTTCACATCGTCATCTTACTCTGTCGCATCGCCGATGACTGTGCCCTTGCGGATCCTTCATATCGGAGGCTCCCATGGAACATCGAACCCGCCGAGCACTCATCAGTCTGTGGGCCCTGCCGCTCGCACTCGCGTTACCAACCGCGCCGCCGGCACAGGCCGCCGAATCTCCACTCCAGTTGGTCGCGACCGCTACGCCGTCCGAGCGCCTCCCCATACGCCCCACTTGGGGGGACGAGCTGGCGCATCGGTTCGCGACCTATCTGACGACGAAGTACCCGCATGAGCAGTTCGAGGCCTACACGCAGGCCGTGGATCGCATCCGGGAAGCGGTCCAACGCGGGGATCGCTGGACGGCGCGGAGGGAAACCGGCGTGCTGCTCAAAATGCTGACCGACCGCGCCCACGGCTTGGAGTCCGAAGCAGCGCAGGATTTGATCGGCTTGGCGCAGGGGGCGATGCCGGAGGAAGAGTTCGGCATCGTGTTCCCGAATGGCGCCGCCTGCGCGCCCGAGTCCGTTTCGTGCCCGTGACCGGCGGTCGACGCGCCGACCGGTCCTTGTTCACCTCCGAATCGGAAAGAGAGGGACGGCCCATGGCGTCATTGTCACCCGTGACGAAACGCGTGCTCGGCGAAATCAAGCGCATGCACGGCTGCGATCTCGACACGCTGCGGCAGAATCTGTCCGATCTGTCGTGGAGCCAGGTGTTTCTGGAAGTGGATCGTCTCAGCCGGAAAGGCGAACTCCTGGTGACCTACGGCGGCGACGGGCTCTACATGATCCGCCTCCCGGAGCACCGCAGGGCGACCGCCGGGCATCACGCCAAGCACTGAGCAACCGCCGCGCCGTTCGAGCACGGCGGGGAGATCATGGCGGGCGGCGTCTGCCGCGGCGTACGGGGTGTGGTCGAGGCCGCAGCCGGCGCATAGGGTCTGTTCCGCCGCTTGCTTCCCGGTGTGCCGCGTGTTAGGGTGCGAGTCAATCGCGGCCGATCTTCCGACTTCGGAGGTCATCATTCCCCAAGTGCTCGTGGAGTCTGACGCGACGTTGTAGGTCACCACCCTGTCGTTGCCGTCCCGCTGAGTCGCTCGCCCTACGCGCAGTCGTTACTCACTCGTTGATCCGCCCGACATCGTGTTGCCGGTCCCTTTTCACCAATCGAGGTGTGTCGTTGTTTCACGCAGTCCGGTCTTTCGTTCACTCCTGCCTCCGCCATGCGGGCAGCAGTCTCTTTCACATCGCCGTCCTCGTGCTCAGCGCGGGCACGGCGCTCCTGCTCCCGTCCGTCGCGAAGCAGTTTCTCTCGCTCTGGGGGCGGGTCGAGCACGACCCGTTGTCCCTGATCGCCGCTGAACTGTCCGTGGCGGTCGTGCTCATGGCGGGATTCAGCTTTTTGCATCACAGCGTCCGGGCGCGCCGCCTCGCCGACATGGCGACCGGCGCAGGCCTCGTGGCCTTTTTCCCCCGCCGAGCCACGGACGCGCGGAGCCGTATCGCCGTTCTGCAGGAAGAGCACGGCGCCGGGCGGATGGTGCTCGCCATCGGCTCCAGCGGAGCCGGCACGCCAGCCGACCGCGTCGGCAGCCTGTCGTCGGTCCTCGACCAGTGTGTGGGCGCGCGAATCATGCTGGTGAATCCGTGCAGTCCGGACGCAAGCGCGCGGATTGCGGCCGGCGCGCAGCCTGCGCACGGCCTGGCGGCGTTTCAGGATGAGGTCCGACAGAGCATTGCGCTGCTCAAACGTCTGAAGGCCATCGGGAAGGACGTGCGGCTGAAGCTGTACGACGACCCGCCGATCATCAAGATGCTGATCCTGGGCGATTATCTCTGGCTCCAACACTATCACGCCGAGTTCGACGTGCAGACCATGCCGGAGTACGTGGCTCGGCGCAACCGCACGCAGCCCGGCCTGTACACGCTCTACGCCCACTACTTCGCGCAACGCTGGGACAGCGCGCAGATTCCGGACTATGACCTGGAGACGGACGAGCTGGTGTATCGCAGCCGCAACGGCGGTGAGATCCGGCGCGAAACGGTCGCCTGGTTGCCCGCGGCGCACAACGATTCCAGTCTGCCTTCCGTCGAGGGCCCGGCCCCGGGGCCGACCGACAGGACGCCCGCGCTCGTTCACCTCAACTGAGCGATACGGGCCTTCAGGCTATCGGGCAAACACCAGCAGGCTGTTGGCGGGCAACACCAACTCGGCGGAATGGGCGAAGCCGTGCAGGGGCTGCGGATCGGCCCACACCTGACCGCCGTTCCCCGCGACGTACGGATTCACCCATTGTTCGTAGACGTCGCTGTTGAAGACCTCGGACCAGCGTCCGCCGCCGGGGAACCCGATCCGATAGCCGAATCGATGGGCGTTCCCCAGGTGGGCGACGACGAGCACGTCGTACCCCTCCCCCGGCACCCACCGGTGAAAGGCCAGCACGCGGTTCCCGTCGTGGTCGTGCACGACGCGGAAGCCTTGTCCGCATAAGCCGGGACGGCTCCGGCGCAGGTGAATCAACTCCCGCATGAAGCGCAGGTGGTCGAGCATCTGCCGATCGCCCGCCTCGAGCCCGGCCCAGTGGAGCAGTAGATTCCCGTCGAACTCGAAATTGTCCGACCACTGTTTGTCCTCCAGAAACTCCTGGCCCATGAAGAGCATCGGGATACCCGGGGCGGTCAGAGTCACCCCGGTGGCGACCCGCGCGCGGCTGCGGGCATACCAGGAGCGCGGGTTCGATGGATCGCCCAGGCGGGCGATCCGCTCCTCCCGTCCCTTGTACACGAGGTCGTGGTTTTCCGGCCCCTGCACGAAACGCCAGTGGTCGTGAAAGCCGTCCGGCCAGAGACCGTGCCCCAGGCGCGTCATGGCGAGCGGCCGCTCGTCCGGCGCGCTCGCGTTTCCGATCACGTCGCGGATGGCGAGGCGCAGCCCGTCCGTCAGCGTCGCGTCGAATCCCGCGCCCTCCGGCGGCGCCTTGACCACGTAGGGATTGACCCCCCAATACTCGGCGAGGTGCAACGCGGCCGGCCGGTGCGCGTGGAGCGTGTTCGTCAGATCCTGGCAGAAACCCCACCCATGCGGCGCGCCGTCATGGTCGATCACGCTCACCTGATCATAGCGAAACCCGTCCACGCGGTACTCGTCGAGATAGAACTTGGCATTCTGGATCAGGAAGTCGCGCACCTCCGGCTTGGCGAAGTCGAAGACGAGGCCGCCCGCGTGGCCGACGTCCGTGAAATAGAGCGACCGGCGGTGCCCTCCGGCCGGGTCCTGCCGATCGAAGAAATACAGGCTCTCGTCGCCGAAGTCCCCGCCCGCATGATTGTAGACCACGTCGAGGAGCACGGCGATCCCGTACACGTGACACAGGTCCACCAGGGTTTTCAGTTGGTTCATCTCGCCGCGCAGATCGTCCACGTGAAATCGGCGCAGGCCCTTCTCATCCAGCACCGCGTTCACGTCGGTGAGATAGGGCGCCAGATCCGCGTCGGCCACGGCGAAATCCATCTCGGGCGAGAAGTAATCCGTCCCGTTGTACCCAAGGCTGAATTGCGTTTGAAACTCTTGAATCGGCATGAGCTGCAACGCGGAGACGCTCAACTCGGCCAAATACGGGACCTTGCGGGCGACGTCGAGAAAGGTCCCGCCCTTGTTCGGCAGCCTGGGCGTGAAGAACGTTCCGACATGAAGCTGATAGATGACGATCTCGTGGAAGGGCGGCGCCCGAAATCCCGTCTCGTGCCACGGAAAGTCCGGTTCGCGGATGATGCACTCGCTGGGGAACGGCGTCTCCAACTCGCGGGCATAGGGGTCGCGCTTGGGCCCTTCGCTCCCCTCGCCCACGACGTAGAACAGGTACCGATGCCGGTCGCGCGCCCCGGGGATGAAGCCCCGCCAGTGGCCGTGCTCGTCGCGCGTGAGCAGGCTCGCCTCCGTCCGCCCATGCCCGTTGAAGTCGCCGATGACGTGGACCGAGCGCGCCTGCGGAGCCCACACGCGAAACGTGGCGCCGTCGCCGATGAGGTTCGCCCCCATCGGCGTGCCGGGATGAATGTGATCGAGTGAGGCCGGCATGGTCTGTGTCGCCTTTCCGGTTCTGGCGCGGGCGAGGCGCGAAAGAACCGCCGCCCGCGCCGGTCGTCGCTACCGCACGGCCACCACCGCCGCGCCGTCCGTCTTCGCCGCGAGGGTCCGTCCGAACTCCCGCACGGAACGCGCGGATCGCCGAATGTTCACCCCCATCGTCACCTGGGTGCGATCCAACATCCTCGCGAGCGTGGCCTTGAGCGTCGCCTGGTCGTCGTCGAAGTCGCCGTGGCCTTGCGAGCGTGAGGCGCCCGGCGTTCCCACCGGCTCGGCGTTCGGCGCGGTGATCCAGTCGGCGCGTTGCTGCTCGAACAGCGAGCGCAACGCCGGGTCCTTCTGGACGAACGCCTGCATGCCGAGAATCGGCACGCCGTTCGGCCTGAACAGCGGGATGCGCGGATACCTTTCGAACGCGTTGGAGACCAGATAGAGCAGCGACTTGTGATAGATGTTGGCGCAGTGATCGTCCCGCTCGGCCTGATCGGTCAGCGTAAACAACGCAAACTGGCCGATGCCCTTGGCGACAATGGACGGCACGTAGGCCTCCTTGAACAGGTCCACGGTGCAGGCCGGGGCCCAAAGGGTACAGGTGGTCACTTCCTGATGATGCCCCTTTTCCCCCTTCATCGGCCCCGCGCCGATCACCCCCTTGGCCGTCAACCGCTGGACGACCGGAGCGAGGAAAATGGACCCGGCGCTATGCGCCACGACATGCACCTCGATCTCCGGATCGGTCTTCAGCAGCGCGACCAGTTGCTCGATGACGAACCGGGCTCCCCCCTTCGCGCTTCTGGTGGCCAGGAGCGCGTTTTCCTTCATTTCGTCCCACACTGCCTTGCCGCTCAGCGTCCGGGCGAGCGGTTCGAGCGCATCGTCGAGCCGATCCAGCATGAAGTCCTTGGTGGTGTCCCAGAGTCCTTCAGGCCGCCGCTGGCGTATCGCGTCGGCCAGGATGTTTTTCATCGTGGTCCAGTAATCCGTCTTCCAAATGAACGACAGGGGATAGATCTCGGCCGCCAGCAGCGCTTCGCGATACTCGGCCACCCGCTGGAGGGCGACGTCCTCTCCGACCAACCCGCCGTGCGCGTAAAGCAGGATACGCTTCGTTTTCCATGACTTGATGGTGTTCGGCACCGTGCGGTGGAAGATTTCCTCCACGTCGTGCTTGGAGGTGCCGAACGTGCCGGATTCCCGAAGCGCGCCGTCGTTGCCGATGCTGATGACGTGGGGCCGCAGATCCACGAACGAGGCGGCGATGGTCGGGGCGCTGACCATCGGCCCGGCGGCCACCGCCGTGGCGGTCTTCTCCAGCGCAATCGGCACGGCCAGGCGCGCCACCCAGACGTCGCTCCCGTGCGCCAACCAGTCGTCGTAGGTGATGAGGCCGAAACCACGCGAGCCCCATTGCATCCCCCACGAATTCTGGATCCAGAACCCGCGATGGTCGTAGGCCACGATGGCGAACGCATGCCCGCCCTGGATCGTGTCGCGGAGGGGGATCACGCCGTTTCGGTCCACCTCGTCCCATCCCACATGGACGGTGGCGGTGGCGTAGAGGATGCCCACCTCGGCGATGGCCGCGTGCATGGCCACCAAGTCCTTGTGGTTGACCCGGTAGTAGGCGCCCAGCGGCCGTTTGACGGCGTCGGCCGCGCGACGGTCGGTCATGTGCGGATCGGGTTTCTTGGGATCGTACGCCCACACCGTCGCGGCACACACCCCGTGCTTGTACCAGCCCTTCATTGCGCCGCGGGCGCTCGAGCCTTCGTAGGTTTCGCCCGGCCATTCGTCGTACCGCTTCGCCATTTCGTAGAACATGCGCGGACTGACCGGCGTGCGGTCCGGCTTCACGCGGCGTCCCCGGAGCAGATAGTTGGCGACGGTGGCCAGCCCGAATCCGGTGCAGGCGCCTTCCTGGCCCTGATCCAAAACCGGCACCCGCCGTTTCTTGTACGCCGTCAGCGGCAGCACGGGCGGCACTTCGATCAGCGTCGGCTCGTACATTTTGTCGCGAAAGTCGACCGTATCCGGTCGGGCGTCGAGACGGCGGTTCGCCAGGGATAGGGACGAGGACGACTTTTTCTTGGGCATGAGCACCTCCTGTGCGTGAACGCGGACCCCTTCGGTCCGGCTAGAAATTGTTGGCGAGCAGTTCGACGGCCATGACCGCCGCGTAGGCTCCGGACGGCAGCGCGACCCGATACGGACCGAATCCCGAACAGATACAAGCAACCGTAAGGTGCCCGCGCTCGATTATGCGCCGAGACGCCGTCGGGTGGGTCCTCGCCTCGGTGTCACCGGGATGTACCACTTGGGTTTCATGCGTCCGAAGTCCGTACGGCGATTCGTGCGAAGCCCGCGCTTCGAATCCAGCACGACGGCTTTGCCGCGCCGGCGGACGAAGACGACCCAATGCCAGGAGGGCCGGCCCTGCTCCCTGTGCCACTTGATCGCCAGCAGCGCCAGATCGGGCAACGCCTGCCAGGACCGAAACGGGATGCGCCGGGCCGCCCGTCCGGACGCCCACGTGTTCGAGCAATCGCCGCACGAGGGCCGTGTCGGACCATACAGTCGTGTCGTGGACAGCAATCCCGATCGAATCGGCGACGGCTTTCGCGTTCGAATAGGAAAGACCGGCGATGGCGGCGGCGCTCGCGATCCCGCAACCCGTGCGGTCCAGTTGGACGACCGGTTTCAACATGCCTTTCGTGGTTCCCCGCCAATCATGGGCGCCGGCAGCCCTTCTATCTACTCGCTTCCACGCAACGGATCAATCATCACGATCATGCCGCGCTCGACGCGCCGACGAGTCCGCCGGCGTCCAGGTCCCGGTCCTCGGCTTCAACGAGTCGAACGATCCCCTGCACCCAGTCTCGCCCGCGGCCTACTCGTGGCGGGACCGGCGATTGGGGTATCATCGCCGCGTCGCACAGATCGACCGTCGGGAGCCATCGTGGAGATGCTGCGCTTTTCCAGCAAGGGTGCGGCGCGGAAGGCCGTGTGGGACCGACTCCAGGCCAGAGGGGTGGCTCGCTTTCCGTTCCCGCCCCACGGGCGCATTCCGAATTTCGCCGGAGCCGAGGCAGCCGCCCGCCGACTGTTCGAGCTGATGCCGTGGAAAGATGCCAGGCGGCTGAAGATCAACCCGGACGCGCCGCAGCGACCGGTGCGGGAAGAGGCCCTGCGTCGGGGCATCCGGATCTACGTGCCGACGCCCCGATTGCGCGGGGGGTTCATGCTGTTCGATCCCGCCACCATTCCCGCAACCAAGATTCGGGAGGCCGCGGCGCTCAGCACCGGAGCCCGATGGGGAACGCCGGTCCGATTGGCCGACCTGCCGCGCATGGACGCGATCGTCTGCGGATCCGTGGCCGTGACGCGCGGGGGACGTCGATGCGGGAAGGGAGAAGGCTACAGCGACCTCGAATATGGGATCCTGCGTGAGGTGGGGCATCCCCCGGTCCCGGTCGCGACCACGGTCCATGACCTCCAGGTGATCGAGGCCGTACCACGGGACCCGACCGATCTGCCGCTCTCACTGATCGTGACGCCGCGCCACACGTTCCGCGTGCGGAGGCCGCCTCCCGCCCCATCCGGGATCGACTGGACGCGAGTGACGGAGGAAGACCTGGAGGCGATGCCGATCTTGCGCGAGTTGCGCGAGGAACGGGTTTCGGTGGACCGCCGTGGTCGGAGTTCTCGACGGCACCCCCGACGGGCGTGATTCGTCGATGCCGCTCGACCGGGCATCGAGCTTCACTCTCCGATCGGGCCGCGAACGAAGCTCGAGCCGGAAGACCGATGTCGGACTCCCGGCTCGAGCGCGGTCAGGGCACCACTGACGACCAATCACGGATTGAGAAAGATATCGTGCTCCGACACCCGTGGCGTGCGCGGCGCCAATCCCACTTTCTGAGATTGGGTGCCTTGGTCGCCCGACCCCGTGCCGAGCCCCGCCCCTTCCATGGTTTTCTGACGCATCTGGTCGCCGCTAGGCTCGAAGTACGCATTCTCGTCCACCCCATGCCCCACCCTCATACGATGACCGGAGTTGCTATCCGCCAGATGTGTGCATCCCACCAGTGTCAACCCGACGATCATCCCCGCCCCGAGTGTCAGCCCCTTTGCGTACGCGCGAATCATGGTCTGTCCCTCCTTCGCAACCTCGTATTGATCCCGCCCCCAACCATCGCTTGTCCGCTCTCGACCCGCCCACCTTGTATATTGAAAGTTACTTGCTACTATGCCGACCTCAAGCAAACGGGACGTGACAGACCGATCCCTCCAAGGTCCCTTGAGGCCGCAACAAAGCATGGTTCGTCACGTCCTTCCTCCCGAGAGC
>JBDIVW010000047.1:0-24690 GCA_039794185.1 Candidatus Inralta sp. | reverse complement strand
GTCTTGTAGACAACATGGGCTTGGCGATGGAGCTTCATCGGCCGCCATCATAGCACCACGGCGAGCAACAGACGGCTCCCGGCTCTCACCCCCACCCTGCCAGGTGGGGAACTCCCGCTGAATTAGAAGCGATTCCCAAGGAGTTCCGCTCTCCCCGAGGCAAAGATCGACCTCGGGCCGTTTTCCGACAATCCCCGGCTCTCCTTCCGTTGCATCCATTCGTGCCCGTGCATCGCCCGGTGCACGACGAGCACTCGAAGCTAGGATGTGAGCAACGACAATGCCAGGCCGGCGGACGGTGAGAAGTTATTGACGTTACAAGGTTGAATGGAGCGGATGGGCGATCGGGTTCACTGGAGAGCCGAGGCACTGGGGACTATATCCCCAGCATCCGTTCCGCACTGCTGCAGAACGCCACGCCTCGACGCCCTCGTGAACGAGGCCGGCCAAGGGGAGATCGCAGGAGGTCGGGTGAGGCCCACGCCCGTGCGGCTCAATCGAGCGCGGCGTTATTTCTAGCGGAACTCCCGTCGCGGGACCGGGGCTCGATGCACCCCACAGGCGCCGGGTTGGGCGTCGAACACTCCGGCGCAAGACGCGCCGCACCCGCGACAAGTCCCATCCGAAGCCAGCTTCCAGTCGCTGATGGCATAGCCATCGCGAGCAATCAACCTCGCGCCGCACCGGTGGCAATCGGTCCCCGCCCCGTCCGGATCACGCACATTGCCCGTATAGGCGTACCGAATGCCGTTCTTGAGCGCGATCCGTCGGGCCCTCGACAACGTCGCGGGCGGCGTCGGCGGCCGGTCGAGCATCCGATAGTCGGGGTGAAAGGCGCTGAAATGAAGCGGGACGTCGGGGCCAAGATGCTCCACCACCCACTGGGTCAGCCGCTCGATTTCGTCTTCGGAATCGTTTTCGCCGGGAATGAGCAACGTGGTGATTTCCAGCCAGACCCTCGTGTGATGTTTGAGATACAGCAGCGTCTCGAGGACTGGCTGCAGGCTCCCGCCGCAGATCTGTTTGTAGAAACGCTCCGTGAATCCCTTCAGATCCACGTTCGCCGCATCCATGTAGCGATAGAATGCCTCGCGCGGTTCTGCGCAGACATACCCCGCGGTCACGGCCACCGATCGAATGCCGCGCTCGCGGCAGGCCTGCGCGACGTCCACGGCATATTCGTGGAAGATGACCGGATCGTTGTAGGTGAAGGCCACGGAGCGACAGCCGAACGCCACAGCCGCCCGGGCGATCGTTTCCGGCGAGGCCTCGTCCGTCAAGGTGTCCATCACGCGCGACTTGCTCATGTCCCAGTTCTGGCAAAACTTACACGACAGGTTGCACCCGGCCGTGCCGAACGAAAGCACGGAGGTCCCGGGGTAGAAATGATGAAGCGGCTTTTTTTCGATCGGATCGACGCAGAACCCGCTCGACCGTCCGTAGGTCGTGAGGACGACGCGATCCTCTTGTCGCGCTCGGACGAAGCACAAGCCTTGTTGCCCCTCGTGCAGTTTGCAGAAACGCGGGCAGAGATCGCACTGAATGCGGCCGTCCTCAAGACGGTGCCAATATCGGGTCGGCACCACCCCCTCGACGCGAGGCATCGCCGGCAGATCTTGTCGTCCCGCGCGCATGAATCATTATACTCTCGCCGTGCGTCGCGCGGTTATGGCTTGCCCTCCTGCGCCTGTTCCAGCGCGCGACGCAGTTGCATCGCCAACGTCGATCGGCTGAAGGCCCAGAACGGCGTGATCGGCAATCCCGCTTCGCGCAAGGCCTCGGCGGCGTATTGATGGCACGTATGAAACAGGTGGTATGACCGCGCGGCGGGGTAAAACATCGAACTGGGAGTCGAGACGATCGACTCGGCCCCGCCCAGTGTCCCACGCAAATGTTCGCGCAAACGGTGCAGTCCCACCTCGCTGACATCAAATCTGTACACCGTTGCCGGTGGATCCGGCGTACGATCCGCCCACAGCCGACCGTGGCGTCCCACTTCAACGATGCCCTCGGTGGGCCAGAACAACGCGCGGACGATCCCTGCCGGGCCCCGTCGGCCTTCCAGATACCAGCCGCGTTCGGCGTAAGCCCACTCCTCGAATACGACGTTGGTCGGGGTCCCCGCCCCCCGCGCTTGTGGCTCGGCCAGACCCATCCGCCCAGAAGGTTCACGATACGAAGACTGGTCGACGGTGAACCCGATCACCGCATGCCAGACATCGAGCGACACGTAGACCGTCCCTGTCGAGGAATTCTCCGGAGGAGGCCAGAGATCGCCCTTGGGAGAGGCGCAACCGGCCACAAGCAGAGCCAGTGTCACGCACAGAAAGTGATAGCGGCCCAGGCCAAAGGATCTCGGCGAAAACGGCTCGCTTGCGATCGACCTCATCCCGGCCTTATACATGGGACCGGCTCCTTCCGAGTGGACCGTCGTTCGCCCAACCGGCTGCGAGACCCCATGCTCACGATCGACGGCTCCCGGCATTCCGGCAGCGGCACCATTGTACGGCAGGCGGTCGCCTTTTCCGCCCTGACGGGAAAAGCGATCCACGTGGTCCATGCTCGCGCGATGCGAGACAAGCCGGGTTTGCGACCGCAGCACATCCGTGTCGTCGAGGCGGTCGCCGAACTCGTCGGCGGACGCACGGAGGGGCTTGCGCCGGGGTCCCAGGAATTCACGTTCCATCCGGGCCCCTTGAAAACCGGACGGCGATATCGGTGGGACATCGGCTCGGCTGGATCGACGACGATGTTGAGCCTCGGGCTCCTACCAGTTCTCGCCTTCGCCGAGTCTCCCATCACCGTCGAACTGCAAGGCGGTCTCTTCCAAGACTTTGCGCCGTCGGCCTTTCATCTCCAGCACGTGTTGCTTCCGTTGTTGCAAGGAATGGGCCTCCACGCGGAAGTCGAGGTCGTCCGCCCCGGCTACGTTCCGCGAGGCGGCGGCATCCTGAATCTGGTCGTGCATCCCATCATCGAGTCCTTCCGTCCACTCGCCAGCGAGCCTCCCGGCCCCGTCACCAGAGTGTGGGGGATTGCCCTGTCGTCGCACCTCGAAGAACGGCACGTCGGCCGGCGCATGGCGGATGCGGCTCAGGAGGTGCTCGCAAAGGCCGGCTATCGAGCCGAGATCGAGGTGCGCCACGACAGCGAGGCGCTGCAACGCGGGGCTGCGCTGGCGCTCTTCGCAGACGAAGGAGAAGCCGTGCGCCTCGGGGCCGACCAGGCCGGCGCCCTTAGAAGGAGCGCGGAGTCGATCGGGAAACACGTCGCACACCAACTGCTCGACGACCTTCGGACCGGAGCGACACTGGACCGTTTCGCGGCGGACCAGATCATCCCCTTTGCCGCCTTGGCAGCAGGGGAAAGCCGATTCATCATCCCGTCCGTCACCGATCACGTCCAAACCAGCGCATGGTTGGCGGAACTCTTCTTCGACGCACGCGTGACCACCGATGGCCAACACCTGGTGGTCCGCGGCGCCGGTTTCCAGCCCCCACGACAATCCGCACCGAATCCACCGCGGTAGAGCAACGATGGATGAAGCAGGCCCGGTCGAGCCCGCCCCCGGACGATTCATTGCCGACGCCATGTTGGGTCGGCTCGCCCGCTGGCTGCGGATCCTCGGCTACGACACCGCCTACGACAAGGACATCTCGGACCAGACGCTGATCGCACGGGCGCTGGCGGAGCATCGGTGGGTGCTGACACGAGACGGATACCTGGCCCGACGAAAATTGCTCCGCGGTCTGCACACGCTGATCAGAAGCGCCCACATAGAGGACCAACTCAGGCAACTCCACCGGGAGCTTGGTGTCGAGCTCGACGTGAACCACGAACGAGGGCATCGGTGCGCAGACTGCAATGACCGACTCCTGACGATCTCGCAGCCGGAGGCCGCGCCGTTGGTCCCTCCCTTCGTGGCGCAACAGTATCGAGAATTCCTCCAATGCCCTCGGAGTCGTCGTGTGTTTTGGGCCGGCACTCACTGGAAGGATCTCTGTCGACGGTTGGCGGCCCTCAGGGAAGGCAGGGGGTTGAAATAGCAGGGCCGCCGCAGCGGCCGATCAGGGATTCTCAAGGTTCGCCTCTCCCCGCCCACCGGAACGGACTGGGGCAATAGTCCCCAAAATCCCATCGGCGAGATCGTCGGGCTCTGCTGAACTCCTTCACTCTTCAGTGAAGTATTTCACTGTCCCGATCTGGCAAACCCCATGCATACGTTCCTATTGCGGGGGGCGGTCTGCCTGCGAATGACGAGCGGTTGCCCAAGCCGGAGCGGCCTTTCGATGGTCGAAAGGCCGTGCCATATTTTCCATGGGGGCACGCATGACGAGGGATCAATATTTCGCGGCAGCGAGGGACGTCCTCCGGCGGATCGAGCTGGGCCACGTCAGCGTCCGCCTCGTCGAGGGAGATCTGCTCATCGGCAAGGTAGAGTACCAGACCGGCGATGGATGGACGATCGTCGTGTTCAGCGACGGCGATGCGTGGGACTATATCGACTCGATGATCGCTCCCACGGGAGAACAATTCCCGCTCTGGCCAGAGAGTGCGGAGCAGGACTCGGAGGCCATGGCCAAACTGCGGTCCTATCATCCGCCCGGCGACCAGGCCCAAACCATCTGGGGATTCCTCGCCTGAAAGGACGACGCCATGATCACGTCGATCGCGCTTACCGTGTACCCGGTCGCCAACATGGAACGGGCCCGTCGCTTCTACGAACACGTGCTCGGTCTGCACGTCGGCTACAATTTCGAAAACAGGTGGGTGGAATATGAGGTCGGCGGCTCGACCTTCGCGATCACGACGACGGACATGGGCCACCAGCCCGGAGCCAAGGGCGCCGTCATCGCCTTTGAAGTATCGAACCTCGACGGCTTCCTACACAAGATGAAGGAATATGCCGTCACGTTCGTCGTGGAAGCGTTCGACACGCCCGTGTGTCGAATGGCGGTAATCGAGGATCAGGACGGCAATCACATCACGATTCACAAGCGGAGAGCGTGAGCCACTCGCCAGGACAGGACGGTCCCAGCGCTGTCGGTTCTGACGGCAATGAATTTCCCCGGCATGCCCGCCGCCGGCCCCACATCCTGATCACCGGCCTGCCCGGTGTCGGGAAAACCACGCTGATTCGGGAACTGGTCCTGCGCCTGGAGCAATATGCGCCAGCGGGATTCTATACGGAAGAAATCCGGGACGCGCGGGGAACCAGAGAGGGCTTCCGGCTCGTGACGGTCTGCGGACGCCAGTTGGTCTTGTCCCACATCCATCATCCCGGCCCTTACCGTGTCAGCCGCTATGGAGTGGATGTCGCGGGGTTCGAGCGCCTCTTGGCCGAGCTCGATCTCGAGCACGCTCAGTCGCAGCTGATCGTCATCGACGAAATCGGCAAGATGGAATGTCTCTCTCAGCGCTTTCGAGGCGCCATTGCGGCGCTGTTGGATTCGCAGAAGCTGCTCGTGGCGACGATCGCCTCAAAGGGCGACGGGTTTATACGAGACGTCAAGCAGAGGTCCGACTGCCGGCTGGTGACGATCACCAGAGACAATCGCGACCGCTGCCTGGCTGAGATTTTTGGCGAACTGCAGGACAATCTGCGAAAAGAGACCCCCGGCCTTCCGGCGATTCAGCGATGAGAGACGCGGATGGCGTGCAATTCTTGCAATGGTGCCTACCGAGACTCCGACTCGTGTGGCCCGGCTATCGCAAAGTGCGCCGTCAGGTATACACACGCATTCAGCGACGGTTTCAATCCCTGGGTCTTCTATCGCTCGCTGACTATCGCGCCTATCTCGAAACTCACCCCGAAGAATGGGCCGTCCTGGACTCCTGCTGCTGGATCCCCATCTCGCGGTTCTATCGAGACAAGAGCGTCTTTCAGTTCCTTGAACGGGAGGTCTTGCCTTCCCTGGCTCAACAGGCACAAGCCCGTGGCCAACGCGTCCTGCGATGCCGGAGCCTCGGCTGCGCGGCCGGCGAAGAACCTTACAGCCTCTCGCTTCTCTGGACGCTGAAGCTGCAGGCGCAGTTTCCAACCGTTCGGCTCGCCGTGCTTGCGAGCGATATTGATGATCGGGCCGTCGCCCGCGCCCAGCGGGGTTGCTACCCACCCAGCAGCCTGAGGGATCTGCCGGAGAGCTGGCGGACGGAGGCATTTGATGAGGCAGCCGAATGATTTTGCATCAAGTCGGAATATCGGGAGTCAGTGGAGTTCCTCGTCCAAGACATCCGGAAGGCGGCTCCGGAGGAAATGTTTCACCTGATCCTGTTCCGAAACCTGGCCTTCACGTACTTTGACGTTTCGTTGCAGAGCGCGACATTGGGACGGCTCGCGGAACGGATGCACATTGGCGGCGGCCTCATCGTGGGGAAAAACGAAACATTGCCGAGCGGGCCGTTCGGCCTGGTCCCGTGGTCGGAGAAAGAGGGAGTCTATCGGCGCGCCGAGTCGGCTCTGCGACCACAGAGCTGAGCCAGACAGGTGCGAGGAGCCTGCGACGCAGGTCAACAAGCGGTTCCCGGACCCGAAACGCCGAATCCTTCGCTTGGCCCGCATTATTCACGAGAATGCGTGACGAAACCGCGGAGACGCCAGGCGAGACGGACACGCGGAGCCGCGAGAGCCCGAGGCATACTTGAAACAGTATGTCGAGGGATCGAACGGCGAGCCTGCCCGCCTGGTTGTCAAGAGGCCGCATCCAGGCTCGTCGCAGCGGCGTGTCGGCGGTTGCAGTAGAAGTCATCGTGAATAATGCGGGTTAGCACACCGCATACAGACCACGCGTCAACGCCCGACAGAAGGACTGGATATGGGAGAGCGCCAGTTGGACTTCACGGCGGATCTGCGGACGCACCGCGTCAAGGGTTGTGCCGTTCGCGGGAGTCACTTCGACGATCACAGCGTGAGGCGATGAAATCGGCCTGCCGATCTGGCTCGTGATCCAGACCGTCACGTCGTGCAGGCCTTGCACTCTCTTGTGGATGTCCTCGGCCAGCACGTGAGACAGCACGTTATAAATTTTCCCCACATGAGCGACGGGATTCTTGCCGGCCGCAGCCTCGGCGCTGGCCGGACGACGGAGCGAAATGAGCCCGCACACGCGATTGCCTCGTCCGACCTCGCCGGAATCTCCGGCTTCGGCAGACGTACCCAGGAGCGTCAGGTATACGCCGGCCTCGCCGGCGCCTCGCCGATCCAGCGCGTTCAGGCACACGTGCGGAGAAAACCCAGGCCCGCTCTGCCGCCTCACGACATCCGTCACGACACGGGTTGCCGACGCCTTCCGCTTGAAATACGCGGACTCCGTCCGGATCAGGTGTGCTAGAAACGGCATCGCGACTGTCACGGTGAGGGTCCTGCCGGTCCGAACGCCGAGCACCTTCACGTCCTGCCCCGTATCCGGAAATTCCTTCTTAAAGGAGGGGCCGTTCAGAAACTGCTCGATCTGGAAGATCAACCGCTCGGTTGGTGTGAGCGGGGCGTATCCCACGGTAGCGGAGGTGTCATTGGCCACAGGTCCCCGCGGCCGTTCGGCCACCGACCGTAACTCTTCCGACGCCGGTCGCAGCTCTACCTGGCACTCCACATTCTTGTGAGGCTTGATCAGCGGCAGATGTCGTTCGAACCACACATACGCCGTCCGTTCGGCAATCTCCTTCACCGGGATGTGCTGGTTCTTCCATTCGAAGGTCGCTCGGTCGCCCAGGATTAAGCGCATCGGAGCGAGCATCGAGCCTCCTCCAAATCGGCAGGCGACCTGGCCGGCCACCAACATCCCCTTGTCGGCATTGAAATGGAGGACGCGGCCGCTGGTCTTGAGATAGGCCTGCGCCAGTTCCACTGCGACGGACTCCATCACGGCATCGCAGATGGTATCGGGATGGCCCAATCCCTTCCGCTCCACAATCTCCATCGCATCCTCTGCGTGCGGGATCCGAGAAGACTCGATAATCTGCGGCTCGATCATATCGTGCTCTCTCGCCTTTCAGATTGTTCAAAGCCGGGGCCGATCACCCCGCCCATCACCCGCGTTCGTCGAGCGAGATGAGCGCATCCCCCAGGCCTCGCACCAGCTCGGTCATCGCCTCATAGTCCAGCCGGTCGGGGAGATCCGTCGCGCGATGGTAATGGGGATTCCGGAACAGGGCCGTGTCCGTCAGCATGACGGCAGGATAGCCCTCGTTCCAGAACGATGCGTGGTCGGACCAGTCTACCCCCGGGACCCACCAAGGACCTGCATAGGTCTCGACCGGTAAGCTCATGTGGGCCTTCAGCGCATCGGCGACCTGTGCCTGAAGCGGCTGTGAATCGGCATTGCTCACGATCGTGAGGAAGTTGCCGGTCGTGGGATAACGCCAGCGCAGCCAGAAGACGAGCCAGGGGAACGACTGGCTCCCCTTTTCCTGCGAATAGTAGCCGACCGATTCCAGGCAGAGCATCGCCTCGACCTGTTCACCCCGCTTCTTAAGCGCCCGCGCATACACACGGCTGCCCATGTGCCGGCTTCTGAAAAACGGCGGCTCTTCCAACGTGAACCCCACGAATCGCACCGTCTTCCAAAACCGTGTCTTCGCATGGAGGCGCGCGAGTTCCAGCAGCACCGCCACTCCACTGGCATTGTCATCCGCACCTGGCGAGCCGACAACCGTGTCGTAATGGGCCCCGACCACGATCACACGATCGGGCTCTTCCGTGCCTCGTCGCTCCCCGATGATGTTGCGGACCGGCAACTCACCGACTTGATACGGCTGTGCCGTGACGTCGTAACCCAAGGATGCGAGCCGTTCCGAAATAAACCTGGCGGCAGCGTCCAGATTCGCGCGGTCCTGGTGACTTCTTGGACCGATGGTCAGGGCCAGCGTTCGCACGATCTCCGTGAGCGCTGTACGCACGGTTCTTTCGCTCCTCTCAATCACGGGCACGCTGGCGCCCCATAACCATCCAGCCGGACTCGACAGGGCAACAACGGCACCGGCTATGGCAAGCGTGTATACTGCTCCCCTTTAAGACAAAGCCATCAGAACTAAGTAGACTGTGGCTGATCCACGAGGGAGGGATCAGCCATGAAGCGACGGAAATGGGACGCGAAAACCAAGGCTACCGTTGTGCTCGAAGGGTTCAAGGGCAAACCGGTGACCGCCACTTGTCAGGACTATCACATCCGCCAAGCGCAGTATTACCAGTGGCGCGAGCAATTTCTCTCGAACGCCCCCAAAGCGTTTGAGGTTGCCCAGCAGACGGAACGCGAAGCCCGGCTCCAGCATGAGAATGGCCGACTCAAGAAGCTCGTCGGGGAACTCACGGTGGAGCTCAAAAAAAGCGACGAGGAGGTGTGGTCATGAGCCGTCGTCGCTCGCCGAAGATCAACCAGCAGAACGCGCCGGTGCTGGAACGGATTCAGGCGCTGAAAGCGGACCATCCGTTTTGGGGGTATCGCCGGATCTGGGCGCAGTTGCGCTTCGGGGAAGGCCCGCACGTCAACAAGAAACGGGTCCTGCGGCTGCTGCGGGAGCACGGCTTGCTGGGGAAGGGCAAGCCCCGGTAGAAGGCGTTGCGGACACCGACGCGCAGCAAGCCCCGCCCGACGGCTCCGCATCAGTGGTGGGGCATTGACATGACCAAAGTGATGGTCGAGCCCATCGGGTGGGTCTATCTCGTTGTCGTGTTGGACTGGTACTCCAAGAAAATCGTGGCCACTACGCGGGCCTCCAGGCCAAGACGTCCCACTGGCTGGTCGCGTTGAATCAAGCGGTGCAGCGCCAGTTCCCCCACGGAAGCCGGGACCACGGACTTCACCTCATGAGTGATAACGGCTGTCAGCCAACCTCGGTCGCCTTCATGAAGGCCTGTGCAACGCTGGGTATCACGCAGGCCTTCACCAGCTATAACAACCCGAAGGGCAACGCGGATACGGAACGGCTCATACGAACGCTCAAGGAAGAGTTGGTCTGGGTCCGCGATTGGACCAGCCCGCTGGAGCTGGAACAGGCGCTCGCTACCTGGGTCGAGTGGTACAACACGCAGTATTGGCATTCAGCACTCGGATATCGGACACCATGTCAGGTTGAACAACAACATCTCAGCCACAGCACTCAGTTCGTGGCCGCTTGACAAATGAGGAGCACTACACGTGGCCAGGAGGCAAGTGCCGTACCGTTGAGACCGGCTTCGACGAGAGCTGTGGCGCCTTCCTATTGGCATTCTGACTCGTTCGCGTAGGAACTTTCCAACGGAGAATGTGGGTTGCATGTGTGAAAACGACTGGTGTTCGAACTGACATCTGGCGACCGTCATGGCTCAGATCGTCGAAGATTCCCGGCCCGATCGTCTCATTCGCTGAATCGTGCAGACCGATCAGGAGTCCGTTCAGGTCTTCTCGGCGCATCATGTTGGGCTCGAGCAGAGGCAACGCGCTACCGATGTTCGCGCGCAACCGTCCGCCAGGCGACGCCAGAACCATGAGCCGTTCCGCCTCAAGCGCTAGACGCAGGAAATCGGGTCAGCGTGCAATTTCCAGAGAACGGCTCACGTCATTTGGGCATCCACGACCACAATACCACTCTGACCCCAATTTCAACCAATTTCAATTTCATAGGTCCCGTCGTGCTTGCGGACGGCGCCGAGGATCCGGCGCAAGCGGACCAACTTCTATGCAGTACCGTCTCATCTTGGATCGACACCTGTTCTCCGTGATGCTTTTGTGACAACCCTGTGTTAGAGAGTTCAATGCCCCATCAAAACGGCGAGAACGTCTATGAGCCGAACCATACTTGTCATTGAGGATGACCGGGACATCGCCAAGCTCATAGAGCTCCATATCCGCGATCTGGGTCATGCAGTCCGGGTTGTGCATGATGGAACCGAGGGCCTCGCGGCAGCGCTCGAGACTCCATATGACCTCATTATCCTCGATGTGATGCTTCCCGGCATGGATGGCTTGGAACTGTGTCGGCGGTTACGGGCCCATCCGACCTATACGCCGATTCTGATGTTGACGGCGAAATCCTCCGAACTGGACCGAGTGCTCGGGCTTGAGGTGGGAGCAGACGATTACTTAACGAAACCGTTTAGCATTCGCGAGCTACTGGCGCGTGTCAAGGCGTTGTTTCGACGCGCGGAGGGCTTTGCCGCCAAAACCACCGTGGCTGTGCAGAAACGTATTCGGGCGGGTGATCTCTGTATCGAGGTTGAAAAGCGGACGGTCACGGTGGGAGGCGGCCTTCGGGAACTGACGGCCAAAGAGTTCGACCTTCTTCTGCAGTTTGCGGAACACCCTGGACGGGTGTACACGCGCGTTCAACTCCTCGATCTTGTATGGGGCTACGGCCATGACGGGTACGAGCACACGGTCAATTCGCACATCAACCGGCTGCGAGCGAAGATCGAGAAAGATTCAGCGCGGCCGACTTTCATTTTGACCGTGTGGGGTATCGGCTATAAGTTCCGCGACAGGGAAGCACCTGACTTAAGGGACTAGTCGGATGGGACGGACGCTCTACGGAAAGCTTTCGGCCGTGTTGTTGGTCCTCTTTTGCTCGATGGGCATCTTGTACATCCTCTTAACCTTTTTCACCACACGCATGTACTGGCAAGAGGTAAACCAGAAACTCAACCGTGCGCTCGCCAAGAACTTGGTGGCCGACCAGCTGCTGACGAGCCAGGGAGAAGTCAATCCGTATGCATTGAAAGAACTGTTCCACCTGCTGATGGTCGTCAACCCGGGTATCGAAATCTATCTGCTCGATCGATACGGCACCATTCAGGCATTCTCGGCCCCGCCCGAGAAAGTCAAACGGTCGACCATCGCCTTGGGACCGGTCAAAAAGTTCTTGAGCGAACCTGCCACCTTTCCAATCCTGGGCGATGATCCCCGCGACGGGACGCGGGAAAAGGTCTTCTCTGTTGCTCCCATTCCTCCGCATGGTGAACCTGAAGGTTATCTCTACATCGTGCTCGGGGGTGAGGCCTACGATTCCGCCGTCGAGATGTTGCAAGGCAGCTACATTCTCAGGTTGAGTCTATGGGCGGTGCTGTCGGGGTTGCTGTTCGCACTTCTGGCAGGGCTGCTGCTGTTCAACGTGCTCACCCGAAGAGTCAAGCGTTTGGCCTCCACCATGGAGACCTTCGCGAAAAGCGATTTTTCAACGCAGGTGCCTGCGGCCTCGGGCGTCGGCTCATCCACCGACCGTCAGGACGAGATCGACCGACTTGGCGCTACGTTCAACCGAATGGTCCAACGGATCCTGCAGCAAATGGCGACCCTCAAGCAGACCGATAGCCTCCGCCGTGAATTGGTCGCGAATGTCTCTCACGATCTGCGTACGCCACTGGCATCGCTTCATGGCTACCTCGAAACCCTGCTGATCAAAGAGGGCACCATGACGGCAGGAGAACAACGGGCGTTCCTGGACATCGCTCTCAAGCAGAGCGAGCGATTGAGACAGCTGGTGGAGGAACTGTTCGAATTGGCCAAGCTGGATTCGTGCGAAAACCAGCTAGAATGTGAGCCGTTCTCTTTGGCTGAACTCGTCCAAGACGTGGCCCAAAAATTTCAACTCGCGGCTGACAGCCGGCATATCCATGTGCATACCGACCTCCGTTCCGACATTCCATTCGTTCGAGCCGACATCGGACTCATCGAACGGGCACTGGAAAACCTCATCCATAATGCGCTCCGATACACTCCGGAAAGCGGAAGTATTACCGTCGCGTTGGCTCACGAGGCACAGGCGGTGACCGTGCGAGTGACGGATACCGGTTGTGGCATAGCCGAACAGGAGCTCCCGTACATCTTCGATCGATTCTACCGTGCGGACAAGCAGCAGCGGTCCAGATCGGAGGGAGCCGGTCTGGGCCTCGCCATTACCAAGAAAATCCTTGAACTGCACGGAAGCACCATCGAAGCCCACAGCACACCGCATGTCGGAACGACGATAACATTCCGGCTTCCCACCCTGACGACCTGATCGAATCTCCAACCGCCGTGATAAAAACGTGACGCTTTCGTGAGAAGCGCGTGATCGATACTGGCTATCCTTCACTCAAGGAACCGTTTCGACTGTCGGCTTGAACTTCCTTACCCCATCAAAAGGAGAACCGACTTATGAACACTCTCAGCCGTCTGGCGATTGTCGGCCTCATATGTGGCCTGAGTCTTCCATCAGCCCTCCCCGGTCACGCTGCGGTGGACCGAGAGAAGCTGTTAAATGACCCGGGAGTCTACGGCACCTTCGCAGTCTTTAAGGTGGATGAGGAGTGGTGGAAGTTCGACAAGGCGGCCAAGGTCTTGGCTGCGTCAGAATTTAAGGCCGTCTTCCAGACACACAGCGACCACGTCATCACCGATACGTTCATGCTCCGGGGACTCGTGGAAAAGGCTGACTTCTTCGTCCGGATACATTCGCCCGAGGTCCTGTCCAACCAGAACTTCCTCCTGGATCTGATGGGGACGACCTTGGGCAAGCATCTGGTGAATACCTATACCTTTAACGGGCTCACCAAGCCGACGAACTACGTGCCGTCACTCCCGGACGAGATGAAGACGGCGTTGAAAACCCAGACCGATGCCGGTCCCAAGCCCTATGCCGTCGTCATCCCGATCCGTAAAGACGCAGAGTGGTGGATCACGGGCCAGGACGGCCGCAATGCGATGATGAAGGAGCATACGGAAGTCACGCTGAACTATTTGAAGACGGTGAAGCGCAAGCTCTATCACTCCAGCGGCTTGGATGATCTGGACTTCATCACCTATTTTGAGACCGCCAAGCTGGACGACTTCAACAACCTGATCATCGCCCTCGAACGGGTGAAGGAAAATCGTCACAACAAGCAGTTCGGCGGCCCCACACTGCTCGGCACCATCCGCCCGTTGGATGAAATCCTGGAGATCCTGAGTCGTTAAGGTACCCCGGGGGTTGCCGTGCGTGCCGGTCGTGGACTCCATGACCGGCACGCATCAAATCGCGAACTTGATGGATGCAAAGCCAGGTACCAAGGCTGGCGACGAGCCATGATTGGGCGGACGCTGGGCGGGTATCAGAGATATTGACCGGAAAGCGCAGCCTCTCCCTGGAAATGATTCGGAGGCTTCATAGCAAACTTCAAATCCCACTGGAGAGCCTCGTGGGTGCCGCCGTCTAGCAGCCGAAAGCAGGCGAGCGGATTCTTGCCAGCGGCGCGTTTGGGGGATATCTCAGGCTGCTCTTCCTGGGGAAGCCTTCATTCGCACGAGAAGATCCACGTCGCAATCGAGAACGTGGAGTAACGATAGCAGCGATCCACAGACTTTCGGTGGTTCTGACTCCAGGAAAAGACTCCCGGTACCTTTTCTTTTCTTCGGGTACATTGTTTTGTTTGGAGGAGATCACGATCCCCGCCTTCGCCAAGCAGGCGCGCTACGGGGCCAAGGCCGGGCGGCCCAATCCGCGCTTCCTCGACAGGATCAGACGCCAAACGAGGCGGGGGACACCGCAACGGAAGGAAAGGCATGCAGGAGTTGTCGATCGGCGGTGACCAGCCGCACCCTCAGATCTTGCGCGATCGAAACGAACTCGCAATCGTGCGCGGAGCAGCCCGAATACTCCGCAAGTCGAAGCACCGCAGCGGACCGAACGGTGTACTCTCGGCCCTCCATCCATCGTTCCGCTTCTTCCACGACGCGGGTTGCCTCATCACCACGCACATCCCCCCTGCGGACCAATCCGACGAGACAGTTTCGGAATTCCGACCGCCAAAGCCAGGGAGCCGCCCACACAGGATCACGCCGTAGCACCGCCTCAGCCTCGCTTGTCCGACTGCCTTGTACGAACAGATAGATCAGGAGATTCGTATCGACGATGATCACGGACGCCCTTGCCGCTTCAGACGATTGAGGGTCAGGTCGGTCACGGGCTTCCGCCTGGGAGTGAGGCGAATCCGACGCACGCCGGCGAGAAAGGCATCCGGATCCAGAGGCACGCTTCTACTTCCTGCCTCAAGCAGGGCGATCACTTCCTGGTTCAGACTGCGATGGTGGCGGGCGGCTTGGCGCTTCAATTCGCGATACACCGGCACCGGAATGTTTTTGATCGTTACCGTGGGCATCCGTCCTCCATACCGACAGAACGGTTCCAAAACGGAACCATGGCCAGTCTCGCAACGGCACTCGCATCGGTCAAGGCAGGCGGCCCTCCGGTCAGGCCCTGGGGAGAACGAGCGTCGAGCCAGGCGAGCATGACCCGACCCGGCGCAGGCGTTAGCCAGACGAGTCATGAAGACGCGAGGACTCCTGAGTCATTCCGACACCGTTTTCAACTGGAATATGCCCAGGGACGCAACCATCTGGCCCGTCACCGCGTGCAGGGACTCGCACGAAAAGGGCCGGCCGCTCCCCTCAGGCGCGAAGCTCGAGCACGACGTACGGGGCCAGGTCGTCCCCGACCGCCGACGGCATCATGCCCACATTCAACGGCCGGCCGGCGGTGTAAAGACCTCGTGGACATCGCTGAAGGAGCCGCCCGGCGTCGGCCCGCCGCTGATGACGTGAATGCGCCCCTGCAGCACTGCGGACCCGAGGCCGTGACGACCGGTCGGCATCGGCGCCATGGTCTGCCAGGTACCGGTAGCAGGATCGTAGGCTTCATTGTCACGGAACGTCCCGTCCGCTCCCTCGCCGCCGAAGACATAGATCCGCCCGCCCGTGACCGAGGCCGTGATGCCGCTGCGAGCCGTCGGCAGATCCGCGGCGCTGGTCCAGTGGTCGGTCGCGGGATCGTACACTTCCGTCACGGAGAGATTCCGATGATAGTCACCGTTCAGGCGTCCGCCGACCGCATAGATCTTCCCGGACCGGGCGGCGGTCGCCAGATGATCGCGCAGCGTCGGCAGCGGCGCGCGCGACGTCCAGAGATTGCGCTCGGGATCGTAGACCTCGACCGCCGGGCTGTTGGCCTTGCGGTCGTAGCCGCCGATGGCATACAGCTTCCCGTCGTGCTCCGTCACCGACAAGGCGCCGCGCGCGGTCGGCATGGGTGCGCGCTCCGTCCAGGCATCCGTCGCCGGATCGTAGGCATACACCGTCGCCACCGGACTCCAGACGCTCAGCCCCGACTGCTTGTAGCCGCCGATGACGTACAGCCGCCCGCCCGCCACACCGATGCCCACGTGATGCAGCCCGACCGGCAACGGCGATTTGGCCGTCCATCGGCCCGCGGAGAGGTCGTATTCTTCGACGGATGCGGTGATGGCCAGATGGATCACGTTGCCCAGGCCGGGCTGCTCGAACCCACCCACGACGTACATCTTCCCATTCAGCGCCGCCGCAGCCACCTCCGTGCGCTTCGCCGGCGCCGGCAGCTCCGTGCGCCACGCGCCTCGATCCGTCTCGGCTTGCGCTGCCCGTGCCGGCACCAGCAGCGCGAGGAGGCCGAGGCCGATGAGAAACGGCCAGAGGAAGTTAGAACGTGTTCCTGCCACGGTTTTCTTCTCCACCATGCACCACCCTACGCGTCTGCCTCGACGCACGCGACCAGGGGTTCTCACCACGAAGCGACCGGTCAAGCCTGCCTGCGTCTCCGACGATGCGAGCAGCGCGATGGCCCTCGGAAGCGCCATGCGAGCGGCGGCAAGCCAGCGGATGAAAATGACGCCCGGGGACTGCGTGGTCATGGCCCGGATTCCCCATGCCGTGTGACTGTGCGGAGCATACCATATCCGGCAGTCCCGACAGTACGAGCACGACTCAGGAAGCAGCCAGATGGCGCAGCGGAGGAGTGTGCGCATGAGCACGCCCTGCGGGAAGACTCCCGGCACCATGGCTTTTGCCATCGCAGACGTTTTCGGGGTGAGCCGCTCCCCTCGGTTCAAGAACTTCCTAGGGCTTTACCTAGTGGAGATCGCGAGACGCGCGAGTATCCTGTCCCCCTCATCGACCCCTTGCGCATCGCACCGCTCTCTGGAGAGGTTTTCCGATGACCACGCTGCTCGAACCCCAGACCCTTCGCCCGCCCTGTCAGACCCCGACGCCGGCTGCGTCGAGCCTCAGGGGCGCCATCATGGAGTCCCTCTCAACTGAGGGAGAGTGCTGGCTCGAAAGCCTTCTCGTCGGATGCCCCCACTTCACCTGGAATCAAGTCTTCCTCGAGGTCGATCGGATGAGCCGCGCCGGTGAAATCGCCCTCACCTGTCACGGCTGCGGGGCCTATCGCGTCAGCATGCCCGGCCGGTCTCCGCTGACTTCCACGAGCGACTCGGGCCCCATACCTCGCTGAGCTGGCCCGGTGTCTCGCCGTGGCCGGATCGGTCGTCACCGGCGGTCACCCTTGTTCGAATTCGTTGTCGCTAGTTGCCGCCGGAACCCAACCGCCGCATCGTCTCGAGCCAGCCGGCCCGCTTGGCCTCGTCCATCCCCTCCATCGTACCGATGAGGCTCTCTTTGATCGGCGCGATGCCCGAGCACCCGAGCAGGCCCTGGGTCAGACTCTTGAGGCCGTGCGCGCCGAAATACCAGCGATACACGAACGCGGGCATCCCCAGGGTCACGACCACGCGCGCCGTGCGGCCCGTCAGCAACTTCTTCGGCATGCCGTGGGAGTCGGACGTGACCGCGAAGCCCGGCCAGAACACCTGCTCGAAGAACGCCTTGAGCAGCGCGGGCATCATGCCGTGCCACAGGGGAAAGCGGCGTGCCCGACTCGAAGTCTTCCTTGAGGCGCAAGAGGGGAAAGTCGAGCGCGGCCACCCGAGGCGTCGGCACTCGTGCCCGGCTGCTTCCGCGCCTTGGCGTAGGCGTCCGCCAGGGCATGCCCGAAATGCGTGGGATGAGGATCCGGATGCCCCTGGATGCTGACGAGGCGTGTGGCCACCGTTGACCTCGGAACAGGCAAGCACGAAGGCGCACCGATGGCACGAGGCTAGCGTTGCATCGAGGCCGTGTCAATGCGGCCGGGTCAGGTAACCGCGGAGCGGTTCAGTATGCGGCGTGCGACATCAGCAAGCTCGTGAGAGTCCCTCGTCTCCTTTTCTCCTAACTCGTACGCTCAAGAAGTGGGGCATGCGCCTCGGGACCACGTCGAAACCTTGACGCCAGCCACTGTCTGGCCTAGTATCTACATCGTAGATACATGGGAGCACAGCATATGAAAACGAGAGCACAGAAATGGGGCAACAGTTTGGCCATTCGAGTCCCAAAGAGCGTCGCGACACAGGTCGGAATCAAAGCACAGGATGACTTGGAGATCGAAGTCCAAGATGGGACCGTTGTATTGATACCTCACCTCCGCCGTGTGTATCGGCTCGACGAGCTCGTAAAGCGGATCACACGAAAGAATATACACGGCGAGATCGATTCGAGCGTCCCGGTCGGCCGCGAGATTTGGTGATGAAGAAAGCTGCGTATGTTCCCGACCGCGGCGACATCGTGTGGTTGCAGTTCAATCCACAATCCGGCCATGAACAGTCCGGACATCGTCCCGCATTGGTCCTCTCTCCGGCGAGCTACAATCGAGCCAGCGGCTTGATGCTGTGCTGTCCGATGACCAGCCAGAAGAAGGGGTATCCCTTCGAGGTGGTCATGAGCGATGACCCTCACCGGATAAGCGTCGTCCTCGCGGATCAAGTCAAGAGCTTGGACTGGAGAACGCGAAAGGCGGTCAAGAAAGGTGCCGCGTCCCCGGCCGTCCTGATTGAAACTTTGAGCAAGCTCCAAACGTTGCTCTAACGGCGTGGTCTTCGTCACCCCGGATCAGGAGGAGCGGATCATGTTTCTGTGACGACGCATGTGGCATACGATGGATGATTGGCAGGCGGGGGCCAGGCATTGAACGGACGAGGTGAAGAAAAGACTCCCGGTACCTTTTCTTCGGTTCGACACGTCCTCAGCGGTTCACTTGCGTTCGTCTTCTTGATTCGTACCTGACGGCGTCCTGCTCCGCCTTTTCCGGCCACGCTCACGACGACGACTCTTGATCGACGCCGCTTGCCGCGGTGTGAAGTCTGCGCCTGCACGCCGCCCTCGAGGGGCCTCCCCTCATCATGAATAAAGCGCCGCCCTCATCGCTCCCGCGATAGTCGCGTTCGTAGCACACCGACTCCCGGTACCTTTTCTGGTTTTTGAGATGCTCCTTCTGCTCAGTACAGATCACCCAGCGACCGATGTTCCAGGAGCCGTTTGAGCGCCCCAGCGATGACCGGAGCGATCGAAATAACCTGCAAGCAGGGCCAATCCTTGGGGGCCCCAGCGACGGTATCTGTGATCAACACCTTCTTCACGGCTTCGTGCGCCAACTTCTGGCGAGCTCCAGGAAGAAGCAGCCCGTGTGTGGCCGCGATCGTCAGTTCTGGACCCGCGCCTGCCTGGAGAAGCGCCTCGATGCCGGACGCGAGGGTGCCCCCGGTCGAGATCATGTCATCCACGATGAGGCAGGGCTTTCCGCCGACATCACCAACCAGATGAGTGACCTGGGTTCCTGTGCCGCTCTCTCGTCGCTTGTGGAGGACCGCCACCGTTCCCTTGAGGCGGTGCGCATAGTCAGCCGCCATTCGAAGGGCACCTGCATCCGGCGCGACCACGACAATCCCCTGAGGCAGTATTTCGTGCAGGATGTTGCACAGCGTGGGAACCGCAGTCAGGCTGTCCACCGGAATGTGAAAGAATCCCTCAATTTGCGGCGCATGGAGATCCATGGTGACGACATGGTCGATCCCGACGGCCTCGAGCACATCGGCCACCATCCTCCCCGAGATGGGCTCGCGCCGGCCATGCCGCTTGTCCGATCGCGCATACCCGAGATACGGCACCACCGCTGTGATGCGGGCTGCTGCAGCCCGCCGGCAGGCATCCGCCAGGGCCAGCAACTCGACGAGATGGTCGTTCACGGGAGGCGAGAGCGGCTGCACGAGAAAGACTTCTTTGCGTCGGACCGACTCCCGCAGTTGGACGGACGTTTCTCCGTCCGGGAATCACTCGATCGCACAGCTGCCCGGCAACATTCCCAGATCCGCCGCGATTGTGGCTGTCAAATCAGGATTCGCTGTGCCCGCGAAGATGACAAATTCTTTTGGCACGTGCGGCGCCCCTTCCTGCCTCCCTCGCTACCCCTTGACGCACACGAGTGGTTCCAGCCTCGCCACCTTCCTGGCTAGATTCGCTTCGTCCGCCGCGCCGACCACTTCGCTGACATCCTTGTAAGCCCCGGGCGCTTCTTCGGCGACGCCGCGCATCGAGGGACTACGAATGAGAATGCCGCGTGCGGCTAGTTCTTTCACCACTTCCCGCCCGTGCCATTGCCGGAGCGCCTGGTGACGACTCATGCTGCGGCCGGCTCCATGACAGGCGGACCCAAAGGCGAGCGACATGCTCTGCGTCGTACCCACGAGCACATACGAGGCCGTTCCCATCGTGCCACCGATCAGGACCGGCTGCCCCACCGCGCGCAGAGGAGGAGGAACATCGGGATGGCCTGGGCCGAACGCCCGTGTCGCACCCTTACGATGCACGAAGAGGCGAGTGGGCGTCCCGTCGACGACATGCTCTTCCACTTTGCAGGTGTTATGGGAGACGTCGTACAGCAACGACAGCGTGGCCTGCGGCAATATCTCGGCGAAGACCTGCCTGACAAGGTGGGTAATGATCTGGCGATTGGCCAACGCGCAGTTGATCCCGGCGCGCATCGCTCCGAGATACTCCTGCCCCACCTCGGAATTGATCGGGGCACAGGCCAATTCCCGATCCGGCAGTTCAAGGTGATAGCCCGCCGCGCTGACGGCCATGCGCTTGAGAAACTCGGTGCCGATCTGATGCCCGAGTCCACGAGAGCCGCAATGGATGCTCACGACGAGGTCGCCCTCGCGGATTCCGAAAACCGACGCCGCTTCCGCATCGAAAACCTTCACCACCTGCTGCACTTCCAGGTAATGATTGCCAGACCCGAGCGTCCCCATCTCATCCTGCTGCCGCTTCTTGGCAAAATCCGACACGCAATCCGGTCTGGCGCCGGCCATGCAGCCGTGCTCTTCGATGAACTCCAAATCTTCGTGCGTCCCATAGCCCTTCCCCACCGCCCAACTCGCGCCGCCTGCGAGCATGGCGTCCATCTCCCGTCGATCCAAGTGCACCTTCCCGGTGCTTCCCACGCCGGCGGGAATGCGACGAAACAGGGTCTCGGCCAGCAATTCGTTCACCGGCTGAAGATCCTCGACCATGAGCCCCGTACGCAGCAGTCGGACGCCGCAGGAAATGTCGAAGCCCACCCCGCCGGCAGACACGACCCCACCGGCGTCCGGGTCGAATGCCGCCACTCCGCCGATCGGAAACCCATAACCCCAATGCGCATCGGGCATCGCATAGGAGGCTCGGACTATCCCCGGCAGCGTCGCGACGTTCATCACCTGCTCGTACACCTTGTCATCCATTTCATGAATCAAAGTTTCGCTCGCATAGATCACGCCGGGCACTCGCATCTTGCCATGCGGAGAAATATGCCACTCGTCGCGCCCGCGTCGTTTCAATAGATTGAGATCCACCGCCGCCTCACTTATGAATGCGACCTACACGTCCACCACGCACTGTGCAATCCAACGCCCCCGTTCATCGCGCCTCACGGCCAGCTCCGTGTAGGTCGCCCCTTTCACTTCGACGGCCGGTTGATGTCTTGCCACGTCGACCGGCTCGCCCCAGGCGGTGGCCTGTAACGACCGATCATCGAAGCGAACCCGGAAGCGGCTGAACAGCATCTTCCGCGTGGCCATTTCATACACGAGGGCATTCAGCCAATCGACCAGGAGCAGCTCATCATCAGGCGCCTCACAGGCGATCGGCACCGATTGGATCGGGGCGACCGTCAACGGGTCGGTCAGAACTGCGGTCAAGCCCATGGCCGCCGCTTCAAAGGCCGCCTGCTTGCTCGAACCGATCCCTCGCACACCCACATCGGCCTCGTGAGGGAAATGCTCCCATTGTCCTTGCGTGGTCTCAGTGTCGGGACCAGGAGACTGCATCGTCGATTGTCCTGCTCCTCTAATCCTCAGCAAGCCTGATGCCATTGTGGAGCGCCCTTAACCCGGTTCTCGAAACGGTCTGATACTAGGTCGTTTCCTTTTGGGGGGACCGTCACCTTTCGGCACAGCCTCCACCAGAGGGGATGTCGCACTTTGACTCAGGCAATCGAAAACCACAAGGGAGAGGCAGTCCAGGGTGCGCCATCAGGCGATGGGACCGCGAGAGAGCCATGCCGGACCATCTCGCAGCAGACAAAAGAGTCCCACGACGAAATGGCGGACAGTCGGCACCAGGTCTGTCGCATGCTCCGCCTCCGCTTCGGGGGCTCAAGCGAGGCTCCGAGGGGCAAGCTGTGGCCCGAGTTAGAGCCATTCACGTTCTGCCCTCTTTGCCCGATCCCCCCATAGCGCCGTGAGCGGGATCTCGGAAAGAAAGTGAGCTCCTGGTCGAAGGGTCGGCAAGGCGCGTGCCGCAGCCAGCATCACTTGTGCGGTGAGAACAGATTCCTCAAACCGTGCCTCCAAGAGCAGTCGCTGATGGGCCAGTGGCCCCGGAGGGCCTTGTCGCTCCACGACCACGCCTCGCCCCTCTCGCTCAAGCCCGGAAAGGCTCTCGACTGGAAACACGTGCGTCTCCTCACCCAAGAACAGCGGGTCGGCATGAATGGCGGCGGCGACCCGATCAGCGCTCGCGCCCGGCTCCAATTCGACATACACATAACGTTGCAGCCTGCCGTCGGCAGCTCGTACCTCGGTGCTGAGCGCGTCTTTCACCCCAGCCACGCTCATGGCCATGAGGGTCTGGTGGAGACTGGCTCCGGGCCGATGCCTTGTCTCGGTCGTCCCTCCGGGTGTGAGCAGCGCGAACCATGAGCGGAAGAGCGAGAGCAGGACGGGATCCCAACCCGCGCCCACGATGGCCGGCACTTTGTGCTGGGGGGCCGCCTTGTGAATGGTTGCCTTATGCTCAATGAGCGCCTCGCCGTGAAGCGTGGCGCACTCCACAATCGAAATCCCGTGGGAGAGTATCCGGCGTGCCGTATCCGCAGCGACATTCGTCGGCACGCAGACGAGCGCTCCCCGCACGTCTCTCGCCTGTCCGATATCGGCGACGATTGGATGTGTCGAAGCGGCTCAACCAATGCGTCTTCCGCGCCGGCCGTCCGCCGCACCAGAACGGCCGGGACGAGGTCGTCGCTGAGACACATGGCCTCGGCGCAGTGCCGGCCGACTCTCCCACACCCCACGATCGCAAGGCGCAATGCTTTGGCCGACGGCATCTTCGATTATTTCCAGGCCAGAATCTGCGGGGCCTTCCGCTCGACCGGCGGGGTGTCTCCCCTCGGATGCCCCACCACGAGGGGAAAAACAGGTACATAGTCGTCAGGGATACCGAGTTCCCTCCTGATCCTCGCCTGGTTCAACCACTGCCGGGCAAAGCCGATCGGACAGGTACCCAGCCCCATGGCATGGGCGGCGAGCATGAGGTTCTGGGCGGCCAGGCTGCAGTCTTCCTCCCCGTTGCGGGCACCGGACCACGCACAGATGATGAATGTCCCCGCCCGATGGAACACGTGATAGGCAGGATCAGCGATCATGTCACGGTACTTCTCCAACGGAGAACCCGGCTTGAGGCGCTTCAACACGTAGCGTTTGATACGTTCCGACCAAAGCGACAGCCGTTTCGCATCCTGAACCACCACAAACGCCCATGGCTGCTCGTTCATCGAACTGGGCGCGTGCGTGGCGGCTCGAATGAGGGCTTCGACAGTCGCCTTCTCTACCGGCCGGTCGGTGTAGGCTCGCACGGAACGGCGCTGAACGATGGCATCCATGACGTCCATCGCATCCCTCCTCGTGTTGGAGCGACCGAGGTGCCCGGCACCTCCAGGGGCCCACCATCAACCAAGGCCGCGCGTCCTACCAGAGGCCGAAACTCACGTCCTTAAAGGGGATGGTTTCCCACTCTTCCTGTTCGGCGTCCAAAATCCCGATTTCCAGGTTCGACGGAACCACTCGCATTCCCTTCGGACGAATCCATTTGTCCGACTGTAACGATTTAAAGTACAGATGGGGTCTGACCTGTGCGTAGTCTCGTTGATGGAATAGCTCCAATAGCTGTAATGCGTCGGCGAATGTGAGTGCCATGGTGCCCTCCTTCCACGCCGGAACGGCTACCCCTCAAGCATGACATGAGCAATCCGAATACCTACCGAATCCGCCTTGCGATATGCCGTTATCCAACCCGATCTCTGATGGTGGCGGGCAAGAATGAGAAGGTTTTCCACCGCCTTCGCTCGGACAGGGGGTGCCACATCGGCGAAGTACAAGCGACCTTTCGCCACAGTCGTGTCCCTCCGGATGTACCGAAACTCCTCAGCCCCCTCCCGGGAGGCGCGGGCCCCGTGATTGATTTCGGCAACCACTCTGCATACGCCCTGTTAGACGAAGGTTGAGATGGCGTGGTCTCGTTCTTGCTCACGGAGGACCTGATACGGATGAGTGAAGAAAGCCACCAGGGGCTGCACGCACACGAGAGGCCACGCAATGAGAAGGCTCATGGTATTTTAATCTGCCTAGAACCTAGGGAAGGTCTGATTTATTCGCTGTTCGCAATGTGCTACGGGTAGCGCCACACTGAACGGGAGGCGCGCCCATGCCGCAACAGACCGTTGCCGAGGTTTCGTTCGAACAGGATCGCAAGCCGACCC
>JBDIVW010000046.1:0-25817 GCA_039794185.1 Candidatus Inralta sp. | reverse complement strand
GGTCGGCTTGCGATCCTGTTCGAACGAAACCTCGGCAACGGTCTGTTGCGGCATGGGCGCGCCTCCCGTTCAGTGTTGCGCTACCCGTAGCACATTGCGAACAGCGAATAAATCAGACCTTCCCTAGATGGAGCTTGCCTTTGACGGCGTAGACCAGGTCCTGGTGCTGACCTAGTCGCGTCACCTGCCGCACGATGTCCATCAAGGTGGTGCTCGCAGTCACCGACATCGTCGCCTCCCCGAGTCGAGGCACGGTCACCGCTTCGTTGCTGAGTCCGCGGGCCAGCCGATTGCCGTTCACGTCCAGGAAAAAGTCTAGGCCGTCGATGTTCAGATCCTGATTATTCGGGTTGCGGATGCGCAAATCCACCTTGAGCCGCTGTTCGAACAGCCCGCTCTCACCCTCCGCCGGCTGGACGTTGATGATGTAGACTTCCGGCAGTTCAATCGGGGCGCCACGCCCACCGCAGCCGGCGGCCATCGAAATCGCCAGCAACAGCAACATCGCACGCAGGGGATTCACTCGCAGACGGACGCCTCCGCTCAATGGTGCGACTCAAAGAGACCCAACTGCATCTCTTCGGCCTTCGTGAAGGGGATGGGATACCGCTCGGTGAAACAGGCGCTGCAATAATGCTGGGCCGCCCCTGGCGCCGCCTTGAGCATGCCGTCCAAACTCAGATAGGCCAGCGAATCGGCCGTGACGTACTTTCGGATCTCCTCGACGGTGTGGCTGGACCCGATCAGTTCTTTCTTAGTCGGAGTGTCGATGCCGTAGAAGCACGGCGCGACGATCGGCGGCGAGCTGATCCGCATGTGCACCTCCCGCGCGCCGGCCGCCCGTATCATTTTCACGATCTTGCGGCTCGTCGTGCCGCGCACGATCGAATCGTCCACCACGACGACCCGCTTCCCCTCCAAGACCCCCGGGATCGCATTGAGCTTCACCTTGACGCCGAAATGGCGAATCGACTGTTCCGGTTCGATGAACGTCCGGCCGACATAGTGGTTACGCATCAATCCGCCTTCGAACGCAATGCCCGACCCCTCCGCGTATCCCAACGCGGCGGGCACACCCGAGTCCGGCACGGGGATGACGACGTCGGCCGACACCCACGACTCCTGCGCCAGCTGTCGACCGAGCGCCTTGCGCACCTGATAGACGGCCTCGCCGCCAGCGAATATATTGCTGTCGGGTCTGGCGAAATACACGTACTCGAACACGCACATCGACGGCGAGGCGGGCGGAAACGGCCGATAACTCGTCAGCTTCTTCTCGTTGATTACCACGAGCTCGCCCGGTTCGATCTCCCGCACATACTCGGCATCGAGCAGATCGAACGCGCAGCTCTCGGACGCCACCACCCAACTATCGCGCAATTGCCCCAGGCAGAGCGGACGAAATCCATGCGGGTCCCGCGCGGCGATCAATCCGTCGTCCGTCATCAACACCACCGAGAAGGCCCCGCGCACCTGACTGAGCGCATCCACCACCCGCGCCAGCAACGAATCCGCGCGGGAATGTGCGATCAGGTGAATGATGACCTCGGTATCGGACGTGGATTGAAAGATGGCCCCGTAGGCTTCGAGCTCGTTGCGCAGCATCTGCGCGTTGATGAGATTGCCGTTGTGCGCCAGGGCCAGATTCCCCAGCGCGAAGTTCACGGTCAGCGGCTGGATGTTCTTGAGATCGCTACCGCCGGCCGTGGAATACCGATTGTGGCCGATGGCCGTGGTGCCGGGCAGGCGGGCCAACACGTCCTTGGAGTAAATGTCCGCCACCAAGCCCTGCGATTTCTGGACGTAGAAGTGGTTGCCGTCTGACGACACGATCCCGGACGCCTCCTGGCCGCGGTGCTGGAGGGCATACAGACCGAGATAGGTCAGATTGGCCGCCTCGGGATGGTTGACGACGCCGAACACGGCGCATTCGTCATGGAACTTATCCGGCGCGAGTAACGGGAGAGATTTCATATCAGGCCGAGCTGACTTGCCGTTCGAGCGCGTATGCCCAGGTCTCATAGAGCGCGTCGATCGCGGCATCGATCCGGCAGCCGTCTGGCGCGTCCGTCGCCAACTCCACCACCAGCCGTTCGCCCCCCACGGTACCGATCGGGGTAGCCGGCACGCCGCATTCCTCTGCGATCCGCAGCGCGGCATCGCGATGTTCCGGCGTCACCGACACCACGACACGCGACTGGCTTTCGCCGAACAAGACCGCATCGCGTCTGAGTCTGGAGTGAGATAATTGTACCACAGCCCCGAGGCGAACCCCAGGGGACGAGACGCAACTCTCTGCCAGCGCTATGGCCAATCCGCCGTCCGAGCAATCGTGGGCGGATTGCAGCAACCCCTCGCGGCTGAGCCGCAGTACGCACGCCTGCAGGGCGCGTTCATGCTCCAAATTGAGGAGCGGCGGCAAGCCTTGCTCTCGGGCATGGACGACTCTGAGATACTCGGTCCCGCCCAGGTCTTCCTGCGTCTCGCCCAACAGGAGGATGTCGTCATCCGCTTGCTTGAACCATTGCGTCACGGCGCGATCCGCGCGCTCGATCAGCCCCACCATGCCGATCATCGGCGTGGGATAGATCGACAGGCCGTTCGTTTCGTTATAGAAGCTGACGTTTCCGCTGACGACCGGCACTCCCAGCGCCTCGCAGGCATCCTTGATTCCCTCGATCCCGAGGACGAACTGCCACATGACGTCCGGACGCTCGGGGTTCCCAAAGTTCAGACAATCCGTCAGCCCGATCGGCTCGGCGCCGGAGCAGGCGAGGTTGCGCGCGCACTCGGCCACGGCGATCTTGGCGCCCTCGTAGGGATTCAGGAGGCAATAGCGGCTGTTGCAGTCCACCGACAGGGCCAAAGCCTTGTCCGTCCCCTTCACCCGGATGACCGCGGCGTCGGACCCGGGCCGCACCAGCGTATTGGTCCGCACCATGTGGTCGTATTGTTCGTAGATCCAGTGTTTGCTCGCGATCGTCGACGAGGCCAGAAGCTGTAACAGCACCGCCGTGGGATCCGTGACGTCCCGGATCGCATCCCAATTTACGTTCTGCAGCAGATCGAGATACGGCGGCGGGGCATGCGGGCGATCGTAACGAGGCCCCTCGTCGGCCAGGGCCTTGGCGGGGATGTCGGCCACGACCTCGCCCCGTTCCTTGACCACCACCCTCCCCGTATCCGTCACCCGGCCGATTACCGCCGAATCCAGGTCCCACTTGCGGCAGATCCGCACGACATCGTCCTCTTTGCCGGCCTTCGCCACCATGAGCATGCGCTCCTGCGATTCGGAGAGCATGATTTCATAGGGCGTCATCCCCGGCTCGCGGCGTGGCACGTTCGCCAGTTCCAGCTCGACCCCGGTCCCCTCGCGGGACGCCATTTCGCAGGACGAACTGGTCAGCCCGGCCGCTCCCATGTCCTGAATGCCCACCAGCAGATCGGCCGCCATGATTTCCAAACAAGCCTCGAGCAATAATTTTTCCGTAAAAGGATCCCCCACTTGGACGGTCGGCCGTTTCTGCTGTGCCTTGTCGTCGAACGAATCCGAGGCCATGGTGGCGCCATGAATGCCGTCGCGCCCGGTTTTCGACCCCACGTAAATCAGCGGATTGCCGACGCCGGCGGCCTTTCCGAGAAAGATCCGGTCTTTCTGCGCGATCCCGAGGCAGAAGACGTTCACGAGCGGATTCAGCGTGTAGATGTCGTTGAAGACGACTTCGCCGCCGACGGTCGGCACACCCATGCAATTCCCGTAAGCGCTGATGCCGGAGACGACGCCCTTGAGGAGATGCCGATTCTTGGCCTGCTCCAGTCCACCGAAGCGCAGCGAATCGAGCAAGGCAATCGGGCGGGCGCCCATCGTGAACACATCCCGCAGGATGCCGCCCACGCCGGTCGCCGCCCCCTGGAACGGCTCGATGAACGACGGGTGGTTGTGCGACTCCATCTTGAAAACGGCGCAGAGCCCGTCGCCGATATCCACGGCGCCCGCATTTTCGCCGGGTCCCTGCACCACGCGTGGCCCGGTCGTCGGCAGCTTCTTCAAATGGATCCGAGACGACTTGTACGAGCAGTGCTCGCTCCACATGGCCGAGAACATGCCCAGCTCGGTCCAATTCGGCTCTCGCCCGAGGATCGTCACAATCTTCCGGTACTCGTCCTCCGTCAGCTTATGCTGCGCGAGGAGATCTTTGGTAGCAGCTCCCATCTAATCCTCGACGAAGAAATCTTCGTCAATCTTCTTCAAGTGAAGTGTGGCCTCGACTCTAGCCCCAACATCGTATTTGATCATTAGACCAGCAAGCTCGTCTCCGTCGACGAGAACGATTCTGCCTGGCACTCTCTCCGCAAATTTCTTCGCTGGTTCTGTGAAGTAGGAAGTTGTCACGAAGACTCCCTTATCGGCTTTAGCCCCTTGAAGGCTGCCAGCGAATGCGCGGACGTCGGGCTCGTTGACCGGATTCTCAAGCTTGTAGCGTTTGGCCTGTATGTAGATTCGATCCAGCCCCAGCGTGTCCTCATCGATCACTCCGTCGAGTCCGCCGTCTCCGCTCCTGCCTATCGCACGCCCAGCATCAACACGAGATCCCCCATACCCCATCGCCAGCAGCAAACTGACAATGACCTTTTCGAAGAACGAAGGAGAGCACGACAAAATCCTAGCAAGTAATTCCTTGCGGAGCGCTTTCTGTATCTCCTCGTGAATCCCTCGGATCAGTTCATCTGGTGTCTGCGTAGCGGTTTGAACAACTGTTGCAAGGTTCAGCTCTGGGCTTCCACCCTCAGATTCCCTTTTAACTCGTCGAAAATCCTTAAACTCGTCAAACTTCGACAGGAAATTGATGTCAATGCGCTGTGGATTGTTCGCCAGAACGCTTCGTCCCCGATCTGTAATTCGAAAAAATCCTCGCCGGGTCGCCTCTACCAAGCCCGCCTTTGCCAGAAACGTTTTCGCCCAATGAGTACGATTAGCAAACGTTGCCTGCCTTCCGCTCGGAAGAAGGTGTCGACGTTCCTCCTCTGTAAGTTCGAAGTGATCAGCTAGTTGGCCAACCAACTCCCCAATGTTGACCTCTCCCTTGGCAGCGGCCTGCAGCACCGGAAGCATCAATGTCTGAAAATCAGGGATCGCCACGTTCGGCTACCTAAAGCCCACTGCTAGACTCGGACAACTAAGAATCTCGCCATGTTAAAGACGCATAAACAGCAACTCCTCTCATCGGACCTCGTGTTGCCGCGAGCGAGATTGGCCGGAGGAGCGGGGCACCCGCCGAGGTTCGGGCTGGAAGGAAAGCGGAAACTGACCGAGTCCGCGAGGGAATTTTCGAAGGCTTTCGCCGGCCTGAGCCCGATAGGGTCGATCCGGAAGGCCTCGAAGCGAACGCCGGCACGGCTCCTCTTGTTCTTCTGGCCGTCACGCTGCCACCTTCTTCATCGCCTCGAGCATCGACAGAAAAATCAGCTTCCCGTCCTCGTTGCCCAACAATTCCTCGGAGGCCCGCTCCGGATGCGGCATCATGCCGAGCACATTGCCTTCGGCATTTCGAATACCCGCGATGTGATCCAGCGAGCCGTTCGGATTGGACTCCCCCGAGAGCTTCCCCTCGGCGGTGCAATAGCGAAATACGATCTGGCCGTTGGCTTGCAGCGAGGCCAACGTGACCGGATCCGTGTAATAGTTGCCGTCCGCGTGCGCGATCGGGAGTGTGAGCACCTGCCCGGGCTCGCACCGACCCGTAAACGGCGTCGCGGCGTTTTCCACGCGCACATGCACGTCCTTGCAGATGAAATTCAGGGATTTGTTCCGCAGCATCGCGCCGGGAAGCAATCCCGCCTCGAGCAGGATTTGAAAGCCGTTGCAGATCCCGATCACGAGCCCGCCGGATTTGGCGAACTCCGTGACCGCCTGCATGACCGGAGAAAACCGCGCGATCGCCCCTGTCCGGAGATAGTCGCCGTACGAGAATCCCCCCGGCAACACGACCGCATCCAGGCCGGACAGTTTCGTCTCCTTGTGCCACACCAGGCTCACCGACTGCCCGAGCACAGTCCCCAACACGTGCTCGCAATCGTGATCGCAATTGGAACCGGGAAAGACGACGACACCGATGTTCATGGAATCCTCGCACGGACCACGTCGAGGGTCAGGCCCAGAAAGTCCCGCTCGACTTCGACCTCAGCCTTGCAGCTCATACCCGTATTCTTCGATGACCGTATTCGCCAACAGCTTCTCGCACATCTGCTTGACCTCGGCCTCCGCCTTGGCCCGATCGGTCTCCTTCAACTCGAACTCCACGTATTTCCCCACACGGACCTCGCTCGCGTTTTTGAACCCGAGCGACTCCAACGCGTGCTCGATGGCCTTCCCCTGAGGGTCGAGAATTCCCTGCTTCAGCGTCACATGTACTTTCGCCTTCACGGCTTGCTCTCCTGATCAGACGCCTTGGTCATGTCGTGGACGTATTTCCGAATCCGGAAGATGCCCGCAATGGTCGCTAGGCCGCCCAGTGACAGGACCGCGAAGGCCCACCGCCAGGGCGACTCGGTCAAGTGGTAGGCCATCAACGCCACCGTCAGCGCCCACACGAGGATGGCCGCCACCAGGCCATAATTGAGGAACCACTCGAGCACGCGTTCCACGAGACGGCCTTCAGCCACAGACCCGGCGGAGGACTTCCTGATACGCCTCTTCGATCTTCCCGAGATCCTTCCGGAAGCGGTCCTTGTCCATCGACTCCCTCGTGGCCTGATCCCAGAACCGGCAGGTATCCGGCGAGATCTCATCCGCCAAGATCACCCTGCCCTCGTGCACACCGAACTCCAGTTTGAAATCCACCAAAATCATGCGGCGCTCGAGGAAGAACGGCTGGAGCAGCCCATTCACCTTCAGCGCGAGCCGTTTGATCTCGGCCATCTGCTCGGGCGTCACCAGGTTCAGAAGCCGGACGTGCTCGTCCGCGATCAACGGATCACCGAGCGCATCGTTCTTGTAATACCACTCCACGAGGGCCGGCTCGATGGGGACGCCTTCCTGCAGCCCCAGCCGTTTGACCAGGCTTCCGGCCACGACGTTGCGAACGACCACCTCGACCGGCACGATGGTCACTTTCTTCGTGAGCATTTCGCGGTCGCTCAAGCGCTCCACGAAATGAGTCGGCACCCCGCCCGCCTCCAACAACCGGAAGAGGCGCTCCGACACCCTGTTGTTGACGACGCCTTTCTCGACGATCGTCCCGCGCTTTTGGGCGTTGAACGCCGTCGCGTCGTCCTTGAAGTACTGCACGACTCGGTCGGGCCGATCGGTCGCGAAAATCTTCTTGGCCTTCCCTTCGTACAGCATGGTCCCGTGCGCGCCCGGCGTCATACGTGCGTCTCCTCCTCCCGCGCTACTTCGCCAAGAGATCCAAGATGTCGCCGATCGGACGCACCGTCCCGAGCAGGGTCGGATGGCCGAAGCGTCGATTATGCCGAAACTCCTTCACCTGTTCGAGGGCCAGGATCAGCGAGTGAAAGTCGTCCAGCTTCTCGGTCTCGAAGTACGTGATGAAGTCGGCGTCGCTCAGCCCCGTCGCATGGTAGAGCTTTCGCTTGACCGTCCGGTGATAGGGAATCGCCGCTTCGGTATGCTCCTGCATCATCGCGGTTCGGGCCTGCCGATCGAGGCTCCACCATTCGGCGTCTTTGCGGATCGGAATCACGATGGCATAGGGTTTCTCCCCAGACTGGCTCGGCGCCTTCAATTCTGATTTGAGGCCCTCCGGAAACGCCGGCACGTAGTTCGCCTTCTTGCTCATCCCATGCAGGAGGCCGGTCGACTCCAGGTGGTGGCCGAACTCCGTATTCTGCAATGCCGCCAGAAATTCCTGGCTATCGGCCAAGGCTGTGCCATGCAACCGGAACATCAGATCGCCTCGATCGGAGAGGCCCCGCAGTAGATAGGACTCAATCAAAATCTTTGATGACCATTGCTCAACCAATGCTTTCACTTTTTCAACGGCGGCCGTGCGCGTGGCAGGAGGTTGGTCCCGCCAGTGGTGATCCAATTGAAACACCGCAAACGTGCCGTACACGCCGGGCTCTGAAAGCAGTTTGTCCCGGTCTGCGGCGCCGACCGTCCTCACACACGTGATCGCCATTACCAGGACCAAGACGATCTGCCTCAGGTACCGGCTGCTCATCATCCCCTCCTCCGCTTCGTGTGGCGACGGGTTTCACGACCGAACACACGCCGATAAATGTGATCCAGATGGCGCAGATAGTAGGCCGGGTCGAAGCAGGCTTTGATCTCGCGCTGCGTCAAGTGCGCAGCGATGAAGGGATCCTTGCTCGCCCCTTCCTCCAAACTCGGCCCGCCCTTCCACGCCGACATCGCGTTGCGCTGGACGGCCTCGTAGGACTCTTTCCGTTGCGCGCCCTTCTCGAGCAGAGCCAGGAGCAGACGCTGTGAATAGACGAGCCCGCCGGTGAGCTCCAGATTCCGCTTCATGCGGTCGGGGTAGACGAGCAGGTTCTTCAGCAGATCGGTGAGCCGGACGAGCATGTAGTCGATCAGAATCGTGCTGTCGGGCATGATGACCCGTTCGACCGAGGAATGACTGATGTCCCGCTCGTGCCACAAGGCGACGTTTTCCATCGCGGCGAGACTGTTGGCGCGCACCACCCGCGCGAGACCGCAGAGGTTCTCCGAGATGATCGGGTTGCGCTTGTGGGGCATTGCGGAAGACCCCTTCTGCCCCTGCGAAAAAAACTCCTCCGCCTCCAACACCTCGGTCCGCTGGAGATGCCGGATCTCCGTCGCGATCTTCTCAATGGTGGCCGCGAGGAGCGCCAGCGCCGACTGGTAGGCCGCGTGGCGGTCGCGCTGTACGACTTGGCTCGAAACGGGATCGGGCGCAAGTCCCAGCTTCTTGCAGACGTACTCCTCCACGCCGGGCCCTTGATGCGCGAAGGTGCCCATAGCCCCCGACAGCTTGCCGACAGCGATCTCCTTGCGTGTGGCCGTGAGCCGCGCGAGGTGACGCGAGAGTTCCTCGTACCAAATCGCGAATTTAAACCCGAACGAGATCGGCTCGCCGTGGATGCCGTGCGACCGCCCGACCATCACCACGTCACGATGCTCGAGCGCGCGTTCCTTGACGACCGCGAGCAGCGCCCGCACGTCGTCCAGAATCAGATCCAGCGCCTCCGTCATTTGCACGGCGAGCGACGTATCGACGATATCGGATGAGGTCAGTCCAACGTGGAGATGGCGGGCGTCCGGTCCCACGACCTCGGCCAGATACTCGAGGAACGCGATCACGTCGTGCTTCGTCACCTGCTCGATCTCGGCGATGCGGTCGGGATCGATCCTGGCCCTCTTCCTGATCCGCCCAGCGGTACCCCGCGGCACCTGCCCCGTCCGCTCGCAGGCTTCACAGGCGGCCAATTCGACGTCCAGCCAGATCTCGTACTTTCGCTTGAGATCCCAGAGGGCTTTCATCTGGGGCCGTGTGTAGCGATCAATCATCGTGCAGGCCCCCTCGCGCCATCGAGCGACGCGCCGTCAGTTCTCCAGCGCAGCGGCCGCCCGTTTCACGGCGCACGCGGGGTCCGTATTGAGGATTTTATCGAGAATGCCGTTCACGAACCCCCGGGTTTCCTCGTCGGCAAACGCGCGAGCCAGTTCGAGCGCCTCGTTGATCGTCACCCTCGCCGGCACATCCGGCATCCAGAGCAATTCGTAGAGCCCGGCGCGCAGGATGTTGCGGTCGACGATGGGCATGCGGCTGACCTTCCAATTGGTCGCATACCTGCCGATCAGGACGTCCAGTTCTTGACGACGCTGCCGCACGCCCGTGACGAGCGACTCGGCGAATGCGCGCGCCTCACCCTCGAGGGGGTACTGCTCCCAGAAGTCCTTCTCCCAGGCCCCGCCCTGTTCGTGGATGTCCCACTGGAAGAGCAACTGCAGCGCGCGCTCGCGCGCCTGGTGCCGTGTCGCCGTCCGGCTCATGAGCGTGCGCCTCGCCGACGCGCCTTGGCCCTCTTCCCGGGCAACTGGTCCGCCACGTCGTTGGGCTTGGCCCGCCCTTCGAGCTGTCGCATGACATCGGCCATTTCGATCGCCGTCCGCGCGGCCTCCGCGCCGCGGTTATGCTCCCCGGTGCCGGCCCGCTCGAGCGCCTGCTCCACCGTATCGGTCGTCAACACACCGAACACGACCGGCACCCCCGAATCCCAGCTCGCCTGCGCGACGCCGCGACTCGCCTCGGCGGCGATGTAGTCGAAGTGCGGCGTCGCCCCTCTGATGACGGCCCCCAGACACAAGACGGCGTCGAAACGACCGGAGCGCGCCAGGTGGCGGGCCACCAACGGAATTTCGAAGGCCCCCGGTACCCGTACGATTTCGATATGCTCCTCGTCGGCGCCGGCGTCGATCAGCGTGCTCAGGGCCGACGATTGCAGCCGCGACGTCACGAATTCATTGAATTCGCTGACGACCAGGCCGAACCGCAAACCTTTGGCGTCGAGCGCCCCTTCGATGCTTTTCATCCCCTTCGTTCCTACACTTTCTTGAGCATGTGGCCAAGCTTGGCCTTCTTGGTGCGCAAATACCTGACGTTGGCGGCCCGCGGCGGCACTTCGATCGGCACCCGCTCCACCACTTTCAACCCGTACCCCTCAATGCCGACGATCTTGCGAGGATTGTTCGTGAGCAACCGCAACTGGCGGACACCCAATTTCACCAGGATCTGGGCCCCTACCCCGTAATCCCGCAGGTCCGGCTTGAAGCCCAGCTTGAGATTCGCCTCGACCGTGTCGCTTCCCTCGTCCTGCAGCGCGTAGGCGCGCATCTTGTTGAGAAGGCCGATCCCGCGTCCTTCCTGATTGAGATACAGCAGCACGCCGCGACCTTCTTTCTGAATCGTCTCCAACGCGCGATGGAGTTGATCCCGGCAATCGCAGCGCAACGACCCGAGCGCATCCGCGGTCAGGCACCCGGAGTGGACCCGTGTGAGGGTCGGCTGCCCGTCGTCCACGCGCCCTTTCACCAAGGCAATGTGGGTGGCGCCATCCACCTCGTTCTCGAACACCGCCGCCTCGAACTCGCCGAACATGGTCGGCAACCGCGCGCGCACCACGAGCCTGACGAACGTCTCGCGGCGCATCCGGTACTGGATCAGATCCTTGATCGTGACCATTTTCAGGCCGTGCAGCCTGGCGACCTTGGTCAGTTCTGGCACGCGGGCCATCGTGCCATCCTCGTTCATGATCTCGCAAATGACGCCGGCCGGATACAATCCCGCCAGCCTGGCCAGGTCGACGGAGCCTTCCGTCTGCCCGGCCCGTTTCAGCACCCCCCCCCGGTCGGCCTTGAGTGGGAACACATGCCCCGGTCGAGCCAGATCGGAGGGTTTCGTCTTCGGATCAATCGCGACATGGATGGTCGTGGCCCGATCGGCGGCGGAAATCCCGGTGGTAATCCCCTTCCGCGCATCGATCGAAACGGTAAAGGCCGTCCCGAACTGAGCGGTGTTCTCCGCGGCTTGCGGCGGGAGTTGGAGCTGTTCGACGCGATCCGGCGTGAGCGCCAGGCAGATCAAGCCGCGGGCGTGCGTCGCCATGAAGTTGATGGAGGCGGGGGTGACCTTTTCGGCGGCAATCACCAGATCCCCTTCGTTCTCGCGGTCTTCGTCGTCGACGAGGATGACAAACCGCCCCCGCTTAATGTCCTTGATTGCTTCCTCGATGGTGTCGAATTTGGGGGCCATGGCTGGTCGGGGTGACGGTGGACCGGGGACCAATTCGGCGTTCTCTCTTATAGGGTTGAGTTCCGGGAGTCAACGAGCAAAATGGGCGACCTACAAGCCTTCCGTCGACGCGTGGGCCGCCCGGCCCATTCGCATGGCGGAGAACGCGACGAGGCAGCTTGCCCCGGCAAACAGCCAAAAGGCGAGCGCATAGCTCCCCGTCAGATCCTTCAGGCCGCCCAGCAGTAGCGGGAGGACCATTCCGCCGCCCGCGCCGGCCGCCCCGACCACGCCGGAGCCGACGCCGATCTGCTTCGGAAATCTGTCCGCCACCACCTTAAATACTACCCCGTTGCCGAACCCCATCAGCGCGATGGCTCCGGAGGACAACAGCACGGCTTCGGCCAGCGAAGGGACCGACCCGACGAAACTCAACAGAACTGCCAGACTCGCCAGGACAGTCGGCAAGACGCGCAACCCTCCCATGCGATCGGCCACGTACCCGCCGAGCGGCCGAACCAACGCCCCGGCCAGTCCGCAGGCAGCGGTGACGGATCCGGCCGCCACCAGGCCGACGGCATATTGATCGTGCAGGAACATCGGCAAAGCGCTGGAGAAGCCGACGAACCCGCCGAACGTGATCCCGTACATCGCACAGAGCCAGGGGACCGCCGCGTCGCGCCTGAGATCGGCGAGAAGGTCCGCCCAAAGCGCGAACTCGTGGCGGCGCGCGGGGGGGTCCGCCTGGACGAACAGGGCAAACATGGCCAGGGTCAGCGCCACGGGCAGCACCATCCATCCCATCGCCGCCTGCCACCCGCCCAGCAGCGCCACGCGCGGCGCCACCCACATCGACAGCACGATGCCGCTATTCGCCGAGGCCGCCACACCCAGCGCGAACCCTTGGTGCGCGGGGGGATAGGCCCGGCCGGCGATCGGCAAGGCAACCGCAAAGCTGGCCCCCGCGATACCCAGCAACAATCCCATGACAATCAGGCCGGCAAAGCTGGACACGCCTAGCCACCCCCACAGCAGTCCGGCGATTTCGCAGAACAGGATGAGTGAACCCGTCCGCTTGGCACCCCAGCGATCGCTGCTCAGCCCGACCGGGATCCGCAAGAGCGCACCGCTCAGCAGGGGCGTGGCCAGCAACACGCCTTGTTGCGTCGGCGTGAGGTGAAATTCTTCGGCCACCAACACGCCCAAGGCACCCAGCAGAAGCCAGACCATGAAGCTCACTTCGAAATGCAGCCATGCGCCGGCCAGGCTCGGCCAGTGACCGCTCCGAAGCACCACGCGTAGAGATGGCACGACCGTCTTCGCTCCGTCGCCCGACCCAGAGGTACCGGGGGTTCCCCCCCAGCACCTGAACTGCACACTATAGGGGACGCCTCCGCTCTCCGGCAACTGTCCTGCGCGAGATTCGATGAGGGCGATCGCCGCGAGTCGTGCGCCACATGATGGCCGGGGCCCGGCAACGGACGAATCACGCTGGCCCCGGATTGCGCCTTCTGTTTATAATTGTCGAATCCGTGACGCCCCCGCGACACGGCCGCGCGAATCTGCATGACTGATCGCAAGCACACCCCCATCCAGTCGTCCGACCAAGACGAGGATCTGGACGAACCCAACGAGCGGGACTTGGAGGAGGCCACGTCTCCCGCCGTGGAACTGGTCCCTGCGGAACCGTCGAGCCCGGCCGCCACCACGGCGCTGGTCCCGGCCTCCTCGCTCCGCCAGTATCTCGCGGAGGTGCGCAAGTATCCCTACCTCTCCAAGGAAGAAGAGCTCCAGCTCTTCCACGAGTATCACACCTTGGGAAACCGCGAGGCCGCGGTGAAACTGATTCTGGCCAACCTCCGCGTCTCGGTGGCCGTCGCCTCCGAATATTTCCACACCGGCTTCGACCAGCTGGATCTGATCCAGGAAGGCAACGTCGGCCTGATGCAGGCCATCAAAAAATTCGACGTCACGAAAAACGTCCGCTTCTATGCCTATGCGGCCTGGTGGGCGCGCGCCTACATCCTCCGCTACTTGCTGAACAACTTCCGGCTGGTGAAGATCGGTACCACCCAAGACCAGCGGAAATTGTTCTACAACCTCAGAAAGGAGAAGGCCAAGCTGGAGCGAGAGGGATACGCGCCCGACGCCAAGCTGCTGGCGGACCGCCTCCACGTCCGCGAGCGGGACGTCATCGAGATGGATCAGCGGTTGGGCAGTTGGGAACTCTCGTTGGACCAGCCATTGAGCCAGGAATCCGAAGGCACCCTGATGGATGTCCTGCCCTCGCAGGAAATAGGCGTCGACGAACGCCTGGCCGCCGACCAATTACGGACCCTCTTCCGGAAGAAACTGGCGGAGTTCGCCAAGACCCTCGACGAGCGCGAAGAGGATATTCTTCGCAATCGCATTCTGTCCGAAACGCCGTTGACCCTCGAGGATCTCGGCGTGAAGTATCGGATCACCAAGGAGCGGACGCGGCAACTCGAGGCGCGAATCATCAAGCGACTTCGCGATTATGTCAGGAAGGATATCCGGGATTTCGATCGCCTGCGGACGTAGCGCCACCTGGGCCGCCCTTCCGTGGATTGTCGCCGGGGCGCTGGCCATTTTCGCATGGCACTGCCTGCGGTCCCGCGCCTCTGCCGCCTCGCGCATCGCCGAGGAAAATGCGCGGCCGGGTGATGCTTCCTGGGTCCTGACCAACCCTGCCGACCATGAGATCGAAGGCTTTGCGTCCGCCACGAGCATCAATCGCGGCGAGTCGTTGCGGCTCTATGTCAATACGGTCGACCCGAGCTTCACGCTTCGCATCTATCGGATGGGCTGGTACGGAGGGGCCGGTGCGCGACGCGTTCTCGGCGACATCGTCTTGCCTGGAACTCAACAGCCCATGCCGGCGCCGGACCAGCATACGGGATTCGTGGAATGCAATTGGCAAGTGTCCTACCGACTGAGCACGAGCAGCACCGATTCCCAGGAGTGGTTGAGCGGCGTGTATCTTGTGAGACTCACCGGCACTCGCAGTGGCAAACAAAGCTATATCATCTTCGTCATCCGAGAGGACGATCGCGCATCGGATGTATTGTTTCAATCGAGCGTGACGACCTATCAGGCCTACAACAACTGGGGAGGGCAGTCGACCTATCCATCGAACAGCACCAACGAACGGTGGGCCCGCAAGGTCTCGTTCAACCGCCCCTATGCCATGAGCCAACATCCCCAGGGCGGAAGCGGCGTAGGAGCGGGCGAGTGCTTAACCGCAATGTCCATCCATCCTACCGTCGCTGTGTCGACAGCGGGGTGGGAAGATAACATGGTGCGCTGGCTTGAACGTCAGGGGTACGACGTCATATACAGCACCAATATCGACACCCACGCCAACGGGACGTTCTGGCGTAGACACAAAGCGTGGCTGTCAGTCGGCCACGACGAATATTGGTCTCGCGACATGAGAACACACGTCGAAGCCGCTCGCGATCATGGCGTCGGCCTCGGGTTCTTTTCGGCCAACACCTGCTACTGGCAGATCCGGTTGGAACCGAGTCCGATCACCGGAGAGCCGAACCGCACGATGGTCACGTTCAAAGAGATGGCCTTGTCGGAAGATCCCCTCGCACTGGATACCGATCCCGCGAACGACCACCTTGTGACAACCCAATGGAGAGAGGCTCCCGTCGCTATCCCCGAACATCGGCTGCTCGGGGTCATGTACGAAACCGTCCCGATCGATGGAGATATCGTCATCATACCGCCGGCCCACCCCCTCTTCACGGGAGTCCGGCTGCCTCCTGACCACCGACTCCCAGGCCTTCTCGGCTATGAAATCGATCGGACCTTTCCCGATGGACCGGCCAATTTATCCATTCTCACGCATTCCCCCTATCCGAAGGCGGGGCCAAGCCTGTTCGGCGAGATGACTCTCTATGAAGCACCAAGCGGGGCCTACGTTTTTGCGGCAGGAACGATTCAGTGGAGCTGGGGATTGGATGACTATAATTCACCACAGTTGCTGACCAACCGCGCCAACGAGGTGGCGGCGCGCATCACGCGCAACATACTAAGCCTGCTCACGCGTGGCGCAGCAACACCATGCCCTTCACCTATCTCCTATGGACCAGAACCGACACCCGGATAGAAAGAGCCAGAGACCTAGCACGCACTTCAGAGCATTTCAGGCGAACCATCCAGCCAGGCGAACCACCCCACAGATACGATGAATAATCAAAGCCTTACGAGCATCACCCCATTCAGCGTCTGCCACCTGGATAATTTTTTTCAGCCTGCCCCTTGACTTGCTCCGTGCGGGCGCTATCTCAAACGTGCTTTCTGCGAGGTTTCCTTGCGTTGATCAGTCGAGTCTAGTCCCCGAGGTTCACACACAACACAAGGCAGTCGTCGTTCACTTTCATCTAGTAAGGAGGTTTGGGTCCATGGCTACAGTGACGAAGGAAAAGAAAGAGGAGACAGTGGAGTCAGGCAGTGCGTACAAGAACTTCCAGCCGTTGGGCGACCGCGTGTTCGTCACCTACACCGAAGAGTTGGAAAAGACGACCGGCGGCATTTATGTCCCGGATACGGCGAAGGAAAAGCCCCAGCGGGGGACCATTCGCGCGACCGGAGACAAGGTCGAAAAGCTGAAAGTCGGCGACCAAGTCCTGTTTGACAAGTATTCCGGCACCAAGCTGAGGATCGACGACGAGGATTGCCTCATTCTGAAGGAAGAGGATGTTCTCGGCAAGTTCACCAAGTAAGATCTCCCACTTACATCACATGACATCGTTTACGGAGGAGAAACATCATGGCTAAGCAACTGCTGTATAGCGAGCAAGCGCGCGCTGCGATCCTGAAGGGGGTCAACCAACTGGCCGACGCGGTCAAGGCCACCTTGGGCCCCAAGGGACGTAACGCAATCTTGGATAAGAAGTTCGGCGCCCCGACGATCACGAAGGACGGCGTCACGGTCGCGAAGGAAGTCGAATTGAAGAATCCCTACGAGAACATGGGCGCCCAGCTCGTCCGCGAAGTCGCCAGCAAGACCAGCGACGTGGCGGGCGACGGGACGACCACCGCGACGGTGCTGGCCCAGGCGATCTATCGCGAAGGCGCCAAGAACCTGACCGCAGGCGCCAACCCGATGGAGCTGAAGCGCGGCATCGACAAGGCCGTCGAAGTCGTCGTGGAGGAGCTCAAGAAGCTCAGCAAGCCCTGCCAGACGAAGAAAGAGATCGCCCAGATCGGAACGATTTCAGCCAACAGCGACGCCACCATCGGCGAGCTGATTGCCGAAGCGATGGAGAAGGTCGGTAAGGACGGCGTGATTACGGTCGAGGAAGCCAAGTCCATGTCGACGTCGCTGGACGTCGTCGAGGGCATGCAGTTCGATCGCGGCTACATCTCGCCCTACTTCGTCACCAACGCGGAGCGGATGGAAGCGGTCATGGACGAGCCGCTGATCCTCATCAACGAGAAGAAAATCAGCAGCATGAAGGACCTTCTGCCGCTGCTCGAGCAGGTCGCCAAGATGGGCAAGCCGCTCGTGATCATCGCCGAGGAAGTGGAAGGCGAAGCGCTGGCCACCCTTGTGGTGAACAAGCTGCGCGGCACCCTGAACGTCGCGGCCGTCAAGGCCCCGGGGTTCGGCGATCGTCGCAAGGCGATGCTGGAAGACATCGCGATCCTGACCGGTGGCCAGGTGATCTCGGAAGACTTGGGCCTCAAGCTCGAGAACGTCAAGCTCACCGACCTGGGCCGCGCCAAGCGCGTGACGATCGACAAGGACAACACCACGATCGTCGAGGGCTACGGCGACCAGAAGAAGATCGAGGGCCGCGTGAAGCAGATCAAGGCCCAGGTCCAGGAAACCACCTCGGATTACGATCGCGAGAAACTGCAGGAGCGGCTGGCGAAGATCGTCGGCGGCGTGGCCGTCATCAACGTCGGCGCCGCGACCGAGACCGAAATGAAGGAGAAGAAGGCCCGCGTCGAGGACGCGCTCCACGCGACCAAGGCGGCCGTCGAAGAGGGCATCGTCCCGGGCGGTGGCGTGGCGTATCTTCGCTGCCTGAAAGCCTTGGACAGCCTCAAGCTCGAAGGCGATCAGCAGGTGGGCGTGAACATCGTCCGCCGCTCGCTGGAAGAACCAATCCGCCAGATCGCCGCGAACGCGGGCGTGGAAGGCTCGGTCGTGGTGAATACCGTCAAGGCCGAGAGCAAGACCTCGATGGGCTTCAACGCGGCGAACGAGCAGTACGTCGACATGCTCGAAGCCGGCATCATCGACCCGACCAAGGTGTCGCGCTGCGCGTTGCAGAACGCGGCCAGCGTCGCGGCGCTGATGCTCACCACCGAGGTGATGATCACCGACCTGCCGGAAGAGAAGAAGGAACCGGCCGGCGGACACGGTCACAGCCACGGCATGGAAGGCATGTACTAAGGAGAGTGCTCAGTGCTGAGGCGATAAACCAGCCTCGGTAGTTGAGAACTCGGAGTCAGCGATGAAGGGCTCGGCGGGAAGCCGCCGAGCCCTTCGTGTTTTCAGTCCCGGTGTGCCACAATCTCGGCGGCGAGACAGTGCCGCAGGGGTACATACCCATGATCGTCGAGGTCGAAGCCAGCGACAATTGCGAGACCGGTTGTTTCGCCCGGTTCAAGGAAGTACGCCCAACTCGAGCGGTCCGACAGGTCCGCCTCTACGATCGGAACCCGGCCGGCGAATGGTGCTGGATCACGGGCTGGAGGGACGACGCAGCAACGCCCACCTGCCCTGCCTATGCCCAACTGGTGGAGGATTCTGGCTCGGGCCTGGCCTACCTGGTCTATGGCGGATTGTACGGGCTCCGATTCAAACCGGCTGCTATCGAGGAACCGTGGGATCTCGCCAGCCCGCACCAATGGGGAGAAGCCTACCTCTTGCTCGCCGACGAGCGGGATCTGCGCTATGCGGAATAAGTGTCGTTATCCTCACGAGGCCAGGGGCAGCCGCAGGCGCTTCATCACCTGCGCGAACACTGGGGACCGGTCCGGGTAGAGCAGGAGGGTTCTAAACACCTCGTTCACGTACTCCGTGTGCTTCCGGTGGTCCTCGGCCATCCGGAGCCGGGCCTTCTCGCGATCGGCCGACTGATATCCCAGACGAACCGCGCAGCGCGCGAGCTCCTGCTGGTCGTCGGGCAACGCGTGGGTTTGGAGGTCGTGCACCATCTGTAGCTTGTGCTCCACGTCGCGCAGGAACACATAGGCGTCCCGCAGCGCCTCGGCCTCCTTCTTCGTCAGCAACCCCAGCACCGCAAATTGCCGCAATGAGTCCAAGGTGCCCCGGCGCCAAACCTGTGGGAGCCGGCTCGTGCAAAGCAGTTGGACGCTCTGCACCAGGAACTCGATCTCTCGAATGCCGCCGGTGCCCAGCTTCACGTTGCGCTGCTCGTGCCCACGCATGGTCATCTTGCGGTCGATCATGTCCTTCACGCCGCGCACGTCCAGCAGAAGGCGGCGGCACGCCTGCACGTCCTTGACCGATTCCCCGACCACGAAACTCCGCATGCGCCGGAGGAACGCCTCTCCGACGTCGGCGCGCCCGGCCACGGGCGCCGCCTTCAGCAAGGCCATACGCTCCCAGGTCTGCCCGCGCGTCTGATAATACCGCGCATAACTTTCGATGGAACGCGCCAACTGGCCCACCGTGCCCTCCGCGCGCAAGCGAAGATCGACCCGGAAGACGGAGCCCTCCTTCGTCGCGTCGGTCAGCACGTGCGTCAGCTCCCGGGCGACCCGCTCGAAATACTCCTCGTTGGGGGTCGGCCGGCAAGCCGTGCGCTCGGCCCGTACCTCCTTCCCAAGTCGCCCGCTTGTCTGCCCGTCCTCCGATTCGTAGACATAGATCACATCCACGTCGGAACTATAGTTGAGCTCCGCGCCGCCCAGTTTCCCCATGCCGATGACGGCGAATCCCGTTTCCACCCACCGGCCCTGCCGATTCCGATGCCGGGGCACTCCATAGGTCGCCCGCATCTCCTCGTCCACGATTCCATAGGCGGCCTGGATCAGCACCCGCGCCAAGTCGGAGAGCGCGTCCGTGGTTTCGGGTACGCCGGCCAAGCGCAGCAGGTCCCTCACGCCGATCCGCAGCATCTCTCTCCGCTTGAAGCGGCGCAGCGCGTCCAGGCGCAACTCCCTGGCGGACACGTTCGCAAGCATCGCCTCGAGGCTCCTGGAGAGCGCCCGGGCATGCGGCTGTTCGTCGAGCACCGAGGGGTCGCCCAGCCAATAGATCAGCATGGGATCGCGGATCAGTGTGAAGGCCAGCGAATCGCTGTTGCCGAAAATGGTCGAAAGCAGATCCACCATGCGCGGGGACGACCGCAGATAGTCGAGAAAGGAGGACCGCGTCACCGAGGCAAAGAGCCGTTCCCAATGGTTCAACGCTTGATCGGGATCCGCCGTGCGCCCTACGGACTCCAGGAGGAACGGCAGGATCTCGGCCAGTTGGCGCCGGTGGTGCGGCTCGTCGGCCATCGCCTGGAGGTTCGCGTCGGCCTCGGGGACGTGTTGAAGGCCGTAGGCGCCCAGGATCCGACCCACCTCCTCCTTGCTCAAGCCGCTGGCCAGCAGGAGGGGTTTCGGATCGGGACCGGTCGCCGGTGGAGGAAGGCGCGGGCTCGATCGTTTGGTGGACGACTGTTTCGCGGGGACGGTCCGGCGGCGCGCCATACTCGCGCATTATACTGAGCGCCCGCCAGGCGCACAACGAAGCCCCGTTCGGGTATACTGCCGCCCATGACAGACCCGCTCGTCGCCCGCGCGTCATGGCTCACCGAGTTACAGACGCGCTGTCCGGCCGTCGATCCCGAGGTCGTCCGTGATTTCATCTCGCGGATGGACGCCGACTACTTCGAGCGCGTGTCGCCGGACGAGATGGTCCGTCATCTCGCCCTGGCCGATCGGCTGACCCCCGACCATCTCTGCGAGCTCTCGATTCGACCGGGTACGGACGGCCGGCTCGAACTCACCATCGTCGCCTACGACTATTTCGCGGAGTTCGCCACCATCTGCGGACTCCTGTCCGCCTTCGGCCTCAACATCGAAGAAGGCCAGATCTATACGTTCGCGGAAAGCGCGCCGACGATCACGCCCAAGACGGCGTACGGGACCGGGCTTCGCACCCGGCCCAAGACGCGACCGGGTCTACGCCGGAAAAAGATCGTCGACGTCTTTCGCGTGAAGCCGGAGCACGGCATCGCCTTCGGCCCCGAGGAACAGCAACGTCTGGCCGAGGAGCTGCGCACGGTGATCGGGCTGCTCGACGCGGGGAAGTTCGAAGAGGCCCGGCATGCGGTAAACCGGCACCTCGTCGAGGCATTGGGGCAACGCCGGGGGTCGTTCAGCGGCCTGCTGCATCCCGTCCAGATCACCTTCGATAACAGCCAATCGCCCACCGATACGATCATGGACATCCGGTCGGACGACACGCCGGCCTTTCTCTACGCCTTCGCCAACGCCCTGGCCATGCGCAACATCTACATCGCCAAGGCGAAGATCGAGCTCGAAGGCGGCAAGCTGCGGGACCGGTTTTTCGTTCGCAACCGCCACGGGCAGAAGCTCACGGACCAGACCGACCAGCAGCAACTGCGCCTGACCGCCGTACTGATCAAGCAGTTCACACACGCCCTCACCTGGGCGCCCGATCCGACCAAGGCGCTCGACGCGTTCGACCAGTTCCTCGACCTGATCGTCCAGGAGACGAAGGGCAAAACTCAGCGACAGGTCCTTGCCTTTCTCGGCGACAAAAAAACCTTCCCCCTCCTCGCGCGCCTGCTCGGCGCCAGCGACTTTCTCTGGGAGGATTTCCTGCGACGGCAGCACGACAACCTGTTGCCGTTGCTGCAAGATTATCGCGATGCGCCGCTCATCAAGTCGCGCGCCTCGCTCCGCAAGGAGCTGGACCGCGTCGTGGCCCGCGCCAAGACGGACGAGGCTAAGCAGCGGGCCCTGAACCAGTTCAAAGACCGCGAGCTGTTCCGGATCGACATGAAGCATATCGTCGAGCCGGCCACCGGCCTGGCCGATTTCTCGCTGGCCTTGACCGAACTGGCGGAACTCATCGTGGAGCGCAGTTTGAAAGACTGCCAGGCCAAGATGAAAAAGCTCTACGGCGCGCCCCAACTCTCGAACACGCAGCTCTGCCCGTTTGCGATCCTGGGCATGGGCAAGTTCGGCGGCCGGGAACTCGGCTACGCCTCCGATATCGAAGTCCTCTTCGTCTACGGCGGCGCGGGCCGCACCGGCGGCAAACAGAAGATCGAAAACAGCGAATACTTCGAGCGGCTCGCGCAGGAACTCCTCCAATGGATCGAGGCCAAGCAGGAGGGCATTTTCCATCTCGACGTCCGCCTGCGCCCCCACGGCGGCAAGGGCTCCTTGGCCAATCCGCTCGATGAAATCGTCAGCTACTACAGCCCGGCCGGCCTGGCCGCCCCCTTCGAGCGGCAGTCCATGATCAAGCTCCGGCACGTGGCCGGCGACGCCGCGCTCGGCAAATGGGTGGAAGCGCACCGGGACCGCTACGTCTACAGCGGCGAGCCCTGGGACCTCGCCACCGCGCTCGACCTGCGGCGGCAGCAACTAAAGCAACTCGTCGAACGGGGCACGATCAACCTCAAGCACAGCCACGGCGGCCTGGTCGACATCGAGTATGCAATCCAATATCTCCAAGTCATGCACGGCCACGAGAGTCCGGCCCTCCGCACCCCGAACAGCATGCAGGCCCTGGCCGGCCTCGTGGAATGCGGGCTCGTGAGCCGTACGGACGGTGAGCACCTCCGAAAGGCCTATCTCTTCATTCGGATGCTGATCGACGGCCTGCGGATGGTGCGGGGCAACGCGAAAGATCTGGTGCTGCCGCCGCCGGATTCGGAGGAGTTCATTTTCCTGGCGCGGCGCGTGGGGTATACGACGGAGGATTGGCAGGCGGGAGCGCGGCACTTGAAGAGCGATGTTGAGGAGCATATGGACAAAGTGAAGGAGTTTTTTGAGAGGACGTTTGGGAAGCTGTGAAGAAAGAGAATGAGGAGGATGGCGGGCATTCCCGGCTCCGGGGACAGCTCAAACGTGCACGACCACGGGCTGCTGGGCTCCACAACTCGTTCCATTCGTGGCTGTGCCGAATGGAACGTCGGACACCGTCCGCCCTCGCTCGGAGCGAGCGCAACCCCGCGGCCGTGCGAGCCGCCCCATGTCGCCGGGCCCGCCTGCCATCCTCCATCGTGAGGGAGAGGTCAGCAAGTTCAGGGGGAGCATAGATCCGTGGGAACCAGACATGTGCAGTCGGATATAGAAGAGCCCTTGAGGCGGACGAAGGAATTCTTTGAAAAGAGCCTTGGGGAAGGATCTGAGCTTTGCGTGAGATGCAAGATCAAGAACTCACCCCGTAAGCCAGGCCCAAGCCCAGCGGCCTTGCGGTCTGGGAACTGTTCGCGTCGGGATATGGTCCGACGAAATCGCTGGCGGCGAGCTTCGATCCGGAGCGCCGCGAGAGCTTGAAACGTGATTTCATCGCGTACCACGACAGTTTCAGGACCGAGCTCGGTGTCGCCATGCCGCGTGAGTACCTCGTGACGATCGGCATCCGGAAGTAGTTGGTCCGAGGGGCAGATTGTGAATAAGAGATTGGCCTCACCATTCGCTCAACACGGATGCGCAAAACTGCGCGCCGGTCAGCTTGGCTCCTAGCCCGCGGAGGTCGCTTGCAACTTCTCGACATCCACGCCTGAAAGCCGGTGGAACGGAGCCGGATCAGCCAAGTAGACTCGTGGCATGGATACAATGCTACCGACCGAAGAATTGGAGCGTGCATACCTCGAACGGGACGCCTCCTACGACGGCCTGTTCTTCCTCGGTGTACGCTCGACGGGGATCTTCTGCCGACCGACGTGTCCGGCGCGAAAGCCGCTCCCGAAGAACGTCGAGTATTTCCCAACCGCGAGGGAGGCCCTCGTGGCCGGATACCGTCCGTGCAAGCGTTGCCGGCCGCTGGAGCTGGATGATCAACCACCTTGGGCCGCCGCCCTCCTGATTGACGTGGAGCGGGACCCTTCGTCGAGGATCACGGACGGTGACTTGAAGGGACGAGGGATCGATCCGGGCACGGTTCGGCGCTACTTCCTCCGTCGCTATGGGATGACCTTCCAGGCGTTCACACGAGCCCGACGGCTGTCGGCGGCCTTCAATCAGATCCGAGAACATGGGACACTGGATACCGCCGTGTTCGAGAGCGGGTACGAGTCCCACAGCGGCTTTCGCGAGGCGTTCGCCCGGACCTTCGGCGATCCCCCCGGCAGGTACCGGAACGGAAAGTGCGTGTGCTTGTCCTGGCTGCGCAGCCCGCTCGGCCCCCTCGTGGCCGGGGCAACGGACGCAGGGATCTGCCTCCTCGAGTTCACCGACCGGCGGATGCTGGAAGCGCAGTTCGCCTCGGTGCGGAAGCTATTCGACGCCCCGGTCGTCCCCGGATCCAACGAACACTTGGAAACGCTGCAAGGCGAGCTCGCGAAGTACTTCGACGGCTCGTTGCGGAGCTTCTCGGTCCCGCTGACCTACCCCGGCACCCAATTCCAGCGGCGGGTGTGGGAGCAACTCCTTGCCATTCCCTATGGGGAGACGCGCTCGTATGAGCAGATCGCCGTCGCTGTCGGGGAGCCGAGAGCGGTACGGGCGGTGGGCCGCGCCAACGGACTCAACCGTATCGCAATCCTGATCCCGTGCCACCGCGTCGTCAACAAGAATGGAGAGCTGGGCGGCTACGGGGGTGGGCTGCGGCGGAAGCAGTATTTACTCGATCTTGAGCGCTCTGCCGGCGCAGGAGCCGGTCTCACCACAGGCGGCAACTGACCGGGGCCACGACATTCGACTCCAAAGAATTTGGGGTCAGAGTATGATTGCATTCACTGACTCCCAAAGGGGTGACCCGCTCCTCCGAAATTCCACTCTGACCCCACGTGCTCCAACACGTCAAGACGGTCCACGGCGAGGAGATCAATCACGCTTTGCGCACTCCTTTCCCGTGCGAACTACCTGGCACCAACAGCAATCCGTATCGTGACCGCTTTTGGCGTGTCCGTCAAACCGGGGGTGGCTCATTTGCTGCCTCCCCGCATTGGCGACCCTCCTACGTCAGGACGCGACCGACTTCTTGTGAACATAACGGACCCGATACAGCCGAAATCGGAGCTTTGTTTGGAACGGATACAGAGCCACATGGATGGAAGACTACCAGGGATAAATGGCCGCACATCGTATCGAAATGTGATGCTTGACCGGATAGACCACCCGCCTTCGCGGCCGAATTCAGCAGGTCGCATAATCCGTAATCTTGCGAAGGCTCCGATTACGAAGTAGACTTGCGTCCCTGTGAAGAGGTGAGAAAACCGGGATCTCTTGCAGGGTTCAGCCGAAGCTCGCCCTAAAATCCCGAACAATCGAGCAAAGGAAACACCTCGTGAGATTGCGGCTGACAAAGATCGATGAGTACCAGTTTCTCACTTGCCTCAAATATGGTCTTTGGGGGAGCAAATCGGCACGATTTAGGACATGGCGAGAATCAGATCGTCTTGCAATCATAGTTGATAAGGGCCTCGCTGCCCTTGCAGAGGTGACAGGTGAAGCATTCGAATCCAGGGATAAGGTGTGGGACAACGGCCTTTTTCCGCACCGTATTCACCTAAGATTCACGCATGTCCTACAGCTAAAAGATCGTCCTCCAATCCTGGGTGAAGTTCGTGATGCCATGACCCAGCAATGGGGTCCGCGCTACGGTTGGGCCATTCTCAAGCAACAGGTACTCGAAAGTCCTCACGCAGACGTCATTGCCAAAGCGATTTGTTCCAGACCAAACGCGCTTAGGGAGTACCAGCAGAACCTCGTCGAAAGGCTAGAGGAAGCACGGGTCAAAAGAGAGCGGTCAACTAGCAGGCTGTTGACAAACTCGCTGTTTGAAACGGTTTCACCGTTACGGCTGTGCTCACGCAGGTCGCTGCTGGCGATTTGTCTGTCCGGCATGAAGGGTGCGCCGTCCATGTTCTGTTCTCT
>JBDIVW010000045.1:0-26225 GCA_039794185.1 Candidatus Inralta sp. | reverse complement strand
ATTGGGCGGCTGTCTTTGAACCGGAAGGTTGGGCGTCCGAGCCCGCATGGGAGGGTAACGGTCCATCTATTTTTCAACGGGGTCTCGTGTTGCCTGTTGACAGAGACCCTATTCATGGGAGGTGCACATGGCGGCCGTGAGCAAGAATCAGCGTGTCCTGTTGATCGTGAACGAACTGGCCAAATACGGCGGAGCCCAGTGGCGGCCGCTCTACAAGTTCATCGAAGAGAGCGGCGTGTCCGTGGGCAAGACGTTTCTCGGCGGATCGTACAGCGAGATCAGCGTCCTCCGAGGCGCCAGCGCCAAGCGGCCCACTTTCCTACGCCGCCTGCGCACGCTCACGAACCGGTCGGGCGTTCGCAGCGTGGATCTCTTCCTCCAACTACACGGCGCCTCCGGGCACGTCTGGTTCTATGACGGCAAGATCAGCACGGCGGCGCTGCGCGACGCGATCCTCGCCGAGAACCTGCCGGACCGGTTGCGCCTCGTCTACAACACGTCGTGCTTCGGCGACTCGCACTCCTCCCATCTGATCCAGGCTGGGTTCGAAACCGCGGTGGGCTCGTCCAAGGTCAACGCGAATGCGGCGGTCGAGTATCCGGTGTTTTGCATGCAGTGGGCGGCCGGGCAAACCATCAAGCAGCTCCTGCCGGTGGCCGACAACCCCACGGCGCGTTCGGCACAGGACTTCACGGCGACCACCATGGGATTCAACGATGTGAACAGCCGGAAGCTTATCAAAGGTCGCAGCACGCTGAAGATTTCGACCGCGCCGTAGCGGCCTGTCTCAAGGGATGCCCCCCCCGGGCCATACCAACGGTGCGGCCCGGCGAATCCCCTCTGCGCGCAGGCGTACCCCTTTCCCAATTTGCACGATGGCGTAGAGGCGTCTCTCGGTCGGTGCGTGCCCTCCAGGCAATCGCGGAAGACCGCTTGGATCCATGACCGCCTCGATCCTTCACGGCCAATACTTGGCCGTCGCCTTGACGTAGCCGAAGAGAATGTCCCGGCGCGCGACGATGCCGATGAGGGTCCGCCCCTGGACCACCGGCACCCGGATCAGGTGCCGATCCTGCAGCAACTGCACCAGGTCCATGAGCGGCATATCCTCGGGGACGGTGACGACCTCCCGCGTCATCACATCGGCCGCGCGAATCTCGCGCAGTTCCTTCCCGCCCTGCAGCGCGTGCAACAGATCAAATTCCGACACGATGCCGATCAGCCGGCGGTCCTGATCGATTACCGGGACGCTGCCGAAGCCATGTTCGCTGAGGATCTCGGCAATTCGGTCGCCGGTGGGTGTCCGGCCCGACGGTGAACAGCGCGTCTTGCATGAGCGTGTGGACCGTCAGGGAACGTGGATCGCACGCCTTGACCATATACTCGGTCGCTCTCATGGGGCACCTCCTCTGGGGGCTGGTGTGGGACCTGGAGAAACGGAGCGGAGACGCGGGGAACGACGCGCTGAACGATCAGACCCGGATGGCCACGCGGAGGGAACCGACTGGACGAGGGAGCAACCATGGCGGCCCTCCCGGAAGACAGGGGCACTGTCCGGTGATCGAGCCTGGGCCGATCGCGTCCCGACGAACCGGGATCGCAAGGAATTCTATACCCGCACAGAGACGGGCTCAAGCCCCGCCCACCGGACGATGAAGAGCGGCTGCTCCCGTCCCAGCATAGGTCGTCGGCACAGAACGACCCATAGCCTCCACGTATTCATCCTGGTATCTTGCACGCGCTGACCATTTCCGAAGAGGGAAGGACCGCTCATGAAATACCTCGAGGTCGTCGCGGATGCGGGAAGTGCCCGAACGGTATTGGGGATTGCCAAGAAATTCGAGGCGTCTGATCTTCGACTCGGTCCGGTGTCGGACGACGGCATGCAGGCGATGCGATTGCTGGTGGCCGACGACAAGGTGCAGTCCGTGCTGGACGCCTTGCAGAACATCCTCGGCGCGCAGCCGTTCGCCCGAATCGTGATCCTTCCAGTAGAGATCGCTCTTCCTACAGGCACCGAAGCGCAGCGTAAGAAGGAAGCCTCCGCCACTGCGGCGCGCGAGGCGCTCTACGACGGGGTCGGGAAGAATGCGCGGCTGGACGCGAATTTCCTCGTCCTGGTCGGGCTCTCGACGGCGGTCGCCGCGATCGGGCTCATCGAACACAACATGGCCGTCGTGATCGGCGCGATGGTCATTGCCCCCCTCCTCGGCCCAAACCTGGCCTTTGGATTGAGCACGGCACTGGGCGACATTGCCCTGATGCGAAAGTCGGCCCTGACCACCGGCGCCGGGATCCTCCTGGCGGTCGGCTTGTCGATCGTCATCGGTGAATTCTGGCCCTTTGATGTGTCAGGCCCGGAGTTGGCGGCCCGCACCCATGTCGGGCTGGATTCCGTGGCCCTGGCGCTGGCCTCCGGCGCGGCGGCGGCGCTTTCCTTAACGACCGGCCTGTCCAGCGTGCTGGTGGGGGTGATGGTCGCCGTGGCCCTGCTGCCCCCGGCCGTGACGCTCGGCCTCATGCTGGGTCATGGCAACCCCAACCTGGCGATCAACGCCGGGCTGCTGCTGGTCATCAACGTGGTCTGCATCAACCTGGCCAGCAAGGTCGTCTTTTTCATCAAAGGCATTCGGCCGCGTCTGTGGTACGAGAAGGAAAAAGCCCAACGCGCCATGATCATCTACGTCCTGGCCTGGTTCGTTACATTGGTCCTGCTGGTGCTGCTGATTTATAGTCGGCAGGCCTTGCCACTCACCTGAAGGGGTGTCCGCCCTTGCTGCCCGGGCCCGTCTGCCGGAGACGTTCGATCGGCACCGGTCGCAGGCCGATTCCCTCGACGTACAACCCAGGCATGCCGGACGAGCCCATCCGGCCATGCCTCGGAGCGACGCCCGCTGGGTGGTCCAACGGTATCAGTCGCAGGACCATGCCGTCGCTAGTCCACGATCCAGATCGTATGCCCCGAGGCGTCGCGGAGGAGACGCTCCGTGGTGCCTCCGCCGAACAACCGCTTGGCGCCCGTCCCGGCATGGCGGCTGACCACGATCGTCCCATACCCTCCCTGCCGGGCTTCGTCCAGGATGCTGAGGGCGACGTCGTCCTCCTGCCCGAACTTCAAGGTAACGCGATCCGACGGGAACCCGGTGGCGCGCAACATCTCCAACGATCGAGCCAGGATGGGCCGTTCGGCTTCGCTCTCGGCTTTGACCCAGTTGTCCTGATCCTGTTGCAGCTCCGCGCCGAGGCGACTCTCCACGACAGGGTCCTCGGAGCCGCCGTGCTCGAGCAGTTCGCGCGGCATCGGTTTCAGCACATGAAACAAGGTGATGCGCACATCGCGCGCGTGACGGAGCAGCGTGCCCACGTAGTGCAAGGCCCGTCCCGTATGAGGCGACTCGTCGACCGCCACCAAGATGTGCGACGGAACGCTCTTCTCACGGCGACGCATGGTTCGGAGAGACTGTGTCAACATCACTCACCACTGGTGGGAGGGGGGACGATGGAATTCCGCGACGACCGGATACCCGATCGCGGCAAAGTCCGCATATCGCATGCGGATCGCCTCCGAATGGGTGCCGCCCTCGAACACAATGTATTCGTCCTGTGCCAGGGTGCGATCCACATAGACCGGCAGCCCGTACAGGATGCCGAACGGCGGCATGGCGCCCAGCTCGCAATCCGGAAACAGCGATTGGAGTTCGTCCTCGGTGGCGAGTCGCACGTGGTGCGTCCCGAACACGTCGCGGAGTCGACGGATATCCACGTTCCAGCTCGCCGGCAGCACCGTCATGACGTACCGGTCATCGACCTTGACGACAACCACCTTGGCCATCTCTTGTTCCGGGGCGTGAAGCATCTGGGCAACGGCGGTCGCGCGGAACCCCTCCGGATGAGGCAAGAGATCGTAATGAACCCGTTCGCGGTCGAGATACACCTTGAGCGTGCGCGCGATGGACATGATCGCACCTCCTGGGAATCGACCTCGCATCGGAGGTCGTGGATGGCATGGCGGCAGGGCGCGACGGTCGGCTCCGGCCACGACGATAGTCGAGGAGGAATCGCATGATCGATGCTCCGGTCTGATCGTGGTGGCCAACGACTGAAGAGCATGATACTCCTTTTGGCAGTTCGGGTCTAATGCCCGGCAGGGGAGACCATCGTGTGGAGAGCGGATGGCCGAGCGTTCCCGGGAGCCAGGCCTCAGGGTGTTCCACCCTAGCCTGCATTATTCACGATGACTTCCCCTGCACCCGCCAATACGCCGCTGCGACACGCCTGGATGCGCCCTGTTGGCATCCAGGCGGGCAGGCCGCCGCTCGGTCCCTCGCCAGACTGGTTCAAGTCTGCCTCGGGCTCTCGCGACTCCGCATGCCCGTCTCGCCTGGCGTCTCCGCGGTTTCGTCACGAATTCTCGTGAATAATGCGGGCTAGACAGCGAACGGCAAGCATCACTTCCGCGCCAGAACTGTGGTGTTCTGCCTCCGTCGCCGCCCAGATGCTGTGGCCAATTCCCACGCCCCACACCGAAGCGGACAGCCGAGGTGGCTCATCGAGCCCGGGATGGCATCTCGTCATAGGGTCCGGACTCGGGCATCCCTCTTGCTCATTTTCTGTCCTGGCCCGAGCCAGTACACAGTACACCGGGAGGAACCGCCAAAAACACACGCGACCCGTCCGGGGCGGACCGCTGGATTTCAGGTTCCGGCACACGGCAAGGAGGTGAGTCGCAATGACCCAGAGCGATGAGCAAGCAGGCTGGTTCGCCTCCTTTCTTCGCGAAGTGATGGAGATGCCGCGACGGCACGCGCTCGTCTTCCTCATCGCCACGATTCTCCTGGTCGTGGTGGAAATCGAACTGGTCGAAGGATGGGAACTCGTCCATCTGCTGGAACTGGTGGGGATGATGGTGTTTCTCTACCTGGCCTGGGCCGCATGGCGAATGGGGCGACGCCGTGCGCGTGGGATGAGGAGCCCGGCTGGAGGAGAGTAGGTGAGAATGAATGATTCCATGCCCGCCGCGCCATCCCTTGACGCGTGCTCAAGGGGGACGAGGGCCCCCAATCTTCGACGACTTCTCGTCTTGCAACCGCATGGGTCTCTGCGTACCATGACGACGTGACCGGCGCCCTGAACCGCCGACGCATGGGCGAGAGTATGCCCCGATGACTGCGACATTCGACCGACCCCGCATCGATGTCCTGCCGAAGACCGCGCTTCAACGCTTGATCGAGATTCTGCGCGCGCAGGGCTATCGCGTGATCGGACTGACCGCGCGCGATGGGGCCGCCGTCTGGGACGACATCCGCGCCGCCTCGGACTTACCGATCGGCTGGCAGGACATGCAGGAGCCGGGACGCTATCGATTGGAGCGGACCGAAACCGGCCGGACGTTCGGGATCGTGCATGGGCCGCAGTCGATGAAGCCGTGGACCTTCGCGCCGCGCGAACCGCTGCTTCAGATCGAACGATCCACAGCCGGTTTCTCCGCCCGTCCGACGCTGCCGGCAACGGAAAAGATCGCGGCCCTCGGTGTTCGCCCCTGCGATCTGGCCGGCTTAGCCGTGCAGGACCGCGTGTTTCTCCAGGACGCCTACCCTGACCCCTACTATGCCGCCCGTCGGCGCGGCCTGCTTCTCATCACGGTCAACTGTACCCGGGCCCTCTCGACCTGTTTCTGCGCCTCCATGAACACTGGTCCTCGGGCGCGCAACGGCTTCGATCTCGCGTTGACCGAACTGGATGAGGCGTTCCTCGTCGAAGCGGGGAGTGAGGCCGGCCGAGCGCTGCTCGCCGACCTGCCGCGGTCCCCCGGCTCGCCCGAGTTGTGGACGAAGGCCGAAAGGCAGATCCAGGCCTGTGCCGACAGTCAGGTGCGCCACCTCGATCAGACGCAGCTGCCCCACGCGCTCTATGACGCCCACGAGCACTCCCGGTGGGACGACGTGGCGGCCCGCTGCCTGGCCTGCGGAAACTGCACGATGGTCTGTCCCACCTGCTTCTGTCATACGGTCGAGCAAGGGCCGAATCTGACCCGGGAGCGCAGCGAGCCCACCAGACTTTGGGATTCCTGTTTCACCCAGGAGCATGGATATATCCATGGGAAGAACATCCGTCCGACCATCAAGGATCGTTACCGCATGTGGCTTACGCACAAACTTGCCGCCTGGATCGATCAGTTCGGCATGTCCGGCTGCGTCGGCTGCGGACGCTGCATCACCTGGTGTCCGGTCGGCATCGACTTGACTGTGGAATTACCGGCCTTGCTGGACCAGGGGACCCGGAGCACCAGGCCGGGCCGTCCGGCCTGACGATTCAAAGCGAGCCACGACGATGTCCTTACAGACGACCGCACAAGCCTCCGCGAATCCCTATCTCATCCACACCGCGACGATCGTCGACAAAGTGCGAGAGGCGGAGGACATTCACACCTTTCGACTGCGCTTAGTGGACGACCATGTCCGGCGCAGCTTTCGCTTCGAAGCGGGTCAGTTCAACATGGTCTATCTCTTCGGTGTCGGCGAGGTGGCGATCTCGATCGTGTCCGACCCCGACGAGCCGGAACGACTGGACCACACGATTCGGGTCGTGGGCCGGGTCACGACCGCGATCGCCCGCCTGCACCCGGGAGACGCGTTGGGCATCCGGGGTCCGTTCGGGACGGGCTGGCCGCTCGAGACCGCGCGAGGCCAAGACGTCCTGATCGTCACCGGAGGACTCGGCTGCGCGCCCGTGGTCGGGGCCATCGAGTATATCTTCCGGCGCCGCGATCACTATGGCGCCGTCAAGATTCTGCACGGCGTCAAGAGCCCGCACGATTTGCTCTACCGCGAGCGTTTCGATGTCTGGCGGCGACATCCCAACACCGAGGTCTTGCTCACCAGCGATCAGCCCGACAAGACCTGGCGGTACCGCGTCGGCGTCGTGACGGAACTGTTCGAGCAGGTGACGATCGACCCGGCCAGGAGCATCGTGCTCATGTGCGGACCTGAAATCATGATGCGGCTGGGCGTGCCGATCCTGCTCCGACGCGGCATTCCCGCATCCGCCGTCTACCTGTCGCTGGAGCGGCATATGGAGTGCGGCATCGCCCTGTGCGGCCATTGTCAGCTCGGCCCGTTCTTCGTTTGCAAGGACGGTCCCGTCATGCGGTACGACCAGGTATCCTCCTTCCTGGGAAAGAGCGGAGTCTGATGCGAACGGACGCGATGTGCGCCCCGGCGCGGGCAACGACCGGCCCCGCCCGGGATTCCGCCCGACGCCGCGCCGGACAGGGCGGGGCGCCGGTTTCCACGTCGGGGCGGGGGAGGCGCGTGGCATGAGCGACCGGCAGGAGAACCGATCCCGGCTGGAGCCGGCGGTCAGGCCCAAGCTCGGGGTGTTCAAGTTCGCCTCCTGCGACGGGTGCCAGCTCAGTCTCCTCAATCTGGAGGACGAGTTGCTTGCCTTGGGGGAAACCCTCGATATCGCGTACTTCCCAGAGGCCTCGAGCAGCATGCGGGAGGGGCCCTACGATATCGCCCTAGTGGAAGGCTCCGTGACCACCCCGGAAGACGCGCATCGGATTCTCGCCGTCCGGGAGCAGGCGCGAGTCTTGATCACCATCGGGGCCTGTGCCACCGCCGGCGGCATCCAGGCGTTGCGCAACTGGGCCGACGTCGAGGCCTTCAAGCAGACCGTGTACCCCAGTCCGCAGTACGTCCAGAGCCTGAGCACGTCGACGCCGATTTCCGAGCATGTGCGCGTGGATTTTGAGCTGCCGGGCTGCCCGATCGACAAGACGCAATTGCTCCAGGTCATCGGCGATCTCACCGCCGGCGTGCATCCGAGGCTGCCCACGCATTCCGTCTGCCTGGACTGCAAACGACGCGGGATCGTCTGCGTGATGGTGGCCAAGGGACTCGCGTGCCTGGGACCGGCCACCCGTACCGGGTGCGGCGCGATTTGTCCGAGTCTGGGGCGCGACTGCTACGGCTGTTTCGGACCGGCGGAGGGCGCCGTTCACGGACCGACCGTGCCGCCGAACACCACGTCCCTGGCCAAACAGTTTCACCACGAGCTGCATCTCATCCCGGCCGAGGTCCTGCGCCGATTTCGCGGAATCAACGGGTATGCCAGACCGTTCCACGACGAGAGTCGGGCGTGGGACCCCGCCGAACGGAGCGAGTGCAGGAGAGACGAGGCACCGGATGCCTGAGCAACCACGAGACGAGCGCACCATCAAGGTGGACATGATCGCGCGCGTCGAAGGGGAGGGGGCGCTTCGCGTCACCGTCAAGGACGGGACCGTGCTGGATTGTGAGCTCCGGATCTTCGAGCCGCCGCGCTTCTTCGAAGCCTTCCTCCAAGGCCGGCACTATCAGGAGGTGCCGGACCTCGTGGCGCGAATCTGCGGCATCTGTCCGGTCGCCTATCAGATGAGCGCCGTGCACGCGCTGGAGCAGATTTTCGGGATCCGGGTGTCGGAGCCCTTGCGCGAGCTGCGCCGCCTGCTGTATTGCGGCGAATGGATCGAGAGTCACGCGCTGCACGTCTATTTGCTCCAGGCCCCGGACTTTCTCGGCTACGACAGCGGGATTGCCATGGCGAAGGACCATGGACCGGCGGTCGCCCGCGGGTTGAGAATCAAGAAGGCCGGCAACGCCCTGATGACGCTGCTAGGCGGGCGTTCCGTCCATCCGGTGTCCGTCCAGGTCGGCGGGTTCTCTCGCGTGCCCACCCGTCCAGAGCTGCTGGGCCTGAGAGACGAGCTGTGCTGGGCGCGCGACGCGGCGGCGGACACGATCCGTTGGGTGGCAGGATTCGACGTGCCCGACCTGCAGCCGGGATACACCTGCGTGGCGTTGCACCCGAGCGACGAGTATCCGATGAACGAAGGGCCCATCGTGTCGAGCAGTGGGGTGGAACTGCCGGCGACCGAGTTCGAACGACATTTCTCGGAGACGCAGGCGCCGTATTCCACCGCACTGCAGTGCACGCTGCACGGGGAAACGTACCTGGTCGGTCCGCTGGCGCGCGTGAATCTCAATGCCCGCCACCTGTCTCCCCTGGCCGCCCAGGTCCTGTCGGACACCGGAATCTCACTGCCGCTGCGCAACCCCTTTCACGGCATCCTGGCGCGCGGCGTGGAGATCCTCTACGCATTCGAGGAAGCGCTGCGCCTGATCGATCGCTACGAGCCGCCCCCCATGGCGGCCGAGCCGGTGACGGTGCGGCCCGGCACGGGCATGGCCTGCACCGAAGCGCCTCGCGGAATCTTGTACCACCGTTTCACGGTGGACGCCGACGGTCTCATCCGGGAAGCCAAGATCGTTCCGCCGACCTCGCAGAATCAGGGGCGCATCGAGCAGGACCTTCGCCTCTTCATGCCAGGCCTGCTTCACCTGCCGGATGACGGCGTGGCGCGGGGTTGTGAGCGCGTGATCCGGTGTTACGATCCCTGCATTTCCTGCGCCACCCATTTTCTCAGGCTGGATCTCCGCCGAGAGGGCCGCGCATGACGCCTGCTTGTCAGGGACCGCCGATCTGCATCATCGGGCTGGGGAACGCGCTCCGCGGGGACGACGCGGTCGGCCTGCTGGCGGCGCGCCGTCTCCGTGCGCGCATCGGCGATTGCGCGCGGGTCGTCGAGGCCGAAATGGCCGGGGTGGAGATCGTCGACTCGTGGGCCGACGCACAGATCGTCATCCTCATCGATGCCGTGTACAGCGGTGCGAGCACGGGATCGATCCATCGATATGACGCCTCATCCGGTCCCATCGCGGGCATCAAGACGGCTCGTTCAAGTCATAGCTTCGGCGCGCTGGAGGCCGTGGAACTGGCGCGCATGTTGGGCATGCTGCCGCCGACGGTGATCGTCTTCGGAATCGAAGTCGGCGACACTGCGTTCGGAGGGCCGATTTCACCGGCGGTGTCTCAGGCACTGGATCGTGTCATGGACGAAATCCTCTGGGAATACGAGGCGGTGACGACCTCGGCTGGTCGCTGACGACTCAGGGCGCCTGAGGGGCTCGGAGAACCACGCAACAAGAGGCAAAGATAGGAAGGATGAGAATGCCAAAATTCATAGTAAGATGAGCCCGTGGAAGAGACAGGCACAATTTGACATAATGTATCTTATCAGACGTTCGTCATTGATCGACCACTGATGAATTTCGATTTCCTTCTGCGCCTTCGCCAGGAACTCCGCGTGACGCTCTCCGCCGCCGAGGAGACGGTCTTGGCCGTGGCCGAGCGCGTCAATCGCAAGGTGCAGTTGCTGCGCCTGCACTGGCAGGCCTCCCAGTTGCAGGACCACCTGGCCGGCATCCACCGAGAACTTGGCCGGCATCTGGCCGAACGCGGATCGCAACCGGATCTCCCGGCTAAATCCGCGCGCATTCCGGATCCGCCGGATCCAACGGCGCCAACGTCTTCGGAACCGGACGGCCTCCTGCGCCGATCCAGCGAGCAGGCTCGAGGCCTCAAGGAGCAATTGGAGCGCATCTCCGCCCGCATCCTGTCGTTGCGATCGGAGGTGATCCGCGAGGACTTGCTCCGATTTACGAGAGATCTTGAGTTTCGCGGCGTCACACTGCAGTATTTAGTGGTGGCGCGGGGCGCCCCGCTGGCCGGACGCCGACTGCGGGACCCGGCGCTCCACGTCGACGCGCACGTCGTGGGTGTGCTGCGCGGGCCGCTCGTCGTGACGCCGACATCGGACGAAACCATCCAGGCTGGCGACAGCATCCTGATCATGGGGACCCCGACGGCCATGCAGCAATGCATCGATCTCGCGACGGTCTCGGCGGCCGCACCCGGAGCGTTCGATCCCGACATGGTCGGTCGAATGAGTCATTCATGATGACGCAATCCACTCCACGGGCTCCTCGACCACGTTGGCGGTCCCTGCTGGTCGTGGCTGTCCTCTCAGGCACGGCCCTGTGGCCCGGGCTCGGTCTGTCGCAGCCGCCTGCGAGCCCGGTTGCGGACGCACCGGGCCTTCGGCTTCTGGAGGAGATTCAGACCGTCATCACCGACTTGGCCGACCGGACCAAGCCCTCCGTCGTCAATATTTTTCCGATCCAGCAATCGGGCGGCACGCAGGAGATGCGCGGCGACCGAGGCCCCAACCCCACGGGGTCGGGATCCGGCGTGATCGTGGACGAGCGCGGACACATCGTGACGAACAACCACGTTGTCGGCGAGGCCCCCGAAGTCGAAGTCCGCCTCTCCGATCGGACCAAGCTCATCGCCCAGGTCGTGGGGCGTGACCAAGATACCGACCTGGCCTTGCTCAAGGTCACTGCGTCCCGGCCCCTCCCCTACGCGACCTTCGGCGACTCGTCGACCGTCCGGGTCGGCCAGTGGGTGCTGGCCGTCGGGAATCCCTTCGGGCTGGAGCGCACGGTGACGCTCGGCGTGGTCAGCGGCGTCGGTCGGGAGAACATCAACCTCTCGCGATACGAGAATTTCATCCAGACGGACGCCTCGATCAATCCCGGCAACTCCGGCGGCCCGCTCTTTAACCTGCGCGGAGAGGTGATCGGCATTAATACGGCCATCATCAATTTTGCTCAGGGCATCGGGTTCGCCATTCCCTCGAACATGGCCAAGCAGGTGATGACCCAGCTCCTGACGAAGGGCCGGGTCGTCCGGGCCTGGCTCGGCGTGGGCATTCAACCGTTGACGCCTGAACTGGCCAAGAAGTTCGCGGTGGACGAATCCGCCGGCGTCTTGGTGAACGAGGTGTTCGAAGGCGATCCGGCCTCGGCGTCCGGCATTCATCCCGGCGACGTCATCACAAAGGTCGACGGGAAACCGGTTGACTCGCCGAATCGGCTGTCACGGTTGGTGGCCACCCTCGATCCGGGGAGTTGGACGCAGGTCGAGGTCGTGCGGGACGGCAAGCGCTTGCAGTTCAAAGTGGCGCTGAGCGAGCGCCGAGACCAGGCGATGGTGGCCTCCCTTCCGATGACGCACACCGATGGGAAATTGGGGCTGGACGTTCAGGATCTCACCGCCGCGCTGGCCGAGAAGTTCAAACTGAAGGAGACGCGCGGCGTCTTGGTGGCCAAGGTCGACCCCGGGACGCTGGCCTACGCCGAGGGGCTGCGCGGCGGAGACCTCATCACCGAAGTCAATCGCGCCGACGTGCACTCTGTGGGCGAATTCGCCGCTGCGGTGGCAAAGACTCGGCGGGGCGATTCGCTCCTCTTGCGGGTGATGCGAGAGAATCGGGCTTTTTACGTCGTCCTCAAGACGAACTAGACGTTCTGCGTTCTGATTGGGATCCCCTCTGGCCGGCGGTGTGGCCCGGCCCCTCCGCGAACTTTTTCGGGTGCCCCTCCTCGCCGCCGGCTCGGCTATACCGTGGCCGCGGCAGATTTTCCTGCTCGGGCCTCTTCGATGACCTTCGCCGTCAGTTCGCGCGGCACTTCTTCATACGCGGAAAATTCCATGGTGTAATCACCGCGCCCCCCGGTCAGCGCGTTCAGCGTCGGGGCAAACTTCAGCATCTCGGCCAACGGCACGACGGCCTGAATCACTTCCAGATGCCCCCGGGCGGTGACCGTGGTGATACGGCCTCGCCGGGCATTCAGGTCCCCGATCACCGCCCCCACATGGTCGTCCGGGCAGGTGACTTCCACATGCATGAGCGGTTCCAGGAGCACCGGCTGCGCGGCCTCCATGGCCTTCTTGAACGCCATCGAGCCGGCGATCTTGAAGGCCATTTCCGATGAATCCACGACATGATACGAGCCGTCGTAGACGGCCACCTGCACATCGACCACGGGGTAGCCGGCCAGAATGCCTTCGCGCATGGCCTCGACCACGCCCTTTTCCACGGCCGGAATGAAATTGCGCGGGATCGCCCCGCCGACGATTTTGTTCTCGAACACAAAGCCTTGTCCATGCCCCAGCGGCGCAATTTGCAGCCAGCAATCGCCGTACTGGCCGTGCCCACCGGTTTGTTTCTTGTACTTGCCCTGCGCGCTGGCAGGATGCCGGATCGTCTCCTTGTAGGGCACGCGCGGGGTATGGAGCGCGACGTCCACGCCGTACTTGCGACGAAGTCGTTCGACGGCAACGTCGAGGTGCAATTGTCCCAATCCGCTGAGCACCAGTTCTTTGGTCTCGTCATGACGCGTCACGCCCAGGGTCGGATCCTCTTCGACGATCTTATGAAGACCGAGACTCACCTTTTCCACATCCGTTTTTGATTTGGGATCGATGGCGACGGACAAGACGGGACGCGGCAGGTCCAACGGCGGATAGAGAATAGGCGCGTGTTCGTCGCACAGCGTGTCGCCGGTTTGGGTCTCCTTGAGTTTGCCGACGGCGCCGATCTGACCGGCGCTCAACGCCGGGACGGCATTGTATTTCTTTCCGAAGACCGTGAACAGGTGACCGCCTTTTTCCCGGATCCCTCGGCTTGAGTTGAAGACCGTGGTATCGGCCTTGAGGATGCCCGAGCGCACCCGCACATAGCTCATGCGACCCATGAAGGGGTCGATGAGGGTTTTGAAGACCAACGCGGACAGGGGCTCCGACTCGTCGGCTTTGCGACGCCTGGCGGACTGATCCCGCGGATCCGTCCCCGACCATCCATCAGCGTCCCGAACCGACGGAGACGGCAGTAGCGCGACGATCGCGTCCAGCAAGGGAACGACGCCGAGGTTGTGGAGCGCGGCGCCGCCGAACGCGGGAAGCAACTGCCCTGCGTGTGTGGCCTTCATCAGCCCCAACCGGACATCATCGGGGGGCAGGGCTCCATCCGTGACATACCGCTCCAACAAGGCATCGTCGGCCTCGGCCGCCGCTTCGACCAGCGGCTTCTTGGATTCAGCCACCAGCGTCGCCAAGGGGCTGGGGATGGCGGTCGGCTGCGCTTTGGACGACTCCCGATTCGACACGACAAGACGATCCTGGAGGAGATCGACCACGGCGTCCCCGGCCGGCGTTCGTCCACCCGGCAGACTCAACGGAAGGATCCGGACTTCCTCCAGGAGTTCGCGACATGACGCCAGCGTGCGGTCCAGCGAAGCGCCATCCTTGTCGAGATCGGTGACGAAGAGGAGCGCGGGAAGGCGAAGCGATCGAACCACGGTCCACAGACGGCCCATATCCGACCGCACGGGTGTATGCGCGCTCACGACCAGGAGGACGCCGTCGACGGCCCGCAGAGCGGCCAGCGCTTCTCCCTGAAAATTTCGGTCTCCCGGCGTGTCGATGAGCGTGATCGAGGCACCCTGCCATTCGAACTGCAGCAGGGACGCAGTCAAGGAGTGGTGCCGAGCCTGCTCTTCCGGCTCAAAGTCCGAAACGGTCGTCCCCTGCCCCACGGATCCCATGGTGGGGATGGCGCCGGCCGCAAACAGCATGGCTTCCGCCAGCGAGGTTTTCCCGGTCCCCACAGAGGACACCAAGGCCACATTCCTGATCGGGGTTCCAGCAGCTCCGCTCATACCTACCTCCTCTCGCGAGAGATCAGTCGGTTATGACGCCTGAGTTCGTATGCTTCGACACCAACCCTGATCGGCAAAGCTGACGTATCGTCCGTCGCCGATGACGAGATGATCCAAGACCGGAATACCCAACACATCCCCGGCTTCCTGCAGCCGGGCCGTGAGGGCTCGATCTTCCTGGCTTGGCGTGGGATCGCCGCTGGGATGATTGTGGAGGCAAATGACCGCGGCCGCCGACTCCCGGACGGCCATCGTAAACACTTCTCGCGGGTGCACGAGGCTGGCCGTCAAGCTTCCCTTCGAGATGGAGAGGTCTTTGATGACGGCGTGCTTGGCATCCAACAGTACGAGATAGAACACTTCGTGCCGCAGATCCCGCAGGAGCGGATGGTATGCGGCGTACACATCGGCGCTGGATCGAATGGAGGTCCCGGTGCTGAGCGGGGCCGCGAGCGCCCGTTTGCCGACTTCCACGGCCGCCAGCAACTGAGCGGCCTTCGCCGGTCCGATCCCTGAGATCCGACACAATTCGTCGGTCCCTAATTGGCTGACACGCTGGAGACCGCCGATGGCGTGCAGCAGTTCGATCGCGACCTGAACCGCCGAGGCCTCCGGTCGTCCGACGCGCAGCAAGATGGCGAGGAGTTGGGCGTCCGTTAACGCCGAGGGGCCTTCCCGAAGTATGCGTTCCCGCGGGCGCTCATGGGAGGGCCAGTCGCGAATCTTCGTGAGCCGACCTGACCCGTTCCCCATGGAGATTCCAAGCGCCTTCCAGCTAATCAGAGATGAACTTTTTTGTGCACTGTCGTTTGTCGATGGTGGCCATTCCTGAACACTCTTGAACCACGATAATTCCTAAGACATTGAAATTCAAAGCATGTAATGCGTGGTTCACGAATTGCTTCGTCACGGCACTCGTCGCGCAATGCACCGGTCTTGAGGAGGCCACCATGGAATGTCCAAAGTGCAAGGGGCTCATGATGCTGGAGAGGTTCTCTGACTTCTTCCTCATTTTCTACGCTTGGAAGTGCATCAACTGCGGTGCCATCATCGATCGCACCATCTCGGCGAATCGGAAGAAGAGCCTGACGCTCCGCGAAGTGCAGCCTGCAGCCACCCGTTAATCTGCTGCATCCACCGCGCCGACCTCCGTCTGGGCTGACACCTCAGATCGACGCCTCTGCCACGAGGGTCGTTCGCGAGCGTCGCTCACTACGATGACAACCTGTCTGGAAGGGATTATAGACAATCCCTTCCAAGGGCGTCAAAAGGCCGACCCGGCGTGAGTGTGGCGGTCGCGCCGTCGTTCCTCTTCGACGTCCACTCGCCCAGCCTTACCTTGACCCTCGAAAAATCCGTGTGTTACAGTCCGCACGATGTGGTGCGGTCGCATCGATGCGTGTCATTGCCGGGCGTCTGAAAGGTCGCCGGCTTGAGGCTCCGGAAGGGGCGCAAGTCCGGCCGACCGCCGATCGTGTGAAGGAAGCCCTCTTCTCCATCCTGGGTCCGCAACTGGGCGGAGCACGTGTGCTCGACCTGTACGCCGGAACCGGGTCGCTGGGCATCGAAGCCCTCAGTCGTGGCGCCGCCGCCGTGACCTTCGTTGAGCATCATCTTCCCGCACTCCACGCGTTGCGTCGCAATCTTCGGTCTTGTGGCGTCTTGGACCGGTCGGAGGTTCAAGCCTGTCGCGTGGAAACCTTTCTCGAGCGACCGGGGGACTGGCGAGGTCCCTATCAGATTCTGCTGGCCGATCCGCCGTATCAATTGCTCGGCGAGGTCGAGGCCTGGGCGGGGCGGATACCGGACGGCTTGCTGAGTTCCGATGGGGTGGCGGCCCTGGAACATGCGCAGAAAATGAGCCCTCCTCTCCAGATAGGCTCACTCGGGCTGGTACGGACCTACACCTATGGTGATACGGCCCTCTCGATCTATCGAGCGATAGCTCCGAAGGCGACGGCATGAAGATCGGACTCTATCCGGGCACCTTTGATCCCATCACCCACGGGCACACCGATCTCATCCGACGGAGTCTGCGAATGTTCGAAAAGATCATCGTCGCCGTCGCCCCCAACCCCAGCAAGCATCCGATGTTCAACTTGGCCGAGCGGCTGGAGATGGTCCGCCTGGTCACCAAAGAGATCCCGAATGTCGAAGTCACGACCTTTGACGGCCTGCTGGTCAATTTCGCCCGCCAAATCGGCGCCCATGCCCTGATTCGAGGCCTGCGCGCGATCTCCGATTTCGAACACGAATTTCAGATGGCCCTGGTGAATCGCAAGCTCGCCGAGTCGGTTGAAACGGTGTTTCTCATGCCCAGCGAAGAGTATTCGTATCTCTCGTCCACGATCATCAAGGAGGTGGCGAGCCATGGGGGGAACCTGACCGAGTTCCTGCACCCCGACGTGGCCCGGCGCCTCGAAGCCAGGATTCGGAGCCTAAAAACATGAAGTTGGCAGCCCGTGCGGGACGCATCGTCCCCTCCCCGACGCTCAGCATCACCGCCACGGCCAAATCGATGAAGGCCCAAGGCATCGACGTCATCGACTTCGCCTCCGGCGAGCCCGATTTTGACACCCCGCAGCCCGTGAAGGATGCCGCGATGGCCGCAATCCAGAGCGGCTTCACGAAGTACACCGCGTCCTCGGGTATCGATGAACTGCGCGATGCGATCATGGAGAAGCTCTCCGTGGAGCAAGGCCTCCGGTTCGAACGGTCGCAGATTCTCGTTTCCTGCGGCGCCAAACACTCGCTGTACAACCTGTTCGAGGCCCTCGTCGAGGCGGGCGACGAAGTCGTCATCCCCGCACCCTTCTGGGTGTCCTACCAAGACCAAGTGCTGCTCAACGACGGAACGCCGGTCTTGCTGCAGACGGACGAAGGCAACGGCTTTGCCATCGACCGGGATGCGTTGGAAGCAGTCATCACGCCGCGCACCAAGGCCATCGTGGTGAACTCGCCCTGCAATCCGACCGGCGCGACCTACGACCGCACGACGCTCGCCGCCATCGCCGAGGTGGCGTGCCGCCGGGATTTGTTGATCATCTCCGACGAGATCTATGAGAAGATCATTTACGACGGAGTGCGGCACATCGGGATCGCCACGTTGGACCCGGAGGTCGCCAGGCGGACGGTCGTTATCAACGGCGTTTCGAAGACGTTTGCCATGACCGGTTGGCGCATCGGCTATGCCGGCGGTCCGAAGGACCTGCTGACCGCGATGGCCAACATTCAAAGCCAGAGCACCTCGAATCCGACCTCCATTTCCCAAAAGGCCGCCGTGGTGGCCTTGAAACTAGGCGATTCGGTGGTCCGCGGAATGGTTGACGAGTTCGATCGCCGCCGCCGGGTCATGGTGGAGCGGTTGAATGCTATTCCCGGGATGGCCTGCCGCATGCCGACCGGCGCGTTTTACGCGTTTCCCAATGTCGGCGGTCTGCTCAAGAAGCGTGCCGGTGATCGGCTGATCGAGACCCCCGCCGATCTTGCGCAGTATCTGCTGGCCCAAGCCAAGATCGCCGTCGTGCCGGGAGAACCGTTCGGCAGCCGGACTCACGTTCGATTGTCATACGCGACCAGCCTCGACGCCATCACGCGGGGGCTCGAACGAATGGAGGCGGCGGTCCGCGAGCTGCGCTAAAGAAGACTCACACGAGCAAGGAGAACGGAATCGATGCCGATTTACGAGTACGTGTGCCAGGGTTGCGAGGCCCGAATCGAGATCAAACAGAAGCTCAGCGATCCTCCCCTCACGACCTGCGAACGATGCGGGAAACCGTTGACGAAAGTCATCTCCTCGCCCGGCATCATGTTCAAGGGCACCGGGTGGTACGTGACCGACTATTCGGACAAGATGAAGCCGCCGTCCGGCACCGAGGCCGGGAAAGCCGACGGCACGCCACCGGCGTCGGACACCAAGCCAGCCGATGCGAAGGCGGCCCCCGCCGCCTCCACGCCCGCGCCCGCCGCCAACACAGCGGGAACCGGAGCCGGTGGAGGGTCCACGCCATCAAAGCCGACTACGGGAGGCGGATCCTAGAGCGTCCCCCTGGCGGCCGGTCGACGGCTCCCTTTACCGGATCGTCTTGCTGTAGGTCCCCGTCCTCGTGGATTTCTTCTTGGCTGGGGGCCGGGACGTCTTCTTGGACGTTTTGGACGGGGCTGCCTTCGCGGTCGATTTCTTGAGGTGTTTGGCCGAGGCGCTGGCAGGGGGGACGGACTTGGATGCACGCGCCACTTTCAGCGCACGCTCCAACTCACCGATCGTCGACGAGCGCTCCCTGTTGAGGCGGGTGAGTTGATCGATCTGTCCCTGCATCTCGTCACGGGCCCGCGAGAGTGTGGCCACCTGCTCCTCCAGCCGCGCCCGTTCGGCGGTGATGGTCTGGAGATCCGCTTTGAGTTGCTCGATCTGGGTCTGTAGGGCCGGCGGCCAGTAATCGCAGCCGGTGAGAGTGATCAACACGATCCCGGCCACGAGCTTTGCGAGCGGCCCGGTGCAGGACCTGCCTACCGTTCTAGTCTGTCCCATCGTCTCTCCTTGTGGGGCGCTGTGGAGAACGAACCATCTACCGACCTCCATCGCCGGCTCATGGTGCCATCCGAAACCCGGCGGCCGTGACCATGGCCTGAAGGGCTTCCCGACGAACCGGTCCCTCGCGGAGGAGACGGATGTGCCCCTCCTCGAAGGCGACCAGGGTGCTCGGGAGGCCTCCGTGCGCCGGCCCCAAATCCAGGACGGCCTCCACCTCGTCGGAAAACGAGGTCGCCACCTCCTGGGCCGTCATCAAGGGGGCTTCCCCTGCTCGATTCGCGCTGGTCCCGGTCAAAGGGCCGACCGCCTCCAGGATGCGCGTCAGCAACGGGAATGCCGGCAAGCGGACGCCGAGGGTCCCTGTGCCGGCGGTCAGCGACGGCGGTAACGCGGGCACGCCCGGTAACACCATTGTGAGTGGGCCCGGCCAACATCGGGTCATCAGCCATTCGGCCGCGGGCGGCACCGAGGCGACCAGCTCGGAGAGCTGGCCCAGAGACCCGATCATGACGAGAATGGGCTTGCCGTCGGGACGACCCTTGAGGGCACAGAGGCGGTCGACGGCACGGGCATTGAACGGCGAGACGCAGAAGGCATAGGAACTCTCCGTCGGCGCGGCCAGCAAAGCCCCGGCACGAACGAGACTGGGGACCTCCTGGAGCAGGGTGGCGGACAGGACGGAGCCGCACGTCAACACACGGGTCATGATCGGCGTTAGGCATGCGAGAGGCGCAGAGCACGCGCCGCGATGTCGGTCCGGAAATGGCACCCGTCGAAGCGGACGGTGCGCACCACGCCATAGGCTCGGTCCCTCGCCTCGGCGATCGTCGCTCCCATCCCGGTGATCCCGAGGACACGCCCGCCGCTCGTGAGGAGGGCCTGGTCCTGCCGCCTGGTTCCCGCGTGAAAGACGGTCACCGGCCCGGTCGCGCCCGGGCTCGGGAGGTTCACGATCGGAGAGCCGGTGGCATACGAACCGGGATACCCCGGCGCCGTCATGACGACGCACACGGCCGCATCGGTATCCCATTCGACGCGCACCTGGTCCAAGCGATGTTCCACGACCGCCTCGATCACATCCAGAAAATCGGTCTTGAGGAGCGGGAGGACCGCCTGGGTTTCCGGGTCGCCCATCCGGGCATTGAATTCGAGCACGTACGGCGTGCCGTTGACCACCATCAGCCCGGCATAGAGCACGCCCTGAAACGGCCGGCCCATCCGGCCGAGGGCCTCCACGGTCGGTCGTAACACCGTGTCCGTCACGCGAGCGAGCAGTTCGGGCGTTCCCAGCGGAGCGGGCGCATACGCGCCCATCCCGCCTGTATTGGGACCGGTATCCCCGTCGCCAACCCGTTTGTGATCCTGAGCCGGCACCATCGGGACGACGGTGCGTCCGTCGGTGAACGCCATTACCGTCAGCTCTTCGCCGTCGAGGTACTCTTCGATGAGGACCCGCTCCCCCGCCGCCCCGAAGACCCGGTGTTCGAGGATGTCGCGCACGGCTTGCTCGGCCGCCTCGTCGGTGGCGGCGACGACGACGCCTTTGCCCTGCGCGAGGCCGTCGGCTTTGATCACGATCGGAGCGCGATGCGCGCGCAGGTAGCCAAGCGCGGCCTCAAGGTCATCGAACGTAGCGGATTGCGCCGTTGGAATCCGGTGATTGCGCAACAGGTCCTTCGTGAAGATCTTACTCGCTTCCACCTGCGCGGCGGCCCGCGTGGGGCCGAATATTCTCAGTTTGGCCTTGCGAAATTCGTCGACGATCCCGGCCGCCAGCGGCGCCTCCGGTCCCACGACCGTGAGTTCGATGGACTCCCGTTGCACAAAGGCTTTCAGGCCCGCGATGTCGTCGGCGACCAACGGCACGCACGTGGCCTGGGCGGCGATGCCCCCGTTGCCGGGCGCGCAGTAGAGCTGCGTGACGCGGGGGCTTTGGGCGAGTTTCCACACCATCGCGTGTTCCCGTCCACCGCTGCCGACGACGAGAATCTTCATGGGAGGGGCTTTCTGAGAGCCCTGGAATTCGCGGACCAGCGGGGCATGAGCGATCCGTGTTTCACAATGGAGTCAAGACCCGCGGACGGGATCAGCCCGAACAGAGCGCGCCATCGTCCCTCGTCGTGCGGGCCGTCGGCCTCAATGTCTGAAGTGACGCATTCCGGTGAGGATCATAGCCATGCCGTGCTCGTCCACGGCCTTGACGACCTCCGCATCGCGAATCGAGCCGCCGGGCTGGATCACACAGGTAATCCCGGCCTCTGCGGCGGCATCGATGCCGTCGCGGAACGGGAAAAAGGCGTCAGAGGCCATGACACACCCTTTGACGGGCGACTGCGCTTTCATGGCCGCCAACTTGACGGAATCGACCCGGCTCATCTGCCCCGCGCCGATCCCCACGATCTGCCCGGGCCTGCCGTAGATGATGGCGTTGGACTTCACGTGTTTACACACGATCCACGCGAACGCACAGGCAGCGTACTCTTCGTCCGTCGGTTTCCGCACCGTCGGAACCGCCAACGTCTTGATGTCGGGCAGACGGCCGAGGTCGCGGTCCTGCACGATCAGGCCGCCCACCAGTTTTTTCAGATCGTATCCCTCGGGTCCCGCTTTGCTCAGCGGGCCGACGTCCAGCAACCGAATATCCTTCTTGCGTTTCAACTCGGCGAGCGCGTCCTCGGCAAACCCGGGAGCGATCACGACCTCCACGAAGGTCGACGTGATTTCCTTCGCCGCGACCAGGTCGACGGAGCGATTGAAGGCAATGACACCCCCGAAGGCCGACACCGGGTCGGTTGCCCTGGCCTTGACGTAGGCTTCGACCGGTGTGGATCCCAGGGCCACGCCGCAGGGATTGTTGTGCTTGATGATGGCCACGGCCGTCTCGTCGAACTCCTTGACGAGTTCCAAGGCTGAGTTCGCATCCAAGAAGTTGTTGTAGGACATCGCCTTGCCGTGCAGGATCTTTCCGCGCGACACGGACGGTTCCTTGGCGTTCAACTCCCGATAAAAAGCGCCCTGCTGATGCGGGTTTTCTCCGTAGCGGAGGATATCCACCCGTTCGAACTGCAGGGAGAGGATGGCCGGGAACTTGGTCTCTGGTCCCCGCGTCTGCCTCTCCAGATATCCCGCAATCACACTGTCGTAGCGCGCGGTATGCTGATACACCTTCATTGCCAGTTCGCGACGGAGGGCGGGGGTCACGCCCCCCTCCTTGATGGCCTCCAGCACGCGGGGATAGTCCTTCGGGTCCACGACCACCAACACGTCCTCGTGATTCTTCGCCGCGGACCGCAGCATGGAGGGGCCGCCGATATCGATGTTTTCGATGGCCTCCTCGAACGGGCAATTCGGCTTGGAGATCGTGGCCTCGAACGGATAGAGATTCACGACGACGACGTCGATCGGATCGATGTGATGCTGCCGCATCTGCTCGACGTGCGCCGAGACGCTTCGGCGGCCCAGGAGGCCGCCATGAATTTTCGGATGGAGTGTTTTCACCCGGCCGTCCAGTATTTCCGGCGAGCCGGTATAGGCGGCGACATCGATGACCTTCACGCCGGCGTCACGGAGCGCCTTCGCGGTGCCGCCGGTCGACAGGATCTCCGCACCGAGCGCCTCCAGGCCCTTCCCCATCTCGACGACGCCCGTTTTGTCCGACACACTGACGAGTGCCCGCTTGATGCCGGCCATATGGAACCCCTCCCACAATGTCGATCAGGTAAAGAGAAAAGCGGTCGAGAAAAGCGCGCGAAGAATACCAGAAGGGTAGCGTGCATTCAAGGCGACGAACGCGCTGGACTGTCGGCATCGGCACGCAGCCCGCGCTTCGGTTCCCCCCGCACGCGCCTGATGACCGGTCGCCGCAAACAAGGGTGGCGAAGCCAGCATGATCGGGGTCCAGAGGGTGCGGTGAGATTGGGCACACTTTTCCTCCTCCCGCATTCCTGGCACGTGCCGTCGTACTCGTGTCGTTCCGAAACGCCCCACGTCTCTCGGCCACCTCACGCCTTCCCGGACAGGACCCTGTCCCCTTCGTCCTCCCCCTCAGCAGGACCCGTGATGCCCAGCCGACTCCACGTCGCCCACATCATGCCCAACCGAGCCGCGAGGCGCAGAGCCTTGGTTTCAGTGAGCCAAAGGATCCCTCCTTACCAGGAAGAAAATTCCCACATGGTCCATCCTTGAACAATAGGGAGGTACAAACCTACAGGCGAAAACCGACCCGAAGAACCACGGCCGCCCCCTGGGGACGGCGGTTATTGAAATTCCCGTGTTTCACGAAAAGTAGGGCGAAGCGAGGATCGGTATGGAAATTGCTCGTATGCCCGTACCCCGACCATCGGGGTCAAGCGAACCAGCGCTAGGCCCGGGAACCACTCGACACCATCCACTTAACAAAAGTGATCCGTACCATGTTTTCCCCTGGCGCCAAGTCGTATCGATTGTTGTTCGTGGCCCTCTTCCTGTTCGCCTCGGCAGCCGTGGAGGTGCTCGCTCAGACGGCCCCGGCAACCGGGCCTTTGCGGGTCGATCCGAAAAACCCCCGGTACTTTGCCGATGCCGCTGGCCACACCGTATACCTGGCCGGATCACATGCGTGGTACAACCTCCAGGATGGCAACGGCACCACGTTCAATTACAGCGACCATCTCGATGTGTTGCAGGCGAACAAGCACAATTTCATTCGATTATGGGTGATGGAGGCCCCTCAAGCCGATGTGTGGCTCATGCCCGCACCCGGGTGGAACTGGGGCAGCAATGGTCCGTGGTATCAACGCGCGACCCCGATGCCGTTTGTCCGAACCGGTCCAGGTGAGGCGGCGGACGGATTACCGAAGTTCAATCTCTCCCAATTCAACCAGATATATTTTGATCGTCTACGGGATCGAGTCATTCAAGCTCGCGACCGGGGAATGTATGTCGGCATCATGCTGTTCAATTTCTGGACCACGTGGAATGCCAACAGCATGTTTCCGGGGCGGAATGTCTGGCGCTATCATCCCTACAACATCAATAACAACGTCAACGGCATCAACGGAGATCCGAACGGTGACGGGAGCGGAGAGGAAACTCATACGCTGCAAATCACGACCGTGCGCCAGGCACAGGAAGCCTACGTGCGCAAGGTGATCGACACGGTCAACGATTTGGACAACGTCCTGTTCGAAATCTCCAACGAGGATTCCAAGGGCGATCTCCAATGGCAGCACCATATGGTAAATGTGATCAAGAGCTACGAGGCTGCCAAACCGAAGCAACATCCCGTCGGCATCACTGGATGGGGGGGCAGCGGGAACGACAACGACCAACTCCGGAACGGTCCCGGTGAATGGACCTCTTACGGCGCGCTCGAATACGACTCGGCGAATGATCCCTACAACACGAATCCCCCTGCGGCCGACGGACAGAAGGTCAGCATCCTGGACACGGACCATACCGGCTACGACGTGTTCCGAACAAGTGCTGCCTTCACGCGCGCCTGGGTCTGGAAGAGCTTCATGCGCGGCCACAACCCGATTCTCATGGAAGATCTGACCGGCTCCGCGGGATGGGTGGCGGGGCGCGCGGCCATGGGGCAGACCCGGGCATACGCCGATCGCTTGAATCTCGCAACGATGACACCGCAGAGCGGATTATCGACCACCGGGTATTGCCTCGCGAACCTCGGACACGCCTATCTTGTCTACCAACCAGGATCCGGTGCGTTCAATGTAAACCTTACCGCCGGGTCCTATAACTATGAATGGTTCAATCCGGAGACCGGCAGCGTGGTCTCTACGGGTGTCATCGGCGCCGCCGGCGGATCCCAGCCTTTCACACCGCCGTTCAGCGGGGCGGCTGTCTTGTACTTGACCCTTGCCACTGCTTCATCCGATCCACCGCCGCCCGCGGGGGATGGAATCGGAAACGGGACTCCCTTGGGGTCCGGACTCGTCGGGCACTGGAGACTCGATGAAGCTTCTGGAACTATAGCTGCGGACGCCTCGGGTCTGGGTCACACGGGAACCCTGGTGAACGGGGCAACCTGGACGGCGGGCCGAGTCCAGGGTGGACTCCGGTTCGACGGCATCAATGACTACGTCCAGATGGGAAACCCCACCGGGGCCTTGGCGCCGCCGACCTTGACCGTGGCACTCTGGGTGAACGCCACCACCTTCGCGAACGGTGCGTGGAACGCCACACTCCTGAACCTCGGCCGTCACGAGTGGACGAACGGCTATTATGGACTCGCCGTGAGCACCGCCGGCGTGCCGATGGCCATGATGAATATCGGGGACGGCGCGAGCAACGCCTTCTACCTGCCGGGACCGGCTCTCACGACGGGCCGCTGGTATCATCTTGCCATGACCTACGACACCAGCACGTTGAAGCTGTACGTCGACGGCGCCTTGGCGGGCCAACTGCCGATCCATCGCAGCCGGCCCGCGAGCACGCAGGCGCTCGTGCTGGGGCGTCGCGGCGACGCCGGGTATCAGTTTCACGGCGTGCTGGACGAGGTCCGAATCTATGATCGCGCACTGGAAGCAACAGAAATCTCTGCGCTGGCGGCGACGCCCTAAACGCCAACCCCACAGACATACGGTCGGTGACTCATCCGCTCATCGGGAAACAACGCATCTGATTCCGCTCCCTAGCTGCGCACGCCCGGGATTCACTTCATCCGCTCCAGGTTCCTCCTCGGTGCTGCCAGGCTTTCGCTCGTCTGCCAAGGATGTCCTGGGCCGTGGGAGGGCCATGGGACTTAGGAGGTCGGTCCCCCCACAGTTCCAGCACGCACGGACCTGCCCGTCTTCGGAATCCCATGCTCAGCAGGAGGCCCATGCGCCTGTCATCGATCCGATAAAACGGCAGGAGGAATTTTTTCTTCAATTCAAGGTTCATCGCTAATAGCGGTTCGAAGCCAGACCCACCTCTCGTGTTCCCACTTATGCATCTTGCCCTCCAAGAGTCATAGCGGCGCGCCGCTGCCTCCATGACAGGGTCCCTGCAATCGCCGGCTCCACGCTGTAATCCCAAAATGATAATGTCCGCTTTCACCAAGATAGCAATGTCCTCTTCATCGGTCGACTGCCGGCTTTCATCAGGAGGGCCGGATGGTCGGAGAGGACAGCGTGATCATGAGTGGGGAGGAGCTGCGGCGGGTGCATGTGATGCGCCAGGTGTTGGGGGAGCAGATCACGCAGGTCAAGGCGGGGGCGTTGTTGGGACTGACGGCGCGGCATGTGCGGCGCCTGCTGCAGCGGGTC
>JBDIVW010000044.1:0-32424 GCA_039794185.1 Candidatus Inralta sp. | reverse complement strand
AAGAGTTGGAGAAGCACAGCTCGGCCATCAAGGCGATCTATCGCACGCACGACTGGTTGCTGCAGGACGACCATTTCATCGGGTTCCGGGTGTTCCTGTTCGGCCTGCCGATGGGGCTCCCCTCGAATGTCCCGCTGCTGCGTGATGATCTGCGCCGGCTCAAGACGGTCCACTCGGACGTCCCCGCGCACCTGGCTCCCATCGTCGGCGACTGGAAGGGCATGGGGCAGCCCGTGATGCTGCTCACGTCTCGGTCCGGCCAGATGATGAGTCTGGATGTGTTCGCCAATACGGAGGGGAACTTCAACATCTGTATCGCCGCCGACTCGGGCGCGGGGAAGAGCTTCTTCGCGAATTTCTTCTTCCGGTCCTACCTGGCCACCGGCGGCCAGGCCTGGGTCATCGACGCCGGCAAGAGCTACATGAAGCTCTGCGAGCACCTCAAGGGGCAGTTCATGCAGTTCTCGCGCGAGGCGAGGAAACTCTGCCTGAACCCCCTGTCGCGGGTGATCGGCCGCTACGACCGGAAAGCCGAGTCGCCGGAGGAGGAAGCGGACCGCAAGGACGAGTTGGCGATGATCAAGGCGATCTTCGCGCAGATGCTCTCCCCGTCGCGGGCGCTGACCGATCTGGAGTTGTCCTGTCTGGAGCAGGCCTTGATCCAGGTGCTCGCTGATAAGGGAGGCGAGTCGACGCCGACCGATGTGGCGGCGGTGCTGCTGAAGATGGGGCAGGAACGGGAGGATCAGCGGATCAAGGATCTCGGCACCCAGCTCTTTCCCTACACGGCGGCGGGCAACTACGGCGATCTCTTCAACGGCCCGAACAACATGCACTTCGAGCGCGACTTCTATGTGCTGGAGCTGGACGGCCTCGACGCGCTCCCGGACCTGCGCTCGGTGATCCTGCTGCAGATGATCATGAACATCCAGGTGGCCATGTACCAGGGCGATCGGGCCAGGCGGAAGATCTGCGCGATGGACGAGGCCTGGGATCTCCTGTCCCAAGGAGGCAACGTGTCGGCGTTCTTCGAAAAAGGCGTCCGACGGGTGCGGAAGTACGGAGGATCGATCATGACGATCACCCAGGGCATCAACGATTACTATGACAAGATGGGACAGACCGGGGCGGCCTTGCTGGCCAATTCGGACTTCGTCTTCCTGCTCAAGCAGAAGCCGGAGAGCATCGAGTCCATCAAGCAGCGGGGCCGGCTGATCCTGAGCGAGTTCGAGTATCAACTGCTGCGATCCGTCCATCGGGGCGCCGGCTATTCGGAAATCTTCTTCTATACGGCCAATCACGGTCGGGGGATCGGCCGGCTGACCGTCGATCGGCGCACGCAGTTGATGTACTCCACCAAGGCGGAGGAACTGGCCTTGATCGACCGGATCGTGAAGGCGGGTGGTCCCGAGATGACGATCGACCGGGCCATCGACCTGATTCTGGAGCAGGAACGTGAAAAGGCTGCTGCAGCGGGTGATCGCGTGGCATGACCGGCATCCCAAGGTGGCGCTCGCCCTCCTCGGGATCGGGCTGATCTGGCCGGTTCTGGCGCTGGCGAGTCCCTGGTACCAGCTTGCGCTCAGGTCGGATGAAAGCCTGCCGGACTACCGGCTCTTCCTGATCGAGAAAGGGCGTGAGCCGCAGCGGGGCGATCTCGTGGCGTTCGTGATGGCGCAGGCCTCTGCCGATCGGGTAGAGCCGGCTGCCCCAGCCAGGCCCTATACGAGGGTCGGGATGCTCTGGACGAAGCGCCTCGTCGGTGTGCCGGGTGATCGAGTGGAAGTGCGAGGGAGGCAGGTGCTGGTCAATGGTGCAGTGGTCGGCGAAGGCCTGGAGCGCGATCGACTCGGGCAACCGATCCGGTTGGCGAAGCTCGAGAGTCCGATTCCACCGGGCCAGTATTACGTGGCCTTGCCCCATCCGCGATCCTTCGACTCCCGGTACTACGGCTATGTGAGGGCGGAGGATCTCCGAGGCGTGGTCACTCCGATCTGGTAGGTGGCAGTGATTTAGAGGGGGAGGTCTGTTTCATGATGAGAAGGCGGGGACTGTTGCTGCTGGTCGTGGCGGGGCTGCTCTGCGGGGGAGCCCTGTCCTGGTCGAGTGCGGGGGAGTCCTCGAGGAAGGCTCGGGAGCCGGAACAGTCTCCACGCGAGGTGGCGGAAGAGATTGCGCGCTTCTCCCGGACGGTGCTGCAACCTTCCCAAGGCCGGGAGTCTCGCGAAGTCAATCGGGATGGGATCTATCTGCTCTTGTCCCTGTCCATGCCGGACGAAGTGCTGAAAGGATATTTTGCCGAGGCAAAGCTGCTGGGCGCGCGCATCGTGATCCGGGGTCTGCTCAATGCGCCTTCGTCCGGCGACGGGCCGGTCAAATTGTCCTTCAAGGCGACAGGCGAACGGTTCCGGCAGTTGATGGGGACTGATGAGGCGTTGCTGGCAGCGGTCTCGATCGACCCGGTGCTCTACGGGCGTCTCGGGGTCTCGGAAGTCCCGGCTCTCGCGATCGTGAAAGGGGACCATGATGCGGTGGTGATCGGCTCGACGTCCGTTCGCCATCTATTGGAGGTCCTGGCGCGCGAAGAGAGAGTCTATCGCGCGCTGGCGGAGTGGTTTGACCGGCGCCAGCGAGGGTTCCTGCAAGGAGGACCGACGAGTGAACCGCAACCGAGCCTCCCGATGCCGAGCGGGCATCAGCGGATCCGCACGGACTCTCCGACCTGGTCGATTGCCGAACGCGACATGAAACAAGTGCTGAGCGAGGCGGTGGCCAGGGCGGATTGGAACGCGATCAAGCGCCGTGCGGAGGACGCGACGGCGCGGAAGATCCATCGAGGCCCTCAGCTTCCCTTGCCGGACGCTCAGCAACCTCGCAGCTTCCTCATGGATGCGACCGTGCAATTTCCTGATGACGTGACGGATCCGAAGACCGGCACCCTCTACATCAGGGCCGGCTCGACCGTGAATCCGCTCGACAAGGTGAAGCTCCCCTATACGCTCATCTTCTTCAACGGCCACTCGCAGGAACAGGTGCAATGGGTTCAGCACTACCTCCTGGCTCACGAGGACCGTCCGATGAAACTGCTCGTGACGGAAGGGGATGTGGGTCCGCTCGGTCGGCTGCTGCATCGTCCGATCTACTGGGCGAATCAGCTCATGTATGAGCGGTTCGGCGTGGTCGCTGTCCCGAGTCTCGTGACGCAGGAAGGCAATCGATTCCGGGTTCAGGAGATCGTGCCATGAGACAGGAACTAGCAGAACGCTTGTGGCCGGCTGATCGGCAGGAGCGGGCATCGGTTCAGCGGGGCTCCGGGCCAACAGCCCTCGCTGGACTGCTCCTGCTGTTCGCGGTGCTCCTGGGCGGAATGATGCCGGACTCCGCAGAAGCCGTCTGCCCGAAGGACACGAATATCCTGGCCGATACCCTGGTGAAGACCTGCTGGGAATGCATGTTTCCCATCAGTCTATTCGGATTCACGCTCACGGAAGTCGGAGAGGACTCGACTCGTCCCGCCGTCGGGCCGGGGATCTCCGCCGTCTATCCGCCTCAGCTCTGCGGCTGTGTCTGTCTCACGCCGTACCTCTGTGTCCCGGGCATACCGCTTGGCATTTGGGAGCCGGTCCGACTGGTCGAAATCGTCCGCACGCCCCTGTGCTTTCCTGCTCTCAACGGGATCACGCTGGGGCCCGAGTTCGTGTTCGAGGGACGCGGGTCGGCCAACACCAACATGGATTCCTCCGACCTGGACTTCACCTTCTACCATTCACACTTCTACATCTTTCCCCTGTGGGCCATCGTCGGGATCGCGGTGGACTGGGCCTGTGTCAACCCCAGCGCCGTGGGCGACGAGATTGATCTCGCGTACCTGTCTGAGATCGACCCCTCCTGGAATGATGACCTGCTAGCGCTGATTCTGTTCCCGGAAGCCCTCTTGGTGGGGAATCCGCTCACCGTCGCGGCCTGCGCCGCCGATTCCCTTGCCGCGTCAGCCGGGTTTCCCATCGATCCCCTGTTCTGGTGCGCTGGAAGCCTCGGGTTGATGTACCCGACGACGGGCAATGTGTCGGAGTCGAGCGGGCAGCTCAAACCGGCGGCGCTCGCCATGTCGCGCCTGCTCGCCCGGCTGGCCCGCTTCGGCACCGAGTTCTACACGGCGGGAGACGGGCCGTTGATCTGCACGGACTTCCCGACCGGCCTGATCGTGAAGAGCCAGTACAAATACCAGCTGCTCTATCCCATCCCCAATGTCCCGGCTCCCTGTTGTCAGCCGATCGGTCGAACGGTGCTGATGTGGGGGATGGGCAAGATGGTGCCGGTGATCGGAGAAGACTTCGTTTTTCTTCTGTGGAAGCTGCAGCGTTGCTGTCTGCTGTAGCGAGCCCTGCTGGACACGGTCGTTTTGCTCCATGGCTCTCCGGCGATGGGCGACTGTGCAACGACGACTCAGAATGGAGCCTGGTTTCAGGTGGAGTAGGACTGTGAGAAAACCAATCCTGCGAGGATTCATCGTGATGGTCTGTGCGGTGCTCGCGCCGGTCGTCGTGTGGGCAGGGTCTCTCCCTGACAAGAATCCGTCCTCTTCCCAATTGGCAAACCCATTTTATGAGCGAGCCAGGGAGGGATGGTTCTGGTATCAGGATCCGATCGAGGAAGAAGAGGAGGCGGTTCAAACACCGGTGACGTTGGCCACTCTTCCGCTCGAAGCCTGGCTGGACCCAGCCAAGTATCGGAGCCTCCTCAAGCGGGTCCCCATCGAACAGGAAGACTTGAGCACGCTGCCGGCGGGGATGCTGAGGGAGTTGGCCTCGGCCAAACGCGAGGCTGCTTTGGATGCCCCCACTCCGGAGACCGTGAAGACGTACATCATCGCGCAACGCGCCGTGTTCAAGCGCTCCGAGGACTTCACGTCCATGTGGCAGTTGGCGATGTTTACGAACCCGCAGCTTGATTTTGCAACCGAGCATCCGACCTCGCAGTTCGGCCACGACGTGGAGGCCCAGTCGGCGCACGAGATGGACGAGCGGCTCCTCTCATCCGCCCGGGCGAACCATGTCGGCCTGTTCTTCTTCTTCACGTCCACCTGTCGCTTTTGCCAGGAACAGTCGAAGATTCTGAAGCTGTTCTCCGATACCTACCGGATCGAGGTCTTTCCGGTCACCCTGGACGGGCAGGGGCTGAAGGAATTCCCGAAGGCTGCAGCGGACAACGGCATGGCCGAACGCGTCTCGCTGCAGAAAGTCCCGACGATCTATCTCGCGATTCCCCAGGAGAACTTCCTGGTCGCGATCGGCTCCGGCGTCATGACGTTCAATGAGCTTCGCGAGCGTGTGCTCACGATCCTGAAGCAGCGCCCGCACTTGATGAGCAAAGCGGGCGATTCGTAACACCCTGAAGAGGTAGCTATGACAGCGCGCACATTGCGGACCCTGTTCATTGCCGGCGCGATGGTCTGGATGCCGGCCGTCGCCTCGGCGCAGAGCCTCAATGATTCCCTCCAGACCATGTTCGATAGCTGGGGCGTCGTCAGCACGGCGACACCAGGAGCCTATGAGAGCCAGAGCCGCGGGTATCTCGCCGCGGGCGCCTACTCGATCCGGCTGAACAACGACAACTTCTCGCTCTGGAATATCAACCCGCCACGGTTCCGGCGCGGCTGCGCCGGCATCGACACCTACCTGGGCAGCTTCTCCTACGCCAAGCTGAGCCGGTACGTCGATATGCTCCAGCAGTTCGGCGGGTCCGTGGTGCTGGGCTATGCCTTCCAGTTGGCGATGAAGGAGCTCTGCGAGACCTGCTCGAACGTCCTGAATATGATCGAGACCGCGTCGCGGTCGTTGAATGCGCTGGGCCGGATTCAACCCTGCCAGGCCGGCCAGGAAGTGGGGGAAGTGCTCGCCCAGAGCATGAGGGATCCGGACAAGCTCAACCAGTTTGCGTACCGGAAATGGCAGCAGTTCAAGACCCAAACCGGCATCACCGGGGATCCCTGGGAAGATCGGGACAGCGCCCAGGACAATACCTCGGCCGATGCGGCCGCGGCCCTGAAGGGCACGGAATACGACATCACGGGGAATCTCGTCTGGAACGTCCTGAAACAGGCGGGGGTGGACGATCAGACCGCTCGCATCATCATGTCGACGACCGGGACGATCATCGTGAATGACCAGGGCCAGTCCGAGTATCATCCGCCCACGATCAAGTTCTCGGACTTGATCGACGTGGTCCCGACGGAGACCGTCCGGGTCTATGCCTGCACCGATGATCCCACCCAATGCCTCCAGCTCCAACCTCAGAATGAAACCGCCATGGAGGGGTTCAAGAGCCGCACGGCGACGGCGCTGCAGAACATCGTGACCAATCTCTATAGTAAGACCGCGATGAGCGCGGCGGATGTGACGCTGGTGAACATGAGCCCGATCCCGGTGCTCAAGATCCTGACGGATTACGGGCATCCGAATGAAGTCGCGACGCAGTTGGTCCGGATGACGAGCGAAGTGGTGGCCATCGAAATGGCGATCCAATGGATGGAGTGGGCGGTGAACAGCGCGATCCAGCAGGGGGCCAAGATCAAACAGCTCAAGCCCAGCTTTGCCGTGGACACGGGGGAATTCCGGAAAGAGGCTCACGAGGTGCTGGCCGAAGCCTACGCCGAAGCGGCCAAGCGCTCGGCCCACCTCCAGAATATCTACAACGTCACGAAGATGGCCCTCGAGCAGGGACAGTATCGCACGGCCCGGTAGGGTGCCGGTGAGCTGAGGCCGGAGCGGACAGCCAATGTGGCAGATCTTTACGTTCGGGAACGGGGATGTCATCGCGGCGGTGATCACGGGCCTCAAGGTGATGATGACCACGGGGGCCTATGAAAGTCTCTTCAGGTTCGGCCTGCTCGGGCTGGCGGTCTTCGCCCTGCTCCATGTGACCTTCAACCGTCGGTTCCTCGGCCCCCTGCTGATCGGCGCGGTCGGGCTCCTGTACGCCTCGGTGTTCGTGACGGCCGACGTCTCGATCGAAGATCAGGTGAATCCTGCGGTGCCCGACACGATCGTGACCGGGGTGCCGGTGCTGATCGCGTTTCCGGCCTACGTCTCCGGCCAGGTCGGCTATCACCTGACCGCCATCACGGAGACCGCGCTCTTGTTGCCGACCGGCTATCGTTCCACAGGATCGGTGATCAACCGCCCGTTGTTCGAGACGCAGAAGGTGCTCGACTTCACGCTCCCTGACAGCGATCTGTGGAAGAACCTCGTCCAGTACCTCATGAACTGCACGCTGAAGGAGATCGACTACAACCAACTGAACCGCACGGCTGTGGAGAAGGCGACCGATGCCCTTGGCGCGATCGCTGCGACGAATCCCGCCCTGAGCTCTCCCTGGTATCAGAATGGCAATATCCAGCCGGCCGCGCAGCTCTGCACGGACTTCTACGCGAACATCATCACGCCGGGCTTTACGACACCGGCGCCCGAATATCTGGAAGCCACCCAGAAGCTGCGCTCGGCGCTCGGTGCGGACCCTGCGACTCCTGGAGACGAGTTGCCGCTCATCGACCAGCTCCGGGCGACCCTGCTCGGCGTGCCGGGACAAACCTCGGACCAGGTCCTGCGGAATATCGTGATCGTGAAGGCCTGGAAGGAGGCATGGGCCCAGAGGGCCAAGACGATGAACGATGTGCCGTCGGCTGTGAAGCTGGCTCAGGAGGCCACGACCCAGGATTTGAAGTATCAGGCCTATACCAAGTCCTATATCGCCGCGAAGTTCCTCCCCGTGCTCCGAACGGTCGCGGAAGGCCTGGTGTATCTGGTCACCCCGTTCATCGCCGTGATGGCCCTGTCGGGCTCCATGACTCGGGTGCTGGGACTCTACGGCCGAAGCTTCGCGTGGCTCGCCATGTGGGGACCGCTCTACGCGGTCGTGAACTTCGTCATGTATTTCGAAGCCAACGCGAAGGTCAAGGACCTCGTCATCAATTCGGGGTTCGCCGACGCCATCACGTTCAATTCGTTCGACCCGATCAGAGAGTACGTCGTCGGCATCAATTCCATGGCGGCGGATCTGACGCTGGCGGTGCCGGCCGTGGCCTGGGGCCTGGTCTGGGCCGGAGGGAATCTCGCCTCTTCTCTCACCGGCAGTCTCTCCGCTCCCCTCTCTGCCGCCGGCCAGGAAGCAGGGCAGTTCGCTCGTGGTCAGGGGCAGGTCATGTCGGAAGCATCGTCCTATGTGATGGAGCCGGTTCGGATGGGGACCGCAGGTCGTCCCGGATCGCAAGAGAGCTATGCGGTACCGGTCGGCCTCGGCGGCCTGCGGGTCGATGCGCAAACGGGGGTCTCCACCCTGCATCACGCGGATGGCGGGACGACCCGCATCGGGGCGAACGGCATGGTCACGTACCAAGGGCCGACGGGAGGGTTCTCGCGGCGAGCGAGCGAGAAATCGCCCACCGGAGGCTGGTATGACAGTGGGGCGTTCCGTCGCGAGGAGTTCGATCATGCGGCCGGCCGGCTAGTGCAGAAACAGTTCGAAGTCCGCGGGGCCACGATCGACAAGAGTTTCAGCTACGAGCAGGATGGCGTCTTCCACTCGGTCCGGGAAGAGTACAACCAGGAAACGGGAAAGACCGTCCGCCGCGTGGATGCATCGATCAAGGATGGCGTGAGCCGGGTGGAGACGAGCACGCAGTGGGGGCCGCAACAGGTCAGCGAAACGGGTCCGGTCATGGCCTGGGCGGTCCATCCCGATGGCCGGCAGGAACCGGTCACCGGCACCCTCTCGCGGTCGGGGCTGCGTCTCGGCCAGCAGGACTTCTGGGGCGAAGGGCAGCTGGTGACCTCCGGCGACGGCCCGACCCGCGAGTACAAGGGGCGACTGACCGGACAGAAGAACAACGGGATTCCGGTCTTTGCCGTCTCGCAGGGCGGCTATAAAGAGGGCGTCGTCGGGGAGGTGCTGAGAGAGGATGCCAATCTCCGCTACTACCACAGTGCGGACGGAGGCACCTTTTATACTCGCGATGCGGCGGAGACGATTGACATCCGGAAACTGGACGGGGAGATGGAGACGATTCAGGGCAAGGCGAGGGAATTCGGCCGCGTCAACCTGGGGCCAGATGGAAAGTTCCAGCACAGTCCCCTCACCTATGAAATCGATAGCACCAAGGGCGACCGGAAGGCTGCCTATTCAGGGGAGATCCATGTCGATGCCGAAGGAAAGAAGTTTCTCCAAGCGACGGCGGGCGGCACAGAGCGGAGCAACAAGGATCGCTTCGTCGATGCGGGGATGGAGTATGTCTACAAGACCGGCGACAACGGCGGCAAGAGCTATACGGGGGATGGCGTGAGGCTTCAACGGATCATCGGGCTTCTTCCTGAAAATGAGGCGGTGATCAGGCAGGTGGCCACGCACGAGGAAGGGAACGTGATCCAGCTTCCGGACGGGCAAGAGCGGCTCGAGCCCACCTCGGTGAGTCTGTCCTACTCGATTCCCGGAGGGGTGACGAAATCCTTGACCGGCAATTACGACCACCAGGGAGATTTTCACATCGCTGCCGGACAGAGCAGGGAAGGGGTGGAATTTCTCACGCTTGACCAATATGGCGGGCAGGAGGTTGCTGTCCGCGGCGTGAAGAGCAATCAGACGGGAGAAGCGGTCTTCAGTCATGCTGAAGCAGGCAGGAGGACGGAACTCTGGGATTATGTGTCGCACGTGATGGGCTGGCAGGAAAAGGAGCAATACCTCAAGGATAAGCCGATCGAGTGGAAGGATGGGACGACGGGGCAGACCCACAAGGGTCATTTCTTCGGCCTGTTCGACAAGGAGGGGAGTCTCCTTGAGGGAAGCGTGGTCAACGATCTGCGGAGCCAGGCGTTCGTGATGAAGCAGAATCCGCTGACGAAAGAATACGAGACCGGCTTTATCGACATGCATCAAGATCCCGATTCGCATGCCTCCGTCGCGACCTACACGACGCTCTCCACAGAACAGATCGGTGCGAATGGGACTGCTCGGACCTTGACGCTCGGGCCGCAATCAGGGGACGGCACGAGAGAGGTCCTCTCGGATATCGGCACGGGCGGGAGAAGGACCGACCTGTTCCATGACTATACGCATGAAACAGGCGGACACTTCGTTGAGCGGTTCGAGGAATTCCATCGGACGCAGGGTGGGACACTCTCCGAACTGCATAACACGCGGATGTTCAGCGGGACCAAGTGGATCCCCGATCCCGTCCATCAGGGGCAACATCATCCCGTGCAGATGCGCGGCTTCATGGATGAACAAGGCAATGTGGTCTATGCCGAATTTCAAAGCGGCCAATACGGGAAGACGTGGAATTACAAGGTGGTCGATGGAAAGGCACAATGGGGCGTGGCCGAAACGGCTCAGCCCACGTATGGCGGACCGGGATTGACGAATTTCCGTTCGCTTTCCAAGAACGAGGTGGAATCCAGCGGTCTGGTTTCCAGTCAGTTCATCAACCCCGAGGGCAAGCTGTTGTTTGAGGAAGGCAAATCAGGGGTCAATATTGTAGAAATGGATTCGTACAAGCAGATTTTGCAGCGGCGGGTTGATATTGGAGCCGAGTATCCTGTCTTTGGGCATTGGGATGCGAAAGAATTCACCAACGAAGAGAGCGGTGCCAAACAAGCTTTGAAAGCGATAGGGGCGGGCAGAACAGCAGTTGACATTGTAACGGGTGCGGGTAATTTGGCCATGACGGGTCGGCGACTTGGTGGAGTCTTCGGTGGCGGAACTGGCGCCGCAGGTCCAAAAGGAGGACCACCACCCAACACTTCGCCGCAGAGGATGGAGGACCTCCAGAGGTTCCAGGAGGATCTTACTCATGCACTCAAGAAAAGCGGGATCGACATTAGTGGGTCTAAAAACTAGGATAGAAACGCATAACCCTGACTCCCTCGCCGGAAGATCGGCCTTGATGCGTGTCGCGGTATCGGAACGCTATCGGTTGTCACGTCAGCGGTAGCGGGAGATAGCGACTCCTCGTCAAGTGAAGTAAACTCTGGCCCTGAGAACGTCTAGGTGCACTCATCATGATATGGACCCGATTAGCGTTCTTGTGGCAGCAGCTGAAGAACTGGTGGAACGGCCTTGGATGGGAGCCATCTCAACGAGTAGATGAGTTGGATCTGTTGGATCCCGATCCTGAGTCCAGCGGGAATGAGATTAATCCTGGAACTGGTTACCCGATGCTCGATGATATCATCGATGTGCATGGTAACACCTATGGCAGAGGAGAAAACGTTTTCTGCGATGATGATTAGCGTTCCCTCGATGTGATGACTGTTGCCAGTTGTTGTGAGTATTGAACGCGTTTCACACCCATGGTACTGGAGCCCCGCTGACCGTGTCAGACTCCGACTCGTCGGAGGTGGATATACTGCGGGCCGATAGCCGGATAGACTGCGGAAGTCGCAGTATATCCCAGTACGCGAAGCACGACGAAATATTGAATAGGTATCGGATTTCCCAGTAGACTCGCCTTCCACTGAAGTGCTTAGGCTGCCGTGCTATGCTGCACGGCTAGGCCGCAGCATACTTAATAGGCATGGCCTGTATCACTGACCGCAAAATTCTTAGAGAAAGAAGATCATGGCAAAGTATCTAATTTCATTCCCCAGTGCTGCAATGAATGTACCCGACAGTGAGTGGGAGGCGGTGGGTCGAGACGCTCATGCCGTGATACGCGAGGCGAAGGAAGCGGGCGTCTACGTTTTCAGCGGTGGTATTGATGAAACAGTACCGCCCGTTCTAGTTTCGGCCAATGGCTCAGTCGCTGAGGGAGGCTACCCGTGGGCGCCTCCGCTCAATGGTGGATTCACTGTACTTGAGCTGCCTTCAAGTAAGGAGGCCATCGCATGGGCCGCACGTATCGCTAAAGCGTGTCGCTGTGATCAGGAGCTTCGAGTATTCGGGTTTGATCCAGAGTCGTGAGGTCGGAGTGTTGCAGTACATTCTGCTAGCTAAGCTAACATCCAAAATGCCTAACAAAGCAATGCAGGGGATATCTAAAAGCTGTCACCATTTTTGTTCCAAAAATGCCGCCACTTTTTAGCTATCCCTGATTGCGGCGTTCGGCGGGCCGGTAGAGACTCGTTTTTTCAATCGCGGTCCGCAATGATTACTTGGCACCTCCATGCCGAAGGGGAAGGCACCCGCTTGTCCTTGGAGCACAAGGGATTTGACCTTGACTCGCCACTTGGAAAGGCCGCATTCCACGGCATGGGTAGCGGGTGGCCTAAGGTACTGGCCCGGATAGAACATGCTCTGACAGAGTTTGCAGCTGCGTGAGTTTGGTTGGTCGGCATTCGACGCATATGCATAACAACGCCGCCAACTCGGACGTGCAAAAGCAGCGCAATGCTGCGCTTTTGCACGCCCGGTTATGGCGGGCGTTGGGCGGGCGCGATACGTGCCCCGCTGAGGTCCTAGAGCGCCTCCTTTGCGAGGACGTTGCGGCAGGCACTCCCTTTGTGGCCCACGATCTTGGTGGGATCCTCGCGTTCTACGTGCAAACGCATCTTCCTCCGGACAGGCTTCTTCGTCTCAATCCCAAATGAAACGGCGAACGCCAAAGGTGCTGCAAACAGGGCGCTTGTGGGCCGGGGACGCGAGAAGCTGCCATGAAGAGCCCGACACTGACAGGCGGGGTCTCCGTTGTTTCATGCTCTGCATGAGCCGCTTCGCGGCTCCCGGCTCTCACCCCCGCCTTCATAGATGGGGAACTCCCGCTGGATTAGGACGGAATCTACTGTCACAGGCGCGGTCCGCCTGTGTCTAACAGAGTATGGCAGGAAACCTCAATCCATTTACGGACGTCGCTTCAGGCGAAGGGCGTGACCGAGAACTCGTTCATCTAGCCAAGGACGGCAGTCCGGCCGCCCTTGAGGAGCTGGTTGTGCGTCACCAGGCGTGGATCTACAACCTCGCGCTTCGAATGGTGCATGACCCGGAGGACGCTAAGGACGCCACACAGGAGATCTTGATAAAGCTATTCACCAGACTCTCGACGTTCGACGGACGCAGCAGCCTTCGCACGTGGCTCTACCGAATCGTCATCAATCATCTCCTGAACATGAAACGCAGCCGCGCCGAGGCGAGGGAGATCACGTTCGCAGCGTACGGACAGGCCCTCGACGACACTCCAGACGCGGAACTGCAGGACCCGCAAGCGGTTCCCGCCGATGTGCAGCTCCTCATTGCGGAGGCGCGAATTGGATGCACGTCGGGCATGCTGCTGTGTCTGGATCGTGGACAGCGATTGATCTTCATCCTTGGCAGCATCTTTGGCGTCAGCGACGCTGTCGGCGCAGAGCTGCTGGAGCTAACCCGAGACAACTTTCGACAGAAACTCGCTCGAGCGCGCCGCGACCTGCAAAACTTCATGCAGGACAAGTGCGGGCTTGTGAACAGCGCCAACCCCTGCCGTTGTGCCAGGAAGACACGGGGATTCATCAAGGCGGGGCACATCGACCCCAACAACCTGCGGTTTGCCCGGGAACGAGTGACGCACGTGCGCGAAGTCGCCGCACGCGTAAGTGACGAGATAACGGGGATGGATAAAGCGTATGCCGAGGTGTATCGCGATCATCCGTTTCAGGATTCACCGGATTTTTTGGCTGCTTTGAGGGAGTTGATGAACCGACCGGAGTCCCGATCGGTGTTGGAACTGGACTAAGCTATCAAAGGAATGTCGGATTGATCCTCCTATCGCTGTTCAGCTGCCAGGCATATCCCATGCGCAACCATCGACGTTGGATGGCCATTTCGGCAGCGACAGGCCTCGCGTTCTTCCTTTTCGCCAACTTCACGCACTTCTTAGTAGGATTGAACGTGGTGTCCGGTCTGATACAGATCGGGCTCAACATCTTTGTATTCACAACGTGGTTGCGTGGATATCGCGCCAGCCATGGTCGTGAGCGGTTCGTGGCGTTCTTCGGGGTTATTGCGCCACCTCTATTGGTAGGCATTACGCTCTACCGCGTCATCATCCCTTTCTTCGCCTTCCTTTTCTAGCCGGATTCTACGTGTAAATGAGCAGCCATATTTTAACGCCCAACAACGCCATCAACTCATAGAGTGAAAAGCGGCGCGGCTTCGTCGCACCGCTTTTCGCTGCCCGTTATGGCAAAGGGCAGCCGTGCGAGACGAAGAATGAACTCAGGTCGATATTGGAACTGGCGTATTGCCGTGATCGCCTCTATCGGGGCGCCCTTCTCCGTGTTGCTTCATGAGTTGGCGCACGTAGGCGCCTTGGAGCTCGGTGGTGTGGCCGCGCATTTGCATGGCTTCTCGATGGGCATGCCCATCGGATATTTCTGGAACTTCGAGGGACTGGAAAATGCAAAGTCGTATTTTGGGGTTCCCGGCTCTGTGTTCGTGATTGCCGCCCTGGCAGGCCCGATTACAACGCTGGGTATTGCCTATGGTGGGCTTCTTGGCTATCGGTGGACCCAAGCCCCCGTATTTTGGGCCAGCGGGTTCGCTGCGATTCTGTTACGTATGGTCGGCGGAACCCTGAACATGCCGAGGTTCACCGACGGTTCCATGGACACATCGGATGAAGCTATCGCTGCACATTTCGTGGCGGCACCCTTATCGTCCTTTTATTGGCCGTCGCTGCTGCTCGGATATCGTTTGCATTGTCCTGCTCTTCAAAATCATCGAGCGAGAGAAAAGAGTTTCGTTCGCTCTTTCTGTGGCCATTGCAGGTGCGGTCGGTTACTTCAGCGTAGACACCTTGGCCAATCTGCTCATCTTCAAGCCTGAAGTCTGGTTAAGGTAGGCACGGCTAATACCGTCACAAGCTTCAGGGCCTGCTGAGATAGCGGCGGAGCCGATTCACCGTGGGAGATTGGCAGATCATCATGGTGCTACCCACGGTGCGAGCAGGCGTGTCGCTCTTTAGTTATCTGGGGAAGAGGTCCCTTAACTGATTAACCCACAAATCACCTCTTGACACGACGCTCCCGCATAAGATAGTAATCAATTACTTACTTTATGCCAACCCATCCCAAACATCTTCCTGGCGATCAACGCCGAGCTGATACGGTGCAAGTTCTGCTCACATTGGCAGCAGAACACAATCCAACCGATATCACCACCTCTGCCCTTGCCAAGCGGATGGGGCTGACTCAAGGAGCGCTGTTTCGACACTTTCCAAGCAAAGGCGCCATCTTGAAGGCTGTCATGGAGTGGGTGGCGGAACGATTGCTCGCACGAGTGGACAAGGCTGCGCAAACGGCTTCCTCACCACTCGACGCCTTGGAGGCCGTGTTCATGACGCATATCGAGTTCGTGGTTGAGCATCCCGGGGTGCCACGGATGCTCATCGGCGAATTGCAGCGATCAGAGGACACCGCAACCAAGCGGATGGTGCGGACCATGATCCGCGGCTATCGCGAGCGATTAATTCGACTCATGGAGGGCGGGAAGAGGCAGGGCCAGATCGATCCAGAACTGGATACCAGCGCCGCCTCTACGCTGTTCATTGGGACCATCCAGGGGCTGGTCCTGCAGTCGCTGATCAGCGGAAACGTGGAGCGCATCCGCAGGGAGGCGCCTGGTGCGTTCGCCATCTATCGACGCGGTATCGGGAGGCACCGATGACGCCGCTCCGCTTTGGCGGCCTACGCGGCAGCCTTGGGGATGCGCGCGTACCTGGAAGCTTCTGTCCTCCTGAAGCTGGGAACCTGGCTCTGGGGGGGTCGAGATTTCAATGCCGACAACCCGCCTCTGCCTGGAGCGACAGCCATGGTACAACGCGGGGGAAAGGAGCGAGCGATGAATGGGTGGACCGCGTGTCTGACCATGCTGGCACTCTGGGTCGGGACGGTCGCGGCGGCGGCTGAGCCGCCTCAGCCCCCTCCCGAGCTTCGTCTCAGTTTGCACGATGCCATTCAGGCGGCGATCGACAACAACGTCAATGTGCGTCTGCTAAAGGAACGCATCGCCGCCGCCCAAGCGTCGGCCAATACGAGTCTCGGCGCACTCATGCCGAATGTCTCTGGCTATGTGACCGGGCGCAATCAAACGGTCAACCTGGCTGCGTTCGGCATCCCTCAAAACAGCCTCGGCGCGCTCGGCGTCCCCGGGGGCGTGACGCAGCCCTTTGACGTGTACGATGCGCGGGCCAGTCTGGTTCAGAATCTATTCAGCCTGAGCCTCATCCAGCGGTGGCGCGCAGCCCGAAGCGGGGTGGACGTAGCGAACCTGGAGGCCGAAGTGACGAAGCGCGATGTCATGGCCACGGCGGGCTTGTTGTACATGGAAGCCTTGCGGGCTGAGGCGGCCGTGAACGCCCGTCAGGCCGACATGGCGCTCAGTGAACAGCTCTTGAAGCTGGCCCAGGATCGAAAGAACGCCGGGGTGGCGACAAGGCTCGACGTGACACGCGAGGAGGTGCAGGCGGAGAATACCCGCCAGAGGCTGCTGGTGGCGCAGAACGATCAGGAAAGCGCGAAGCTGAATTTGATCCGTGCGCTGGGGATCGATTTCAACGTACGGGTGACGTTGACCGATGAACTCACACTCGCCAAAGTCGACATGCAGATGCCCGACGTCGCCCTCTCGGTCGCGCGGGAGAACCGTGTCGAACTCAAGGCGCAGATCGCGCGCCAGAAGCTGGCGTCCCTGACCCTCAGCTCTGTCACGAGTGAACGGCTCCCTGCGTTGTCCTTCAACGGCGACTATGGATGGATTGGGCTGAAACCGGAGGATGCCTCGGCCACGCGCTCGGTCGGGCTCATGCTCTCGGTGCCGATCTTCGACGGGGGGCAGCGGGAGAGCCGGATTTCCGAGAACCGCAGCCGCGTGCGACAGGAGTCGATCCGGATGAAAGATGTGTCCGATCAGATCACCCTCGAGGTCCGCAATGCGCTCCTCACGCTCGACTCGTCCACCCAGCAGGTCGCCGTGGCGGAAAAAGGCCTGGAGTTGGCCTTGAACGAGTTGACCTTCGCGCGGGATCGCTTTGCCGCCGGCCTCGCGGCCAATATTGAGGTGACGAATGCGCAAACTTCGGTCGCGCGGGCGCGCGACAATCGCATTGAGGCCCTGTTCCGATTCAACGCGTCGCGCGTCAATCTGGCGCGAGCACAAGGGGAGATCGACCGGCTGTTTTGAATTCCTGAGCCGCATGGGCGGTCTCTGTTTCCGGAGTCTGTGATGATGAAGAGCAAGGGGGGCGATTGAGTATGGAGACAACGACAGCTCCCAAGCGCTCGGGTGGTGCAGAGCCAGCCAAGCCTGGATCCTCGCAGCCGGTTGCCGCGGCGCCCGTCGCCGGACGCGCGGAAACACGCCCGTGGCTGCGGGCGATCCTGATTGTCGGTGTGCTGCTCCTGGCCGTCATCGCCGGTCTCTCCCTCTGGACACGGCCAGCACCGGAGCCGGGCGTATTCTTGAGGGTGTCGGGCAACATCGAGATGACGGACGCCGAGGTGAGTTTCAAGATCCCGGGCCGAGTGGCGGAGCGTCTCGTCTCGGAAGGAGAGACGGTCCAGGCGGGGCAGCTGGTGGCTCGTCTGGATGCCGGTGAGCTGGGGCAGGAAGTGGCGCTACGCGGCGCGGAGGTTCGGGCCGCCGCGGCGGCGTTGGCTGAGCTGGAAACCGGGTCTCGTCCCGAAGAAATCGCGCAGGCGGAAGCCGTGGTCCGGCGGACGCAGGCGGATGTCGCGCGGGCGCGCGCGGATTTCAGGCGCCTCAAGACGCTCTATGCACAGGAGAATGTCTCGGTGCAAGACTACGACGCGGCCAGGACGGTCGTGGACGTGACCGAGGCCAAACTCCGTGAGGCGCAAGAGCAATGGCGCCTTGTCCAAAAAGGTCCGCGCATCGAAAAAATCGACCGGGCGCGGGCCCAGTTGCAGCAGGCCAAAGAAGCGCTGGCGCTGGCCGAGACGCGGTTCAGCTACTCGATCTTGGCTTCTCCCTTGACCGGCGTGGTGCTCTCCCACCACATCGAGCCGGGCGAGTACGTTGCCGCCGGGACGCCCATCGTGACCGTCGGCGCTGTGGAGCAGGTCTGGCTGCGGGCCTACGTCGATGAGACGGATTTGGGTCGGGTGAAGGTCGGTCAGGCGGCGACGGTGACGATCGACACCTATCCGAACAAGGCCTACGAAGGCCGCGTGTCCTTCATCGCCTCCCAGGCCGAGTTCACCCCCAAGAGCGTCCAGACCGAGAAGGAGCGCGTAAAGCTGGTCTACCGCATCAAGGTCACCATCGCCAATCCTGAGATGGAGCTCAAGGCCGGCATGCCGGCTGATGCGAGGATTCTCCTGTTGGACCGCGCGGACCCCTCCGATGGAAGCCATTAAGCTGCGGCATGTGAGCCGATCGTTTGGCGCGGTCCGTGCGGTCGAGGATCTGACGTTTGGCATCGCGCAGGGAGAAATTTTCGGGCTTGTCGGCCCGGACGGCGCCGGTAAGACGACCACGATGCGGCTCTTGACCGGCGTCATGGAGCCGACCGGCGGCGACGCCTGGGTCATGGGGAAGCATGTCGTGCGGGACGCGGAGGCCGTCAAGGAGGAGATCGGGTACATGAGCCAGCGATTCGGGCTCTATCCGGATCTCACGGTGGAGGAGAATATCCAGTTCTACGCGGATCTCTATGGCGTGCCCACGAAAGGCCGCGAGCAGAAGATCCACGAGCTCCTCTCGTTCAGCCACCTCACCCCGTTCAAGAAGCGGCAGGCCGGGCGCTTGTCCGGCGGCATGAAGCAGAAATTGGGTCTGGCCTGCGCGCTGATCCATACGCCGAAGGTCTTGTTCCTGGACGAGCCCACCAACGGCGTGGACCCCGTCTCGCGGCGCGACTTCTGGCGGATTCTCTATTCCCTCCTCAAAGAAGGCGTAACGATCTTTGTCTCCACCGCGTATCTCGACGAAGCCGAACGCTGTCATCGGGTGGCGCTCCTGCACCAGGGCCGTCTGCTGGCCTGCGACACCCCGGAGCGGGTCAAAACCCTGATGCGGGGCACGATCCTGGAAGTCCGCGTCAACCGGGCGCGCGAGGCTGCGGCCCTGCTCAAGCGGCGGCTGAACGCCGAGTCGGTCGGCCTCTTCGGTGATCGTATCCATGTGGTGACGATGAACCGGGCGCAAACTGCGCAGGAGGTGCCGGCCGTGCTGCAGGCCGAAGGATTTGCGCTGCTGGGCCTGCGGCCGATCGAGCCGTCCTTGGAAGATGTCTTTGTCTCGGTGCTGACGAGCGAAGGGGCCGTCCCTCCGCAGGAACCGATTGATGCCAGATCGTGAGCCCTACGCAGTCGTGGTCCAGGATCTCGAGAAACGGTTCGGCTCGTTCGTGGCCGTCAACCGGATTAGCCTGCAAGTCAAAAGTGGCGAAATCTTCGGCTTTCTCGGGCCGAACGGCGCCGGCAAGTCCACGACGATCCGGATGCTGTGCGGGCTGCTGACCCCGACGGCCGGCAGCGGGACCGTCGCCGGCTTCGATATCATGCGGGAGGCGGAGCGGATCAAGGCCCATATCGGATACATGAGCCAGAAGTTCTCGCTCTATGAAGACTTGACCGTCGAGGAGAACATCGACTTCTACAGCGGCATTTACCGGATACCGCAGACGAAGAAAACCGGGCGGAAAGAGTGGGTCATTAATATGGCGGGCCTCTCGGAGCATCGACACTCCCGGACCGCCGTACTCTCCGGAGGCTGGAAGCAACGGCTCGCGCTGGGCTGCGCCATCCTGCATGAGCCGCCGATCATCTTTCTCGACGAGCCGACCTCCGGGGTAGACCCGATCAGCCGCCGCAGTTTCTGGGATCTCATTTACGAGTTGGCCGGCCGGGGCGTGACGGTGTTCGTGACGACGCACTACATGGAAGAGGCGGAGTACTGCGACCGGCTGGGGTTGATCTATCGCGGAGAATTAATCGCCGCCGGGACGCCGGACGAGCTAAAGACGCGCTTCATGCAGGACGACATCATCGAGGTGCTGTGTGAGCAGCCGCAGGAGGCGATGCTGGTGCTCGGGGATGTCGAGGGGGTCAAGGAAGCGGCCCTGTTCGGCAAGGGTCTGCACGTGGTGGTTGAGCGCCGGGCGGAAGACGTGATCACGGCGATTACGAACAGGCTCGCGGCGCGGAACTTTCTCGTGTCGCGGGCGGAGCGGATCGTGCCGTCGCTGGAAGACGTGTTCGTCTCTCTGATCGAAGCGCGGGACCGGCAGGAGCGGCCACAGGCGGAGGTGAAGGGATGAAGGCTCGTCGCATCTGGGCGGTCGCCCGCAAGGAGGGCATCCATATCATCCGGGATTGGCGCAGCCTCGTCATGGGGATCGCGATCCCGATTCTCTTGTTGATCCTGTTCGGCTATGCGCTGACCCTGGACGTGGATGAGGTGCCGCTCGTGGTCTGGGATCAGAGCGGCACGCAGGCCAGCCGCGACTTCATCCGCCCGTTCGAGGGATCGCCCTACTTTGCCCTCCGCCGTGTTGTCCAGACCTATGCAGAGGTGGAGCGGGCCATCGATGCGGGGGAGGCGCTCGTGGCGTTGGTCATCCCGGTCGACTTCGCGAGTGACCTGGGGTCCGGTCGGACTGCGCGGGCTCAGGCGATTGTGGACGGCAGCGATTCCAACACGGCGACGATCGTGTTCGGCTATGTGGACACGGTGGCGCGGACCTACAACCAAGATTTGGCGATCGAGCAGGCTGCCCGCACCATTGGCCGGACCGTCACGGTGCCGCTCGATCTGCGCCCACGCGTCTGGTTCAACGCCGACATGGCATCCAAGAACTACATCATTCCCGGACTGATCGCGGTGATCATGATGGTTATCGCCGCGATGCTGACCTCGTTGACCGTAGCGCGGGAATGGGAAACCGGCACGATGGAGCAGATCATCTCCACGCCGCTGAAAGGCCCCGAGCTGATCCTGGGCAAACTGCTGCCGTACGTCGGCATCGGGATGCTGGATGTGCTGATCGCCGTGCTGATGGGCGAGTTCGTCTTCGAGGTGCCGTTGCGCGGCAACGTGTTCCTGCTATTCAGCATGGCCGGCGTCTTCCTGGCCGGCGCCCTCTCGCTCGGGATGCTGATCAGCATCGTGACCAAAGCGCAGTTGTTGGCGAGCCAACTCGCCATGGTCGTCACCTTCTTGCCGGCGTTCCTGCTCTCCGGGTTCATGTACGACATCAGCAACATGCCGAACGCGATCCAAGCCATCACCCATGTGGTGCCGGCCCGGTATTTCGTCTCGTTGTTGAAAGGCATCTATCTGAAAGGCCTCGGCTTGGAGGTACTCATGCTGGAGGCCGCCCTGCTGGCTGGCTTCGGCCTGGTCGTACTCCTGGCCGCGAATCTGCTCCTCAAGAAAACGATGGCGTGAGGCACTGATGTTCGAGCGGATCACACAGATGCTGATCAAGGAATTCATCCAGATCCTCCGCGATCCCCGGATGAGGACCGTGATTTTCGTGATGCCGCTGGTGCAGACACTGGTCTTCGGCTATGCCGTCACCACGGACGTCACGCACGTTCCGACCGCGATCTTCGACCTCGACAACAGCCGGGCCAGCCGCGAGCTGGTTGCGCGATTCACAGGGTCCGGCTACTTCGACGTGGTGGCGTACGTCGATCGGGAAGAAGAGGCCCGGCACCTCGTCGATCGTGGGCTGGTCAAAGCGGTGTTGCGGATGAACAAGGGCTTCGGGGATGATCTCCGTGCCGGCCGGACCGCGGCGCTGCAGATGATCGTGGACGGGACCGACTCCAACACGGCGGGCATCGTGCTCAACTATGCCGGGCAGATCGTGGGCCCGTTCAGCGAGACCGTGCTGCAGACTCGCTTCGTCCGGGCAACCGGAGAGCCGGCAGCCCCGCCTCGGGTCATCGTAGAGACCCGCGCGTGGTTCAACGAGAATTTGGAGTCGCGGAATTTCTACGTCCCCGGCGTGATCGTGCTGATCGTCACGCTGGTCACCCTCATGCTGTCCAGCATGGCGGTGGTCCGCGAAAAGGAAATCGGCACGATCGAGCAGATCATGGTCACTCCGATCAGGCAAGCGGAGTTCATTCTGGGCAAGACCTTGCCGTTCGCATTGATCGGCTTCGCCGACGTCGCGCTGGTGACGGTGATCGCCGCCTATTGGTTCGACGTTCCGATCAGGGGCAGCTTGTTGCTGCTCATCGGGGCGACGAGCCTCTACCTGATGAGCACGTTGGGGATCGGCCTGCTCATCTCGACCATCAGCCGGACGCAGCAACAGGCGATGATGAGCGCGTTCTTCTACTATTTTCCCGCCATGCTGCTGTCCGGCTTCGTGTTTCCGATCACGAACATGCCCGAAGCCGTGCAATGGCTGACCTATCTCAACCCGCTCCGCTATTTCCTCGTGATCATCCGGGGGATCTTCCTGAAGGGAGTGGGGCCCGATATCCTCTGGCCGCAGATGGCGGCGCTGTTGATCTTGGGGACGGCCACGCTCTGGGTGGCGACCAGGCGGTTCCACAAGTCCACCAGCTAGGCCGATATGGCTATGTTCTGGAAGGCGATCATCGGGGTACTCGGTCTGGCCGTTCTGACGATGGGTGGAGTCCGAGCGGAAGAGGCGCAGGATAGTAAGAACAGCGCCGTGCTCGACTGTCGGTACGAGCAGAGTGATAGTGGAACGAGCAGTTCGGCGTTTCCCAGCGATGACGTCTTTCGACCGTTGCTGGCCGATCCGAAGCAGCCGCAATTCTTCGCGACCTACCAAGCCGTCCAGCGCCGACAGCCCACGAGTACTGTGAAGGGGGTAGGGCAGTCCGTCAATGTCGGCTCGGTGGGATTCGGCGAGAATTTCGGCTTCTACACCAAGCGGCAAGGGTGTAATGGGTGGCAGGTGGGCTTGCTGGCCGGGGTCTTTTCACAGTTCAACTTGGATGCCCCATCGTCGGATTTAATCAACGCCGACTACATTGTGGGAATTCCCGTCTCCTGGCGGCATGGAGCGTGGTCGACGCGGGTTCGTCTCTATCATCAGAGCAGCCATATCGGAGACGAATTTCTGCTTGAGAATCCCGCGTTCAACCGGGTGAATCTCAGTTTCGAGGAGGTCGGAAGCGATTCTCTCTTATGAGCAACGGTGGCTTCGAGTCTATGCGGGCGGAGGTTACTTGTTGCACCGCGAACCGGCGGTGCTGGACCGGAACCGAGTGCAATGGGGACTGGAGCTGCGCGGGCCGACAATTGACTCTCCGTTCCTTGGGCGTGTGCTGGCCGGACTCCGGCTCACGCCCGTCCTGGGGGCCGACTTCAAAACCTTTGAAGAGCTGCAGTGGATCATCAACAGCAATGTCGTGGGCGGGTTCGAGTGGTCCAGGGGTGGCGCAACGCGTCGATTTCGGCTCCTCGTGAACGACTATCACGGCTTCTACCCCTATGGACAGTTCTTCAATGAGAAGGGCGAGAGCGTGAGCGTAGGGCTCTACCTCGCGTTCTGAGGAAGCACTCGGCACTGAGGCGTGCGCCTCACCAGCGAACGCCGCCCCGCCCAGGCCCTCGCCAGCGATCAGGGGATCGAGGCCTGGCTATCGACGATTCGCAGAATCAATCTGGCGACCGTTCTGCTTCCGGCAATCAGCCCGTCACGTCCACATTCTAACCGGGAAAGTGATCTGGCGGCTTTGGGGAACGTTGCCTCTGCGGGCGGTCGGATCTGTGGCTTTCTTCTACGAAGGCTGTACCCCTCGGTGAAGCAACGTTCTAGTCGAACCATGTGTTTTCTAACGGGTTGTTTCTCGAGCGGTCTGATTCGGCAAAGGGGTACCCACTTTGCAGTTCGAAAGGGATGGAAAGGAGCACTCGCATGAAGACGCGGATATGTCTGATGGTGATGGTCTTGTGGGCGATCACGATGGCGGCTGGTGGGTGGATTTTCATCCAGGGGGTGACAATGCCGGGAGCTGATGGGCGAACGGAGATCGTCTTAGCCGCCAGCGAGCGGGATCAGATCTTGACGGAGATGCGCCAACTCTTGAAAGCGGTGGACGGCGTGGTGACCGGATTGAGCAGTTCAGGCGGTGACATGAAAGCCGCAGAACAGTCTGCGCGAGCAGCCGGAATGACAATGGCGGCCGATACAAGCCCGGCCATCATGGTGAAATTGCCGCTCGCTTTTAAGCAGATGGGCATGTCGATCCACAAAGACATGGATGCCCTCGCGGATGCCATCGCGCAACGAGAAGCGTCGCAGCAGATTTTGCAACGGTTGTCGAGCATGACCGCCCGCTGCACGACGTGCCATGACCTGTATCGATTTGGAGTGGGCAAGTAGCGGTTAGCCGTCAACGATCTGCAAAAGAGCGAAAACTGGAACAAGAGTGAATCCATTGTCGACATGGTGACTCACATCAAATGAGAGCTGTCGTCATCGCTGGATGGCAACAGCTTCGCAAGGCGGGATAATCCCGTTACGACCGTGAGTAATGTCGCTCCGGCCATGTGCAGAAGGAGGTGCCAGATGAGGTCCAGAATGATTCTTTCCATCGCAGTGGCCACGGCTATGCTGTTACCGGTTGGTATCGTGTCCATCGCGTCGGCGCAGGATCGCGACCGCGATCAGCTGAAGACGCAGCAGCAGGATAAGGATAAGCTGCAGACCAAAGACCAGTTGAAAGAGAAGGACCAGCTGAAAGAGCAGGAGCGGACGCGGGAGCAGACACGCACGGAGCGACCGGAGAGACCGCAGCACGAGAAGGCAGAGCGGACTGAACGCGGCGGCCGTTGAGTGCGGAGGGGAATCTGATGCGACATTGCGCGACGCCTGCCGGTCGAGGGCGCGTCGGGCGCATGGGCAGGTGCGGAGATGAGTTCAGGGAGCGCACGAATCTCTCGATCGCGACACGAGGTTGCCAAGACGGCGAGGTGTTCAGCCTGGCGAAGGGTATCGGTGTTTCTCTGTCTCTCATCGGGGAGGGAACATTCGGCTGGGCGGCTGCCGGTGAAGACCAAGGGCCGACCGAGCCGGCACCCCAATGGCGAGTCATCGCGACGGTGAATTATTCGAGTGGCTTCTACGGGACGGATGCCAGGACGAACATTCTCTATGCGCCCATGACGATCCGCAGGATGTTTCAGGATGGAGATATAAGCCTGACGATTCCGTTTGTCAGCATCTCTGGGACAGGCGCCGTTCGACTGGTGGGTGGAGTTCCCACGCGAACAAGCAGCGCCACTGCCAGCTCGGTAGGGACGCTCGCCGGTGCGTCCGGAGGCGGCAAGGGGGCTGGCGCCAGTCCTCTGTCCTCCGCCACCACCGACAGCGGACTCGGCGATCTTATCTTGCGTGGCCGCTATTATCTGATCGAAGAAAGCGGTGCGATGCCGCTCGTTGCGGTCACCGGGCGGGTCAAATTTCCAACCGCGGACGCGGACCGTGGACTGGGGACAGGCGAGTTCGACGAGGGGGCGGGAATCGAGTTGACCAAGACCCTCGCTGATCGATGGTTGGCATTTCTGGATGGGGGCTACAACATTATCGGCGATGCGCCGGGGACCAACTTCAATAATCAGTGGTGGTATGACATCGGTGTTGGATATGACTTCACGGACAATCTCCACCTGAGTGTCTTCTACGAAGAATATCGCGCACTGGTCAACACCGTAAACAACGCCCGGGACCTGCTGGCCTTAACGAACTATGTCGTCAGCAACACGGTTCATCTGACCGGGTCGTTGCTTGTTGGATTGTCGAACGGCGCCCCGAATTACGGGTTCGGCTGCGGGGTCAGGTTCCGGTTTTAATAGACCGCGGCGAAAGCCGCGCGACCGGCTATTGTTACGGAGAAGGGAGGAGTCATGGCTTGGGTGAGGACTGTCCGTGCGTCGATCGGGGGCCTACCATCAGCCTGTACCTCGCAATGCCGGGTGATGCTCATGACACTCACCGTGACGATCGTCGCATCCTCAGATCTTGGGAGTGTGCTGGCTGCTGGAGATGCAGCCAAGGGTAAGCTGATCTATGAGAAGCACTGTGTGTTATGCCATGGTCCGCTAGGCAGGGGTGACGGGCCGACCGGCAAGGTGCTGATCCCACCCGCCACTGATTTTACGAGCGCCATGAGTAAGAAGAAGTCAGAGAAGGAATTGCTTGCGACCATCCGTGATGGAAAGCCCGGCACAGGAATGGTGGCCTGGAAAGGACAACTCTTGGATCAGGACATCGGGGACGTGTTGGCTTACGTGCTGACATTGGGAAAGTAAGAGGGGGAGAAGTCCATGGAAATTGTCAAAGCCAAAGAAGGCACTCTGCTTGAGAATCCTCATCACGTCAAAGCCAGTCGGCTCTACGACACAGAACATGCTCAGGTCGTTCACATCACGCTGGAACCGAACGAATCTCTCAAAAAGCATGTGACCCCGGTCGATGCCTTTTTCTATGTGTTGGAAGGGACAGGAATCGTAGAAGTCGGAAACGACACGAAAGAAGTTGGCCCTGACACGCTCATTCCCAGCCCAGCTCGCATCCCGCACAGTTGGTCCAACAAGAGCGACAAACCGTTTCGCGTGCTGGTTGTCAAGGTTCCGCGTCCCACCGAATCGACCAGACTCTTATGAGAATTCCTGCAGCAGTAGCGCACCTCGTCTTCATCGCAATATGAAGGAAGTTTCATGCGCGCTTCATGGTCTCTTCATGGCGAAGGGTTATGGTGTGAAGCGTCGACGGTTTACAGCTTCAACCATTCATCAAAGGAGGACAGTCATGAAGCGTTCATCTCTTGTGGGCCTTACGGGAACAACCTTGGTTCTCATGGTGGCTACGGGGTTCGCGATCGGCGGCGAAGCCCGGATGGGCCAGAAAGGGACTGAGCCTACAGCGGGGATGTCCATCGAGGAGGCGGTCAAAGCCGCGACCCAGAAATACCCGGGCAAGGTCCTTGAGGCGGAACTTGAGGACGAGGACGGAGCAGTTCTCTGGGAAATGGAGATCCTCACGGCTGACGGCAAGAAACTGGAGGTTCAAGTCGATAGCCGCACCGGTGAGGTCCTGGCTTCTGAGGAGGACGAGGACGCCACGGACCATGAACAAGAGCGGGATCGAGAGAGGAAGCAGGAGCGCAAGAGGGAACAGCAGTCCTGACGTCACTGAGTGGGGGAGCCCGGCAGTGTGCGCGCCGGGCTCCCTCCCAATAATTGTGTGCTGTGGAGGTCTAAACATGGACACCCTCTTGCATCCGATGCTCGTTCATTTCCCCATTGCGTTATTTATCACGAGCGTGCTGTTCGACGTGCTTGGGGTCTGGCTCAAGCATGAGAGTCTGCGCGAGGGCGCGCTGTGGCTCCTTGTGCTGGGAGTGCTGACGGGGCTGGCCGCCTTTGCGAGCGGAGACTTGGCGGCAGAAGCGGCGGAGAAGGCCGGGGTTGCGGAGTCGCTGATCGAAACCCATGAGCACTTGGCCGGAGCGACAGTGGGATTATTCGGGGCACTACTGGTCTGGCGTCTGCTTCTCAGGAACCGTTTCAGCCCTCGGACCCAGATCGCCTATCTGATGGTCGCGATCGTGGGACTCGGACTGTTGAGCGCGACGGGTCATTACGGCGGCAGTCTGGTCTATGAGCATGGCGTAGGAGTCAACGCGCCCGCCGCGAGGACATCGGATCAGGCTGGGATGGTCTCTCACCGGTAGCGAAGAGGACAGGTGCGGCCGTGCGCATTCTGGTGGTCGAAGACGATCCCGATGTGGCGTCCTTCATCAGAAAAGGTCTTCAGGAGGAGCGCTACGCCGTGGATGTGGCGGCCGATGGTGAAACAGGACTGCGGCTGGCGCAAGACAATCCGTACGATCTCATCATCCTGGACCTCATGCTTCCCAAGCTGGACGGCTTGGCGGTCTGCCGGCGACTCAGGGCCGATCGGCGACACACGCCGATTGTGTTGTTGACCGCGCGCGAAACCGTCGAGGACAAGGTCACCGGACTTGAATCCGGCGCTGACGACTACCTCACCAAACCGTTCGCCTTTGCCGAGCTCCTGGCCCGCGTCCGCGCGTTGCTCCGCCGGGGCGGCGCGCCGCTGAGCCGCCTCCAGGCGGCGGACCTGGAGTTGGACCCCGTCGCCCATCGCGTCTGGCGCCACGGCAAGGAGATCGCGCTCACTGCCAAGGAATACGCCATCCTGGAGTATCTGCTGCGTAATGCGGATCGGGTGCTGACGCGCACCGCCATCATCGAACATGTCTGGGACATCCACTATGAGGCGGTGACCAACATCGTCGACGTCCATATCCGGTCGTTGCGGGCGAAAATCGACCGCGATTTTGCTCCGCCTCTCATTCAGACGGTTCGGGGCGTCGGCTATATGTTAAAGACGCCCGAGACAGACTGAGGGGCATCACAATGCGCTCGTTCCACCGTCATATCCGACGAGCCGCCTTGCTCATGATGCTCGGCCTGATCTTCACGTTCGGGATACTCCTCTACACCGCACTGTCGGTCGTGCTGTACCGCCATGTGGATCAGGAATTGCTGGCGACGGCTCAGGCGGAAGCGCGCCGAGTGGAGGTCGCCACAGGCGTCTTGCGGGAATTCGGCGGTTCGGATGACGACGACGATACCGATGAGCGGCTCATTCGTGAAGCGTCTCGGTCGGTCGTCGTGCTGTCCCCGGACGGCATTGCCGTGTGGACAGGCGCGGCCGTGGCCAGGCGGCCCGGGCTTGCGCAGATCCTCGTCGGGAGAGCGCTTCAGGGGGAGGTCGTGTACGACACCCTCGAGACAGGCTCCGGTTCCCAGGTTCGGCGCATCTCGTTTCCCATTCTGCGGGACGGCGAGGTACGGTACATCCTTCAAACCGAAGCGTCCCTTCGTGTTGTTCGGGAATCGCTGCAGATGCTGCTCGGGTTGCTCGGCGTGGCGGCCTTTCTCGGGCTTGTGGCCGCCTGGCTCAGCAGCGGGTGGCTGGCTCGTGAGGCCCTCTTGCCGGTGGAGGCCCTGAGCGGGACGGCGGAACAGATCACCAGCCCTCCGTTGGACATCAGAGCTCCGGTCGATGCCTCTTATGTGGAGTTCCAGCGCTTGGCCCACGTCTTCAATGGCATGCTCGACCGGCTCCACAAGGTCTTTGAAAGTCAGCGCCGGTTTGTGGCCGACGCGGCGCATGAGTTGAAAACCCCGCTCACTGCGATCCGTGGGCATCTGGAGGTCGCGCTCCAACGAGCCCGATCCGCGGAAGAATACGGAGAAGCGATGCTGACTGCGCTCGGAGAGGTCGAGCGGCTGATCGGGCTGGTGCAATCGCTGCTCACGTTGGCGCAGTTGTCGGGCAAGCGTACGGCAATGGATATGAAACCGCTCGCGCTTGAGCCAATCCTACGCGAGGTGGCCAGTGATCTTAACGTGCTGGCTCAGGACAGGGCGATCACCCTTACGCTCGCCGTCAGTCCCGTTCCCATGGTGCTCGGGCAGGCTGGTCGGCTCAAACAGGTGATGATCAATTTACTGGACAACTCCCTTCGGCACACGCCGACAGGGGGTGACATCGCGGTCACGCTGGCGGCGACCGAGTCGACGGCGAGGATTACCGTAAAAGACTCCGGGCCGGGCATTGCGCCCGAGCATCTTCCCCATCTGTTCGAGCCATTCTACCGAGCTGATCAGGCGCGAGAAAAAGGCATCGGAGGAACGGGCCTCGGACTTGCCATCGTGAAGGAGATCGTCGAGGCCCATGGTGGCGACGTGCAGGTGGAGAGTGAAGCAGGCAAGGGAGCCGTCTTTTCAGTGTCGCTTCCGGTGACCGGGGAGTGACGGGATGGTGAATTGGGCTTCCATCGAAGGGACGCCGTTCCCTTTGGGCGTGACCTGGATCGTGGAGGAACAGGCCTACAACTTCGCCTTGTACTCCAAGCACACGGAGCGCGTCACATTGCTGCTGTACAGGGAGGGCGACTTCGCTCAGCCCATCTTCACCTACCAGTTTGATTATCTGAAAAACAAATCCGGGAGGGTCTGGCACTGTCGCATCCCCAAGCAGGCCACACACGAGGCGCGGTACTACGCCTACATGATCGATGGGCCGGAACCGAACGGACGATATGAGTGGCACCACTTCGATCCCCAGAAAGTCCTCCTGGATCCCTACGCGCGGTCAGTCTTCTTCCCGCCGGCCTTCGACCGGCAGGCGGCCATTGGGCCTGGCTCCAACATTGGCAAGGCGCCGCTGGGGCTGTTGTGCACCTGCGAAGAGTTCTTCGACTGGAATGGAGACAGGCCACCACGCCATGACTCGGATGCGATCATTTACGAGCTGCATGTCAGGGGGTTCACGAACGATCCGAGCTCCGGGGTCAAGCCGGAGACCCGCGGGACGTATACGGGTCTGATCGAGAAGATTCCTTATCTGCAGGAACTGGGCATCACGGTCGTCGAGTTGATGCCGGTCTTTCAATACGATCCGCAAGAGGGAAACTACTGGGGCTACATGCCGCTGAACTTCTTTGCCCCGCACCATGCCTACGCGATGACCAGAACCACCTGCGACCAGCACAATGAGTTCCGCACCATGGTCAAGGCGCTGCATGAGGCGGGCATCGAAGTGGTGCTCGATGTGGTCTATAACCACACCGGTGAAGGCAACCAGCACGGTCCGGTCTACAGTTTCAAAGGAATCGACAACAGCACTTACTATTTCATCACCGACCGGCCGTGGGACCCCTACGCCAACTTTGCCGGGACAGGCAACACCCTCAACTGCACGAACCGGTATGTGCGGAAGCTCATCCTGGATAGCATGCGCCACTGGGTCAAAGACATGCATGTCGATGGATTCCGGTTTGATTTAGCGTCCATTTTCGCGAGGAACGAAGACGGATCCATCAACTGGGACATTCCTCCTCTCTTTGCTGATATCGCCTCAGACCCTGACTTGGTGGACGTCCGGCTGATTGCGGAACCGTGGGATGCAGCGGGGGCTTATCAGCTGGGTCGGAGCCTGCCCGCTCTCCGGTGGGCCCAATGGAATGGCCGATTCCGTGACGAGGTCCGCCGGTTCCTGAAAGGGGACCCCGGCATGGTGCCCTCACTGATGTACCGTCTGTATGGCAGCGATGATCTCTTTCCGGACGACCGTATGTATGCGTTTCGCCCGTTCCAGAGCCTCAACTACGTGACCTCGCACGACGGGTTCACGCTGTACGACCTCGTGGCGTATAACCAGAAGCGGAACTGGGCGAACGGCCACCAGAATACCGACGGCCCTCCCGACAACGACAGTTGGAATTGCGGAGTGGAGGGAGACGAGAATGTCCCTCCAGCGGTCATGAGGCTCCGCAAGCAGCAGGTCAAGAATTTCTGTTGCCTCCTGTTCCTGTCGAACGGGACCCCGATGCTGCGAGCCGGCGATGAATTCATGCAAACCCAAGGCGGCAATAGCAACCCGTACAATCAGGACAACGACACCACCTGGCTTGATTGGGACCGTCTGCAGCAGAACACAGATATCTTTCGCTTCTTCCAGCACATGATCGCCTTCCGGAAGGCCCATCCCTCACTGGGCCGTAGACGCTTTTGGCGCGAGGATGTCCATTGGTACGGTGTGGGATCGGATGTGGATCTGTCACACCACTCGCATAGCTTGGCGTTCTTCCTCTCCGGTGCCTCGCAAGAGGACGATGATCTCTACGTGATGATCAACGCCTATTGGGAAGCGCTGCGGTTCACCGTCCAGGAAGGCCAGGTGTCGGACTGGCGGCGGCTCATCGATACGAGCCTGCCGAGCCCGGATGACTTTCACGAGTCTGGCCAAGAACAAGCGCTTCAGTCGATGACCTACAATGTACGCCCTCGTTCGATCGTTGTTCTCGTGAAACGTGGGCAGTAGGGGAAGGACATTGCCGGGCGCGCTGGTAATTCTCCACTCGTCGCCTGTATCTCGCTGGAATGTTGACTCAATCCATCAATTCCAGCGTATGCCGTAGGCCTCGGCTCGTTGGCTGGAGATGCGATCCGTGCAGCGACAACACGTAGCAGCACGCCCTGTCACGGTCGAATCGGAGGCACGGTCGGAATAGTCGGCATTCCGCAGCTGAATCGCGGTGGGAAAAGCTCCCTAGTCCCGGCAAGGCGTTTTCGGGGCATAGGCGGTGAGGAGGCGAAGTTCCTCTGCGAGTGTCAGGAGAACAGGGAAGGGTGGTCCGTCGTTCAGGGGAATGCGAATAACGCCGAGGAGTTCTCCGGATGGCAGGGTCGAAATCTGAAGCGCGGCTTCATCCCAAGCATTCGTTCGATCAAGATGTCCCGTGATCAGAACCGTGGCAGGAATCCAACGCCCGAGCGCGATTTGTTGGCTGTCATGGACCCGTCCGCTGAGTTGAAACTGTTGTTCCTCGGCAATTCTCGCTTTGGTTGGATCATCACCCACGAAACAAATCTGTGCTTGTAAGAAGTGCCTGGCAAAGGCTGCCTTGG
>JBDIVW010000043.1:0-33009 GCA_039794185.1 Candidatus Inralta sp. | reverse complement strand
CCCTCCAGGACAATGATGGCTTTGGTCTTGGCATCCCATTTCCGGAGTTTCATGCTGATCACCTCCTGGTTGATCAGCCATAGTTTACTCAGTCTTGATGCCCAATATCTTAATGGGTAGCAGTATACAGTCGCTATGAACAGCAGCTCAGCCGGAAGCGCCGGCAAGGCGGATCAGGCGCGGGAACAAGAGAGAAGCGAACGACGCTGTCGTTTGGTCGGCGATACTGACGAGAAGCTACACTCGAAGAGCCGGGCGGTCCCAGGAAGAGTAGAGGACCAAATCGAACGGCAGATGCCCCTCGACAGCGCTCGGGGTACCATTCGACTCGCGACGGCTCCGAGTCGATCGATGCTCAACTAGCCCGCCATGCGTGAACTCAAAGACTCCCGACACCTTTTTTCCCCTCATATAAAAAATGGAGGGGACACGATACCCAGGTTGAGGAGGACCTGCGTCGCGAGTGGCTCCGGCACGATCGGACGGCGGATTGCCGTCCCTTAGTCCGCGGGATGTCGGCCACCGATTCCGAGAAGGCTCAGAAAAGTGGCCGGCTTCCGGTCGGAATCAGTGGCCGCGTTCCGTCGGAATGGGTGGCCGACTTGCGTCGGAATCAGTGGCCGGCTTGGGTCGGAATACGCAACCCAAACCCCACAAGAAACTACAAGTCAGGCAGCTGACGAAATGGGTCCTGATGTGCCTGGTTTGTCCTGTCCTGGTAGCAGCGAGGTAGCAGATAAAGGTGATGGCCACGCTGATTAAGCGTCCTGCCGAGAACCTACCTCAGCACACCCAGGAAGAGCGATCATTAGCAAGAGGTGATAATTCGTGATGACTCAGTCATCGTCGATCATGGCGTCTCAGGGTGTTTGGGCACCAGCTTGGCACCAGGAGATTGTAATTAGGTTTTGGTCGGCATGGTCATCTTCTCCCCCGTATCGCATTCTTTCCTAGGTTATGGTAGACCAAAATAGACTGGAAACGCTGAGTGCATGGGCAAATCCATTCACTTGGGCCTTCTCCATGCTGGAGTCGCAAGGGGCAGCCGACTGCTGGCTCCCCTCCTACTTCTTTTGTCAACTGCCTGCGCGCTTCAGCGGGAAAATATTTTTCAACCGCCTCCTCAATTTGCCCGCGAGTGTGCTCCCCCGTCGGTTTCCCCTTCACCATTTACCGCGCCTCAAACTCCATCTCATGAGAATCAGCGGGGTAAAGCTTTTTCTCCTCGTTTTCACCGGATAGCTGCGGCGGTGGGCCTCCTTCCTCTTCTTCAACAAAACGTGGTCTTGGAGCAAGCACAGGCTGCAAAGGAACCAGGAGCTGAGGTCAAGCTCCTTCATGTTCGGCAACAAATTCTTGCGCGAACAATCTTGGCCACACTCGAAGCAACGAGCCTTTCCGCTGTCGTACGCTGTGAACAGGCGCGTGCTGATGAATTAGCAAACAGTCTCGCAACGAGCCAAGCGAAGAACGCGCAGGTTGCGACAGTGGTATCCATCATCATAGAAAGCGCAACAATGATTGCGACTGGCGGTTTAATTGTTGCCGGAAATGAGATTGCCGAAGGCATCGCGGCGTTGGTCGGCGGTACCCTGGCAGCGAGTATTGCGGGATGGAGCCTGAATCAACCTGGCGAACATGAGTTTCACCACGAAAGAAATGTGCTGAAAGAAATTTGGGAGAATCCTAAAGAAGCTCAGTATTTTCCTGTTGCCGTCTGGCGGTTTCTGAATGAACCAACGGAGGAAGGACAAAGTTTGCGAGAACAACTCGTAGAGAGTTGGAAGAGTCTAAGCCGCATCAAGGGTTTGACTCTCGAAGAAGAAAACAAACGCTTCACACTTTTGGTCGGCCGAGGCGGCATCTATACGATCGGCGATCTCCGCTCGCGCGGGGCCATGCTCGAAATGCTCGCCGCAGCAATTGACTTAATGCATGATGAGCTTGAAGTGCTTGTCCGTGAGATGCTGATACGTGAGGAAACGGTACCAGGATGGCTGCCAGAGAGCAATCGCTGAGTGACCCGCGATTTGGTTAATCTGTATAGCTCAAGACTTCATCTGACAGACAGCGAGTCCCCACCGGGTTTAGGCCGCTAACATTTTCTCCTTGGCCAGCGGCACACTGTCGATGAACGTGTGCATGGGCGTCCTGCCGTAGCACCAGCGACCCTGATGGGGGCGCTGCTCGTCGTATTCCTGTATCCACGCATCCAAGTCGGCCTGGAGTTCCTCCAGCGTTCGATAGATCTTCTTCCGGAACGCCGGGGGCGAAAACAACGGGGTCGGGAGTCTTTTTTTGCTTTAGCTTGCGGCATGGCTGCTCGAGGGAGGTTTTGGGGGGTACGTCGTTACGACAGAGCGATAAGAATTCCGCCGCTCGAGCAGCGTTGATTCGGATGAGGGTGGTGATCTGCGGGCGTCACTGAGGAGGGCGGCACCGAGGAGTCGGCGGTACGAACGAAGAGCCGAAACAGATCCAGGTGTTTATCCGGCAGCGCAAGGAAGAGAGGCTGCGCCTGGTGAGCGGCCAGCCCAGAAAGAACGATAGAGCATTGAAGTGCTTATCCGCCGGCGTCAATGAAGAGGGCGGCGCCCGAAGAGCCGGCGGCTCCGCGAGCGAGGGATGGTGGAGGGCAGGGGAGTCGAACCCCCGACCCCTACGTTGCGAACGTAGTGCTCTCCCAACTGAGCTAGCCCCCCACCCAACTCCTTAGCTCGACCACAGGCATCGGCCCTCGTACCACCGACGCTCGCTAACCCTTCCGACAGGCCGTTATCACTTCTGGCCGCAACAGGGTCGCGACCAACCAATCTGATGCCACCCAATCTCTTTAGCTCGTCCAGGGGCATCGGCACGCTCTGCACCGACGCTCGCCAACTCTTCGGACGTGCCGGCATTTTTCCACGCCGTCCGAGTGTCGAAGGCGATCAATTGACGGAGCGACCGGGTTACGGACTGCGAGCGCCGGTCTGTTTGAACCGCAGGATGCCTGAGCACCATCGCTCAGGGTTGGAATGCTGCGGAGGAGACGGGGAGGAAGTCCGGCGCTCGCTCAACTGCCCCGATTATACACCAGTACCCGCCCGGACGCGAGTGTTCCTAATTCACGGAGTCAGCAATTCCCCACTCGGCGAGCACCCGCTCCTGAAACAATCGCTCGAACCGCGGGCACAAGACCAGGTCGAATACGTGGTCTTTTTCCGGAAAGAAGGCCAACACCTGACGGCGCGTTTGTTCGATGAGGGCGTCGGCATCGGCCCGGCTCATGGCCATGGTCCGCAGCCGCACGGAGGTCCGCTCCACCTGGAGTCGGACACAGGCCATGCGGACCTGCTCGTCCAGCATATCGAACCACGACCTCCCCTCGCCCCGCCTCATGGATTGTGCAAGGCGGCCGCGCCTGACGCCGCCCCCTCGACCAGCACCCGACGCCCCTCCACGCGCAACCGGCCTTCGGCGAACAACTGCACGGCGCGCGGGTAGATGCGGTGTTCCTCGACCAAGATCCGCGCCGCCAGTGCTTCTGGCGTATCGTCCTCGAGCACCGGGACCGCGGCCTGAATGATGATCGGGCCTTCGTCGACGCCCGGCGTCACGAAATGCACGGTGCACCCCGCCAGCTTCACCCCGTGTTCCAACGCCTTCTTCTGTACGTCGAGACCGGGGAAGGCCGGCAAGAGGGAGGGATGGATGTTCATGATCCGGTTCTCGTAGGCTTGGATCAACGTCGGCGTGACGATCTTCATATACCCCGCCAGCAGGACCAGCTCGACTTCGTGTTTGTGCAGGACGTCCAAGAGCGCCCGGTCGTAGGCTTCCCGGCTGTCCGGCTGCCCCGTAAAGGGCTTGGGGTCCACGAACACGTCGAGGATCCGATGACGGCGGGCTCGTTCGAGCGCCTGCGCGTCGCGCTTGTTGCTGATGACCACCACCAACTGGGCGTGCAGGCTCCCGGCCTCGACGGCATCGATGATCGCCTGCAGGTTGGACCCTCTCCCCGAGGCCAACACGCCGATTCGCACCCGTCTCCCTTTCCCGTTAATCGACATACCTCACGCTCCGTCCATGGCCCGCCTCCGCGACGATCTCGCCGATGACCCAGGCCCGATCGCCGAACCCCGCGAGCCTCTCGAGGATCGGGCCCGCCTCCTCGGCTCTCACGACAACCACCAATCCGATCCCCATGTTGAACACCCGATACATCTCGTCCTGCTCCACCCGACCCGACCGCTGGATCAACCGAAAGAGCGGGGGCACGGCCCAGCTCGACCGCTTGATCGTGGCCGCGCAGCCCTCCGGGAAGATGCGCGGCAGATTCTCGGTGAGGCCCCCCCCGGTGATGTGGGCCACCCCCTTGATCCGGTGCGACGAGGCGAGCGCCAAAACCTGTTTCACGTAGATCCGCGTCGGGGTCAGGAGCGCCTCCCCGACCGTTTGGCCCAGGTCCTCGCTCCGGCTCGCCACCGTCAGCCCGCCCTCGTCGAACAGCGCGCGGCGCGCGAGGGAAAAGCCGTTGCTGTGCAGGCCGGTCGAGGCCACGCCGATCAACAGATCGCCCGGGGCCATATGCCGACCGTCGATGATCTTCGCTCGGTCCACCACCCCGACGGCGAATCCGGCCAAGTCGTACTCCCCCTCCGCATAAAACGAGGGCATCTCGGCCGTCTCCCCGCCGATCAAGGCGCATCCTGCCTGCCGGCATCCGTGCGCAATCCCGCGCACCACGCTTTCCGCAGTCCCGATGGATAACTTCCCGGTGGCGAAATAATCCAAGAAGAACAAGGGCTCGGCCCCGCTCACCACAATATCGTTCACCGACATGGCGACCAGATCGATGCCGACCGTATCGTGTTTCTCCATCAAAAACGCAATCTTGAGTTTCGTGCCGACCCCGTCGGTCCCCGAAACCAGCACCGGATCCTTGAACCGCGTCGGGTCGAACCGGAAGAGCCCGCCGAATCCTCCCAGGTCGGTCAGGACCTCCGGACGAAAGGTCCCCCGGACCAGGGGGGTGATGCGCCGTACGAACTCGTTGCCGGCCTCAATATCCACGCCGGCCTGCCGGTAGGTAGTCATGGGAGGCGCAGTGTAGCGATGCGGAAGGCGGAGGTCAACGCGGGGGACGATGCAGCTCGACCACCGTTTCAAGGTGCGCGGTTTGGGGAAACATGTCGAAGGCCTGCAGCCGCACGACCCGATATCCGCCGGTCGTCAGCCCAGCCAGGTCGCGGGCGAGAGTTGCGGCATCGCAGGACACATAAAGCAGGCGCGGAGCGGCCACCTGACACAGGGCGGCGCGCGCTTCCGGGCTCATCCCGGTCCTCGGAGGATCGAGCAGCACCAGGTCGTAGTCGCCGGGCGCCACCTCGGCGAGAAACGCCTCGGCCGGGATCGGTCGAAACCGGCAGCGGCCGATGTGATTGCCGTTCGCCGCCCTCCGGGCATCGGCCAATGCAATGGCATTGCCTTCCACGAGGGTGACGAACGCACCCCGCTTGGCCAGGGGCAATCCCAGCGTGCCGGCCCCGGCGTACAACTCCAGCACCCGAAGCCCCGCCTGGGGCTCCGCCCACTCCGTGATCGTCTTGGACAGCGCCTGGTTCATGGCCCAATTCGACTGGAAGAACGACCGGTCGCTGATCCGCACCACCATGTCATCCAGTCGCTCGGCCACCCAATCTTGCCCCTGCACCCACCGAGCCCCGCGGACCGTCGGCGCGCCGTACACGACGCATCCGACGACGCCCGGGAGGCCGCCCCCGATCGCAAACAGCCCCTCGGCCTGTCGTTTCCCCCGAGCTTGGCTTCGGATGACCAGCAGGGCCTGCCCGAACGTGGTCGAGGCGCGCACCTCGATGGAGTTGATCCGGCACGGCGGCTTCGCCAGCGGCGCGAGCCGCTCCGTCAGTCCCGCGACGATCTTCCGCACCGGCTCCGGCAGCACCAGGCAATCGGCGACCGGCACGAGTGCCGCGCTTCCTTCCCGGTGAAATCCCAGCGCCAGCCCGACGCCCTGGCGCAGCAAGCCGAACCGAGCCACCGTTCGACTCCCATACTCCTGCGGCGACGGAACGACGGCAGGCGACTCGGGCAACTCGAGCTTGCCCACACGCGCCACCGTCTCGAGAAGCATCTCCCGCTTGAGGTTCAGCTGCGCCGCGTAGCGGATGTGCTGGAGCTGACACCCTCCGCACCGGCCATACAGCCGACAGGGTGCGGGAACCCGATCCGGCGAGGCCTCGACGACGCGAGCGACCGTCGCCTCCTGGTATTGTTTCCGCGTCTCGCCGACCGCCAGTTCGACGGTCTCTCCCGGCACCGCGCCTCGCACAAAAATCGCGCGACCTTCCCGTCGGGCCAGCCCATAGCCGCCTTGCACGAGCTTCTCGATCGTTACGATGGGCTGTTGCATCTGTGTCCTTTCGCCCCCCTTTGCATTGTTGTGCCGTCTCCGGGACCACACCAGGATATGGCCGCCGGCGCCACCCGGTCTTCACGCACGAACGAGGAGCCCCGCCCCGAAGGGAGAGCCCGGCAAAGACCCGGACCGGCATCCTCCTCGGCACAAGCGGATCCCGAGCATGACCGACACATCGTGGGATTGTCCGAAGGCCTGTTCCGATCTGTAGGACGACCGTGGCGTCGTGGACGATGATGGCGAGCGGTCTCGCACCGCCGGATCAACTCTCCGGGCGCAGATCGATCGCCAACAACTTGATTTTCCGATGCAGGTGGCTGCGCTCGATCTTCAGCTCATCCGCGGTGCGCGAGACGTTCCAGCGATTTTCTTTGAGCTTCCGCGTGATGTACTCCTTTTCAAAGGCATTCCGCGCGTCGCGCAGCGAATCGTAGTCCTTCAAGACGAGGGAGGGCTGCGCCGTCGCCGCGGGCCCCACCGTGGGTCTCGCCTGCAGGGCCAATCCCACGTGACTCTCGTCGATCGTCGGCCCAGACACCATGATCATGAGCCGCTCGATCAGGTTCCGCAGCTCCCGGATGTTGCCCGGCCACTCGTACTGCTGGAAATGCTCCATCGCCGCCGGGGTGACCTGTTTCGGTTTGAGGCCCTGCTCTTCGACGTGAATCTGCATGAAATGCTCGACCAGCAGAGGAATGTCGTCCCGGCGGGCCCGCAACGGCGGCACCGTCACCGGCAGGACGTTCAGGCGGTAGTAGAGGTCCTCCCGGAAATGCCCGGTTTCGATCTCTTTCTGCAGATCCTTGTTGGAAGCGGCCAGGACGCGGACGTCCACTTTGATGGTCCGGGTCCCCCCGACGCGGTTGAATTGCTGCTCCTGCAGCGCGCGCAGGACCTTCGCCTGGGTGGCCAGGCTCATGTCGCCGATCTCGTCCAGAAAGAGCGTGCCGCCGTCGGCTTGCTCGAACTGACCGCGTTTTTGAGTCACGGCCCCGCTGAACGCGCCTTTCTCGTGTCCGAACAGCTCGCTCTCGATCAGCGTTTCCGGAATGGCCGCGCAGTTCACCGCGATGAACGGCTTGCCGGCGCGAGGACTGTGCTGATGGATCGCTCGGGCCACCAATTCCTTGCCGGTGCCGTTTTCGCCCGCGATCAGCACACGGCTGTTCGTCGGACCGGCCGTGGCGATCAGATCCTGTAACCGCTGCATAGCGGGGGACCGCCCGATCAACTCGAATTTCCGTTCGACTTTTGTGCGCAGCGACAGGTTTTCCCGCTCGAGCCGGTGCTGATCGAGCGCATGGCGGACGCGAAGTGTGACGTTCTCCAGGGACAGCGGCTTCTCGATGTAGTCGTACGCGCCCAGCTTGATGGCCCGGACGGCGGTCTCGATGGAGCCGTGCCCCGACATCATCATCACCTGGGCGTGCGGCGACATCTCCCGCAACCGACGGAGCGTTTCCAACCCGTCCATCTCCGGCATCCAGATGTCGAGGATGGTCAGGTCCGGGGGGTCGTTGGTCGCGATCTTCAATGCCTCCGCGCCGCTCTTGGCCACCTGCACTTCGTATCCTTCATCCTCGAGGATCTGCCCCAAGGAATTGAGGATCGCGACTTCGTCGTCCACAATGAGAATCGATTCCGCCATGCTTCCCTCTACGGTTTCTCGGCGCTGCATGCTCGGGGCCGACGGGCCCCGTCCGCCTACACGGGCAGTTCAAACGTAAAGACCGCGCCCTTGGGTTGATTGTTGGCGGCGGAGATCTGGCCCTCGTGATCGGTGATGATGCGCCGGCTGATCGCGAGCCCGAGCCCGGTCCCGGTTCGTTTGCGGGAAAAGTACGGCACGAAGAGTTTTTCCTGATCCTCCGGCGAGATGCCCGTCCCCTCGTCCGCCACGCTCACGATCGCCCGGCGTCGCTTGCCGTCGTACCGGGAGGCCACCCACAGGCGCCCTTTCTGATTCATCGCCTGCACGCCGTTATCGAACAGATTGACCAAGACGCGCTTGATCTGCTCCCGGTCGAACTTGAGATTGGGCAAAACCTCGTCGAGATCCACCACCAGCTCCACGTCGCGATGCGCGTTCTGATAGAGCGTGACAACGTCGCGCACCACGTCGTTGAGCGACCCCAGCATCAACTGCGGCGTGGGCAGTCTGGCGAACTTGGAAAATTCGTCCACCATGTGCTTGAGGCTCCCGACCTCGTTGACGATCGTTTGCGTCGCCTCGTCGAAGATCCGGTCGAAATCCGACGCCTGCTCGTAATACTTCTTTCGAAGCCGCTGGGCCGACAATTGGATCGGGGTCAACGGATTCTTGATCTCGTGGGCCACGCGTTGCGCGACTTCCTGCCACGCCGACGCCTTCTGCGCCTTGATCAGCTCCGTGAGGTCTTCGAAGATCAGCACATAGCCCAAGTCGCGCCCGCCCTCCTCCTTCATGCGGGAGCAGCTGACGCCGATCGTCAGCAGCCGTCCCTGCATTTCGAGTTGCCCTTCCAGCGACAGCGTGTCCCGGTGATCGGCCAGCATGCGGTCGTAGGCCGTCTGAAACAGATCGAGTTTCAGTTCCTTGAAGGTCTCGTTGGCCGGGCGTCCCTGCACGCGGTCGGCCCAGATGCCGAGGATGCGCTCCGCCGAGGGATTGAAGGTGGTAATGATACCCTGCCGATCGATCGACACCAGCCCCGCGGCAATGGTATCGACGACCGTCTGCGTATACGCGCGCCGGCGCTCGATTTCCACATTGGATCGCCGCAACGAGGCGTTCACCGACTCGAGCTCGGCTTTGCTGGTCCGCAAATCCCCGGTCATGCGGTTGAACGATTCGACCAGCGTCCCGATCTCGTCCGTCGCCTTGGCCTCGATGTGCACGTTCAAGTCGCCCTGCGCGATGGCCTCGGTCGCCTCGGCCAGTCGTTGAATCGGGACCGTAATGTTGCGCGCCACGTAAAACCCGAACCAGGTTGCCCCGAACAGGATCATCACGGTGACGATGGCGACGAACAGATACGCGCCGGCCTTAATCGGATTCTTCATGGCCTTGATCTGCTTGTATTCGGCGTACCGTTGCCCGATGCCCTCCATTTTGGCCAGCAGCGATTCGGACACGTAGGCGTCCACGACGACCACGCCCTCGACCTCCCCCTGGCGGACGTTGGACATGATGGGCACGCCCGCCCGAACGAGCCGGCCTCGCTCCGCTTCCTGAACCGAGGTCAACTCCTGCTTGGTGGTGATGACCTGCAACACCAGTTGCCCGATCGGCAGGTCCAAGACCTGCATCGGCACGTCCTGCGCGAACGCCTTGGTGAGGGTTTCCATCTTGGCGGAGTAGACTTCCACGCCCGCCACATTATGGTCGGCGCGCTCCCTGGCCACCGCAGCGATCAGCAGATCCCGCTGCGCCGCCGCCATCAAGTCCTCGCGGTAAATCTCCTGGCTGATCGCGCGGGCGCTGTTCGTCGCCAACGTGATATGGCCCACGTGGTGCATCTTGGCCACCTCGAACGCATCGCGCATGACGTGGTCGATCTGATCGCTGAACCAGACGTCGACCGCCTTGTCGACGACACGGCTCGCGACGAAGGCGAGCAGGAGACTCGGAATCAGCGAAAAACCGATGAAGGCGGCGACGAGTTTGGATCGAAATCCCGATCCTGCCAGACGATGGCGTCGTTCGAAGTAGGCCTTGATCAGGTTGCGGGAAAGCAGCAGCGTCAGGACCACCAGCCCGATCAGGTCCAGATTGAGGAGCAACAACACGAAGGCGTAGCCGGTGCTGGGCACGAACGTGCCGTCGATCGTTTCGTTCGACAGCCCGTAGAGATAGAAATAACCCGTCAGCGCCAGGCAGGGAATCAGGAAGAGCAGGACGATCCACACCGGGCGAAAGTGGGGCCGTCGCGGCTCGACCGCGGAGCCCAGCGGCAAGGCCGAAGGCGAGGGAGCACCGGTCGCCACATTGGAATCAGACATGGGTGTCGTCCGCGAGCAATGGGACCCCTCCGGACCCGTCGCCCGCTCCGGGCAGGCGCACAGAAAGGGCTTCCTTACACAGTACCCGCAGAAGGAAGGGGACGCAAACGAATTGCCGAGCCGAGAGGATTCGTGTGTGCACGCAGGCGCCGCTGGAACCGCGCGCCGCTACCGCGAGGAGGTCGCCGGTTTCCCTGACGTGAGGTCCACGAACTTCATGCGGAGGGCATAGAGCATTTCCGTCAGAATCGATTGCTCATCCCCCGTCAAATTGCCCTTCGTCTTCGCCTCGAGAATGGACAGAATGTCGATGATTTCCTTGGCCTGCCCCAGATTCACGGGAACCGGACTTTGCTTCGGATCAAGAGATTCCCCCATCAACATGAGCGCCGAGGTTCCCATGGAGAAGACGAAGGAGGAAAAGGTCACCGGCATCGGCGGGTGATCTTCGTGCGCGCCGGGCACGGCCTGCACCGGCGAAGCCGGGGTCGGAGACGCTGGAGCGTCGGCAGGCTGCTCGGCCCCTTCAGGGCGAGCGCCGCGGCGATCGCGGATCACGAAGCCACTGTCCGGGTCTGCACTCATAGCCGCGAGCCGCCCCTCTGTCCAGGAGAAACCCCACGCGTACCGTAGCATAGCGGGGTGGACCGTGCAAGACAGGGAGATTGCAGCCCCCCCGGCTCTCGGAGTAAGCTCGGCGAATCGCATCATGTCCACGGTACCACGCAACCCCGACCCCGACACCTCATCGTTCGCCCGACTGGTCCGCATCATGGCCACACTCCGGGCGCCGGACGGATGTCCCTGGGACCGCAAGCAAACCCACGAGTCACTCAAGCCCTATCTGCTGGAAGAAACCTATGAGGTGTTGGAGACGATCGACCATCAGGATCGGACGAAGCTTCGCGAAGAACTGGGCGATGTCCTGTTGCAGGTGCTCTTCCACGCCCAGATCGCGTCCGAGGCCGGCACGTTCACCATCGACGACGTGATCGCCGTCCTGTCCGAAAAGTTGATTCGCCGCCATCCGCACGTCTTCAAGACGACTCCGTCCGACAGCGCCCAACTCACCCCCGACCAGGTCTACGGACGCTGGGAGGAGATCAAAAAGCAGGAGCGGGCGGCCAAGGGAGAATCCCCCTCGGTGCTGGACGGAATCCCCAAGACGTTGCCGGCCTTGCTGCGCGCCTACCAGATGCAAGCGCGCGCCGCCCGTGTCGGGTTCGACTGGCCGGATTCCCGCGAAGGACGGGACCGGGTTTTGTACAAGATCGAAGAGGAATGCAGAGAGTTGCGAGCCGCGCTACGGGACGGCGAGCCGACGGAGACGGTCGCCGCCGAGCTGGGCGATTTGCTCTTTTCAGTCGTCAATCTTGCGCGCAAACTCAAAGCCAACCCAGAGGACAGCCTGCGCACCGCGACTAATCGGTTTGCCGACCGATTTCACTACATCGAGGCGGAAGCGCGACGGCAGGGACGAACCGTCGATCAAATGGACCTGGCTGAAATGGACCGCTTGTGGGAGGACGCCAAACGCGTTCCACCGTCGGACCAGGCTACTCCGCTGCTATGAGTCACGATCCGAACACCCACGATTCCGCCCCCACGCCCACCTCGTCCCCGACGGCATCGGAGGAGACCTCGGCTCCTTACGAGGAGGGCAAACGAGCCGGAGCGCACCCGCTGGTGGTGGTCTTCAGCATCATCTTCGGGCTGTGGATCATCATCTTCTTCGTGTTTGCCCCCGGGAACAAGCGCGACCGGCCCGACGCGACCCTGAGCCGCCCCGACCTGATCGAACGGCACGAGGACAAGGACGCGGCTCCGGTGATCTTCAAAGTATATGCGACCGCTCCCGAGCACAAGGCCATCAGCCTCGTCGTTCCGGCAGGCGCCACACACAGCCAGATCGTGACGCTGCTGAAGTCGCTGCGGGCCAAGCGGCAGGAGCACGAACTGGAGGCGGAACTCCCTCCGACGACGCAGGGCCACAAGTTGGGCCCGCTCGCCTACGCGGAAATCTACATTTTCAGCGATGCGAAGTATGCGAGCGCGGAGACGATCGCGCGCCTGGCCCGCGGAGCGAAGGCGCCCACGACCATGTTGGGATCAGCCATTCCCTTCGAGGTGGCCATGGAGCACGTCAGAGGCCACTACCGCATCGACCTCTCCAACACTCAGCACCCCGACGCCGCCTCGCTCGGCTTCGCCGATCCGTCCGGGGTCCATTCCGAACACTACCGCAGGATCTTTTAGAAGCCTGCGTCATTGCTCTCTTGGCATCGGTCAAACGGGCGGCGATCATCTCGGCCTGCGGCAGGCGACGACCGGGGTGTTCGGCCGCGGCGGGCTAGAGTTTCGCGCGTTGTCGGACCTCCTCCCGGAGCTGATCGCGATTCTCGGTGAACCAGGCGTCGAGCTTCACGCCCAGATGGGCGAGCGTATTCGTGAACGGCGGCACCATGACGTCTTGGCGCTCTCCCAAGAGCCCCTCCGCGTTGGCGATCACCACCTTTTGGTCGGCGATGCGCCGGGACAGCAGGTTGGCCACCACCAGTTGCTGCCCCGGAGTGCCTTGGACCGTCCCGAGCAGCTTGCTCTTCATAGGATCCAACTCGTCCGGGATCGACACCTTGACGCGAATCGCATAGGGAGACGGCCAGGTCGGCCGCTGGAAGGAATAGTCGTACGAAAACACCAATTCGCGCGGCTCCCGAAATGGGCCGCTGGTATTCAGAATGGTGTAGGGTTGAACCATCGCAATCCTCGATCTCCCTCCCGAGCCGACCCGCCCCTCGGCGGGTCGGAATCCTGCCGGTCAGTTATAGCCATCGCCTTGCCGAGAGACAAGAGGCGAACCGATCACGTCGGAGGGGAAGCCAGCGAGGCAAGCGTGCGCGCAGCGGTTTCCTGCCCGTCGCGAATACAGTCCGGAATGCCCACGCCCCGGTAGGCGGCACCGGTGAGAAACAGCCCCGGGTATCGGCTCAAGGCCCGATCGATGTCGGCGAGTCGGTCCAGGTGACCGATCTGGTATTGGGGCATGGCACGATCCCATCGATTGATCTCCACGTACTCCGGGGTGCCCCGAACTCCCGCGAGCCCGGCCAGCTCCTCTTGCACCATCCGCGTCAAGGCCTCATCCGAAGTCGCCACGATCGCCTCTCGTCCGACGCCCCCGACATAGCACCGGACCAACACTTTCCCGTCCGGCGCCCGATGTCCCCACTTGAGCGAGGTCCACGTGGCGGCAAGGATCGACCGCTGCTCCACGCGCGGGACGACGAACCCGAATCCACGAACCTGACCGCGCACCTCCTCCGCCCGATACAACAGGGAAATTGTCGCCGTCGATGCGTAGGGGATTTGCTCCAGCAGCGCGGCCGCCGAGGGGCTCAATGGGCGGACGAGTTCGGCGGCCGCAAAGGCCGGAGTGGCCACGACCACCGCGTCGGCCGTTCGCACCGTCCCGTTCGACAGTTGAAGATCGTAGACCCACCGTCCCAGTTCCTTCGACCGCACGCGCACCCCCTCGACCGCACAGTTGGTCTGTAATGCCGCGCCCGCCGCCGTCAGTCGACTCACGACTCCCTCGACGAGATCCGCCAGTCCGTTCTTGAGGGTCACGAACAGCGAATGCCCCGCGCCCGATCGCGGCCGCGCGGCCGCGTGCTTGCCCGCCGCCAGCAACCCGCGAATGACGCTGCCCTCCTTCTGCTCCAGTTCCAGAAACCGAGGAAACGTCGCCCTGACGCTCAACTGCTCGGCGTCCCCGGCGTAGATCCCCGCCATGAGCGGCTCGATCAACCGGGCGGTGGCCTCGGCTCCGAACCGGCGTCGGAAGAAGGCCGCCAACGATTCGTCCGCCGCCGGGGCGTTCGGTGGAAGGATGTATTCCAGTCCCATGCGCGCGAGCCCCGTCCACGACAGAAGCCCGCTCCGTAGAAACGGCCCGATGCTGCTCGGGGTGATCACGACCATGCCCTCGGGCAACTCGCGGAGTCGGCCCTGGGAATACACGAACGCTTTGCGCTCTGCCTCGTTGGTGTTGATGAGTTGGTCCGATAACCCGAGTCGGCGGCAGAGGTCTAGGGCCCAGGGTTTTTGGGAAAGGAACGAATCGGGTCCCGCCTCGATGACACAGTCCCGAACACGATGCGTGAGGATTTTCCCTCCCCACGTCGGGCCGGCCTCGACGACCAGACAGGACAGGGGGCGCGACTGCCGATGCGCCTGTTCGGTCAGCTCAAGGGCGGCCGCCAGACCGGCGATCCCCCCTCCGACCACGACGACTGTCTGAGGGGCGGCAGTCACGGAAGGGAATCAGGTCGTCACCGGGACGGTTTCATGGTCCCGCACGATGGACGCCAGCGTCTCCACCAGGTCCATCGAGGCGTTGAGCATGGGGATGCGTTCCAGGCGCACCCCGCCCGCCGCGGCCCGCTGCTTGAGCTCGATGTCCAGATCGTAGGAAACCTCGACGTGGTCGCAGAGAAACCCGATCGGCGCGATCAGCACGTCGCGATGACCGGAGGCCGCCAGTTCGTCGACGGCCGATTCGATCGACGGCCCCAGCCACTTCTCGCCGGTTCGCCCCTGGCTCTGAAACGCCAGCCGGCTCGACGCGGGACGCACGATCTCGCAGACCGCGTCCATCGTGCCGCGCACCTCATCGGGATAGGGATCCTTCATCTCGAGAATCCGCTCCGGCAGACTGTGCGCGGTAAAAACAATGGGCACATCGGCGCGGCGATCCGGCGGAAAAAGGTCCAGGCCCCGCCGGATATTGTCGGCGATGGCCGCAACCAACCGGGGATGACGGGACCAGCTCTTCACGTACACGATCGGGCAGGCTCCACCGACGGCAGCTTTGGCCTCTTCGACCTTCTGGATGTAGGCGCCGATGCTCAAGCTCGAATACTGGGGCGCCATGCAGATCGCGATGAGTTGCTCGGGCATCTCGTCCATGAGTTCCGCATAGGCGGCCTTGATGAAGGGATGCCAATGTCGCAGGCCCACCGACACGCGGTACCGCTCGCCGCCCGGACCGTTGAGTTGCTGCTCCAGCTTTCGAGCGACCTCCCGTGTGATCTCGAGCACCGGCGACTTGCCTCCGGTCAGGCGGTAGCGCTCTTGGATCTCGCGGACAAGCTCCGGAGAGGTCGGACGTCCGCCGCGAACCTCCTTCAGGTACGGCTCGACGTTGTCGAGCTTGTCGGGCCCCCCCATGGCCATGAGCAACACCGCGGTCGGTCGAAGCGGTCCAGGCATCTGTTCTCCTCGTCGATCGTCGCCCGTCATTCACCCCTGGGCACGGCCCCTCACGCTCCTCGCGCGCCGTCTCACGGTTCACGAGAGACGAATGGACGAGCCTATCGTTGGCTGAGCTTGTGCACCAGGTCGATGGCCGCGGCGACCTGGTCCATCGGGGTGTTCGGAAGAATCCCGTGTCCAAGATTGAAGACGTGGCCAGGCCGGTTGCCGGCGCGGCGCAGAATGTCCTCGATACGCCGTTCCAGTTCGGTCAGCGGCGCAAACAGGGCGACCGGATCCAGATTGCCCTGGACCGCGACGCCGTGGCCGACCTGCGCCCATCCCTCATCCAGATGAATGCGCCAGTCGAGCCCGATCACCGTTCCCCCGGCCTCCCGCATGAGCTTCAACAAGGTCGTCGTGCCAGTCCCGAAGTGAATCAAGGGGACCTGCTCATGCGCCAGACCCGCAAAGATCGTATTCACGTGCGGCTTCACGTACTCCGCGTAGTCGTTCGGCGAGAGACAGCCGACCCAACTGTCGAACAACTGGATCGCCTGTGCTCCGGCCCGGATCTGCGCGCGCAAGTAGCCGCAGACCTCGCGAGCCAGCTTGTCCATCAGCCGATGCCAGGTATCCGGCTCCCGATACATGAACTGTTTGGTCAGAATATAGTTGCGGGAGCCCCCGCCCTCGATGGCGTAGCTCGCCAGCGTGAACGGCGCACCGGCGAACCCGATCAACGGAACCCGATCGTGTAAGGCTTGCCGAGCGGTCCGGACCGCCTCGGCCACGTAGGCAAGGGCCTCCCCGCCCGAGGCCACCAGGCGATCCACGGCCGCCCGATCGCGCACCGGGTTGTGAATCACCGGCCCTTCGCCTTCCGCAAACTCCAAGTGCAGCCCCATGGCCTCAAGCGGGAGCAGAATATCGGCGAAGATGATGGCGGCATCAAACGGGAAGCGGTTGATCGGCTGGAGGGTCACCTCCGCGGCTAAATCCGGGGTCTTGCAGATCTCGAGGATGGAGTGCTTGGCCCTCAGCTTTTGGTATTCCGGCATGTAGCGCCCGGCCTGGCGCATAAACCACACGGGAGTGCAATCCACCGGCTCCCGCCGGCATGCTTTGAGAAATCGATCGTTCATGGAAGTCGGCGCATTGTAGAGAGAGCGTCCGGAGAGAGTCAAACGCGCATCGCTTCGGCCGACGTATTCGGCCGTGGACGCGCAGTCGTCCCGTGCCCTTCACCGTCTCCTCCCGTTGAGACGAGGTGCTGAAGACCGCTTCGCCCCCCCCCCGGCTGCACCGACGACGGGCGCACCCCGCTGAGACTAGGCCTGCCCGCATTGCGACCTCAAAATAGTGTATGATGAATTTATGGGTGTCATAGCCTGATAGGTTCGGCGTTTCTTCTGGCTCTCACTCTCCAGATGTCCTATTCTGGGATCCAGGGGGGTCGGCACGGTCCTCGAAGGGGTATCCCTGTCTACCCTGTTTTTACGAAAAGTGACGCCCGGGGATTGACTTCGGGGTGCCGTCCTGTATAAAAGCGGCAGTCATTCTTAACGTCCCGTCGGTATACTTCCAGAATGGTACCGATCGTGACGCGGCCCCCCTAATAGACGTTCGGGTACCAGCTACACACGCGGGGTCCTGGTGAGCGAGCAACAGATGAACCGGTGTGTGCTTCAATAGGTCCATCTTAGGTCCATCTAAGGGAGACATTGCATGACCAGCCAACTGAATGAACGCCTTCGGTCTCTCTTGTGGATCCCCATCTATTGGTTCGATTCGTGGCAGCCCAAGAAGCCCAATCCTCGTCAGGACCCGAATAAGGTCGACTGGGTCCAGGGCGTGCCGTTCATTGCCATGCACCTGATGTGTTTGGGCATCTTCTGGGTCGGCTTCAGCTGGCCCGCCGTCGCCGTTTGTGTCTTCCTGTATGCCCTGCGGATGTTCGCGATTACGGGGTTCTATCACCGATACTTTTCGCATCGTACGTTCAAGACCTCTCGCACCTGCCAATTTCTCTTTGGATTGGCGGGAGCTGCGGCCGTTCAACGGGGACCGCTGTGGTGGGCCGCCCACCACCGGAAGCATCACCGGGTGTCCGACCAGAAGACGGACGTCCATTCGCCGATCACCAACAGCTTCCTCTGGAGTCACATGGGCTGGTTTCTAGCCCCGGTCAATGCCCCCACGGACCTCAAGGCGGTCAACGATTTGGCCAAGTACCCGGAACTGCGTTGGCTCGATCGATTCGATCTCGTGATTCCGATTGCATTGGGGACCCTCACCTTCTTCTTCGGCGTCGCGCTCAATGCGCTCTGGCCGCAGATGGGGACCTCCGGGATGCAGATGCTGATCGTCGGGTTTTTCCTCTCAACCGTCCTGGTGAGCCACTGCACCTATACGATCAATTCGTTAGCCCATCGCTGGGGCTCACGCCGATACGAAACGGGCGACTTCAGCCGGAACAATTTCGCCCTGGCGCTCATCACCTTCGGCGAGGGCTGGCACAACAATCACCACTACTATCCGGCTTCGGCCAGGCAGGGCTTCTACTGGTGGGAGATCGACATCTCCTTCTACGTGCTGAAGGTCATGTCGTGGGCGGGGCTGATTTGGGACCTGCGACCGGTCCCGTCGCACGTTCGAGACTCGCGACCGCAGCAAGAAGCGGTCGCAGTTTGAACCTGCTCGCCTAGACCCACTCGGAATCCGCTTCGTCCCCTGCCTTCGGGCGGGTTTCGGTCCGCCCCGAGAGCGCAGCTCGAATGCGTGCGCTTTCGTCCTCCAGCCCATCGACTTCCTTGGCCGTGGCGACCCACGCCTCTCCGACTTGCAGCTCGATCCGGTAATGATTGTCCCGATCGGAAAACCATTCGATATACGGATGGGGCGCCAGATTGGGGTGCGGATCGAAGGAGATCAGATTCACGGTTCCGATCTGAGGAACCTCGAAGTCACCCAACACATGCCCGGCCAACTCATCCTCCTCGAACCGGTTGTTGCGTAGACAAATCATGCGACCGGCGAGGTCGCTTTTGAAGTCGCCCCGTAAGCAGAGCTCCACCGGCCCTACTGAGGCGAGATACAGCCGGCCGACCACCAAGCCGGCCGTTCGATTGTCCAGAAATCCGTCGCGCACCCATCGTCCGTTGCCGAATTTTTGCGCCATGGCACCAGGCTCCTATCAGCGGACATGCGCCGCGGTTGACGGGGACGGAGCCGGCGGCGATTCCTCGCGGCCGCCGAAGGTGCCGATCAGGGTGGCGGCCAAAATGCAGGCACTCCCGATCCATCCCTGCACATCCAGCGTTTCACCGAGAAACAGCCAGGCCAACCAGGCGGCGCATGCCGGCTCGAGGGCGAAGATCAACGCCACCTGCTGCGCCGGCACGACGCGTTGCACCCACATCTGAACGGCAAAGGCGCCCGTCGCCAGCACGCCGGTGACCAGGAGACCCACGACCAAGACGCCGGTCGGCCGAAACGCCTCCACCCCGGGCCCTTCCCACCACGTCGCGCCTCCCATTGCGGCGGTGATGAAGATCATCTGCCACAGGAAGAGCGACACCGATTGCCCTGCCCGCGTGAACCGCTCGAGGCACGCGATGTGGCCCGCGAACGCGGCGGCACAGGCCAGATTCAGGAGATCCCCGAGATTCACCGACGCGGAGGGCTTGACCAACAGCCAGAGTCCCGCAGTCGCCAAACCGATCGCGCTCCACGTCGCCGCTCCAAAACGGCGAAGGAAAATCGGAACGAACACCACGTAGAGGACCGTGATGAACGCGGAGTTCGAGGCTGTCGTGTACCGGAGGCCGACGGTTTGGCAGACATACCCCAACCAAAGCCAGCCGGTCGCGACCAGACTCATCCGCAGCACGGCCCGATTCCATTCGAGCCGAAACCCGCAACTCCAGGCCACCGCCAGGGCTCCCGCGGCCCCGAGCCCGAAGCGGAGGAACAGGAAGGACAACGGCGGAATCTGCGCCAACGCCGCTTTGGTGGCGGGAAAGGTCGCCCCCCACACCAGCGTCGTGGCCAGCAATGCCAGTCGCGGAATCACGGACAAGCACGGCGGGGCCCCGCGTCTGAACGAGGCACGTTACGGCTTGCAGAGCGCGCAACGACGAGAGTCTGTCGTCCCGGCTTGCTCCATGGCGAGGAGGGCCCGTTCTTTGTCGGGATAATCAAACCAACCTCCCTCCCAAAAGTCCGACTTGGTCGGCACGGACGGCACCTCGGAGCAGCGTTCACGGTGGAGCGTGGTACGGTCGATCGAGCGAGCGATGTGAATCCAATAGATCACGGGAGTCTCTCTGGAAATTCCGATGTCATGGGCCTAGGGAAGCAATTGCCATTCATCCTTCTCGATGAAGACCTTGACGCCCGTTTCGAGCTTCTTCACATCATCCTTATCGAACAGTCGCATGTAGCGCTCGATCCGATCCTCGTCGTCGATGCGCTCTTCCTGCATGAACCCGCCGCTCACCTTGTACCGCCGAATCAATACCGCCATGTCGCCTTTCCTCCTTGGAGATACGGTCGCCCGAAAACCCTCTAGTCGAACCGACTGCAAAGCTGCTACAATAAAGTAATTTTCCTGGAAGGGTCAAGGCGCCATCGGATCCTTTTGTGGTAGTGGCGGAGAACGCACCCTGCAGAGAGGAACAAGAGGCACATCATGCCGACATACGAGTATCGGTGCGAGAACTGTCAGGAGCAATTTGAACTGATCCAACCGACGTACGCCCGGGCCGAAGATACCGCCTGCCCGAAATGCAAGGCGAAGAAAGCCACGCGCCTCATGTCCAATTTCGCCTCAAAGATCGTGGGCACCCACAAGCCGGGGTTTTCCGAAATGAAGGCGTACGACATGCTGAACGAGCGAAAGCACAAGTTTGCCAAGCTGCCGTCCCTCACCGGCCGGCGGGCGGCGCCTCCACCCAACATGACCTTCGCCGGGGATTCCGACGGGGGTTCATCGTCTTCCGATCCCGGGTCAGGAGCCTAGACGGAACCGTGACGCCGGTGCGCCGTCTCCCGCTCGATATGCCCGACCGGACGGTCCTCCGCACGGCACGGAACCACTCCTTCCCTCCTTGGCAAACCACATTCTGCCTCGTGGCAGGACTCAGCCTCTGGCTCGGAGTCATCATCGGCGCTGCGCAGGCGGCCGCGCGGGGGTCGTTGGTGATCGCCGGGAACGGGCCCGAGTTACCGATGGTCGAGGCCCTCGCTCGGGCGTTCGAGCGGCGGCAACCGGGCGTCTACGTCGACATCTTGTGGGACAAGAACGCCAATCCTGTCGAACAGGTTCGTGCCGGAGAGGCCCACATCGCCGTCACGGGCGCTGTCGACCAAAGCCTCCGAGCAGCGCAGATCGCTTGGGACGGGATCGGTATCGTCGTTCATCTCTCAAACAATACGAAGGACCTGACTTCCCAACAAATCGCTGATATCTTCACCGGCAAGCATGCCTTCTGGTCCGAACTCGGCGGACCGGACACTCAGATCCTGATCATTGACCGCCCCCGGAGCGAGAACGTGCGGGATGCGTTCGAATCTCAACTCGGGATTGTCGGGAAGATCGCCGCCTCGGCCACGGTGCTGGCCAAGGACGAGAAAGTCGTGAAGACCGTAGTCGGCACGCTTCCTCCCAAGTCCGCCGTGGCCTACCTCTCGCTCGAACAGGCCTTGGCCGCCGTACGGTCCGGCGTCGCGATCCGCTTACTGCCCGTCGACTCGGTCGAGCCCGAAGAGCCGACCGTCAAGGACGGCCGCTATAAGCTCCGCCGCCCCGTCCTCCTTCAGTCTTCGAAGGACGTTTCTCAGGTGGTCGCAGCATTCGAGGAGTTCTGCTATTCTCCGGACGGCCAGAAGATCATCGACGAATTTTATACCCCGTTGCCGCTTTCATCCAAGCCATGAAGGAGGATCCTATGCCTCGCGTCATCGTGCCCGTCATCGGAGTGGCCGCCCTCATCGTCCTGATGTGGGCGAGCCCGCGCTTTGGATCGGCCGAGCAGGGACAAATGACCGAAGGAGCGGGCTTCACGCTCTTCGATACCGAATCGATCAAGGGTTACGACGAGTCCAAGGTGCAAAACGACCCGGTCTGCGACCGCAGCAAGCGCCCTCGCATCATCTCCGTCCAGCCGGACGAAGTGAAGCCCGGAGACAAGGTCACCATCAAGGGTGAGAATTTCGGCACCAAGGAATGTTTCCACGGGGTGTCCTTCAGCGCCGCGTCGAAAATTCCCGTCCAGTATACCCTCGTGAACGAGACGACCATCGAGGCCACGGTGCCCGAGATCAAAAACGGGATGACGTTTGTCGTCGTGGTGGCGGGCGGCGGCAGCGCACAATCCAAAGGCGTGTTGGTGTTGCCCCACTGACGTCCTCGCCATCCTCACACCCGTGCCGAGGAGGGAGCTACACTCCCTCCTCGGCACGGGTTGTTTCGCCCTCCTCCCCGCCTCGACAGTTCTCGACTTCGACCGGACGGTGTGCTACCTTACCCGGACTTTTTCCCCGGCAACCCCGCGGAAGATAAGCGGAAGGGCCGAGGGATACGTTTGTTTTTTGATCCGCCATGTTCAAGAGAATCTTGATTGCGAATCGGGGCGAGATCGCTATGCGGATCATTCGCGCGTGCCGCGAATTGAACATCCGGACGGTTGCCATCTATTCGGAAGCGGATTCCAGCCCAATCTATGTCAAGAAAGCAGACGAGGCCTATTTGGTCGGACCGGGACCGCTCAAGGGCTTCCTCGACGGACCACAAATTGTCGCGTTGGCCAAGCGGGTCGGTGCGGACGCCATTCATCCTGGGTACGGATTTCTGTCGGAAAACGCCGAGTTCGCCCATCTGTGCCAGGCTTCGCAGATCACCTTCATCGGCCCCAGCCCTCAGGCCATTCACCTCATGGGCAACAAGGTGAAGGCGCGCGAACTGGCGATGAGGGTGGGGGTCCCGGTGGTTCCCGGCACCGAAGGGGGGATCACCCGGGTCGAGGAAGGCTTGGCGTTCGCCCACGAGGTCGGCTATCCCGTCATCATCAAAGCCAGCGCCGGCGGGGGCGGGCGCGGGCTCCGCGTGGTCCGTTCCGACGAGGAACTGGGCGAGAACATGGACACTTGCTCTCGGGAGGCCCTGGCCGCATTCGGCGACGGCAGCGTCTTCATCGAAAAGTACATCGAACGGCCTCACCATATCGAGTTTCAGATCCTGGCCGACCGGCACGGTCAGATCATCCACCTCGGCGAGCGCGACTGTTCGATTCAACGGCGCCATCAGAAACTCATCGAGATCGCCCCGTCCCTCATCCTCACCCCTGAACTCCGCGCGGAAATGGGCGAGGCGGCGATCAAGATCGCCCGCGTCGTAGACTACGACAACGCGGGGACGGTGGAATTTCTCTTGGCGGAGGACGGTCGCTATTATTTCATCGAGATGAACCCCCGCATCCAGGTGGAACATACGGTCACGGAGCAGATCACGGCCATCGACATCGTGCGCGCGCAGATCACGAGCGCGGCCGGACTGCCTTTGGCCGAGCGCCAGGAAGACGTTCATTTTATCGCCTACGCGATCCAGTGCCGCATCAACGCGGAGGACCCGAAGAACCAGTTCCGGCCCTGCACCGGCACGGTCTCCGCCTACCTGTCGCCGGGCGGCATCGGCGTGCGCATCGACGGCGCGGTGTACAAGGACTATACGATCTCCCCTTACTACGACGCGCTCCTGGCCAAGCTGACCGTCCGGGGCCGAACCTGGGAGGAGACGGTCAGCCGGATGCATCGCTCCCTGGAGGAGTTCGTTTTGCGCGGGGTCAAGACGACCATTCCGTACCTGCAGGCGATCATGCAGGACCCCGATTTCCGCGCCGGGCGCTTCGACACCACCTATATCGACCGGCATCCGGAACTGCTCGATTACGAAGAAACCATCCAACCGGAAGATCTTGCGCTGGCCATCTCCGCGGCCATCGCCGCCTACGAAGGCCTCTAACCGGGCGAAGGATTCACGACCCATGGCACGAGCCCCGAAAAAGAAAACCGCCGCGCGCTCCGGAAAGCCCTCACGCCCGGCGCGAGCCACGAGGCGCCCGAAAGAAACCCCAGGCATTCGGGTGCAGCCTGCGCCCGGGAAGACGCTTCAGCTCACCGACGTCGCGTTGCGGGACGGGCACCAGTCCCTGTTGGCCACCCGCATGCGCACCGAGGACATGCTGCCCATCGCGCAAAAGTTGGACGCGGTCGGCTACTGGTCGTTGGAAGTTTGGGGCGGAGCCACCTACGACACCTGCCTGCGCTTTCTGAAGGAAGACCCCTGGGAGCGGCTGCGCGCATTGCGCGAGGCCATGCCCAACACCCGGCTGCAAATGCTGTTGCGCGGTCAGAACATCGTGGGGTACCGGCACTATGCCGACGATGTGCTGGAAAAATTCATTGAGCGCTCGGCCGCCAACGGGATCGACGTCTTCCGGATATTCGACGCCTTGAACGATGTCCGGAACGTGGATCGGGCCATCCAAGAGGTGAAGGCCAACGGGAAACACGCCGAAGCCGCCATTTGTTATACCGTCAGCCCGGTCCACAGTCTGGATCGCTTCGTGGAGCTGGCCAAACGGTTCGAAGACATGGGCACCGACACGCTGTGCATCAAGGACATGGCGGGATTGCTGGCCCCGCTCGACGCCTACAAGCTCGTGCGGCGCTTGAAGAGCGCGGTCAAGGTTCCCATCCATCTGCATACCCACTACACCTCCGGGATGGCTTCCATGGCGTCGCTGATGGCCATCATCGCCGGCTTGGACATGTTGGATACGGCGATCTCGCCCCTCTCCGGCGGAACCTCCCACCCTCCGACCGAAACGCTCGTCGCCGCGCTGCGCGGCACGCCCTACGACACCGGATTGGACCTGCGCCGTCTGGAACCCATCACGGAGCATTTCCGCACGGTCCGCCGGAAATATTCTCAGTTCGAAAGCGACTTCACCGGTGTCGACGCAGAGATTCTGACTTCCCAGATACCCGGCGGCATGCTGTCCAATCTGGCCGCACAGCTCACCGAGCAGAATGCACTGGATCGCATGAAGGAAGTGCTCGAAGAAGTGCCGCGCGTCCGCAAGGAGATGGGATATCCTCCCTTGGTGACGCCGTCGAGTCAGATCGTCGGGACCCAGGCGACGCTCAACGTGTTGACCGGCGAGCGCTATCAGGTCATCACCAACGAAACCAAGAATTACTTCCTCGGTCTGTACGGCAAGGCGCCGGGCCCCGTGGATCGTGAAGTGCAAGCCAAGGCGATCGGCGATGAAGAGCCCATTCGCGGACGGCCCGCCGACCGCCTGGAGCCCGAATTCGACAAGCTCAAGGACGACTTCCCGGAGACAGCCACCACGCTGGAAGATCAACTCTCGTTCGTTCTGTTCCCGGCCATCGCGCGCGATTTCTTCGAGGAACGGGCCACGGGGCAACTCAAGCCGGAGGAACTTCGTCCTCGGGAAGAAAAGGGGCCGTCGGCCGCCACCGACCTTCATCTGGCGCCCGCGGAGTTCTACGTCAGCGTGCACGGCGAAACCTATCACATTCATGTCTCCGGCTCCGGCCGCAAGGTCGACGGCAAACGCCCTTACTACATCCGCGTCAACGACAAGCTGGAGGAGGTCACCCTGGAGCCCATCCAGGAAGTGCTGGCGGGCGTGCCCGAAGCGGCCGACGAAGGCCAGGGCAAGAAGACCGGTCGACCTCGGCCGCTCAAACCCGGCGACGTCGCCCCGCCCATGCCCGGTCGGGTCGTCAAGGTCCTGGTCGCGGTGGGCGACACCGTCAAGGCGGGCGATCCGCTGCTCATCATCGAAGCCATGAAAATGGAAAGCCGCGTCCCCGCCCCGATCGACGGCCGGGTCGCCACGATTTACGTCGTCGAGGGGGACAACGTCAAAACCGACGAGACGTTGATCCAGCTCGAGTAGCCTGCTGGCCATCACCGTGCCGTACACCGCTCGCACGAGATGGCCTCGCCTCGCGCTGCTTCCCCTCCTGTGTGTGGGAGTCGTGCTGTTGACCGCCTGTACCTCTTCCGAATTGCCCCGTTGGTTTGACGGCATTCATCGCGTCCTGTTGCACAGTGTGCAGGTCGACGGCCAGCGGCTGGCGTATCTGGACGAGGGCAGCGGCCCGCCGCTGATCCTGATTCACGGCTTCGGCGGTTCGATGTGGCAATGGGAATACCAAGCGACGGCGCTGGCCCAGGACCATCGCGTCATCACGCTCGATCTCCTCGGCTCCGGCTTCTCGGATAAGCCCGATTTGGAGTATCGTCCCGAGGAAGTCCTGCACTACTTCCGGAGGTTCATGGATGCCCTGCAGATCGACCGTGCGACGCTGATCGGCAATTCCATGGGGGCCGGGGTCGCGCTCGGGATGGCGCTGACCGTCCCGGAACGAGTCGACCGCCTCGTCTTGATCAGCGGCCTCCCGCCACGCGTCAAGGACCAACTGGCCAGCCCTCTCATCCGCCGGGGCCTGGACTCGCCCTTCCCCGCGTGGCTGGTTCGCATCGGCAGTTGGTTCGTCGGATCGTCCGCGACGGACCGGGTGCTCAAGGAAATCGTCTACGATCACAGCCAACTCACCGCGGCCGTGCTCGATCGATCCCACCGTCATCGCCGCCGATCCGATTTCATCGGCCCCGCCCTCGCGATGGGCCGGACGGTCCCACTCTGGGAGTCGGAGTACGCGCCCCGCCTGAACACCATACGGAAACCCACGTTGATTCTCTGGGGCGAGGAGGACCGTGTCTTCCCCCCCCCGGTCGGGAGAGAGTTGGCCACGATCATCCCCGGGGCCCGCCTCATCGGGATCCCGAAGGCCGGACATCTTCCCATGTGGGAACGCCCGGAAGTCGTCAATCGGGCTATTCTCGACTTTCTTGCCCCGCCGTAATGCGCCCGATCTCCTGTCATGGTAAAGTCGGCGTAGGAAGGAGGACTGCTTATGACATCGCTACGTGCTCGTTCACCTGTTCAGCTTCACGTCGCTTCGCTGATCGCCTGCGGACTTGCCCTCGGCGCCTGCGCCGGCGTGGGCAAGCCGGCGGATTCCGGCTTTCTCTATAAAGATCTCCCGATCGTCCAATCCAGCGTCGCCGCCGGCGAAGGGAATACCGTGACCCTCAAAGGCTCGCCGCTCGCTCTGTCCGGACCCGGTATCAAAGTCGGGGACAAGCTTCAGGCCGTCAACGTGACCAAGACCGACCTCGACCTCGTTCCCGTCACCGGGACGGCCGGCAAGGGCAAAGTGCGGATCATCAGCGTCGTCCCGTCGCTGGACACCAAAGTGTGCGAGCAACAGACCCACTATCTGAGCGAGCGCAACGGCGGACTCGACCGCATGATCGAACTCATCACCGTGAGCATCGACACCCCGTTCGCCCAAAAGCGCTTTGCCGAGGAAGCCAAGATCTCGAACGTGACGTTTCTCTCCGACTACCGTGGCGCGGAGTTCGGGAAGAGCCACGGTCTGTTCCTCAAGGGCCCCCATATCCTGACCCGGGCGATTCTGGTCGTGGACCCCGAGAATACGGTGCGCCACGTGCAACTGACTCCCGAACTGGCGCAACTCCCCGACTTGGACGAGGCCTTTCGGGTCGCACGCAAGTTGATCACATCCGGATGAAGCGGACGGAGGCAGGGTGAGGTCGAGCAGGAGACCTCCGGTGCCCTTCTCAACCTGAACTCGACCTCAGCCTGAACCGCCGGTCCATGGCCCACTTTGACTTACTCGTGATCGGCAGCGGTCCCGCCGGCCAAAAGGCGGCCATCCAGGCCGCCAAGCTCGGGAAAACGGTGGCCCTCGTCGAACGCAGGGAGGTGGTCGGAGGCGTATGCCTCAACACGGGCACCATTCCGAGCAAGTCCCTCCGCGAAGCCGTGCTCTACCTCTCCGGGTTTCATCAACGCGGCCTCTACGGCCAGAGCTATCGAGTCAAACAAGAAATCACGATCGACGACCTGATCTTCCGTGCCCAACACGTCATTTCCCGCGAAATCGAGATCATCCGCAACCAAATGGCCCGTAACCACGTGACGATGCTGGTGGGCGAAGCCGCCTTCGTCGACCCGCACCGCGTGCGGATCCACGGGAGCCATGAGACCGCGGAGCATACGGCCGATTTCATCGTGGTCGCCGTGGGCACCGTCCCGGCGCGTCCCGGGCATATCCCCTTCGACGACGCCGCGGTGATCGACACGGACGGCCTGCTGGCGCTGAAGCGCATCCCGAAATCGATCACGATCATCGGCGGCGGCGTCATCGGTACCGAATATGCCTCCATCCTCGCCGCGCTGGGGATTCACGTGACCCTCATCGAGCGTCGCCCTCGTCTGCTCGACTTCGTCGATACGGAGATCATCGAAGCCTTGCAATACCACATGCGCAACATCGGCGTGAGCATGCGATTGCATGAGGAGGTGGTCGGGATCGAAAAAGCCGGCGACGACGAACTGATCGTCCGGCTCAAGAGCGGCAAGGAAATTCCCGCCACGATGGTGCTGTACTCCGTCGGGCGCATCGGCGCCACCGATGGACTCGGCCTGGACGCCGTCGGCCTCGCACCGGATGCCCGCGGGCGCCTGCAGGTGAACGAACACTTCCAAACGGACATCCCGCACATTTATGCCGCCGGGGACGTCGTCGGGTTTCCGGCCCTCGCTTCCACCTCGATGCAACAGGGACGCCTGGCGGCCTGCCATGCCTTCGGCGTGCCGGCTCACAGCGAATCCCGCCTCTTGCCGTTCGGCATCTACTCCATCCCGGAAATTTCCATGGTGGGGCGCAACGAGGACGACTTGACGCAGGCGGGGGTCCCCTATGCCGTCGGCACGGCCCGCTATCGGGAGATCGCCCGGGGACAACTGATCGGGGACGAGACCGGCATGCTGAAGCTGCTCTTTCACCCGAAGACGCGCGAGCTGTTGGGGGTCCACGCCATTGGGGACGGGGCGACCGAGCTCATCCACATCGGGCAGGCGGTCATGGCCTTGTCGGGCACCATCGAATATTTCGTGGATACGGTCTTTAACTACCCGACGCTGGCCGAGTGTTATCGCGTGGCGGCGTTGGACGGGATCAATCGTCTGCCGCGGCCATGGGCCCCCAAGCCGTAACTCGTCACCCGTCATACGAAGGAGCGTTCGGATGTCGTTTTCGGAACACCTGCGGAAACTGGCCGGACCGATCTGGGAGGCGCAATTGCGGCATCCCTTCGTGGTCGCGCTCGGCAAGGGCACGCTACCGGCCCGCAAGTTCAAGTATTACATCCTCCAGGACGCGCGCTTCCTCGGTGAGCTGGCACGGGTGTTTGCCGCCGGCGCGCATCGGGCGCCGGATTCCGAGTCGGCCTTGCGGCTGACCAAGCTGGCCGAGGACACCATCGTGGTGGAACGGAGCCTGCACGAGAGTTACGGCCGGCGGTGGAAGATGACCGCGACGGCGATGACCGCCGTGCCGATGGCGCCCACCAACTTCGCCTACACCCGGCACATGCTGGCGGTGGCGGCCGCCGGCACGGCCTGCGAAATCGCCGTGGTCGCCCTCCCCTGCGCATGGATTTATTGCGTCGTGGGGCAGCACCTTCTGAAACACGGCCCCCCCGAGCTCGCGCACCCGTATCGCGATTGGCTCATGCTCTACGCGTCGCCCGAGTTTGCCGAGGTGCAGCGCTGGATGCGCGAAAAAGTGGATCTCTGGGCCCGCACCGCCGGTCGCGAGGAACGGCAGCGGATGGAGCAGGCCTTCGTGATCAGCTCGCGGTATGAGTGGATGTTTTGGGAGATGGCGTGGACCGAAGAAAAATGGCCGGTGTAGTGGGCGAGGCGCACCGAAGAGTGGCCTCCGCACAACGCGCGAAGGGCCGGCACGCTCTCGTCGGAGCGTGCTCCGTCGTCTGAACTCGCCACGTTCGCGATGAGGAACATAGCTTCGGGCAGCAGACGACACCGGCCTGGCCGGTCAGCCCGTCCCTCCATCGAGCCGGTTCGCGCCGGCCCTTCGAACGTGCTCGCCCCCTTTTCGGCGCACCTCGATACTCCCCGGCCCGAGAAGGAAGAGTAAGAAAGAGTGATGAAAACAAAACCAGCTGAAAGTCGCTCGATCGACACCTGCATCCGTGAGCGCCCACGAACCCTACCCTTGGCTGCAATTCGATCGCGCTCAGCTCCCCGCCGAGCCACCTTGATAGTCACCGGCCAAGCGAACAGAGGGATGAAATAGGATTGTAAGACCCCCCGCATCCAAGGAGAGACTGCCAGGTTTTGCACTGTGTGATTACAAGACCCTAACAGCTGTGCCCCCGAAGACTTCGATCATCCGATTCGACATAGCGCCTCCTTTCTCATCCCGCGTACAGTGCATGCCGCTAAGGCTGTTCACGTTTCCCCCTTATGCGTCGGAACGAATGAGCGAGGATCCCAAGAACGCTACGGTGGAGACAGCAACCCGTCAACAGCGGGAGAACCGGTCATATGCGACGCGCTGGCGAGTAGGTGGGCTTGACATCGCCGCGTGAAGACTCTACGCTGTGGTCACACTTGCAACCACATGACTGGACCCGTGAAATTCACCAACGTACGCGAACTGAAGACCAAGACGTCCGAGATGCTCAGGACGGTTGAACGAGGAAACACGGTTCTCGTCACGACGCACGGAAGACCGACCGCCATGCTCGTCCCAGTGACCGAAGACGACATCGAAGGTGCGCTGCTGGCCTATAGCCCAAAACTGCGTAAAAAGATCGAAGCCGGGCTCAAGGATATCCGTGCGGGTCGAACGATGCTGCTGTCCGACTACAAGGCCAAGCGCCGGAGGAAGAAGGCCCGCCCCGCGTGACCTACCAGGTCTTCCTGTCGGAGAAGGCTCAACGTGACCTTGATGCCTTCCCTGAAAAGATCGCCCATCAGATTCTCGCCGACTGCGGCCGCCTCGCGCACAATCCCATTCCGGACGGAAAACGAATCAAGAAGTTGCAGGGGTTCAAGGAGAGCCTCTATCGGCTGAGAGCCGGGCGACTATCGTGTCGTCTTCAAACGGTCCGGAACCCGCATCGACATCGTCCGCGTTTTGAGTAAGCCGGACTTTCAGAAGGCCTACTGAGCGACCTGTGTGATTGCAAGACCTTTTTATTCCCGGAGAGCACCAGCCCCGCCAGAGCATAGGAGATGATCGCCGTGAGCAGGCGTTTCGCATACAGCGCCTTCACGGCGGGCAGCCAGGCTTCCGCATTGACGGAGAGAACGATCACCTTCACGGCGGCCAGCAGAATCAGCACCACCGCGAAGACTTCGATCATCCGACTCGACATGTCACCTCCTTTCTCATCCCGCGTGGAGTGCAAACGATGGGAACCAGTGGGGCGGCTGGTCTCACCTCAGATCTTGCGATCCAACATTTCGCGGCGCGGGGCGGGGATCTGGTCTCTCTGGTCAAGTGGTCTGTCTGGTTGGTCGAACGAGATAGACAAGACAGACCCTTGTACCAGAGAGACTGTTGCCCACCCCTCCCTCCCACTTGACATAAAGCGGCTTCAAACGTACTATTCGTACAAATCGTACGATTAGTACATTCTTAGTGAGGTGAACCATGGGACATCTACCGGCCAGTAAAGCGAGAGAAGGATTCGCGGATACGATCAACCGGGTGGCGTTCGGAAAAGAACGCGTGGTGCTTCGACGACGTGGGAAGGAAGTTGCTGCCGTGGTGCCAATCGACGATTTGCGGCTGTTGGAGGAACTAGAAGATCGGATCGACTTGGCGGATGCGCGAGCCGCCTTGGCTGAAACCAAGAAGAAGGGAGCCAAATCACTGGATGTGATTCTGAAGGAACTCGGTCGCTAATCACTCCATATGGCCTACTCAATCCTTCTTGCTCCCCCCGCCGAACGACAACTCAAAGCGCTCGCTGAACCGGTTCAAAAACGGATCGTGAAGCGCTTGCGCACGCTGAAAGAGAACCCGAGACCGCAGGGTGCCAAGAAACTCGCCGGGGAAGATGATTTGTACCGTATCCGCGAAGGCGACTATCGAATCATCTACGCGATTCGGGACAAGGAACTGATTGTCCTCGTTGTCAAGATTGGCGATCGGAAAGAAGTCTACCGGTAACTCCACGCGTATGTCCCTTCTCCCAACCCATCGCGGCGCGGCTGCCGACGGCTGCGCGGCTGTGGCTGACGCTGTTCGCAGTCGCCTCGGCGGCATCGACATCATCGTCCACGTTGTCGGCGGCTTGTCGGCCCCCGCGGGCGGTTTCGCAGTCCTCGACGACAACGAATGGCATCGGGCGCTTGACCTGAACCTGTTCCCGGCGGTCCGCCCGGACCATTTAGAATGGGGGTCAGAGTGCAATTTCCGGGGAGCCGGTTACCCCGATTTTTATGTGTCCGCGGATGAAATAGCACTCTGAGCCCAATTTCGCCTTCTAATGGGAGAGGACCCTGGGTGCCTGAAGGCGGCCGAGGCAGTCCTGCCAGAGTATGGCCGGGTCCCTCTCAAAGATGTCGAACGAATCCGGCGGAAGAGTCGCCCAGGCCCCCTGGAGCATTTCAAATGTCAGTTGTCCCGGAGCCCACCCGGCAGATCCGGCAAAAGCCCGGAAGGCTTCGGTCGGTTTGGCCTGCGTGATGATACGTTCCAGGACCGCCGGTGTGCCCCCCACATAGACCCCGTCGAAAACCGATCGTGCACCTGCCGGGGGCTCCTGAACTCGGAACAGCAGGAGCAGGCGGGTTGGTGCAACCGGCCCACCAGCAAACAGCCGGTAACTGGTCCCCTTGAGCACGGTGACATCCGGCAGCGCCTCGGACAGGAGGACGTTCGTGGAGCGATTCAGAATGAGCCCGAGTGTTCCCTCGGGTCCGTGGTTCAGGACGAGCACGACGGTCTGGTGGAAGTTCGTATCGTTCAGCGTTGGGCTGGCCACGAGAAGCACACCCTTCGCGACCGACGACGGCGAGAATTCAGTCCCCGCCAGAGCCGGGACCGTCTGGAGGACGGTCAAGAGTCCCGCGGACAAGAAACCCGCCATGACTCTCCGTGCACCAGGAAGGGCGAGAAAAATGGGCATGCTACTATTCAGCCGGTTCTTATCCCACTGAGAAGTTGGCGACAGGCTACGACCCGCCGGCCGTTGTGTCAACTCAGCGAAGTAGCGAATGTCAAGCCCAAATAGAAATGTCCTCTTCTTCCCAACGTAGAAATGTCCGGTTTATGTTCCGGCTGCCGCCGCGTGTGAGCCCCGTTTCGGCAGCAGCCGCTTCCGCCACGGATGGTCCAGCTTC
>JBDIVW010000042.1:0-33880 GCA_039794185.1 Candidatus Inralta sp. | reverse complement strand
CACGGATGCGAGCAGTGCCCGCGAGGGATTCACAAGGAAACTCCGGCACGTGCCGGCCCCGCTGCGCAAGACGCTGACCTACGATCGGGGCAAAGAGATGGCGGAACACGAGCGCCTGGCCCATCGGTCGTCATCAGATTCGACTTGAGCCCGTCCGCGACAACGCGCCCCTCCTTCAACAACACCACGCGGGTGACTTCGGCGGGATTTCATGGAGGTGATGGGTGACCAGCAGGACCGTTTTCCCCCCGGCCATGAGTCCGCGCAGGATGTCGCGGTAGCGGAAACAAGCTTGTGGATCCAGCCCGCTCGTCGGCTCATTAAACACCAGCACTTCCGGATCGTGCACCAAGACCCGCGCCAAGAGGCAGCGCCGCTGCTTGCCCGTGGAGAAGGTCCCGAGCGGTCGATCCTCGAGTCGGCGCAGACCGACCGACTCGAACACCTGGCGAGCCCGCGCCAGATGACGCGGCTCGTAGACCTGATGCCCGTAGACCCCGATGCTCGCATGATAGCCGGAGAGCACCAGGTCGAGCCCGGTCGCGTGGCTGGGATAGTCCATTGCAGGTCGTGGGACACGACACCGAGCCGCCCCCGTATCTCCCACACGCTCCACCGTTCCATGCCGAACATGCACGACTCCGCGCCGTCGTGCGGCATCGGATGCACCTCGCCGCTGAAGAGCTTCAAGAGTGTGAACTTCCCCGCTCCGTTCGGACCAAGGATGGCGGTGTGAACCCCGGACTGAAGCTCGAAACTCAGATCCCGCAGGACCGGCGACTCACCGCGACCCCGCGAGCCACCAGGACCGGTGGGATCGTCCCCCGGCCGCCTCCTGCATGCCCCGACATCCTTCCCCCCTACTCCACCGGGCCGACCGGCACGGCCCCGCCGATGACGCCCGGATCGAATCCCGGTCCGAACCTCTCGGCCCGCACAGCCTAAACCGTGAACGTATCGCGGCGGATAAGAATGCCGACCGCGCCGTGCGATGCCGAATCACCGCCAAGCCCGCTTTCCTCGTTTGGCCACCTTCTTCCAGAGACCCCGCCATTGCGCGCGGGCGTCCGCACGGCGCTGGCGTTGACGCTCGACCATCCGACCCGCCGCGAATGCCGCATGGACGCTTTGGGATCGGCCCAGGAAGCTCCGGACACGATCTTCGGCCACGACAGCGTCCTGGTGGGCACCCAGCACGTCCTGGAGTTCCTTTAACGCTTCCACGAACCGCCACGCGGGCTTTCCCACGGTACCGGCGGCCAGCTCCGCCGCATAGCGAGACCGTTTGGCCCGAATGCGAAGTCGATGCAAGTTCTGATCGGAAGGGGTCTCGGCCAGCTCGTGCACCGAGCGACGCAATCGCCGGAATTCCTTGCCCGCCAGGTCCCGAAGCGAAAGCGCCGTTTCAACGACGGCGGGCTCGGCGCACCGCTCCTGGAGCTGATCGAGTAAAGCCAGATACCGCTCTGACCGCAGTTGGGTCAACAGCGCGTCCTGCGCCTGCCTCCGCTCCCTCTCCAACACCCGGACGAGCCGCTTGACCGGGCCGCGATCCTTCGCGTCTAGCGCGGCCACTTCGCCACGGAAATGCTCGATCTGGACGTCGAGGTCGCGGGCCGCACCCAACAGCCCCCCCAGCCAGGCCAGCTCCGCACGGAGGGATTCCGCCCAATCAGACGACGCGATCGGCCTGAGCGCGCGAAGCATGGCGCGAAGGCGGCGAATGGCTACCCGCATCTGATGCACGGCTTCGGAATCCGCCCCGAGTCGAACCCGCGGATCGACCGTCAGCATGGATACCACCTGCGTCAGGAGCGCCGCCTTGACGTGTTCTCGAAGCGGGGCATCGGCGGGCGGCATCGGCGGCGGAGCCCATGCCGGAAGCCCCAGCACTCGAAAGAGCTTGGGTCGGCCATCATGGTCCCCCGCCCCGGCCCGGCGCAGCTCAGCTTCGAGGGTGCCCAACAGCGCGGGATCACCCTCCAGCAGTTCGATTTCGCACTCAAGAAAATGCTGCTGCACGCGCCGTTCCTGGAGCACGGACACTCGATCGAGCACCACCTCGGCGACGGCGCCGCCGTTTCGCACGCGCACACCGACACGTCTGGTCCGAAGCTTCGCGACCGGCCTCAGCGTCTCCCCGCGAAGATGCGCGTACAGCAGATCGCTCAGCGCCTGGGGTGGAGCCGCGCCCCCCTCTTCCAGTTCGACTTCGAGCCTTCCCGCGCCTGAGGGGAGCTTGAGCTGCCACAGTCCTCGACGCTGTTCGAGGCGCCGCCGGAAGGTGATGCCATGCTTGGCCAAGCAATAATCGGGCGTGTCGACGTAGGTCGAGACCAACGTCCTCGCGGGCAGGACCTCGCCTAATCCCGCGGGCAGGGAAAATCCTACCGGGACACTGAGCTTGATCTCGCGTTCCAGCGAGGGGCGAGGCGATACCCTCATCGCCTCCGGGTGGGATGATGCTGCCGGCATAACCTTCGAGCGGGCGACGCCAGCGGCGACGGCTCGCTGCTCGCTAGGACGATGAGCCGTCGACGGTTCGACTTACGGACGAAAGACCGGGCGTTCCCGATGACCCCGGATGCTTCGATCTGCTCCCGGACAACCGGCCGGGCCCGTTGCGCTCCGTCCGCACGGGCACCCTATTCTATTCGATCGTATCGAGCTTGATGGACAGCTCCTTGAGCTGCGCGGGACTGACACGAGACGGCGCCTCGGTCATCAGACATTGGGCTTTTTGTGTCTTGGGGAAGGGGATGACGTCACGAATCGAATCGGCGCCGCCGAGCAACATGATGAGACGGTCCAGGCCGAACGCAATGCCCCCGTGGGGGGGCGCGCCGAATTCGAGCGCGTCGAGGAGAAAGCCGAACTGCCGCTGGGCCTGTTCCTTGCCAATGCCGAGGAGGTCAAGAATCTTGAGTTGGACGTCCCGTCGATGATTGCGGATGCTGCCGCCGCCGATTTCGTTTCCATTCAACACCATATCGTACGCCTTGGCCCGCGCCTGGCCCGGACTGCTGTCCAGAAGGGGAAGGTCCTCGTCGTACGGCGCCGCAAACGGATTGTGCATGAAGACGTAACGGCCTAGTTGCGGATCAAAGTCCAAGAGCGGAAAGTCGACGACCCACAAGGGTCGCCACGCTCCCTCGCGGATCAATTTCAATTCTTTGCCGAAGTAGAGACGCAGCCGGCCCAACACGTCATGGACAATGCGGGGTGCATCGGCGACAAACAGCAGCAGATCGCCGGGCTTGGCCGCCGGAATCGCCGACAGGAGTTGCGCTCGATTGAGGAATTTCGCGATGACCGACTCCAGTTGGCCGTCCCCCGTGATCTTGAGCCACGCCAACCCTTTGGCGCCGAACCCCTTGGCCAGATCCCCAATGGCATCGATACGGCTTCGGGGAATCTCCGCCCCTCCGGCCACGATGATCGCCTTGACCATGCCGCCCTTGGCGGTCGTCTCGCGAAACACCTTGAAGTCGGTCGTCTGGGCAAACGCCGTCAGATCGTGCAACGGCATCTCGAAACGCAAATCGGGCTTGTCCGATCCGTAGCGCCCCATAGCTTCCCCATACGTCAGCCGCGGGAACGGGAGCGGGAGCTCAATTCGACCGACGACCCGGAAGGCCCGCGCGATCATGCGCTCCATCGTGGACATGACCCGCTCGCGATCGACGAACGACATCTCCACGTCGATTTGGGTAAACTCCGGCTGGCGGTCGTTCCGCAGGTCCTCGTCGCGGAAGCAGCGGGCGATCTGGTAATAGCGGTCGCAGCCGCTGACCATGAGGATCTGCTTGAACAGTTGCGGGGACTGCGGCAACGCGAAAAACTCGCCTGGATTCACCCGGCTGGGCACCAGATAATCGCGCGCCCCTTCCGGGGTGCTCTTCGTCAAGATCGGCGTTTCAATCTCCAGGAAGCCTTCCGCATTCAGGAAGGCCCGCACGTCCTGCGTCAGCGCATGCCGCATCTCGAGGAGCCGCTGCATGGCCGGGCGGCGCAGATCCAGGAATCGATACTTCAGCCGGAGCGCCTCCGTGATCTCTCCCTCGTCTTCGACGAGAAAAGGTGGCGTCTTGGCCTCGTTGAGAATCTCCAACTCGTCGATCAAGACCTCGATCTCACCCGTCGCCAAGGCGGGATTGGCCGACCCCTCGGGTCGCGCGGCCACGAGACCGGAGACGGAGACGACGAACTCGCTCCGCAGCGCCTGCGCCTGTGCATGGGCCGCCGCGTTCACCTCCGGATTGAAGACGATCTGAGTCATGCCGTACCGATCGCGCAGATCGATGAACAACACGTTGCCGTGATCGCGACGGCGATGCACCCAGCCGTTCAACACGGTCCGCTGTCCCACAACCGTCTTGTTCAGCGCTCCACAATGATGCGTCCGGATCTTCATCGCGCGACAACCTTTCGCACCGACGTCACCTTTCTCCCTCGGCCGGACGGCCGTCCCTTGCGGGCCGCGCCGGGTCGACCCTCTCCCTTCGTATACCGCAACACGTCCCGCAACGCGTTGGCCTCTCGATCGGTCAGATAGCGATACTGGCCGAGAGGAAGATTCGTAAGGGACAGCGGCCCCATCCGCACCCTGACCAGCCGCAACACGGGATGGCCGACGGCCTCGCACATTCGTTTGACCTGATGCTTGCGCCCTTCGTGAATGGTCAACTCGATCCAGGAGTTGGCTTCGGCTTTCCGCACCTTCTTTACGATGGCGGATCCCGTCAATCCGTCCTCCAGCTTGATGCCACGCTCGAGCTGCCGGATTTCCTCCTGGCTGAGCACGCCTTTCACCTTCACCAGATACGTCTTCGGAACGTGGTGGCGGGGATGCAACAAGGCCTGGGCCAATTCGCCGTGGTTGGTCAGCAACACGAGCCCCTCGGTGTCGAAGTCCAGACGGCCGACCGGAAAGACCCGCAGCTTCACGCCATCGAGAAGATCGGCGATCGTCGCGCGCCCCTCCGGGTCGCTCATGGTGGAGACAAACCCTTTGGGTTTGTTGAGCATCACGTAGACATACGGCGGGGCCGCCTTGAGATGGCGCCCGTCCACCTTGATGTGGTCCTTGGCCGGATCGACTTTCGTGCCGAGTTCGACCACGACCGCGCCGTTCACCGTCACACGCCCCTGCGCCATCAGGCCCTCGGCCTGGCGGCGCGACGTCAGCCCCGAATCGGCGATCACCTTGTGCAATCTCACTAACATACCCGTCTCCCGACCATGGTCATGCGTCAATCGACTCATGGCTCAACCCTTGCGCGCTTGCGGTCGACGATTGACGCCTCATTCCCATTCGATGGTGCTCGGCGGCTTGGAACTGATGTCGTAGACCACACGATTCACGCCCTTGACCTCGTTGATGATCCGATTCGACATGCGGCCCAGGGCCTCGTTCGGAATTTTCGCCCAATCGGCCGTCATTCCGTCCAGACTCGTTACGGCGCGGATGGCGATCACGTGCTCGTAAGTCCGCTGATCCCCCATCACCCCGACGGTTCGGATCGGCAACAACACCGCAAACGCCTGCCAGATCTCCCGATAGAGACCGGCCGAGCGAATCTCCTGGTCGACGATGGCTTCGGCGGCCCGTAGGATCGCGAGGCGGTCCGGGGTGACCGCGCCGAGCACCCGAATCGCCAGCCCCGGCCCCGGAAAGGGCTGACGCCAGACGATCTCGTCAGGCAGTCCCAATTCCTTGCCGAGCACCCGCACCTCGTCTTTGAACAATTCGCGCAGCGGTTCGATCAGCTTCAGTTTCATTTTTGCCGGGAGCCCGCCCACGTTGTGATGCGTCTTGATGGTCGCGGACGGCCCCTTGAAGCTGATGCTTTCGATCACGTCCGGATAGAGGGTCCCTTGCACGAGATAGGCGATCCCCTTCAGCTTCTTGGATTCCGCCTCGAAGTGCTTGATGAAGAGCCGGCCGATAATCTTCCGCTTCCGTTCAGGATCGGTCACATTCTTGAGCGCCGCGAGGAAGGCCCGGGAACCATCGACCACCCGAAGGTTGAGCTTTTCCTGAGCGGCGAACGTGCCTTCGACCTGTTTCCGCTCGCCGGCCCGCAAGACGCCGTTGTCGACGAACACGCAGGTCAGTTGATCCCCGATGGCCCGATGCGTCAGCACCGCCGCCACCGATGAGTCCACGCCGCCGCTGAGCGCGCACAGCACCCGTGCGGTTCCGACTTGCTCGCGAATCTGCTGCACCGCGGTCTCCACGTAGGAATGCATGGTCCAGGTGGGACGGCAACCGCAGACGTCGTAGACGAAGTTCCGCAGCATCGCCGCGCCTTCCTGCGTATGCGCCACTTCCGGATGGAACTGCAGGCAATAGACGCGTTGCTTGCCGTCGTCCCGCTTCATGGCCGCAATGGGCGAATTCGCCGTATGCGCGATGGCGCGAAACCCCGGAGGCATCCGCTCGATCCGATCGCCGTGCGACATCCAGACGACCGTCGAGCCGGCGGCGCCGAGATCCTTGAAGATGCCCGTGCGATCGTCGATCGTCAGTTCGGCCCGCCCGAACTCCCGATGCGCGGACCTGGCCACCTGCCCGCCTTGCAGATGCGTCACCAATTGCATGCCGTAACAAATGCCTAAAATAGGCACACCCAGCTCGAACAGCTCCTTGGGAATCGTCGGCGCTTTTTTTTCATATACACTCGACGGCCCGCCGGAGAGGACGATCCCCCTGGGGCGATAGCCCAGAATGGTGGCCAGGGAAACGGTGCAGGGAAGAATTTGGGAATACACCTGCGCCTCGCGAATACGACGCGCAATCAGTTGGGTGTACTGGGACCCAAAATCCAGGACGAGAATACGGTCGTGCCAGAGTTCCATAGGAGGTCAAACGCGAGTCGTCATGCGTCAAAGGGGGGAGTCAAAGGAAGGGCGGTCAAGCAATCAGACCGGTCGACGGTTCACGATTGACGTGTGACGCGAATTCACTCCCAGTCCATCCGGTAGTTCGGCGCTTCCTTGGTGATGATGACATCGTGCACGTGGCTCTCGCGAAGCCCCGCGACCGTCTGGCGGATGAATGTCGCCTTCTGCTGCAGTTCAGGGATGGTACGGCAGCCGCAATAGCCCATGCCCGAGCGGAGCCCCCCGACCAGTTGATAGACCACATTGGCGACGGGGCCCTTGTATGGAACCCGCCCCTCGATCCCCTCCGGCACCAGCTTCGCCTCCGGACGGCCGGCTTGCCCGTACCGATCCTTCCCGCCCCGTTCCATCGCGCCGATCGACCCCATGCCACGATACACCTTGTAGGTGCGGGCCTGATACAGGACCGTCTCTCCGGGCGACTCCTCGGTCCCGGCCAGCAGGCTGCCCACCATGACCACCGACGCCCCCGCGGCCAGCGCTTTGGTGACGTCGCCGGAAAACTTGATGCCGCCGTCCGCAATAATGGACACCCCCGATCCGGCCACGGCTCTGGCGCAATCGGCGATGGCCGTGAGCTGGGGCATGCCCGCTCCCGACACGATGCGCGTCGTGCAAATGGAGCCCGGGCCGACCCCGACCTTCAGCGCGTCCGCCCCGGCCTTGATCAGATCCTTGGCGGCCTCCTCGGTGGCGATATTGCCGGCGATGACCTGCAGCGACGCGTGTTTCTTCTTGATCATCCTGACCGTATCGATCACCGCTTGGGAATGTCCGTGTGCCGTGTCGACGACGACGACGTCGGCGCCCGCCTTGACCAACAGATCCACGCGTTGCTCGGTGTCGGGCCCGACGCCCACTGCCGCTCCCACGCGCAGGCGGCCGTGTTCGTCTTTGCACGCGCTCGGGTACTTGATCCGCTTTTCGATGTCCTTGATCGTGATCAGTCCCTTGAGTTCGCCGTGTTTATTGACCACCGGCAGTTTTTCGATGCGGTGCTCGTGCAGAATCTCGCGAGCCTTTTCGAGGTTGGTTCCCTCCGGCGCCGTCACCAGCTTGTCCCGCTTCATCACCTGCGAGACCTTGAGATCCATCCGGTTTTCAAAACGGAGATCGCGATTCGTCAGGATCCCCACGAGCTTCTTGTTCTTCGTGACCGGAATCCCCGAAATGCGATACTTCGCCATCAATTGGTGGGCATCACGAATGGTCTGATCCGGGGAAATCGTCACCGGGTCCAGGATCATCCCGCTCTCGGATTTCTTCACTCGGTCGACCTCGGCGGCCTGATCCGACGGAGACAGCACCCGGTGAATGATGCCCATCCCCCCTTCGCGCGCCATGGCGATGGCGAGCCGCGACTCGGTCACGGTGTCCATTGCCGCACTCAGGATGGGAATATTCAGCGTGATGGTGCGGGTCACGGCCGCCCGCGTTTCCACTTCGTTCGGAAGCACTTGGGACTTCGCCGGGACCAGCACCACGTCATCGAACGTCAGGCCCAATCTGGTCTGGTCATCAAGCATGAGTCACCTACCCCCGCATGGATGGATCCCGAGAGGACGGAACGCCCCCACGAGAGAAAGCCCGATGTGTTCCGGCACGCCGCAGGGGCCGTCCAACCGGACGACCCCGCCGCGCGCTTCCGTCAAGAAGGCTGTGTCGCGCCCGAGTCGGTCAGAGCGGCGTTGGCCTCGGCCTCATCGCGCAGCCGCTCCTCGCCCTCTTCCGCCGGCATGAACTGCTGGATCCGCGTATTCGCGCTGTCGACGACGAACACGCTGCCCCGCGCATCCACCGCGATTCCGTAGGGGAAATTGAACTGGCCGGCTCCGTTGCCGAATCCGCCCCATTGCGTGATGAAATTGCCTTCTTTGTCGAACTTTTCGATTCGGTGATTCCCCGTGTCGCTGACGTACACGTCACCGTGAACGTCGAGCGCGATACCCCAGGGATTCCGGAGCTGCCCGGCCTCTTGGGCCAACGCGCTGCTCGCATGGCCGGCATCGGCACTCCCGCCCCATTTGGTGATCAACTGCGGCAACACATTGGTACTCGTGTCGAACTTTTGGATCCGATGATTGCCCATGTCGACCACGTACACGGCCCCGTCGGACTCGTCGACGGCAATCCCGCGCGGGAAGTAGAATTGCCCGTCGTGATTGCCGAAACTGCCCCAGGACATGATAAATTCGCCGGCCATGTCGAATTTTTGGACACGGAAGTTGGCGCTGTCCACGACGTAAACATAGCCGCGCACACGATCGATGGCGATGCCCCACGGGGCGTTGAACTGGCCTTCCCCGTTCCCGCGTGAGCCGAATTTCATGATGTAGCCGCCCAGCTTCCCGTCGAATTTCTGCACGCGGTGATTGTTGGTGTCGACCACCCAGACGTCGCCCTTGGCGTCGCAGGCAATCCCGGTGGGATTGTGGAAGTTCCCGTTCGCCGATCCAAAGGCGCCCCACAGGATAATGAAGTTTCCCGCGTTGTCGAATTTCTGTATCCGATTGTTGCCGTTATCCACGACGAACAGCGCGCCTTGCTGGTCGATGGCCAGCCCATACATCGGGGCGAGGAACTCGCCACCATGGAGCAGCGACGCGCCGCGGCCGGGTTTTCCCCACTTCGACACGCAGAGGTACCCGGAGGTATTGACGAGAATACTGGCGCTGGCCGGCACCGACACGTTGCTCCCGACATCCTTGAACCACACATAGACCGTCTTCTGCCCGTCCCCCGGCGACAACACGAACGGGATCGTGGCGCCGAACTTGATGGACGGCTCGACCTCGACCCATCCCGGGCTGCCGGCCATCGGCGCCATCGGGTTTTCCGAGATGTAATAGGCGGCGACGCCGGAATCCACGTCGTTCGCCGAGATGGTCGCCACCACCTCGGGCGTGTTCGACATGAACGCGCCGTGGTTCAACACCGCATAGGGATTCTGGGGCGCCGTCATGTCGATGAGGACCGGAGTGGCCGTCACCTCCTCGGACAAGCCGCTCTCGGCGTCGCCTTCGTACACGGCGGCCAGGGCATAGTAATAGGGTACGTCGTTGGTGAGGCCGGTATGCACGAACGGATTCGACGCGCCTTCGATTTTCGTGCCCGTTTGCTTGGTCACGCCTTCCTGCGTGCCGAAGTACAGATTGTAGGAGACGGCTCCCGGCACTTCGAGCCAGCTGATCGTCACCTCGGTGTCGCCCGGTTTCGCCGCCACCCCGCGCGGGACCTTCGCGTCGCGTTGTTCCTCGTTGGCCGCCTTCAACGAGCGATTGAGCTCTTCCTCCGTCGCCTTGTACTTGATCACTCGATTATTGCCGCTGTCGACGACGTAGACGTACCCTTCCTTGTCGATCGCCATCCCGGAGGGAAAATTCAACTGTCCTTCGGTGAGTCCGCGGTTGCCCCAGGAGCAGAGGAAGGTCCCGTTGCCGTCAAACTTTTGAATCCGGTGATTGCTCTGATCGACCACGTAGACGTTCCCCAACGCGTCGCACGCCACGCCCCACGGCGATTTGAACTGGCCGGGGCCGGTTCCCTCGCGGCCCCACTTCGTGAGGAAGCTCCCGCGCGCGTCGAATTTTTGGATGCGGTGATTGCCCTCGTCGGCCACATAGATATTGCCGACGAAATCCACGGCCACGCCGCGGGGATAGAAGAACGCGCCGTCGAAACTGCCGTCGCGCCCCCATTTCAGGAGCGGCGTTCCGTCATGAGTGAACTTCTGGATCCGCGCGTTGCTCGTGTCGGAGATGAAGACGTTACCCTCGCGATCCGTCGCCACCCCCCACGGCACGTCGAACTTGCCGATATCGGCGCCCTTCCAGGCAAATCCGAACTTGCCCCAGGTATGGAGATAGTTGCCCTCTGAATCCAACTTCTGAATCCGGTTGTTTCCGCTGTCCGCGACGTAGACCTCTCCGTCCTGCCCGGTCGCCAGGCCGCGCGGATAGTAAAAGCTTCCCTCCGCCGTTCCCGGCTCTCCCCCCCAGCGAGCAAGAAACTTGCCCTCCTTGTCGAACTTCTGGATGGAATGGTTGTCGGTGTCCGCGACGTAGATGTTGCCGTCCTTGTCCAAGGCAATTCCGGTGGGAGACTTGAATTCCCCGTCGTCCACGCCCTCACACCCGATGATTTGCTCGACCAGATAGGGCGCCGGAATCGCCATGACTTCGTCGGACTCCGGACTCTCCCCCTGCTCGGTCACGACCGTGACGACGTAGTGATAACAGGTGCCGTTGGCGAGGTCTTCGTGGAGGTAGGGAGAGGACGGTCCTTCGATACAGGTGGCTTTGTCCTTTTTCACGCCGATCTTCGTCTTGAAGTCGTTCGGCCCGGCGATCGGACGCGTCAGATCCGAGAACTTCACCTGCACGCCTTTGGTCGTAGCGTAGTAGACGTTGTAGTACATCGCCCCCTCAACCGGATCCCAGGTCAACAATACCCGTCCGTTCCCCGGCTGAGCCTTGACATTTGCGGGTGCCGGAGGCAGTTCCTCGGCCTGGGAGGCTTCGCCGGCTCCCCATTCATCCGAGACTCCCTGGACCGTCAGCCGCCGCCGAGCCCTGTCACCGTCGTTGTCGCCAAAGAGCTGGGTGAGATGCATAGGTGTTGCCTCATCCTTTTGTTCGAGAATTCACACGTTTAACCACTCGTTGTAGCATATACCAAGGTGTAAGTGGGGCAGTCTAGCAGAGGCTTCGGAAATGCGTCAAGGCGAGGGCTTGGGGAAGGGTTACAACAGGAAGCGGGAAGAGACGAAGGAACGATCTCCGGTCGCACCGTGATAGGAGTCGGTCTTCTGTCCACGTGGAGGCAGGCAGGGCGCCCTAGCCGTTGTCGTGGGCGGGAACCATCGTCTCTTCAGATGAGGCGTCCTCGGTGACGCCTTGGTGATGGCCGTTGAGCGCGGGCTCAATATTCTCGGCGACCGCGGCACTTTCGCCGAAGCCAGGCTCGCTTTCCGCCGAGTCTGCCGCCGCCCCGGTCTCTTCGAGCAGCGAGGCCTGGTTTCCCTCCCCCAACTCCTTGAACTCACGGAGCGGCGGCAATTCGGAGAGATCCCGGAGCCCGAATTGTTCCAGAAATTGCTTGGTGGTCCCGTACATGATGGGGCGGCCCGGTTCGTCCTTGCGACCGACGATCCGCACCAGTTTGCGTTCGAGTAGCGTCCGAATGACGCCCGAGGTTTCCACCCCCCGAATCTTTTCGAGCTCGCCGCGAACCACCGGCTGCCGATACGCGATGATCGCAAGAGCTTCCACGGCCGAACGAGAAAGTTTGGCTTGGGCTTTCGTCTTCTCCAATCGCCTGATCCAGGAGGCATACTGGGGTTGGGTGACAAGACGGTACCCGCCCGCAACTTGAACGAGTTGCAGCGCGCCTCCTCGCTGTCGGTAGTCGTGCTCGAGCAGGGCCAGCGCCTCGCGCACCTCCGCCTTCGAGACCTGACCGATCACCGACACGCAACGCTCGACCGACAAGGGATCGGGACACACGAACAGCAGCGCTTCCAGAATGGCTTTGAGGGCCATATCCCCATCCGGCGAGACCGACTCGGAGACGGGGTCGGGATCAGACCTGGACACCGACTCGGCCACCGATTCGACCGGCTGGAACGGAGCCTCGGCGCCTTCCTCTGACGGAGGGGTGTCCACGTGCGGAAGTCCGTTCCCATTCTTCGCCTGCTCGATGACCGCCAACGCCTCCTCGGCGAGCGCCTCGACCGCTGTCTCCATGTCCTCACCTCCACGACTGGACTTTCTCATGACGACTCCTCGAGGGGTACTTCGCCCTCGCCTACCACGGTGAATGCACGCGAGACGAGGATCGAGCCGAACAATTCCGCCTGATAGACGCGAATGGTGCGCAGACGAATCAACTCGAGGAGAGCAAGGAAGGTCACGATCACCGTGAGCCGATGAAGGCGGCCTGCGAACAGTTCCTCGAACGTCACCGAATCCCGATGCTCCAAGGTTTCCAGGATCCCGTTCATTTGGTTCCGCACCGTCAAGTGGTCCGGTATGATTTCCATGAGCGGACTCGTCGGGATCCGCTTCATAATCGACTGCAGGGCATCGACCAGATCGAACAGAGAGAGATCCTCCGCCACCCATTCCTCGTTGGCCTGCAACGGCTCCGGCTCGGGCTCCCGCATGTAGACGTCCCGCCACTGACGCCCTCGCTCATCCAACTCGCGCGCCGCTTCCTTGAACTGCTTGTACTCAATTAGACGCCGCACCAATTCTTCTCTCGGGTCGGGACCGTCGTCCTCGTCGGGCGGCCGATCTTCGACGGGTAATAGCTGGCGGGACTTGATGTGCAGCAGCGTGGCCGCCATGACGAGAAACTCGCCGGCGACCACGAGATTCAGCGAGCGCATCGTCTCCAAGTATTCGATGTACTGCTGGGTGATCAACGCGATCGGAATATCGTAGATGTTGACCCGATTTTCTTTGATCAAATGGAGCAGGAGATCGAGGGGCCCCTCGAACGTTTCGAGTCGAACTTGATATGGTAATTCGACTTGGTCCACGAAACCTTCGGTGGAGCGTACCCGGTGCGACGGGCCTAGGGGAGTGCGGGCCACTTATATCAGCTTATAGTGGTAAGGGCAAGGCCCGATCCTACATATGGTGGGCCCGAACCGGCACTGGCTACCGTCTGATCACCATCCAGAAGAGGACCAGCGCCGCCAGTCCCGCTCCGATGACGATCCCGTAATTCAGCCAATCGACCGGCTTCTCCGGTGGCGGGGGCAGCATACGTTCGCCACGGAACCGAGCCCGGCTCCATTCGGGCGGTCGACCGAAGACCGCACCGGAAAAGTCGGCCGGCCCATGGAACTCTGCCTCGGCGAAGCCCGCCGATTCCTCGAACCGCGCCCCCTCGAATCGCGCCTGCTGCCGGAACTGCGTGAACAGAAAGTATGCCTCCCGGGCAAAGACGGCCCCCGCAAAGTCGGCCGCGCCATGGAACTCGCCGCCCGAAAAGCCCGTGCCTTGCTCGAAGCGGACTCGCGCAAAGGAGGCATCGCCCAGAAAGGTCACCTCCAGCAGCTCCGCCAACCCCGAGAAGACGGCGTCCTCGAACGAAGCCGTCGAGTGAAAGGCGGCCTGGTGGAATCTGGTGTGCGGCCCAAACCGCGTCCCGCGAAACTGGACGGCGTCCTCGAATCCGGCCTGCAGGAACAGGCATTCTTGTTGGAGCGTGGCGTTCGACCAATCCACGGCGCCGGTCACCACCACACGCGACCAATCTTGAGGCGCCTCGAAGACCGTTCCGTCCATCCGCAGGGGCCCTTGAACGATGACGACGCCGCGCTGGATCCTCGTCGCCATCCGCCCCCTCACGAGGGCCTGCCGGATGGCAATCGGCCCGGCGATGACCCGCCCCGCCTCGATGCCTCGCTCGCGCAACCAGGCTCGCAGGCGATCCGGCAGGCCGGAGAGACGGGTGACCGGCACCTCAGGCAATTCGTCGAGCAGCAGATCTCCCGTCACGACCACCCCGGAGAGATCGATGCCTTTGCCCTCCTGCAGAGCCCGTAGCACGTCCCGCGCGGTGACGGAGCGGGCCTCGCGCTCCGCAGGCGAACAGTCATCGGACAAATGCAGACGGAACAGCGACGGGTCGGCGTGGCTCGCGGAGAGATCCCGACAGTCGGCACGCGCACCGGACAACACCGGCGGCGACAGGCTGAGAAAGAATCCGATCACCAGCAGGGTCAGCGTGCGCCGAGGGATCCCGCCTCGCGCGGGCTGCATCAGGTCGTACTTGAGGGTGAGAATGGGCGGACGAAGGTGGCTGGCACGACCGGAGACCCCATGCGTTACCGTTCGTCGAAATCGTCGCGACCACCTTCCAGCAGATCATCGTCCTTGTCGAGGTAATCGACGTCTGCCTCGTCGTCATCGAGAGGCAACTCCTCATCGGCGATCTCCTCATCCAGGTCGTCTTCGCCCAGTTCGATTTCCTCCGAGATTTCTTCGTCAAGTTCTTCGAGTCCCGGCTCCTCGACTGGCAGGGCTTTCTCGACGGCTTTGGGCTTGGACGGGGCAACCGCAGATTTCGCGGGAGCGGCGGATTTCTTTTCCGACTTCACCGGCGCCTTCGTTTTGGGCTTGGACTTGGATTTGGAATTGGAATTGGATTTGGATTTGGCCTTGGGCATCGGCTTGGGCTTCGGCGTCGATCTCTTGGCGCTCCGCGCGCTTTTCTTGGCCGGCGCCTTCTTGGCCTTGACGGTGCGGGCCTTCGCCGGTTTCTTCGCTTTCTTCTTCGTCTTCGCCATCGCCTCGCGTCCTCCTTCCACGACTGCAGGTTGCAACCCGGCCACCATCTAGCACGAATGAACCTGGCGTTGCAACACACGCCCGACAGCGCATCAAGACCCGTCGTCGCACGCGCCGCGGAGACTCAGGGTTCGACCCACACATCGACATAGGCGGGCACACTGTCGGCCCCCCGCACGACATCGGGGCCGCTCATGTCGGTGACATCCAGCCTGAATCGAAGGAGTCTGGTCGCCGACACCGTCGGCGCAACGAACGAGGCGACGGATTCGTTCGGTCCGACGAGGTCGACCTTGAGGCCCCGGACCTGAGTCCAGGCATACCGCAGGGGATCCCCGTCGGGGTCCGCGCTGCCGACCCCGCTGAGACGCACTCGAGCGCCGCCTTTCACCCGCTGGTCGGGACCGGGATTTGCCACCGGGATTCCATTCTCCTCGGCGGCGCCCGTCACCACGACATCCAGAGACGCCCGTCGTCCCCGATTCTCGACGGTCAGGGTCGTCCGACCCGGCCTGACGGCCCGGATCAATCCCGCGCCGAGCGCTTTCACCACCCGCTCGTCGCCCGACCGCACCAGGGTACCCGTCCCCTTCCCCTCGAGCGAACGAACCACCCCATCCGCAAATTCCCCGAGGACTGGAACTGCCGCGATCTTTCCGACCGGAGTGACGGCCCACGGCTTCTCGACCCGGAACTCGATGACCTGCAAGGGTGCGGCCGGTTCGACGGTGACGATCCGCTCATCGAACTCCAGGATCGTCCCCATTCGCCCCCGCGCCACCTCGGCCACGGCGAGGAGCCGCATGGGCCCGAGTCCTTCCACCGGCACCTGAAGATGTCCCCCGAACGGCGGCGAGGTTGCCGCGTCCGCGACGAACGAGGGTTTAGCCTGCGACAAGGAGAGCGGTTCCGTGTCCCCTGCATACCAGAAATAGGAGACCCGTCTGGTACCACCCTCGGGACCGCTGGACACGGACACCGACAGCATTGCGCCCGCCTGGACCGTCTGATCGGGTTGCGGTTCAACGATGGCGAAGGGTACGACGACGGGAGCAGTCCCGACCCACAAGGGCCAGGAGAGAAGCAGGACTCGTGCATGCCGTCGAGACAACGCCACGATCGACCGCCTGCCAACGAGGAAACCGAGCGACGATGAGGATGATTACAAGGCGTAGCGAGCCAGGAAACGTTCGACCAGGAAGGTCGTCGCCTGACCACAGGGCCCGTGGAAGTTGATATCGCACGAATGCGTGGCCCAGGGCAACTGGAAAGCCAGCACTGACCGCTGAAACTCCCGCAGACTCGCGGCAAGACGTTCGCTCTGTGAGGCCGGCACGATGGGATCACGTGCTCCATGCACCAGCAAGGTGGGCGGCGCGGTCGAGGCGTACCGGCGTGGAGACGCCGCCTCATAGAGGGCGGCGCTCTTCGCATCAAGCCCCGCGCCGAGGAAGGTGTGCATCCACGCCTGCCAATCGGCCACGCGCGGGTTGCCGACCGTGCGGTGCCAGGCCGGCAAATCGGTCGGCGGATACAGGGCGATTACTCCACGGATGGACGGATCGCCGGAGGCGTAGGCCGCCATCAAGGCTAAGTGAGCGCCGCCGCCTCTCCCCAAGAGAATCACGCGCGAAGGATCCATGCCGCCCACGCCGCCCATTCCTTTGAGGGATTTGAGCGCCTCCAACACGTCCTCGAGCGCCGCCGGGTACGGAGCCTCGGGGGCCAGCCGGTAGTCGATGGCGACCACTACATAACCGCGCCCCGCCAGATACCGATTGAGACTGAGCGCTTCCTGGCGATCCCCGGATTGCCAGGGAGGTCCCATCATTCCCCCATGCAGCACCAGCACGACCGGATGATCGGGCCTGGTCCCAAGCCTGGGTGCCCCGACGGGCGGCGTATAGATATCCATCTCGAGATCGCGCTCGCCCCGTTTGGCATACGACTGCGAGCGCCACTGGATCGAGGGCGTCTCGACCCCTTGAATCAGGTCCTTGAGCACGAGCGGTGCCGTTCGAACGGGCACTTCCCCTGTGGCGGGCAAAGTCACCGAGCCCACGAGCTTGGGCTCCTCTGTTTGAATCACCTGGGCATAGGCCCGGGCCTTCCACACCGGCGTCAATACGAGCCCGGCGGCCACCAGGGCCAGCAACGCGGCCAGCTTTCCGGTGCCCGTCGCCTGCCACCCGGGCAGCCAGATCAGCAGAATGGGCACCATCAGCCAATGCCCCCACTCCGTGACCGCCAGCGCCAGATACCAAAATGCGGGACTTGGCGGGGAAATCTGGGCGAGGACCCCGGCCGCGACAAAGAGCAGGCTCCAGAACAATCGTCCCATCCGGAGAATCCCCCATAAATTTTGATGCTCTAAAGTGGTAGGATACCAGCATGGGGGGAGGAGCAAAGTGATATCGCGGAAACAAACAGGGTGGCTGGCTGCGTTTATCCTCGTGGTGTTGACCGGACTTCCCTTGGAAGCGGGTATGGTTCCCCTGGAGATCGTCATCGAAAGCGGGTCCCCGTACTTCGTTCCTGTCACCGCGACGGTCACGGCTGGAACCCCCGTGCGGTGGGAGAATCCAACCCCTTCCCCGCACACCATCACTCACAACGATTGTCTCGACGAGACGGGCCGGTGCTGGTTTGATTCCGGGACCATCGGGCCCGATGGGCACTTCACCGTCCCGACCCTGCCGCCCGGACGCTACCCCTATCATTGCCGGCTGCATCCGATCATGCGTGGGGTACTGGTCGTCACGGAACAGCACAACGGCCCCTCGCAGCTCTAATCCATCCATCCGACTGCTCCGCGCGCCGACTGCTCCGCGCGACACGTTCTTGCGCCGGCAAAAGGCCATCGTGTAGGCTTGCGCCCAGCCGCCACGATATTGCTGCAAGAGCAGCGCGCCGACCATGAAGCCTGCCGTCGTCCAACACGAGCCACTGGCCCTTTCCGCGGAGACGCTGGCGCTCTGCGCCTGGCGCATTCCCGATCTCGTGGCCTACCAGCACGGCCCCGACGAATGGTGGTTCGCGCCCTTGGACGACCAACTCCCGCTCGTTCGCTTGAACCGGGTCGGCTTCGAAATGCTCAGTCTCATGAACGGGCACGTGACCGTCGGCGCCTTGCTGGAAAAGTACGGCAAGTGGGTGTGCGGGCCGGACGGGCACGTCGGCGAATGGCACCTGGAGCGATGGGCCCTGCCGAATTATTCGCTCTGCTACTTCGGCACCGAGCCGCCCGGCGGCCATCGCCATACGGCCAAATGGGACCTCCTGCTCCAGCAGATTCGCGAAGGGTGGTCGGGTCAGGAGGGATTCGAGGGCGAGCACGATCTCGAAGAATTCCACGTGCATGATTTGAAACAAGCTCACCAGGACGACGGCCATTTCGACTTGATCGAAACCACCGTGTCGCACCTGTTTCGCGAACCCAGTCAAGCGCTCGACGGCAGCACCTACGGCCGGGTCCTCCTCAAACAACTGCGACGCCTCGGCTGGCTGTCCCCCAAGCCCAAGGTCATCCTGGAGGTCGGCGGCGGACTCGGCTACGTCGCCCGGGAAATGGGGAAGGAACTGCTGCCGTTTGAAAAGCAGGGCATCACCTACCTGTCCCTGGACGTCACCCAAGTGTTTCTTCAATTTCAGCGAGCGCGGGCGAAGGAAAGTGGCTGGACCGGCGCCGGAACACAAGCCAATGGGGAATGGCTGCCGCTCAAAGACCAGTCGGTCGACCTGGTCATCGACAACGAGAACATGGCGGACATGACGCCGGTGAAGCTGACCAAGCAAGAACTCCTGTCGGGCACCGGCGAGACTCCCCAACACCAGGAAGCGCTCGACTGGATCCGACGCATGCGCCTCCCGCTGGGCGAAGCGATTCCCGAGGACGTCATGTTCAATCTTGGGCCGATTCGGTTCGTCGCAGAACTGTGGCGCGTCCTGAAGCCGGGCGGGCGGGCTTTTCTGACGGAATTCGGGATCGAGGAGGGCTGGCCGGCCCCCGTCAAGCTCCCTGGACACACCGAATACGAAGTGCAATACAGCCATCTTCGGCAAGCGGTCCGGTGGTTAGGCTTTCAAGAGCGTTATCTCACCCTGCCGCAGTTTCTCGCCATGAAGCCTGACACCAAGGTGCTCTGCACCGGCGCCACCTATGCCATCCAACGGTTCTGCCAGGACCTGGGCAAACCGTTCCCGATTCGGGCCTATACCGAGGCCGAATTGAAACAGGCACTTGGCGATGTCCTCCCACGCCTGAAAGGCTGCCACTATCACGACGTGGCCGATCCCGCATGGTTCGGCCTGCTCGACTTCAAAGTGCTGCTGCTCGAAAAACCAGGCGCCGCTCCACGTCCGAGCATTCAGAACGCCCAAGGCTATCGCTGGTACTCACAAAAATAAGAAGAGTGAGACGGCATCCATATTTTGGTCCCCTCTCCCGAACCCGCATGACGGCGGCTACTTATTCTCTGCCTCAGCGAGGCCTCGCTGCACTCGTGCTGGAAGGACGAACAGGAACTGGCCCAAAGACAGGGCAAAATCCACAACTAGCCTCGCCTCCTCGGAAGTAGGCAATGGGACACTTTCATCGGCATGACGCTGATCATTATTGCCTGTTCACAAATAGAGTGACAATTGGGTCTGAATCGGCTATCCTCCTGCCGACGTGATCACCACGGGAGGGGAGGATGGCACGGAGACGAGACTTTGACGCCTTGGAGCAGCGACGACGCGAAGCGGCGACCCTGTTGCGGCAGGGCGTGTGGCCGGCGGAGGTCGCTCGGAGACTGGGGGTCTCCCGCCAATCGGTCAGCCGGTGGCACGCCATGCTGCGCGAGAACGGGCGGGCGGGCCTGCGTCGGGCGAAGCGGGCGGGACGACCGCCGACGCTCACGACCGCGGATCTGAAGCGCGTGGAGCGGGCACTCAAGGCCGGCCCGGAGGCCCAGGGGTACGCGACCGGGCTGTGGAATCTGCCCCGCGTCGCGAAGCTGGTGGAGCGGGAGTGCGGCGTCCGGTTCGGCAAAACCCGTGTCTGGCAGCTCTTGCGCGCCCTGGGCTGGAGTTGCCAGCGGCCGACCGGCCAGGCGCGGGAGCGGGATGAGGTCGCGATCCGACGCTGGAAGCGGGTCGAGTGGCCTCGGTTACAAAAAACGCTGCCGCCGAAGGCCGTACCATCGTCTTCGTCGACGAGTCGGGGCTGAGCGAGCGGCCGCATCGGGTGCGGACGTGGGCGCCGCGGGGGCAGACGCCGGTGTTGCAACTGGCCTTCAACTGGAAGCGGCTGTCGGTCATCGCCGGCGTCACGGTCTGGACGTTCTATTTCCGGCTGTATCCCGGCACGATCAAGAGTCCGCAGATCGTGGACTTCCGGCGCCACCTGCGCCGGCAGCTCCATCGCAAGCTGCTGATCATCTGGGATGGACTCAAGGCGCACCGGAGCCGGCTGGTCCTACAGTACGTCGAGGCCTGCCAGGGCGCGATCCGGCTCGCGGCTCTGCCGGCCTATGCGCCGGAGCTCAACCCTGTGGAGTATGTGTGGGGCTACTGCAAACAGCATGAGATCGCCAACTTCTGTCCCAAGGACCTGGCCCAACTCGGCCAGGTCGCGCGCAGTCGATTGCGCAGTATGCAACGGCGCCGGACCCTCGTGACCGCATTTTGGGAACAGGCCCAGTTGCCCTTATGAAATGTCACTCTATTTGTGAACTCTCAGTAGCATCAAGTCTCACTTGATGTGCCCACTTTCCCATATCCGCAGTGATAAGATTATCTGTAACAGCTCTATCGATTCTGGAGTAGAGACTTCCATCTCGATAGCCTTTTACCTTCAGCATCGCATCCACTGCACTCGCGGCCAACATAACTGCTCCGGCTGGCGCACTCAAGCTGGTCAAAGCCTGACTGAGGTAACTGCGCGCTCTCTCAGGAATCGCGTCGTCGACTACCATCCCAGATGGATAGAGTTGAGTGACTTCCTGATCCCAGTTTCTTGCTGCAGCGGTCACAATTCCACCGCACCTTGTACAGCAGTAGAACCTCCAACACTGCTTATTCGCTCCTGTATGATCCTTTGTCTCAGCCTGAGTTACATTTGTAAGGTTCGGCCGATCAACATTGCAGTGCGGACATCGTTCTAGCTCAAGCTGGTGCTGATTCAAAATTGCCATTGTTGCTCCTCATCAACATTGGCCACCGACGCATCGCGTGGTTTAGCAAAATCTCTTCACGCAGGCCGAGGTCGCTGACGAGGATGCTGGTCCTGTCCAGCGTTTCCATGATGGTGCGGATGATGATGGCGCCGGCGACGATGACTTCCTCGCGACTTTTTTCGAGGCCCGGCATCCCCGCCCGATCCGCCTTCTTGCGGCTAAGCAGCGCCTGTTCCAGTTCCCGGATCACCTCCAGGTCGAGGGTGTAATGATGAATTCTGGCCGGCTCATACGCGGGAAGCCGCTGAGCCATTGCGGCAAGGCTCGTCACGGTTCCGGCGGTGCCCACGAATACGGCGCTCGCGTGTCCTCCCATTTCGGAAACCGCCGCGTTCGTTTCCCTTGCGACCCATTGTCGGGCCTGCCGAATTTCCTCGTTCGTGGGAGGATCATGGCGAAGCACTCGTTCACAGAGGCGAACGACCCCGATATCGATCGATCGCACGAGCGGTGGCGCTCCCAGTCGATCCAGTATGAATTCGGTGCTGCCGCCGCCGATGTCGAGCGCCAGCACGTCCGCGATACCCGCCGGCAAACCCGATCGAATCCCGAGCAACGTGCGGCGGGCTTCTTCTCCCCCAGAGATGATCTCGACTTCGAACCCGGCCTCTCGCTTGACGCGATCCAGAAATTCGGCGCGATTCCTCGCATCCCGGACCGCGCTCGTCGCCACTGCCGCCGTCGCGTGGACCTCGTACCGATCGATGAGCGTGCGCCATTCCCCCAGACAGGCGACGACCCGGTCCATGGCGGCCGCGCCCAGGCGGCCCGTTCCATCCAGCCCCTCACCCAGCCGGAGTATCCGCCGTTCCCCACGAAGCTCCTTCAGCGGCTGGCCCGGCTGCCACTCGGCAATCAGGAGCCGGCAGGTGAGCGTGCCGATGTCCACTCCCGCCAATCGCCGCGGCCCGCTCATGTCTCACTCTGCACGTCATTGATCTCGGCCTCGAGCTTCGCGCGCGCCTCGCGGAGGCGCTGCAGGCGCGACAACAACTGCGTCATCTCGGCGTCCTTCATGAATCGCTCGACCGTCTGGCCCTTGTCGTGTCGAGCCAGCGCCAGCTCCCCGATATCCTCGTACAGGTGGTTCACTTGCTCGTCCAGCTTGCGCGCACGTAGGCGCAGTTGCACCAATTCCGATTCTTCGAGCGCGCGATTGGCCGCGTCGGCGGCACCCTGTCGCAGCGTCGCCCAGCCCGCCCGCAGATCCTGCGCGATCCGTTGCAGCATTCTCATCGTGCCGCCCTTCAGCTCACTTCGCCCAGCGCCAGCTTCGCGTGCCACCGGCGGCGCATGGCCTCCTGCAAATCCCGATGCTCGGGGCGACTCAGCTCCGGATCCTCCCGGAGCAGGGCGAACGCTTCCCGGCGCGCCACTTCGATCAGTGCGGCGTCGCGAACCAGATTGGCCGCGCGGAACTCCGGCAGCCCGGATTGCCTGGTTCCGAACATCTCGCCTGGGCCCCGTATGCGGAGATCCTCCTCCGCAATCACAAACCCGTCGGTCGATCGTAACATCGCCTCCCGTCGTTGCTCGGCCGGTGAGCGCCCTCCTCCGTCACGCGCCCAAGCCCCGTAGCCCTTGATGGTCGCATCGATCAACACACAGTAAGATTGTTGCGCTCCGCGCCCGACCCGCCCCCGCAACTGGTGGAGCTGCGCCAACCCAAACCGCTCGGCATGCTCCACGATCATCACGGTCGCGTTCGGGACGTCCACGCCGACTTCGATGACGGTGGTGGCGACCAGCACATCCAAGTCGCCGGCCTTGAACGCCGCCATGATGGAAGACCGTTGTTCCGCTTTCAGCTTGCCGTGGATCAGCCCCACCCGAAACGCGGCGAATTCCTCCTGCTGCAACCGGCGATACGCCATTTCCGCCGCCTCCAGGTCGACCTTCTCCGACTCCTCCACCAAGGGAAAGACCACGTAGGCTTGCCGGCCGGCGCGCAGCTCGTCCACAACGAGCTGATACCCTTTCCGCCGCTGCGATGCGGCGAACGCCATAGTCTGGACGGGCTTGCGACCCGGCGGCAGGGCGTCGATGACCGACACATCCAGATCGCCGTAGACGGTCATGGCCAGGGTCCGCGGGATCGGCGTCGCGGTCATAATCAACACATCCAGCTGATACCCTTTATCAACGAGCATTTTGCGCTGCAAGACCCCGAACTTGTGTTGCTCGTCGATCACCGCTAGGCCCAGCTTGGCAAACCGCACCTTGTGCTGGAGGAGCGCATGGGTTCCGACGATGACTTGGGCGGTGCCCTCGGCGATGCGAGCGACCAGTTCCCGCTTGCTCGTTCCACGTTCCTTGCCCGAGAGCAGCACCGCCTGAAGCCCCAATCGGGCGCAGAGCGGCGCCACGTTCAGGTAATGCTGTTCCGCCAGCAATTCGGTGGGCGCCATCAAAGCGGCCTGGAGACCCGACGCGCACGCGACGGCCACCGCATGCAGGGCCACCACCGTCTTGCCGCTTCCGACGTCGCCCTGGATCAGTCGATTCATCGGATGAGGCGACGTGAGATCACGCACGATCTCGTCGATCACCCGCTCCTGGGCTCTTGTGAGACGAAACGGCAGGATCGATTGAAGCCGATGGATCATCCCGGGCGAGGGACTCACCCGAAACGGTTTGACCGCGCGAGCCACCGTGGCGTGCCGACTTGCCAGCGCCATCTCCAACACGAACAGTTCCTCGAACGCCAACCGCCGGTGCGCGGGCGTCCCGCCCCGATTGAGTTCCTCGAGGGAGAGTGCGGCGGTCGGGGCGTGCACCGCCTCCATGGCCTGAGCCAGGGTCGGGAGCTTCTGCCGGCGTCGGAGGGCATCCGGCAGCACTTCCCGCACACGACCGAGCTCAGCGGTCAACATCGACCGCACCAGGGCGCGCATCTGTCGAGACGACCACCCCCGAGTCTCGTGATAGACCGGGACGATCCGTCCGAGGTGCACCGTCGGTTCCTGAGGGTCAACCAAGATTTCATACTCATCGACCTCGAGTCGAGGGGCCGTCGCGGCCATCGGCCCGGTGCCGTGCCAAGCCAGTTGGCGGCCGCCCGGTCCGCCGACGACGCGGCCGCTCAACAACACTTGGGTCCCCGCGGTGAATTGCGCCTCCAAATAGGGCTGATTGAAAAAAATCGCATGGGCCTGTCCGCCGGCATCCTCGACCGTCGCTTCGAGTATGGTCAACCGTCGACGGGGAATCGTCTTCACTCGCACTCCCCTCACCACCCCGCAGATCATCCCCTGGGTTCCGGGGACGAGCTGATTCGTCCGGCTCAAGCGCGTCCGGTCCTCGTAGCGCCAGGGTAACGTCCAGAGCAGATCCTCGACTGAACGAATGCCGAGTCGCGCCAGGATGAGAGCGCGCTTCGGCCCGACCCCTTTCACAAACTGAATGGGTTGCTCCCAAAGCGGCGCCCCCTCGACGGACGGCTGCCGCGTCCACGGGGGCGGGATCGGGTCCGGCGGCGACGGCACTGCCTGGAAGGACGGCGCGCGGGCGGCGCGCAGGTACTGAAGGAGACGCTTAGCCCGCTCCACGGTTGCGCGACGCCGATCAAGTTCCGCGGAGCGCTCGAAATCCTCGAAGAGCACGCGCAGCGCCATCAGGGTGACCTCGACCCACAGCGGGTGCGGTCCTTGGGCCAGCGCCTCGACGACTTGGCGGCGCACGTACGGACCTAAGTCCTTGACGCTGGATAGATGTGCGTAGTTGTCGCGAGAGGCGAATTCGATCGGCCTGGACAGACGATGAAGCGCGTCCAGGAGGGAAAGCGACGACGATCCGGCTTTCGGTGGAGGGCCTGACACGGGTTCGGCCAAAAGCCGCGGGAACACTCATAAACACGCAGGGTGCGGCGCGCCCATCGTAGCATAGGGTTCGACCCGGCACAACGCGCGGACCCGGCTCGGTCGTCCCGGGCGCGCAGACCAAGCCCTCTGGAATTCGACGAATCGTTAGACACTGCGAGAAACACTGATAGACTATCCACACCGTTGGAGCGTGCCCGAGAGGACCGCCCGGGCAGGGATGGATGATTATGTATCGCCGCAATATCTCGCACTATCTGGCCTCGCTGGGGATTTTTCTGATCCTGCTGGTTCTGTATCACTCCTGGTTGAAGCCGCAATACTTGTCTTCCCTCGGCCAGACGTCCGCGCCTCCCACCCCGTCCGCAACCACGGCCAAACCGGCGGACGAGGCCGGCCAACAGCCGATCTTGCCGGACACGGTTGCGGAACAGCGGCGTCAGCAGCGAATGATCCCCACCGGGGAGCCGCCGCCGAATCCCTTTGTCGACACGCTTCGCGGCATTCAGGAGGAATTGGAGAAGCAGCATGAGAAAGAGACGGTGAACCGGCTGCGCGCCCTGCCCAAGCAAGCCCTCGCCGATCCCCAGAGTCGGCGCTTCATCGCCAGCCTCTGGAATAACCTCGGCATCCAGCAAGAGCGCCTCGATGGCACGGCCGCGGCTCTGCAGGCCTATCACACCGCCACCGAGCTCGACCCGTCCAACGCCACGGCCTTCCTCAATCTCGCCCATGCCTACTGGGAGCAGCGCGACCCGCGGCTGACGCAGGAATTCTTGTCGAAGCTCATCGACCTAGCCCCTGAGGAGCCCTTCCCCCATCTCGCCCTGGCGGATCTCTTGCAGGAACAGGATCGGCTGACGGACGCCGCCCGTCACCTCGATCAGGCGGCGGAACGAGCCGGCAAAGACCCCAATCTTCGCTCCTATCTGGACGCGGTCACCGCAAAGGTGAAACGCACCGCCGTCATCGAGCAAAAGTTCTCTTCCCAGGCGACCACGCACTTCATCGTGAAGTTCGACGGCGAGGAGGACCAGACCACGTGGGTGGCGGTCCTCGATATCCTCGAAGACGCGTATCGCGAGATCGGACAGAAACTGGGGTACTTCCCCGCGAAACCCATCTTCGTCGTCCTGCATACGAAGGAGTCGTTTCAAGGGGCGACCGGAAGCCCGGCGTGGGCCGACGGGCTGTACGATCCGGTGCTCGGTCGCATCCAGATTCCCACCCAAGGCGCACTGACAGACAAGGTCTGGCTGGCACGGGTGTTACGGCACGAATTCGTCCACGCGCTTCTCTCCGAGCGGATGGGGCGCGACATCACTGCCCTGCCCACCTGGCTGAACGAAGGCCTCGCTATGCAGCTGGCCGGTGATCTCTGGCCGGATTTGGATCAGGTGCTCCAGGGATTGAATGCGGGGGAAGTGAAATTGATCCCGTTGAATCTGCTGGAGAATGGATGGGGACGCTTCCCGGCCGGGCTCGCGACCGTGGCCTACCTCGAAGGCAACTCAGCGACCAACTACATCATCGACCGGTTCGGCATGCATACGGTTCAGGAACTGTTATCCTCGCTCAAGACGCGCAAGTCCATGGCGGGATCCATCGAGGATCGCCTCTTCATGCCCTACGATCAGTTCCAACGCCAATGGGTCGACACGCTCAACGCCAAATTGGCGGCGCCCCGGGGTTAACTCGGACGACTTCGCGTGATTTGATCCGGCCGCGTCTCATGCACCCACACCTTGTCCTCTGCCCCGCGTACCGGAAACAGCGGCAACACCTGGGCACGGTCCACCGCCTCATCGTCCGCCAGTTCGTCCATTCGATCCCGGGTGGACAAGCGATCCGACCAGACGAGTCTCCCGGTCTCCCGTTCATAGGAGCGCACGACGATCTCGTAGTCTCGCGACGCGGTCCCGACGGCATTTGACTCGGCGTCCCGCTGACCACCGATGACCTCGGGCATCGGCGGATCCGACCGAAAGGCCTGTTGCCAGATGGCCCTCCCCGATTCTGTGTCCACGGCCTGTACCAGAAAATGCGCTTCGATATCGGCGGTGGGCTCCGCTGACACGATCCTGGCCGTCCCCTCTGAACCGATACGATAAGACCGAGTTCCCGCACGGCGACGGGGATCGTCGCTGCCAATGTCCACAAAATTCAAATGCCCCTGCCACAAATACCGGCCGCTCTGCGCATCGTACACACGCATTGGGAAATCCCCCAATCCGGCGCGGCCGAGGGCCACCGCACCGGCGAAGATCCGGTCGCCCGCCGGCTCCGATTCTTTCGGTTCGTCTCCGACCACATTGAGATCGAAGAGGTCTTCGGAAAGCAAGTCACCGGTCTGCATATCGTAGGTTCGAATTCGGATGGACGACGTGGGACCCCGCTGGTAGCCGAATCCCACCGCTATCACCCGGTCGACGTGTTCCTCGACGGAGAGCTGATTCGGCGGCAGCGTCATGGACAGCGGGACCAGGCCAGCGGTGCCGATCCAGGCCAGCCCCTCGGCGAGCACCCAAGCGGTCATTGCAGGAAGCCAATGTGTCATGTCCGTATCCTCTTCGATCGACGACGGCGCTGGGAGCGCCGCCCCTCGGGGTAAAGGGAACGTAGGGCCCAGTCTGCGGAATACCGTGCAGGCCGTAAATTCCCCCGAGGTAGCTCGGGTGCCTAGAATGGGGGGGCGGATGCGGGTGACCGATGGCGGAACGGGATCGGGAAGCCGTCCGAGATGAGAAACAGGGGATGGGGAGGCTAATCCATGGCTCCAAACCACCGATAGCGATGGCGAGCCACGACCTTGTACGCCGCAGCGGCAAGTTTGTGCAGCGGGGGGAAGCGGAGCAACGCAACCACCACCCGACCGCCGGGCAGTCTGGGCAGAAGTCGGAGAAAGGCCTCCACCCCCTCTACCGCATAGCCTCCAGGTTCAACCAGGTACGCCACTGCAGGTCGCCCCGCCACATACCGATCTCCAAGCAATTCAAGCGCCTCTTGGCTCTGATAGGACACGAACTTCACCGGGGACGTCCGTGAGGCGGGCCACCGTTCAAGCGCCGACTTGGTATTCACACACAATCGGCACTGACCATCGAAAATCAGCACGCACGCTTGGCGCTGTGTGGACATGGTGATTCAGTATGGCAGAGACCCACACCGGACAGCAAAGGGGCGGGCGGGCGAATCGATCGCGGGCTTGCCCCGACGACGATGGCCCGGGTAGCATCGCCCCATGCCCACCGCCCGTATCCGACTCATCGGGACCCTGATCGCGCTGGTTCTGCACACCGCCATCGTCCAATGGTTGAGCCCGACCACCGACTCGGAGGGGGTATTGCACAGTCCCTGGTGGCTCGCCTGGTTATTCCTCGCGCCCATGGCTCTCGTGGGAGGCCTGTCGGCCCGCCAGCGTTGGCCCTTTATGGCAGGAGTTCTCTACGCCACAGTCAACCTGGCGCTGGACCTCGCCACCCTGGTATCCGGCCTCACCCACGACGCCCCGCTCCTGCCTCTGGGCCTGTCGACTGGGCCGAGCGCATTCCTGAGTTTTCTGGCGATGCTTGTCGCGGGCCAGGGGACCTTCGCCGCGCTTACGAACGTGAGGCTTCCAGCAACCCGCCTTCCCAGTCCCCCGTCCCGGCTTTCACCTTGAGGACGTGGACCCGACGAAAGCCGGCCTCACGAAGCCATCGCGCCGTGTCTGCCATCGAGTAGGTGTTCCCTTGCTCCGTGCAGAGCAGCATGGTGACCGCGAACAAATTGGCCTCCATGGGCACCAGCCCCTGCCGATCGAGCAGGAACGCATCCTGAATGATCAGACGTCCTTTCGGCGCGAGGGCGGACAACAGCCGTGCGAAGAGCGCACGATTGTCCTCCGCCGAATAGATGTGGAGGACGTTCGAGTACCAGATGACGTCGTAGCGACCGGGGATGGCCTCGCGCATGAAGTCGAGAGGCAGAAACGAGAGACGCGCACCGCAGCGGTGCGCACGGGCGATTTCACGGGCGACCTCGAGCGCCGGGGCCCGATCGCAGACCGTGGCATGGAGTCGCGGATGCCTGGTCAGAAACGCCAGGGCATAGGTCCCTGGTCCACCGCCCAAATCCAACAGCCTCGCGGCCCGACGCAACGGCACCTGCCGAGCGAGCGCCTCGGCCACCCCGATCGAGCGCTGATGCATCGCCCAGGTAAACTGCCGTCGATAGGTCGGATCGTCCGGCGAAGTGCCCCCGCCGACCTCCTTCCCGGTTCGGACGGATTCGGTCAGATGGGACCAGTTATCCCAACCGTCGCGAAGCAGCTCGAGATAGGCCCCAAGAAAACGCGGGCTCTTTCGGTTCAGCTCGGCCGCCCCGAGACGGCTGTTGCGATAGCGATCGTTGACCTTCCTCAATAATCCCGCGCTCGCCAGGACTCGGCAGAGGATGCTCAGCCCACGGTTGCTGACACGGAGAGCTTTCGCCAGTTGGGAGATCGTCCAGATCTTTGAGCCGACCGCGGTAAAAAGGTCCACCTCCAAGGCCGTGATGATGACCCGAGGCAGGCGGTATTCGGATACGGCGTCGCGCAAGGCGGACACGGTTCGAATGGCCGGCCGCCGATTCATTGCGCGAACTGCTGTTGACACCAGCGAATGCGGCGCGTGACTTGATCGACATCGCCCAGATCGAGCGGGAGCGAGAACGCGATGGCCACATACTGCTCGTTCATTTCGGTGCGCTCCTCGAACCCCTCGCGCGTCAGTATCGGACGATACTTGGCCACCGTGCGGTTCATCAATCCCTTGGCTTGTTTCGCGATTTCGTCGGTGCCCAGGTCCTCGCAGGTGCCCTCCGAAAGGAGCGATTTCAGGTCGTCGATGTCCATGCCTGTCTGACAGATGAGGTGCCCTTCGGGCGTGAGTTCCAGCAACCACCCTTCGTCGTTGAGGTGCAACGCCAGCGCGCCTCCAGGCTCCAACTCATAGAGCGCGGGCTCCTGAGCGCGCAACCGTTGCCGCGTCGTCTCCCAGCCGAAAGACATGGCTTGCTCATTCATCATGGACGCGTTTCCTCCAAGGCTGACGGCACATCTCCCGACGCCGGTAGTCGCATGCGCAACGCCGCCAGGCGACGGGTATTTTCCTCGAGCTTAGGCAGACGATGCTTCCGATCCATGGCCACCACCCGCTCGAGGCATGCAACGGCTCGCTGGAGGTCCCCCAGCTCCTCGTAACACTGGACCATGACATAACGAGCCCCGCCGGCCCGAAGCTCGTCTCCCGTCCGTTCCGCGATCGCCAGACTCGTGTGGCAACATGCGAGCGCCTCCGAGGGTCGGCCCTGCGCGAGAAACGTCCGACCCTTCATACGCCACACATCGGCGATGCCGCCGGAGTTCCCCAGGCGGTGCATCAGCGTCAAAGATTGCTCATAGTAGTCCATGGCCTCCGCATACTGTCCCGTTTCACGGGCTACCAGTCCGAGGTCGGAGTAGAGCACGGACTTGCCGGCCTCGTCGTTCGTCCGATTCATCAGGTCAAGCGCTTCGAGGTAATAGGCTCGCGCGCGATCCCATTCCCCCGCATCGGCCCGGAGATTCCCCAGGTTCGCCAGCGTCGTTCCGATCCCTCGTTCGTCCCCCAGAATTTTCTGCAGTTCGAGTACTTCCGTATAGTAGGCTTGGGCGGGATCCCGCCGACCGCTGACCGCGCAGATATTCCCCAGATTGCCCAAGGTCGCCGACATCGCCCGCTGATCGCCCGACAACCGATCGTGCTCCAGCGCCTTCACATAACACGTGTAGGCCTCCGTGTATCGCCCTTGCGCGAAGAACGCGTTGCCTTGTCGATTCAACTCGTCCGATAACGACCGCACGGGCCCTCCTTCACGCTTCGAGAAAGGCGGCGACTGTCGCTTTGGCGCCGGACAAAATGGACGCCCCGTCTCCAACGAGGAGAACCTCAAATGAGTACTTCAGGAGCCGCCGGAGCCCCTCTTTCGCCGACACCGGATCCTCGAACTTGTCGGCGGGCAACATCGAGACCGATCCGGGAGGCTTTCCGATCAATGCATCGCCCACGATCATCACCCCCGGGCTCTGCTGCAGGTATAGCGCGCATTCCCCGGGCGATTTCTGCCCCGTCAGGTGCACCGCCCAAATGCCCCCCGGCAGCAGCTCCCCGTCCTTGTAGGTATGAGTCGGCGTCACATCCATCTGGGGCGCGTCGAGCGCCGGCGCATAGAGCTGGCATCCGAATTCGCGCCGGTGTTCCTTGGCCTCGCGGACATGATCGCGATTCGTGATGACGACATAGTCGATCCCTCCCATGCGCCTGAGCTGGGTCTTGTCCGCAGAGCTGAGCGCAGGAGGATCCACCATGATCCGGTGTTCGCCCACGGTCAGGAGCAGGCCGTTGAAGTCGAGCTGCTTCTCCGGAGAAAACCAGGACCACTGCCACACGTTGGGAAGTAGGGGCTTCAGCATGGCGGGAGCATGTGAGACTTAGAGCCCACCGATCGCGTCTCGGACGATCGTGGCGACCTTGGATCGGATGTTCGATTCTTGGACTAGATCGAGAATATCGTCCTCGGACAGGGAGATGAACTTCCGGTTCGGCCCCTTCGTCAGCGAGATCAAATACATATTATTCGAGGGCGCCGTGGGGATGACCACCTGCACGGATGGATCGAGGTTCTTGACCAACTCGATGAACTGCGCCTTGCCTTCCGCCGCCTCATCCATGCTTGTACCTCACTTCGCCCCCGGGCCGAACACGCATCATACACCTCCGCCCGCCGCAGGCGAGGCCAACAACTTGTCGACCTCTTGGAGAATCACCTCGGCACCGGCCAGATCCATATTCCCTACCCGCTGCCAACGAATCGTTCCGCCCTGGTCGATCACATAAACGTTCGGAATGAACTTGCCCCCGCCATAGAGTTTGTCGGTCGTCTTTTTCGGGTCGAGCAAATACGGGTAGGTGACCTTCACGGGGAACTGTGCGAGAAATTCCGTCACATCCTCTTTGGAGTTTCCCGACGAGTTCACGCCCACCACTGCCACATTTTTCCCCTTGACCGCCTCGTGCACTTTCTGGAGGTTAGTTCCTTGGAGCAGACAAGGCTCGCAGATATGAAACAGCCCCAATACGACCACTTTCCCCTTGAGCGCGTCCAGGGACACGGGCTCGCCGGTGATCGAGGTGAGCGCGAACGCGGGAGCCTTCTCGCCCAACTTAAAGAGCCCGGCCGCCAGGACCACCTGAATTGCCAACAGCGGAGCGAGGACCATCGTGCCCAGGATGAGTACCGTTCGTTTCATGACCATCCCTCCCTGCGATTGATCGTACCGGGTATCTCCGATCAGGTACGGAGTGCGGACCTGTCCTTCCCCTCCGGCCTCCTTCAATATTGAGGACCTCACATCGACGCCGTCTCAGGCCATCCTAGCATGCGCTATTTTTCATCGGCAACTTGGCGGTGTGGAGTGTCTACCAAGGCGCCACTCCGGCCATATCGTGCAGCAGACTTGTCGGGCTCGTTTAAGGGAGGTACGGTCGCGCCGAGGCAGCAGTGGATAGGAGAGGCTATCGTGCCGGCATCAGCCACCGCGCCATGCGTCGGCGAAGATCCACCGATGGCACCACCCGCCGCAAGAGAAGCCGGATCGGATGGATGACGGCAGAGACCCCTTGCAGCTGTTTCCATGCAGGACACCATGAATACCTCACGGTCAAACTGGGGCTGTGATCGCGGCAGAGACAGAGCCCATGGCGCCATTGTTCCCACCGGCTATCCTTGATGGCGAAGAGGAACACCTCGCGCTCTCGTTCTCCGAGACCATAACCCGGATCGCTCAGCAAGTTTTGCGGCATGCGTCGGGCCAACGCTGGAACCTCGGTGTCGGCCACAATAGCTTGGTCGATGGCATCCGGGAGGGGCGCGCTCAATAAGATCCGCACCAAGGCCAAACCCATCAGCACCATCCGCCAGCAATGAAGTTCCCTCGCCGTCTTCTCCAAGTAGGTCCAGTCCAGGCCAGGATGTCTCCGAACCAGCTCGGCGATATCGCAGACCCACTTGAGTTGTTCAAAAACATGTTTGGAGCCATGGACACAGAGCACCAAGAGGAGGTCTTCCGGAGCGAGCACCGGAACGCTCGTCCCCGCCAGCGCCATCGGCCTGAGCCGCTTCCAAAACCTCGCCCGATCGAGCCGAAAGGCGAACGTGCCGTCGGCCATGACCCATTGTAGGTCGACCGTGGCGGCCCGGGACCGTTTCACGAACACGTGGAACGCTTCATCCGACGCTTCATTCGACAACGAATCGTCAAGGGCACATTCGTAGCCCTCCTCCAGCAGCACCTGGCGGGCACGAGAGAGGTCCGCACGCCGGATCATCAGATCGATGTCGCCGCATTCGCGGGCGGCGATGTCGCCATATGCCGCCAAGGCCAAACTAAGGAACGTCTGATTAATTCACGTTTGCACGAAGAACTCTGTTTCTGGGTGGATCAACACGGGCAATCCGCTGGGAATCCGCTGGTCCGAGCGTGTCTTTGTCGGGGTTCGTCCGCCGTCAGGCTGCCCACGACCCCGTTCGCGCACCCGTCCGCTAGGCCTCTGCCACTAGCTGCCGTCGCGCCACG
>JBDIVW010000041.1:0-34049 GCA_039794185.1 Candidatus Inralta sp. | reverse complement strand
CGACTACGCGGTTGCAACCTGGCCGGACCGCTTTCGTGACGGACGCAAGTGAATCCTTGCCCGTGTTCCGCCCCCCCTTGCAGTAGATTTTCTCGGCTACGAGCCGGAGGCCGCCGCAGACGGCGGCAGGATGTCATTTCAGTGACTATCGTCCAACCAAGGAGGCGCCGATGCGGTTCCAGACGCAGAATCCAAAGGACTTGCTGAGCAGGCTGAACAGGAAAGCTCATCAGGAGGTCGACTTGTTCGCCCGTCGGCATTTCCGGTTCAAGGAACTGCGAGCGAAGGAAGAAGAACAAGCCCGGGTCCACACCTTCAACACCATCCGTGCGGCACTGAGTCGCTAGCGCCACGCTGACCCGTGGACATGGCCACCCGGGCAAGCCTCGAAGGCACCGGATTTCCCCCCGGCTACCGCCTCCCGAACTGAGTAACTGAGTTGGCCGCTCTGTCATAGTGTCGCGGCTTCGCGCCCACGATGCGGGCGCTCGCCGCCCTCCGACACGTCCATATCGCACACATGGACGGCATAGGGGTTGGCCGGCGCTTCGCGCCGGCAGGGTACACAGTTCGGCGGCGCTCCCTCCCCATCGTCGGATCAGGATCCACTCTTGCCACAATGCACTCGCCATCACAGCTCCACGTCCCGTCTGCTCGCTGGTGTCTCCCCAACATCACAGAGTTGCGCTTTCCCATCGACGACCCGAACCTCGATCATTCCTCGATTCCTTCTCATCCGATACCTGGCCTTGACCTTTCTGGCAAGGTTGATGAGGAACGGTTTCATTCGGGGGTCGATCTTGTGGTAGGCGATGAGATAATCCGCGATCCGATTCGGCCTCGTACCGTAATTCTTTCGAAGCCACACTTCGATTTGCTTCTCAGTCTTTATCCACCGCTCGTTTGTCATCCCGTATCGACAGGCGCGCTGATACATGAACGGGACTGCTTCGGGGCAATCCGCCTCCGCCCGGACAAACAGCGTGTCCACTTCCTCGCAATACATCCGAATCCGGAGCCGCTTGGCCGTGTCGCTTGAACTTTCACCGGCAGCCCGGAGTGCGTGCGACGCCAGACTCCCATCAGTGGGCCCTCCCAGCGATGAGCCGTCAGGAGCAGGAGATGATTTCAGTTCCACGGAGCCGTTCCTCATCTTGCTTGCCCCTCTCCCGATCGTTCCCCCACTTCGGGACAATATATTCATATATGTTATGTCCGAACGTTTTGAGCACAATCCCGCTGGCGACCCGGCCCAGTCAGCGCGAACAGGTCGGCACCCTGGATAGCTTGATAAGGAGGGGCTCCCACTCACAAGGGACCATCTCACTGATTCGTCACTTTCATCGCAATCTGGATGTACAGGTATTACTGCATCGAGCCGGACTTCCCAAACCCATTGATCTTGCACGGCCCAGCACTTTTCCTGGGCTGGGTCCAGCTCAACAGGCTGATCTTGGCAGAGAAGAGACCAGGAAAGGGAGGGCACCCATATATAAATGAATAGAGACTCATTTTAGACCTTTAGCGTTACATGGTTTTCATTCTCTAACTTATTGATCCAATGAGCATTTCCGACTTCCACTCCTGTTCGCATCCTCCACTTCCCGCTCCCTCCTGGTGACTATGGTGGTCTCCCGCAGTGCCGGCAGTCGTTGCAGCGTCTGGTCAGTAATACGATTACGAGAGGCGAGATTGTCTGTTACCACGAAATAGCCGAACCAAAGGAGCGCTGTATGGCAATTCGCACAAGGGCGGGCGCGAAAACGGGAACGAACAAAAGTCTTAGACATTTATCTCATCAAGCAAACGGACAGGTCCCCTTCATCGGTCTAGATGTAGGCTATGGATATACCAAGATTGTCTTCGAAGATGGGCAGCGTATCATCTATCCCTCGCTGGTAGCGCCGGCTGCCGTCACCTCGATCGACTTGGGCCTCTCGCTCTCAAAGAACACTGTTCAGGTCGAGGGGGCGGATTACCTCGTCGGCGAGGAAGCCGTACAAGCCGGCTGGAGGTTCCGCGAACAATATGACGGGTGGTGGACCTCTCCCACATTTAGAGCTCTGGTCGCTTTTGCCGCTCGTCAAGTGCCCAAAGGTGCCCACGTGTTCACAGGCCTCCCGCTGCATGTCTACGCCTCTGCTGTAGCCCAGACTCAAGTGGCCGAGGTGGTCCGCAAAGGACTTCGTGCCAGCCAGGTGACGGTGTTCCCCCAAGGTGTAGGAGCATTTTTCGCTGCGATCGCTGCGCATCCCGGCTCAGATGAGGGCCGGAATGCTTTCGTGGATATCGGCATGCGCACGACCGAATTCGTCGGCATGTCGAATCGACAATACCTCAGCGAGCTCTCGTGTGGACAGGTCCTCGGCGTCACAGAGCTCTTCACGCGCGTTGCCGAGAGCTTGACCCACCAACATGAACGCACAATCGATCCCTACGAAGTCGATCTCGCAATTCAAGGCCTCCGCCCGATCAAGGTCAAAGGGGAAAATATCCCTCCAAAAGTCATCGACGAGACCATCCAACCACTTCTCAAACCCTTTGCCGAACGCATCCTGGGCGAAATGGCCAGACTCTGGGGCCCAGGCGCCCCGTCTTTTGACCGCGTCATCTTCTGCGGCGGAGGCGCATTGATGCTCAAACCCTATCTCTCCGGATTCCGGGGGAAAGTAGAATTTCTCAAAGACTCGCAGTACGCCAACGCCTGCGGCTACCTGCACTTCGGCCGGTGGGTCTATCAGCGAACTGTTACACACAATGAGATGCACCCCTCGCAATCCGGGCAGGATCGCCAAGGGGAGGCCTATCAAGATGAAGATATGCTTCGTGTGGGAGGGACCCTATGAGGGATGAGCCGGGCAAGGGGTGTCGTATCTACCGGCTGTATTTCAACGAAGAAGATCCTTCGGACGTTGCCCTTCGCCGGTGGATCTGGTCTCTGCCAAGTCGCAAACGAGGTCACATCATCAAAAGGATCTTGAGAAAACAGCTCACAGACTGGGGCAGAATGAAGGGACGTCGGGGAGGTCGGGCTCCCCGACACCCCAAGCAGCCGGTTTCGCCGCGGAGCCTATCCTCGCCGAGGCTCGCGAAATCGGTTGGCGCTAGAGACCAGATTCAATCCATGATCAACCAAGCGTTCGAATCGATCTGATACGGCATGACCACTCGATGCCTTTCCTCCTGAAATTTCATGAACCGAATGTGCCCGCGTTGGACGCACGTTGAGCAGAACACCCACTATCGGACCGGCCTCATCAACCTGCCCAAACTCGCGTGGACTTGAGTTGAGAAGGTCTCCGGACGTCATGCTCGTGCCGACTTGTTTTCCGATTAGATCTAGGGGCGGGCTCAAGTTGCTCCGCCGCCTCCAAGCCAAAACCACATCCTGCCCCAGAGGGGCCGGATAATCTCGAATCGACCTGAATTCCAGAGCCGGCCACGCTACATTGACAGCAACGATCCCAGCAACTCGATGCTGGCGTTGAAGAGCACGGGCGCTCGTGTGCCTTGATCGCTTGTGCATGTTAATCAAGTCGTGGTCGTTGCGGCTGATCGGTTCATGCGCCGGTTGCGGGACACACTCTCCGTTTCCTCTACCTCGTTCGACGGTCTTTTCAGGCTTTCCCGCCTAGACGAGTGAGAGATGCGCCGCGTCCCCATACTTCGTGGTGGATCACGCGATCAACCGGCAACCGCCTCCGCCACCCTGCCCGTTCGAGATCCGGTTGGGAGGAGAATTGCGCCACGTAGCCCAGGCACAGATACGCCACAACTGTGACCGACCGCGGAATGTTCAAGACTCGCTTGAGCGCGGCATGATCGAGGATACTGACCCAACCAACCCCGATGCCCTCCGCCCGTGCCGCGAGCCATAGATTCTGGATGGCACAACATGTGCTGTAGAGATCCGTGTCGCGCACGGTCGACCGGCCAAGGACATGTCGGCCCCCGCGCCCGCGGGTACAGGTCACGCAGAGATTTATCGCGGCCTCCTCAATCCCTTCGAGTTTCAATTGCTGATAGAGCGCCCTCCGCGCGCCCACATACGGTTTGCCGGCCTCGGTATTGGCCTGTCGAAAGAGGCGCTTCACCATCCGTTTGGTCGAACGCTTGCGGACCACGATAAAATCCCACGGCTGCATGAACCCGACCGAGCCGGCATGATGGGCCGCCGTCAGCACGCGCGCGAGGACCTTTTGGGGAACGGGGACCGGCAGAAAGCCTTGCCGCACGTCCCGGCGTTCGAAAATCGCCCGATACACTGCGGTTCGTTCCGCCTGAGAGAACTTCCCGCCGGACTCGACCGCCGGGCGGGCCACGCGGGAAACCTGGGTGACCAGACCAGGCTTCGGCGACGGAGTCCGTTGAGTGGATGATCGACTAGGCATGCCCCTGCTCCTCACTGGCGGCCTTCCCCAGCCCGACGTTCGTGTGGTGCACCATCGCTCATTCCTCGCTAACCGGAGGTTCGAAGACGGTTCATGGTTGCCGCAACAGCGCTGGCGCTGCGGAATGCCACGTGAAGGAGGCTCGCCGCACCGACATAGAACAAGAACGCAAGGAGTGCCCGTGGGAAGAACCGCACCACTCGCTCACCAAACCCTGCCAAATTCGTCTGTTCGAACCGGCCGGAGAGATAATAAAAACTTCCGCTCGACAGTAGTTCACAAAGCAGCACCCCGATCAACGCACTCATCGCAAGCGGAATGAGGGTGGAGAGTTTCTCGTGATGGCGATTGGCATACCAACGCCCTGCACCCCAAAGCGCCCCGTACGTGGGCAACAGGAAGCCATACGCCGGACTGACGCAGAAGCTGCTCAGCCCGCCCCACGTGATGGCGGCATAGTCGAGGACCGCCGCCTCGGCCAGTAAGGCGGGAAAGAGCCAGAGGGAGCGCACATACACACCGGCGAGAAAGAACGCCGCCCATGAGGCACTCGGCAAGTGATTGAGGAGATCAACATGATGGCCGCGGGTGGCGGCGATCAACGCGGCAAGCCCGATGCCGATCATCAACTGTGTTCGAGAAGCAAGGACGAGCATAGTTGTACCCTCCCGGTGAAAGAAATGTGAATGACCCGCTACAGACGCATGTCGTGCGCTTCATGCGCCGACGTCGATCGGACTCGGAGCGTCACGGCCCCGCCTGTCCTGTCCACACAAGAGGCAAGCAGGCAGGGACAGAGACAATCCTGAAAACGGGCCGCGATCCGATCCATGTGCGCCTCCGTAATCCCAACGTGTCCGCACCAACACTGATAGCCTCCGCACTCGAAGGTCTGCCGGCAACGCTCGCAGGTTTTGGTGACCGGGCCTGTCATGAGCCGACCTCGTCACTGTAGAGCGCTCTCCTGCCGGTCAGAACTCGACTCCTCGCTGTGCGGTGATGCCTTTGCGGAAGGGATGTTTCACCTGCTTCATTTCAGTGACCAGATCGGCCTCATCCAGCAATTCCTGCGGCGCTCCCCGTCCGGTCATGACCACATGCTGCATGGTCGGACGGTGACGCACGATCGGCAGGACATCGATCAGGCTCACGTACTCGTGATGCAAGGCGATATTGAATTCGTCGAGGATCACCATGGCGTACGAGGGATCACAGAGAAATTCACACGCCTTCTCCCATGCGCGCTGCGCGAACTGGGTATCGCGTGCACGATCCTGGGTGTCCCAGGTGTACCCTTCTCCCATTCGGAGAAATGTCACACGGTCGCCGAACGACTGTAGCGTCCGCTCTTCCGCCGTCTCGATCGCACCCTTGATGAACTGCACCACCGCCACGTTCATCCCATGCCCGATGCACCGGACAGCCATGCCGAGTGCCGCCGTCGTCTTTCCTTTCCCGGCGCCCGTATAGACGATGAGCAACCCTTTCTCCTCCTGGGCAGCTGCAATCCGACGATCCACCGACGTTTTCAGCCGCTGCATCCTGGCTCTGTGCTCAGCCTGGTCCGTCATGGCGCACCTCCGAAATGGCTCGACACCCGCGCAGCCGTTCGATGTGCGGCCGCGACCAGCGCCCTCGCGACGTGAGGCTGACTGGCAAAATGCAGATGGGTGTAAAGGGCCAGGGTATTCCGGACCATGAGCCCGTCTTGGCCTTTCGGTCTGCCTTGCGCATCGGCCAGCGTGCCGGCGTAGCGCAATTCCCCGTGAGGTTCGAGTGCGGAATAGTGAAACTCATGCCCGCGCACGGTGAGGCCGGAATCGCCAAGGATGCAGGGGGATGCCAGCCGGAGCGTTCGGTATCCCAGCGTGAGTCCGGGCTTTTGCATGACGGCGTCCGCCGGGAACAATCCGACCATCTCATGCGACGTGCCGTCGAAATCCCGGATCGCCTCCGTGAGGTACATCAGACCGCCACATTCCGCATAGATCGGTCCGCCTCGTGCGGCAAAGGAGCGAATGGCCTGTCGCATCGGCACATTTGCGGCCAATGCCTCGGCATGCAGTTCCGGATACCCACCCCCCAGATACAGCATGTCCACCTCCGGCAAGGCCTGATCGGTCACTGGCGAAAATCTCACGAGTTCCGCCCCCTCGGCTTCAAGCAACTCAAGATTGTCGGGATAGTAAAAACAAAAGGCGGCATCCTGAGCGATGCCTATCCGGACGATCCGCTTCCGAGGCGCTACAACGGACAACCGTGGCCCCATCGGCAGCTCGCCGGCTGATCGGGCAAGCGCGTCCACGTGATCAAGATCAATCGTCTCGATGGCTGCATGGGCCAGCCGATCATAGAAGTCCGTCGCCCCCTGCTCCTGCGCCGTCATGAGCCCAAGATGCCGGTCGGGAATCGAGAGGGTAGGATCCGGCTTCAAGTACCCCGCGACGGTCAGGTGCGTTTCCGCTTCAATCGCCTGCTTCAACAGTCGGTAGTGTCCGTCACTCCCGACCCGGTTCAACAGGACTCCCTTCACAGGAACGGCAGCGGCGAAATGGGCATATCCCCATGCCATCGCTGCAGCCGATCGCGCCATGGCGCTGGCATCGAGCACGAGGAGAATCGGGGCGGCGAGTTGTTGGGCTAACTCCGCGGTACTGCCCGTCTCGTCGACCGCGGTGCTGCCGTCATACAGGCCCATCATGCCCTCGATGATCGACAGTTCGGCATCGGCGGCGGCAGCGGCCAGGATGTGTCGGTTCGCCTCCGGTGCAAGCATCCAGGGGTCCAGGTTCCGTGCGACCCGACCGGCGGCCCGCGCATGGTGACCGGGATCGATAAAGTCCGGACCGGCCTTGAACGGCTGCACGCGGCGGCCCTGAGCTTTCAAGGCCGCCAGGAGCGCCAGCGTCACGGTTGTCTTCCCCACTCCGCTGTGAGTCCCGGCTATGACGAGGCGTGGATAGCTCACAGGTCCTCTCTCGGCCGCTAGTTGTACGTCACCCGCACACCGGCGAACACGGATCGGACTGGTGTGCCGTAGTTGAGGATTTCCTCGTACTGCTCATTGAACAGATTTTCGGCGCGCACGTAGGTCTGGACCCCTTTGACGACCTCGTAGGTCGCCGTCAGATTCCAGACATCGAAGGCCTTCAATTTCTGCAGGTTGTTCACGTCATCAAACCGAGAGCCCACGTAGCGGCCTTCCAACGTCACTCGCAGTGGCTCAATCGGCTGGTAACCGAGGATCAGGCTCCATTGGTCAACCGGCAGACGCGGTGCTCGGTTTCCCGCCTGCTGCAGCAGATTGCGAGTCAGCGTATTGGTATATTGCACCTGCAGCTCCAGGTTCTTGATGCCGGGAAGGTCCTTCAGCACGGCATACTTGACGCTGGCCTCCCACCCCTTGTTCCCGACGAGTCCGATATTCTGGGCGCAGAAGTTGGGGCCGAATGGTCCGACCCCGCAGACCGTCGCGCTCTGTTGGGCCACAATTAAATCCCGATACCGGTTCCAGAAGTAGCTGGCGCTGAGCGTCAGCCGGTGGTTCAACAGATATTGATCGACCCCGGCATCCATGCTTTGACTGCGCTCCGGCTGGAGATTGGTATTGCCGAACCCGGGGAAAAACAGCTGATTGATAGTGGGGGCACGGAATCCCGTTCCATAACTGGCCCGAATTTTGGTACCGGTCTCCTGATGGAGGTAGCCGGCAGTGGCCCGGTAGGTCGTGGCGGTTCCGAACACATTGTAATCGTCGACCCGCACGCCGCCGGTCGCAAACACACGATCCCACAGGGTCAGTTGGGCCTGGGCAAATCCCGCATGACTCGAGACGGTTTTGTTGCTAAACGTGGTCGTGTTCATGCTGGTGTTCAGGTTTTCCCCCTGTTGATCACGAAACTGATACCCGGCGGTGAGGAGCAACGGCTTGCCGACTTGAACGTTCTGCTGCCACTCCACTCGATTGGCGAGCGTATTGATCTCGGAGTGGCTTCCGAACGGCGTCGACACCGCTCCGGTCAGGACGTTTCGCTGTGTGGTCCCGGGAGCCGATTCTAGAGTTTCCGTTTGGCGAGACACGGTCAGCGACTGATTCCACCAGTTCGTCATCGGCTGCTGATACGAGGCTCCATAGACAAATTGCCGGCTGTTGCTGAAGGCGCCCAACACGTCGAAGCCGGGCGAAAACCCGTTGTCAAAATCGACCCTCCCCTGCAGCAGGCGGAAGGTCACATCGAGTCGCCCGTCATGAGGCAGGGCGACGCCGATTCGCGTGGATGCCTGCCAGTTGTGAAATCCGTCTCGTTCCGACGCGCCACGGCGATAGTTCACTGCGGAGAAACCCGTGTAGTCCCATCGCGAGAGCGCCGCCGACACATCCACCGGTCCTTTCCGGCCGGACGCCTGCGCGCCTTCCCGTATGGAGGAGAATGACCCATACTCAAAGAACCCGCTTGCCGACGGTGTCGCACCACCATTTTTCGTGGTGATATTGATCACACCACCCATCGCGTCCGCTCCCCACAACATGCTCTGGGCGCCACGAAGAATTTCAATTCGTTCGATGTTGTCCGTCGTCAAGTTGGCGAAGTTAAAGCTGCCCAACGTGGCGCTGTTCATGATGGCGCCGTCAATCAGCACCAACACTTGATCGGCGTTGCTCCCTCTGATGCGCACCGTCGTGGACGTACCCGGGCCCCCGTTTGAGAAGACGGTGAGCCCTTGACTGAGCCGGAGCGCGTCCACCACCGTCTTGATCTGCCGACGCTTCAGATCTTCTTCCGTGATGATCTCTACGGCGCTCGTGACGTGAGACACCGGGATCTCGGTCTTCGTGGCGGTCACCACGACCTCCCGAGTTTCGAGCGGCTCGTCCGCCGACGCCAGGACTTGAGCCCGGGCTTCCATGACGCCATTCCCAAACCACACGATTGCACACACCAAGACACACCCTTCCCATCGCACCATGCTCGCCTCCCTTATGCTCGAAGGGCTGAGCAGATATGTCCGTCGGCTGGGTCTCCTGACTCGCGGATCAACGCGCGTCCGCGCCTTCCCATGTGCCTCGGCACACAGTGGCTCGTGTGCGGACTCACTCCCCGCTTACAGTGGCGGCACCGTGATGGCTTTTCACCATCTTCCCCGTCCCCGACGTGTACTCTGCGTGACTCCTCCCGCCTGAAATGACTCCGTACCCTTACGGCATCACAGGGGACTGGGTACAAGTCCGGCCTGCTCTGATGACGGCCCCCGATGATTCGGACGACCGGCGTGATAGTTGACGAAACACTTCCTGGATTCGTTCAGAAAAAGATGAGCCGTCTGGTTGTCAGCGTCCGGTCTATGAGTGGTCGGGAGCTGACGGCCTGTGCTGAAAAGATTGGTTCGGAGACATGCTCGTGGACCTGAAATCCTGTCCAGACGATTTGAGGCGAGGGCTTCAGCGATTAAGTCTGGGGGTCCGACCTTGAGATCGTATGAAACCCGCGGCTGGTTGCGACGGCACGATGCCATGCAAAGGATCTCTCGATCTCTTCCCTGCGCCGATGATGTCGCTGTACTACGTGATGGGAGCGCTCCGGCCTGCAGGGGCCTGCGGAGCCACGTGACGGACCGGTGAAGATCCTCAGCGGTCCTGCAGGCTAGCGCGGGGTCTACCAGGGAGACAGAGCAATCGACCGCTCTGGTGAAGAGCGGTCCACAACCGAAGCAGGGATGCCGAAACGGCTTGGCGCAGGGCAAAGAAAAAGTCCTCGGGGTCTATAAGAACAGTAAGACCCAGAGGACTGCACCCAGCTCCTTCATCCTCGCCCCATTCCCCACCCCACGGGGGAACAGTGGTCTTCATCTCCAGCCAGGTCTTCTGACTTCTGGATCATCCGACTGCCCGCGTCTTCCCATTCGCCCATGGCGAACAGTGACATGCTGGCGAGCGTCGTCCCCAGTTACAGCGGCGGGACCGTGAGGGAGTTACACCCTCTTCCCTTCGACCGGAGTGCTATGCGGCCGGAAATCTAAAATGGAATGCCTCGGATTGTCAAGAAGGGAGAAATTGCACGAGATCCGCTCTTCAGCCGATACTACGCCTGACTCACTTTGCCACTGGCAGAACAATCAATCCACCAGCGGGCTGCCGAACACCAAAACACTGTTGGACTTCCAATGAACTTCCAAATAGAAGTCCATTCCCTGTCGCAAGCATCCGTACGTGTCGCGACCATCCGTAATGTTTGCACAAGCGTACATCACTTCCCGACTGAGCGGGTGAACGTGATGACGGACGGAAAGAATTGGTCCCCCCTTGTCCCCTAGCTGGACAGGTCTCACGGCAGTTGTCAGACATTGACTGACCCATTCCTCTGGCCCCCTGGATAGAGATTGCTCTGCCGGTTTCGTTTCCTAACTACTTTACCGATCCGATCTGACGTTGTACCATTCCCCCGCTGATTCATCTCACAGCCAGCAAGTATTCATAAGGGTTCATCGAGCCGAGGTGTATCGATGACGGACATTCATGATGGCAAGGAAAGCGACAATGCCTTGCGCGAGCTCCTGCTTCAGTACCAATCGACATTTGACAATGCAGCCGTAGGGATGTCGCACGTCGGGCTCGACGGACGGTGGCTGAAAGTGAATGACCGACTGTGTGCCATGACCGGCTACACCCGGGAAGAACTACTTGCGGCAACATGTGACGACATTACCCATCCTGATGACGTCGACGCGGACCGGGCCCAAGCCCGACGTCTCGTCGCAGGCGAAATTCGGACCTACACGATGGACGAACGATACGTTCACAAGAGGGGATCCATCGTGTGGGTGACGCGGACCGTCTCACTGGTTCACGATGCTAAGGGGAATCCCAAACACTTCCTCGCGATGATTCAAGACATCACCGAGCACAAGCGCACCGAACAGGAATTGCAGCGCCTTGCATGGCTGCTTCAACCAGATATCGCGCACGACACGAGCGATCAACCGTATGGCGATCTCACCGAATTGAACACCCAACGCCTGCTACTGGACTCTGTCGGCAAGTCATTACTGCGGGAAGTGGCCAATGACTATCTCGGGCTCCTCCGTACCTCCGGCGCCGTGTATGAGTGTAATGGGGACTATGCTCTAGGGCTGTTCACGTCCCAATGGTGCCAGTTCATGGATCGGACCTCGCGGGCACACTGCGGGATTGACGACAATCACGCGGCTTTGCGGAGCGGTCGATGGCATTGCCACGAATCGTGTTGGGAAGCGTCACAACGTTCCATGGACACGGGCCAGCCAGTGGACCTGGCCTGTAAGGGCGGCATCCGGCTCTATGCTGTACCCATTAAAACAGCCGACAACCAGGTCATTGGCAGTATTAACTTCGGATACGGTGATCCGCCTAACGACACCGAGACGCTCCAAGTCTTGGCCGAGCGCTATGGCGTCACCGTTGAAACGCTGCGGACGCTGAGTGAGCAGTATGAATCCCGGCCTCCCTATATTATCGAACTGGCCAAGCAACGATTGCATAGTTCGGCCACGCTGCTGGGTGAGATCGTTCAACGGAGGCAAACGGAGGCGGCGCTGCGCAAGAGCGAGGAGCAGCTACGTAATTTTAACCTCCGATTGGAGCACCTTGTTCAGGAGCGGACACAGGAGCTCGTGCAGTCACAGCAACAACTCCGGGCCATGGCCACGGAGCTCAACTTGGCTGAACAACGGGAACGAAAGCGCCTCGCGACGGAGTTGCACGATCATCTTCAACAGACATTGATCTTCCTCAAGCTGAAGCTTCACCAAGGGAAACGGTTGGCCGGCTCGGTACCTGCGTGCACTGACATCATGGAGCGGGTTGACGAAGTCTTGACGGAGGTCCTGGCCTATACCAGAGACTTAGTCGCTGAACTCAGCCCGCCCGTCCTGCGCGACCTTGGCTTGGTGGCCGGGCTGAAATGGCTCGGCGGGTATATGAAACGATATGAGCTCGCTGTCACGGTGGAAGCGCCCTGGGAGGAGATTCGGACCCTCCCCGACGATGTCGCCACCTTGCTGTTTCAATCAGTTCGGGAGTTGCTCATGAACGTGTGGAAGCATGCCGCCACAGGACAAGCTTCCGTGAAGCTGGAGCACCGAGAGCGGATGCTTCACATTGAGGTGGCCGATGACGGCACAGGCTTTGATGCTGCAGCGGCCGTCGAACCATCACCCCTTGGGTCTAGGTTTGGGCTGTTCAGTATTCGCGAGCGGATGCAGGCCCTGGGAGGTCGTTTCATCCTCCACTCGGTGCCGGGCAATGGGACAACGGCAATCCTCATATATCCGTTGGAGCCAGATGAGGGACGAGAGCGAGGCCAGACGATATCGGGCCAACAGGGCTTGGTTACGCCGGCTGCGTCTGCAGTCGTGACAGTGCCTCGGATCCGTCTGCTCATCGTTGATGATCATGTGATGGTCCGCCAAGGGTTGTGTGGCCTCTTGGGACATTTTCCTGACGTGGAGATCGTCGGTCAGGCCTCAGACGGTGTTGAAGCTGTTGCATTGGTCGAACAACTTCAACCCACTGTCGTAGTGATGGACATTAACATGCCGAGAATGAACGGCATCGAGGCGACGACCCGCATTAAGGAATGTTACCCGAGCACGATTGTCGTCGGCTTGTCGTTTAACGTCAGTCAGGAAACACGGGACGTCATGATCAAGGCAGGGGCCGCCGTGCTCCTATCAAAAGAAGCAGCAGTCGATCAGTTATATGGCGTGATCCGAAAGGTGGTGAGCGCATGCTGAACCGTGCACCCGTGCCGTTAAACCGGGGGCACCAAGGGGAGTGCGGAACGAAGGTTCATACTCAGTCTCGGTAACCAGCGCCGTCACCATCGCGATGCGTTTATGGTGAAGACCATCCGTGATCGCTCCTGCTGCGGAGCAACTCGCCCATCAACTCGTGCAGGCGGTTTGCTGCTTCGTCGTCAAGAGCTTGAAAGGCCACCCCAAACTCCAGTCCATTCACCCACTTCACCCGTGCATGCTCGATATAAAACGGGGTCGGTTGCATGGGAAGCGAGATCCGTAAGCTCAGAACCTCTCCAGGAGTCACAGGGAAGTTTCCGAGCATTCGGCATCCCACACGGGACAGCTCACGCAGAATCCCTTGGCCGGCAAAGTCCTTGCCTAAATACATGGTCGTCGTATGGATCGGGAACCGTGAATACCTTCGGACGACAAATCCATTGTACTGTTGGTTCATCCGGACACCTCGTAACTCACATATGGAAGCGGAATCACTGTCTGAAGGATAGTCGAGCAACCCACAGGCGGCATTCCCCGTTGGTTTTACCCCCAAAGAGGGGAATAACCCCGAGATGAAGAACCACGCCTTACAGCCGTCGTCTCCGCTACTTCATACTTCGCATGAGCCGCTTCGCGACTCCCAGCTCTTCCCCCCCCTGACAGGTGGGGAACTCCCGCTGGAGGAGATACCGGCTTCCACGAGCAGTGACGCTGGACGATCGAAGAGTGACCTACCCCATTGGGGCACTTGCGCAAGAACTGTCAGGACACTGCGGGTTGAACGGTTGTTTTGCCTGCTGAGACACCGGGCTATGCACGGGTTATAATGGCGCTGCCATGCGTCTGGCTCCCTAGCTGTTCCAACGACTGTTCGACTTGGGCGCAGCCCATGCCTTCGGCATCCCGGGCGACCATGTACTGCCACTGTATGAAGCGCTGGGCGAGAGTCCCATCCGGTCCATCCTGACCACGCACGAACCCTCAGCCGGATTTGCTGCCGATGCCTATGCGCGCCTGAAGGGGATCGGGGTGGCGATGGGCACGTACGGGGCCGGCGTGCTCAACATGGTCAATCCGATCGCGCAAGCCTACGCGGAAAAATCGCCGGTGCTGGTCATCAGCGGCGCGCCCGACCTGGCCGGCCGGGACCCGGAGCTGTTGATCCATCACAAGGTGAAGGCGTTCGACACCCAGCTGCGCATCTACGAGCAGATGACCGCGGCCAGCGCGACGCTGGAAGATCCCAAGACCGCGTCGCGCGAGGTCAACCGGGTGCTCGATGCGGTGCAGCGTGAGAGGCGGCCGGGTTATCTGGAAATCCCGCGCGACCTGGCGTTGGCCGACATCGATGAGGCCGAGGCGTGGACGCCCCTTGCTCCGCAGCGGGATCGGGCCGCGTTGGCGGAGGCCATGCAGGAGATGGTCGATCGCCTCAACCGGAGCCGGAGCCCCGTGATTCTTGCTGGCATCGACATCATGCGACTGGGTCTTCGGGATCAGGTGATCCGGCTCGCTGAGCGTTACAATCTGCCAGTGGCCACCTCGTTCATGGGGAAGGCGGTCTTTCCCGAGCACCACCCGAATTTCATCGGGACCTATATGGGCGCTGCCGGGCATCCCTATGCGCGCCGCATGGTGGAAGAGTCGGACTGCCTGCTCATGCTGGGAGTCTGGCTGACCGACACCGAGACCGGACGCTTCACGAGCCTGATCGCTCGCGGGACCTTGATCCAGGTGTTGGCCGACGAGGTGGTCATCAGCCGGCATCGGTATCGATATATCGGCCTTGCCGAGGTCCTGACCTCCTTGCTGGAGTCCTCCGAGATCAAACCGCGGGAGTTTCGCAACGACTATGTGCCGGAGCCGCCCGAAGGGGACAGCCAGTCCATGGTCGCTGCCATCTTCTCGGAATTGAGTCGCTTGGACGATCGGCGCTACACCTTCACGACCGATACCGGCGATTGTTTGTTCGGCGCGGTGGCATTGAACGCCGAGACGATCTTGAACCCGGGCTACTACACCAGCATGGGGTTCGGCGTGCCCGCCGCTCTGGGCGCCGGGCTGGCTGTGCCTGATCGTCGACCGATTGCGCTGGTCGGCGACGGCGGCTTCCAGATGACGGGCATGGAGATCGGAACCTTGGTGCGCTACGGGGTGAATGCCGTGGTCATGGTGCTCAACAACGGAGGGTACCGCAGTCTGGAGGCGCTGGGTGGAACGCGGACCCGGTGGGATATCCATCCCTGGGATTACGTGGCGGTGGCGAGAGCCCTGGGAGCCGAGGGCGCGCGCGTGCGGACCCCAGAGGAACTCACGGCCGCGTTACAGGTTGCGTGCGATCGAGCGAGGGTCTCCCTGATCGAAATCGTGCTGGACCCGGACGATATCTCTCCAACGCTCCGAAGATTGGGCAAGCAGATCCGCGCGGACAATTCATGAGGCACGTCTTGCTGATGGAAGTCATAGGGTGCTATGCCCGATCGCAGTGCGGAGAGGGGCAGTCCTCGTGCATGCTAGCGTGAGTAATGAGCCGGCCCATGTGAGAAGCTCACCGTGGCAACGGGTGCGCTGGAGGTTGCTGGGATGACGTTCCTTCGTGGATATTCTCGGTCGGGCGCCCTCGTGGACCCGGTGGCGCTCCTCAAGCGGGAGCACAAGGGGATTCGGGATCAACTTGATATGATCGAGGCCGTCATAGGTCCTCGCCGAGACTGGGGGCATGCGCGGGAGTACGTCAAGGCGATGTGGATGATGTTGCAGCAAGAGCGGCCCGCCACGATAGGTCGTACCGGCTCCACGATGGACCGGGACACGCTGCGCGAGCTGTTCCGGTTTTTCACGGGTCCCGTCGGGGTGCATTTCGCACGGGAAGAAGTCTTGATCAGGACACTCGGTCGGACCCTGACACAGAGGCGGGAGGAATGGAAACAACTCGAGAACATTCTGCTTGAGCACCGTGTCCTCAAGACGGACGCACGCGGCATCCTCAAGCGGTTGACCCGCAAGACCGCAGGCGCCGCAGGCGAGAACGGCACCGATCTATTTGGGATCAGCTCATTCGTCCAGCGCTATCGGGAACTTATCGCGTTCGAAGAGCACATTCTGTACGTCCTGTACGTCCTCGCCGAGATGCGGCTGACCGCCGATCAGAAACTCCGCCTCGGTCAGCGCATGCTGCAAATCTGAATCAGACGTAGCCTAGAGGCGACACGCGAACAAGACAAAAGGATCCCCCGTTCGTTGACCGCCGGAAGCTCAGAGCGTCTCATTTCTCAAAGGATCGCCTTACTTTGCGGGGCATCATCAACCGGACCGCTCCCGGCAACGGTCGTGATGAGACCGGTCGTCGCATCGATTCTGCGGATGCGGTGGTTTTGCGCATCAGCAATATACAAATTGTCCTCGGCATCGAACGCGAGTCCTGAGGGAGCGTTGAAAGAGGCCTCGGCGACCGGTCCTCCGTCTCCCGAAAAACCACGCTCCCCGTTCCCCGCGATAGTCGTGATGATGCCCGTGAGGGCATCGACCCGACGGATGCGCTGATTATTGTGGTCGGCAATGTAGAGACGGCCCCTGCTATCGAATGCAAGAGCAGCGGGCGCCGCAAGCTCGGCTTCCCGCGCCAGACTCCCGTCACCGCTGAGTCCCATCGTCGCGTTCCCTGCCACAATCGTAATCCAGCCGTTCTTTGTCTGAGGGTCGGTATGGCTCAAGTCTACCTTCTTCACCCGATTCAACGTGGGATCAGCCCAATAGATTTGAGCGTCTGGTCCCACTGTTAGTCCGACAGGGTTCAATAGGTACTGAGCCGCCATCCCCCTCCTTGGCAATCTCGGATTGGAACCTGCCACAGTGGTGAGCAGCCCTTCGCGATCCAATCTCCGGACGCATCCATGATGACTGTCTGCAATGTAAAGATTCCCCGCTTTATCCAACGCGATTCCGCGAGGAGAATACAGGCCTGCGGCTGTGGCGGGTCCTCCATCTCCGTAGAATTCGGTCCTTCCCGTTCCGGCGACGGTTGAGATGCTTCCGGTCCTGGCTTCGACTCTTCGCACCCGGTGGTTCCCAGAATCGGCGATGTAGAGGTTCCCGATTTCATCCAGCGCAATGCCGTGGGGAAAGTACAACTGGGCCGACATCGCCGGTCCGCGATCCCCTGTGAAACCGCGCTCACCCGAACCCGCGATGGTGGTGATGATCCCGGTCAGGCGATCCACGCGCCGAATCCGGTCGTTGCTGGAGTCGGCGATGTACAGGTTGCCGGCCCGATCGACGGCCACACCGCGAGGATTGTCAAGGCGGGCTTCCATAGCCGGTCCTCCGTCACCGGCAAACATCCCTCCTCCGCGACCGGCCGCCAGCGGTGACAGGGGAGCCAGCACCAGCATGGTGCTCATCAGCAGAGCCCAAAGCTTATGATATGGACGATAGGTATGCATGGTCGCACCGTCAGCTTTTCCGATTCCCCAAGAACACTCCTCCCGATCCACGGGCTTGTGCCACCATCGTTTGTGCCGCTTCACGTCATGCAAGGCCGGCGGCGTCACCCAATAGCCGAAACCAGAATCGTCTCAGCCGCCGTCGATCTCCCCGAGCACAATCGTCCTGCGGAACTCCGTGTGTTCACGAAGAATGTGCAGGAGCACCGTCTGGTTCGGTTGTGCCGCCTCAAGGATGAGGCTCTTCAGTTCGGCGGGGGTAAAAATCTCCGTCTGGTCGATGGCCAGAATGACATCGCCGACCTGCAGGCCTCCCTCGGAGGCCGGTCCTTCGACCTTCGCCACGCGCACGCGCCACCGGTCTTCCACTTTCACGGCTTCCATCGTGATGCCGAGCCGCGCCATACTCGGAGGCTTTCGTTTTTTGAGATCTCGCACGATCCGGTCGGCGATGGTCGCGGGAATCGCAAACGCCATCCGGCTGCACCCCCCTTGCCCAGCACATGTTCGGTCTGAATGATCGCGTGGACGATGCCGACGACCTCTCCCTGTTCGTTAAAGAGTCCGCCCCCCGAGTTCCCGCTGCACACCGACAGATCCAATTGGAGCAGTCGCGACGCGACCGTAAACAAGAATGTGCCGTCGTTGCCAACCCGTCCGTAGGCCACCGTTGCGCCCCAGTCCATGGGAAAACCGACGGTAAGCACCTCCTCACCGGCTTGCGGATCGGTCGTGGCGAACGAGACCGCTCCCGGGAGTTTCAAGGCCACGCCAGGCTCTACCCGATAGAGCGCGAGATCCGTCAATGCATGCTCTCCGGCCAAGAAGGCGGGCAATTCGCGAAGATCCTGCGTCAAGATCGTCACAGAGGGACGCGGGGTCTTCTGGTCTCCGGAGGCGTCGACAACATGGCGTGCCGTGAGGATATACCCCTCGCCAAGATGCACGCCCGTTCCCTTGAACTGAAATCGCTCAGACGCTCTGTCAGACTCTCTGAGAATCCCCACCGTCGCGCGTTTCGCCTGCAGAATCACCTGGGGATCGATCCCGGCCAGCACCATCTGTCCCCCTGCTGGCATGCCGACACTTCCCAGCAGCACTAGGATGAACAGCACAAGGCTGTAACAAGGCACGTTTCGACCCAACATGGCGACACTCCACCTCCACATAGTCAGTTCACCGACACACCCTCCGCTTCTCCATCACCCCTCGCCCCAAAAGAACTCTTCCCAGTCGACCTTCTTGTCCCACCATTGTTTGTGCCGCTTTACGTCGTGCAGCGCAGGCGGGGTGACCTGATAGCAGTAATCCCAGATGGCATCCGCGGCGTTGGCACTGATCCCACCGTCTCCGGCTTCCAGCATGTCCATGAAGCGGTTCATGGCCGCATACGTCCTCCCTTGATCACGATCCTCGTAGGAGCGTCGCACCAGGGTGAGTTGGTCCAGATAAACCTCAAACCTCGCGGATTCTCCGTTGACGAGCGCAGCACCCTGCTGGACCAGCACAAAGCCCGTCAACTGCTCCAACCATCCGTCTCGTTGTGGTGCCGCCTCGGCTTGGTTGCACACCGGAGAGAAGAGGATCGCGACAACCAGGCCCGCCAGCCATATCCTCTGATTGAAGAACGGTTTCATGGTTCGCCCCTCCGTGGCTTGCCGGTCTCCTGCCTCAACGTACCCTACTACCTTAAGACGGGCGCGAAACGTGGAGGAGGCCGAGATCCGCGTTCCGCACCGCGAGGCCGGGGCTAGCCCCTGAACAACCCCGCACCCCGTTCCTGCCGCTTCGCTCGTCACCGTGACCCGACGAAATAGATATGCCCACCACCTAAATGCCGGTCCTTGTGCAGCGGACACCAGACGCGGAAGAGCTGTCCCGGCCCGCTCACACGGGCTCCCTCGAACTGCGCGGTGCTCACAGTGATTCGCTTGGTCTCGCCTGCGAGCACTGTGACGCGTATCGATTTCAAGTGGTACACCATGCCGGGTTCTTCGCCAGGCCCGACGGCTTCCGCACTTTTCTCCGCCATCATCTCAAACATACCCCGCACCGCGAAGGCATGCTCTTCCTTCGTCGGATTCTCCAGGATAAACGTCAGGCCATCCTTCAAGTCCTCGTCATCCATCATCACTTGGTTGGGTTGCCAGATCGCCCATCGTGGCGGCATCATCTCCGAGGCCACCCACCGGAACTCACCTGCCTGCGCCATCTCGCCGGCGAATAATCCGGCGACGAACACGACGGCCAGCCCTGCTGCCCGACCTATGTCTTTCCATCTCTCCATGACCCATCTCCTTTCTCGCTGGATCTCGTTCATCATGCGTGGACGATCCTGAGCGGGTAGGGGGTTCCCCGGCTCGACTGTTAACTGATGCTCACCTCCTTTCGGGCGCCTTTCGCTCAAGACCTGCCAAGTCATGTTTCATGCCTTCAACATATGGCCTGGTGTGGGCGCGCACAATGAGCCGGGCGCGTCATTTTACGGTTGGGACAACTGCCCCAACTGCATCAGTGGAGAGCACGGGTGGTGGGGTCAAGGGCGAGAGATGACACTCCGCCTCGGACAGTCAGGCTGGCCGAAGTTTAGCGAGGCAAGGAGAACGATGAAGAAGTATTTGGCGGGAAGACGATCGCGAGGGCTTGCAGGCGGCTGTGGGCGCCGAGCTTTTCCAGGAGGCGCTGGATGTGGTTGCGCACAGTCTTGGGCTTGATGCCGAGCGCCACGGCCATGCCTGCGGTGCGCTCACCGGTCGCCAGCCGGCGAAGGATCTCCCGTTCCCGTCGGCTGAGTGGAAGCGCCGCCGGGATCTCCGGCATCGACGCAGGACAGGGCTCCGGCGGAGGCACCTGGACCGGGCAGGCCACGGCATGGAGATCCTGAACCAACCGGGAGACTGTGGCCTGTTTGGTGATGTCCCGGAACAGGTGCACGACCCAGAAGGTGCCGGGCTTGCGGGAAGGCACAGGCAGCGAACTGACATTGAGCCAGACCACGCGGCCATCCTTCGTATGGGTCTGCATGTCGAATTGACGGACGCCGCCGCCCCGCGCGACGCGAGTCCCGATCGGACAGGATGGGGAGCATAATGGGCGGCCGCTCAGCGTTTCACCGCGCAACACATCGCGGCAGAAGCGACCGACAACTTCGTAGGCCTTGAACCCCAGCAGGCGTTCGGCGGCTCGATTCCAGAGCGCAATCTTGCCCTCGTGGTCCACGACCATCGCGCCATCGGCCGTCCGTTCCAGCATGACAGTGAGCTGTTTCATGGTTATGGTCCGCGAACAGCTCGCCGCGGATGGCCCACTGCCGGATCCGGCTATTCGCTGCATGCTGCTCGCTGTCCGCTATGCTCGTTCGTCTCATGCCGCCTTTGCCATCAGCGTGCTCAGCCGATGCAGGCAGCGTCTATCACAGGCCACCGGTCCACCATTGAACGCCGAGCAATGCACGACCTCATAATACGGCGTGTCGTCGTTGAGGAGGATCTCAACCAGCACGTCCTTATCGTGGGCCTCGCAGTGTTCGGCAATGGTGCGTGTGGAGGGACCTCGTTCCGTCATCATCCCGGCTCCCGCAGCCCCGAGCAGCACAGCTCCTGCGGCGAGCACGATGATCGGCAGCCACATGCCGTCTCCGATGGAGCCGAACCCCCAGCGAGGATCGCGCGTGATCTCAGCAGCCGGAGCCGGCGCGGCCCGCTTCGCCAAGTCCGCCATCACCTGGGCTGCCGCCACCATGGTTGCGCGTGATGCCGCCGGTTCACCGACCGCTCGCTGGTCGGCCAAAGCCGCATCCCTGACCGCAAGACCATAGCGAGCTTCCGCGTGCCGAAGCGCTGCTTCTCGAACCTGGCCGCCGGCTACGATCAACCGGCCTAAGTCCGCCTGAGTCAGGGCATGCGGGGTCGGCATCGTCTCCGGGTTGAGCCTGTACGTGCCGACCCGTTCCTTGGCCGCCCCCAGCGTGACAATGGCTCGGCCTAACGCGGCTTGTGTGCGTCCTTGTTCGTCCATCACGCGAGCCGGAGTCACCACCGCCTCGTTGATCGCCTTCTCCATCTCCTGTTGGAGAAACATTGCCGAGGTGATCGGGTCCGGCGGGATCAGCGGCCCGCGCTCGATCCCGAGGTAGGCCCACAGGACAGCCGCGCTCGCTACCGTCGCGACCGCCCCAGCCATCACTGCCATATCGATGTGATCTAAGCATTTCATCGCGACACCTCCTCTCTTGTCGCTATTCACTTCTATCTGCTCATCGAGGCCGACGACTTCTTGCGGCCTCTCCCTCTATCCTCCATCGTCTAGCTATCCTCTATCCGGGCCACTGTGCGCCTCCGGGCATTCTGGGCTGCTCGATGCGCGGTGGTCCGGCATGGCGCGTCACATCATGCAACTCCGGCGGCGTCACGAAGTTGCAGAGGTTGAACAGCTCGTTTGCCGGTTGCACGGGAATGCCCCCTTCGCGAGTCTCCAGCATGTCCATGAACCGGTTCATGGCCACATAAGTCGTCTGGACATCCCCCCTCTGATAGGCGGTCTCCACCTCGTGCATTTGCGCGACGTAGAGATCCCACTTGGCAGTTGGATACTCTTTCTTGTAGTAGGCGTCTCCCTTATAAAAGGCGATGGCGCCTTTTATGTCGTCGATCCAATAGGGATGAGAGGCGGTCGCGGCCCCCGTGGGTCCCGCCATTGGGACGAACAGTACGGCGCATGTCATCGCGACCACACCTGCCACGTCTCTCATGTGTTTGAGGAGTTGTTTCATGACCGCACCTCTTGTTGTCTTCATTCATACCCCATCCAATTCTTCCTCACTCTTCCCAGAAGAACTTTTCCCAATCCACGGTCTTGTCCCACCACTGCTTATGCCGCTTCACGTCATGCAATGCGGGCGGCGTCACCTCATAGCAGAAATCCCAGATGGCATCGGCGGCGTGGGCGCCAATGCCTCCGTCCCGGCTTTCCAGCATGTCCATGAAACGATTCATCGCGAGGTAGGTCCCCTTCCAGTCGCCCCGGTCGTAGAGGCTTCGTACCAAGGCGACCTGGCCGAGATAGGGATCGAACAATCCCGGCTCGCCTTTGGCCGAGGCCATCCCTTCTTGGACGATGACGAACCCGGTCAATTGCTGCTCCCAGCCTTCGGACCCGGTGTACATGGCGACCAGCGTCTTGACTCTCCACGTGACATCACTCTGCCGATCAACCTCTCTCTCCGAGCCGGTGTACCTGGCGACGGCGGCCCACGGGATCAGCGCCACGACAAGCACGCATAGCAGGAGGATGATCGCCTTTCGTGAAATGATGATTTGTTTCATGATTTCCCCCTTGTTCGGCTTGTGGTTGACCGGCCGTGATCTTAGCCTGTCCACAGCACTCCCACGTACTCTCGCCGCCTGTCGTTAGGGCACCACCCGAATCGTACTCCGCAAGGCCTCATCGGCCCCGTGCAATGGACAGAAGAACGGACAGGTCTGCGCCCCTGACGCATCCGTTTCTGGTTCACGCTTCAACTGTTCTGTGCTGACCTGGACCCGCACGGTCTCTCCTGGGGCGACATAGACCCGTAAGGGTTTCACGGTCAGGGCCTCGGGCCCCTCCATAATCTGCTCGAACAGGCCCGGGGCTTCAAACACATGGGTGCGGGGCGTCGGGTTCTCCAGGATGAAAATCAGTCCCCCATCGAGATCTGTGCTCTTGTGAATGACCAGCTCGCGCGGCAACCAGGCTGCCGCCTCGCCTTCCAGATCCTGGATGACAAAATGGAACTCTCCGCCGAGACCCGTGGAAGGCCTCGCACCACTCGCTGCGATCAGCAGAACCAGACCGAACGCTGATACCGATAATCGGCGGTGAATTCTATTCATGCTGTTCCTCTCTTGACTCCTCGTTCATCCGACCTGACCGGGCCTATGGCACTACGCGAATCGTCCCGCCCAGATGGGCATCCCCCTTGTGAAGGGGACAGAAAAACGGAAACTCTTCGACCGCCTCATCCGTGCGTCTCTCAAATTGCGCCGTGCTGATCTGCACCCGGACCGTGTCTTCCGACGTCACATTGACCCGTAACGGCTTCCTGGTCACTTCCCCGCCCGCGCCCATGATCTCTTCGAACAGCCCAACAGCGGCAAACGCATGGGTGCGATCCGTCGGATTCTCCAACACGAACACCAGGCCGTCCTGCATCTCCGTGCTGCGGTGAATCACCACCTCCTGTGGCACCCACAGGGCCCGCTTCTCCCCGATGTCTTGGACCACAAAGTGCAACTCCGCCGCCCCGGCCGGGCTCCAGAGACCCAGAACCTCGACCAGGGCTGCGGTCGCCAGACCACTCACAAGAGACATGCTACTCATGATGCGAGGCCTTCTGGCGTGAGGCGACCGGCGCGATCATCCGCCGCCAAGCTCGCCCCTGGTTTCGATGACATACACTTCTCCTTTGACTTCCGGATGGATATCACACCAGATCGCATGACGCAGGCTCTGGGCGCCACCCGTCAAGGGATCGAACTCCGTCGGCGCGGTGGCGAAGCGCAGTGTCATGATCTTCCCCGGATCCACGTGGAAGGACCTGATGTGCTTCCCGCGGACCTCCGTGCCGCCTTCCATGCGCACCTCGATATCCTTGAACAGGCTCGAGGCGAACCCATGGGTGACATTGTCCTCGTTGCGAATCACGACCGTCGTCTCGTGATCCGGCATGGTGAAACCCACGGTCTCATACCCATGCTGCCGGTCCTTGATCGTGATCTCCAGCTTCTGCCGCGCCGCTCCCATCCCGGGCGCTTGGGCATACAAATCATCCATTACACCCGGCAGCGTCATGGCCGCCAGGGCAATCGGAATAGCTAACAAAGTGGTGGTATGTCCTCGGATCTTCATGATCGCCCTCCTTTGTTCTTACGTGAACTGCTCACGTCTTCCTCTTGCGAAATTCCTTCCAAAACACTTGACTCCTCACTGCACTTCCGAGTGTCACCTCCTTTCGACTGACTCACTCGCCCGGTTACCCGCCCCGACGCTCGATGATGAACAGTTCACCCTTCACATCCGGGTGCATGTCGCACCAAATGACATGCCGCATCAGCGGGCTCATCATCGTCAGCGGAGCGGTCGCTGAGCCCTTGGTAAAATGGAGCGTCATAGTCTTCCCCGGATCCACACGGAAGGCGGGACCGTCTTTCCCCGCAACCTGGTACCCGTCGCCTTCCAACCGAACCGGCGTGTCCTTGAACAAGGGGGAGTAGAATCCATGCGTCACCCCGTCTTCATTGCGGACCACGATGGCGGTGGGATTCCCCTCTCGTCCGTAGCCGGTGACATGGAACTCCATGTTCTTGATGGTCACATGGATCGTCAGTTCCGGCAGTTCCTTCTCGACAGTGGCCGCGTGGGTCACTGCCGTTCCTGACCCTAACAGCACACCCAGCGCCAACGCGGTTGAGAAACACACTGCGGTCATCGGATCACCTCTGATTGGCCTCATGACACACCTCCTTCCTTAACGCAGTCAGCACGAACTGCCGGAACACACCGCCGGACTCACCGAACTGATCTTGCTTGAATTTCTCAATGTGTCGCGAGACATCGTGGTACTGGGCCGGCACCACGATGTAGCAGAAGTCGAAGAGCCAGTCCGCTGTCGCTGCCGGCACGCCGTTCTCCCTGGCTTCCAACAAGGCCATGAAGCGATTCATGGCCTTGTACGTGGCCTCGACATCGCCTCGCTCGAAGTGGGTGCGAGCGACCTGTAGCTGGCCCAGATACGGCTCCCACCTCACACCGGGGTGACCGCCTCCACCTCGCCGCTGGATCAGCACGGCATTGGTAATGGCGTCGATCCAGTCGTCGTCAGTCTGATGGATGATGGCCAGCCCAGGAGCACTCATGCCCCACAACACGACCCCCACCAGCACGCCTGTCAGCCATTCCATTCTCGACCGTGTCATAACCTGTCTCCACCGTCGGCCTGTTGGTCTGTGTCACCATTCTTGACGTCTCCACGACGACAGGGTCCGCTTTAACCCATCGTCCTCATCGAGCCTTCACTCGAATTGGTGCCTCCTGAAATTCTCGACATGACGGGAGATATCGTGATACTTCGCCGGCGTCACCAGATAACAATAGTCGAATAATCGATCCGCGACCTCCGACAGGATCCCGTTCTCTCGACGTTCGAGCATATCCATCAGCCGATTCATGGCCGCATACACGGCAGCCGTATCCTTGTTCAACACATGGCCACGCACCACCTCCAGCTGCGCGACATAGGGAGCGAACGTTCCCCAGAACGGGCCTTCGTTCGCTTGCTCGACCAGCACCGCCTGCATCATGGCACCCAGCCAGTCGTCTTCTGCCGCCGGCGCCCACACCGGCCCTCCCAAGGCCACCACCATGAGACCGGTCAACGCGAGGAGGACCGTCGCCGTCCACCTGATATCCTCGATGACCCACATGGTGCACCTCCGCCCATCCGCTACCACCATCATCCTGAGCCCGAATTCCCGACACCCATCTCACCGCCCATCTCCCGATATGACGTTCTGATTCCATGCTCACAGGCTAAGCCGCCAAGGCCCGATGAACAATGAGCCGGCTGCGTCATTTTGGAGGATGATGCAGATGCACTACGGCGAGAACCGTGTGAATTCATGTGACCGAGGACGGACGAGTTCGCTCAGACAGGGAGGATCTAGGCAGAGGACGTTTTGTGATGGAACGCGATCGCGAGGACCTCAAGACGACTGTGCGCCCCGAGTTTGTCGCAGATGTGCCCGACGTGATTGCGCACAGTGGCGGGACTGATGCAGAGCACATCCGCAATGCGCGCGGTGCGCTCGCCCATCGCCAAGTGCTGGAGTATTTCTCGCTCGCGTTGGCTCAATGGCAACGTGGTTGGAACATCAGGAACGGTGTCCGTCGGCGACGCTGGAGCACAGGAGGGCTTCGCCCCAGGAGCAGGTCGTTCGGCGGGAGCGGACAACAAGGACTGTAGCTCCTGCGCGAGATGCCGAACTTTCGCCTGCTTGCTGATATCCCTGAACAGGTGGACGAACAGGAACCGATCTTTCTTCCTGGAAGGGACAGGCAGGGAACTGACATTCAGCCAGATGGTTTTCCCGGCTTTGCCGCGAGTTTGGATGTCGAAGTTGCGGACGCCACCGCCGCAGCCGAGTCGGTGTCCGACGGCGCATGAGGAGGAACAGAACGGCTGGCCGGAGAGGGTCTCGCCTCGCATCACCTCATGACAGGGGCGCCCGATCACGTCCCCGGCCCGGAATCCCAGCAACCGCTCGGCCGCTTTGTTCCACAACACGACAGTGCCCTGCTCATCGGCCAACATGGCGCCGTCGGCGGTCCTGCTGAGCATCGTGATGATGGAGCGTTCCATTGTGAAGGGCCTCATGAGCGCCAGAATGACGCTCAACTATCGCGAAATGCATGTACTGGGTCGACTGTCTGCAAGACATCTCTTTTTATTTCACCACGCCGCGTTTCTCCTATTCAAGTGGCGAGCCATTTCCTACACCATGACGTTCGTGAGGAGAGAAGGTATGTGGTGCTAATTGCAACACCTCTGTCTAAGACAGCGGACACCTGCTCGTAGGGTGCTGCGATCTGTCCGTGCAGTCGATCTGTTTGGAAGAGGAGGGCGCGGCCACGGACGACATCACCCATGTAAGCATCTTCGTCTGATGCCACTGACGCATATCCCCGAATAGAACAGCCGATAGGCGATCGGCGAACCTTGTTTCTCTGCCGCGTTTTGCAACAGGCGCGCGTGACTTCGTGTCCCCATTCTCCTCAATTTCCTCAAAGAAGTGTCCTGGGAGTCATAACCTCCTACACACCATGTTGAGACGTGTCGGCGATCCTTTACTATCTATGCTGAGATGAGGCGATAGGAGGAGTTTTTCACTAGTGGCATCCAATCTGCTTATCGGCAGGAATGTCCTCGGTCGCTCGGAGGCGGTTGGAAGGAGGGATGCCATGGCCACGGGTGCCACCACTTCAGGCGACCTGATCATCGAAGCCATCGCCCACCAGCCAGGCTGCTGTTTGGACGACCTGGTGAGATTCTGCCCTGAATTGACTTGGAACCAGATCTTTTCTGAGGTGGACCGTTTGAGCCGGGAGGGCGTCCTCAAGTTAGCGCTGGTAGGGCCTGGTCGATATACGCTTGTCGTCCCCACCGAGGGGACATTCCGCCCATCGCAGTCGGAGAAGGCTTCGGTCCGTCCGCCGGTCCCGGCGCAACCCCGACACGATACTCAATGTGAGCGCTGCGGCGGCCTGATGGTGTCGGAGGTTGACGACGACTTCAACGGCTGGCGCTGCATTCTGTGCGGGGAGCGTGTGGACCCGGTGATCCTGGCGCAGCGACGGAAATCGGAATCACCCTGTCGCCGGACCGTTCAGCCCAGCCGCTGATGGCTCATGGAGGTTCACACGCACGCGCATGCGCTCGTGATCCTGCACATTCGGTGACGTTCAGAGACCGTGCGCGTGTCAGCACGTGGGCGGCCTGAGAGCAGAGCCGCAGAGGAGATCGTTGACCATGGAGGAGCCGCGAGCGTGGGTCAGAGCGTTTCTGCGGGAGGTCCTCGCCATGCCCCGCCGACATGTGCTCGTCTTTCTCCTTGCCACCATCTTGCTGATTATCGTGGAGGTGGAAGTGATCGAAGGCTGGCATCTCGTCCATCTCCTCGAGCTGCTCGGCATCATACTGGTCCTGTATATGGGGTGGATAACATGGCGCGTCGCACGAACGCTGAAAACGATGAAGCCAGGGAAGCCCTAGGCTGTGTCCTGGCGAGAAGACGACTGTTCCCTGGTTGAAACCAAAAGGGAGGTGGCCCTATGATGCCGTCATCGAAGTCGAAGGGGTTAGTTACCGCACGAGTGGTGCCGCCTCCGGCCGGAGCCAACCCGGCAGGGAAAGGCGTACCGTCTCCGGCAACAACAGAAGCCGCTCAGAAGTTCATGGTGTGGCCCGAAGACCGACGCGAACGAATCGCGGCCAAGGCCTACGAGCTTTGGGAGCAGCACGGATGCCGCCACGGACATGATCTGGAAGATTGGCTTGAGGCGGAAGCCATCGTCAGCGGGACCAGCGTGAATGACCGAAGCCCCGAGTAAGCAGACGTTGACGCTCACGCTTGTGGTGTCACAAGCTCGCATATCATCCACGACGGGGGAACGGGCAGGCTGTAAGTGACCCCCTCCTCAGCATGACTCACTGTTGTGGTCGCGTGCTGTGAGAATCCGGCTCGAGGGGAACGGTGTCCAGCGAGTTGCGGGAATGCCGATGGGGCCGATGCTTGCTGGGTATTTGCCTACCAGACACCCGGGTCGTCACACAACGGGCCTCGCGTCAAAACACTTCGCCGCCCACAGAACGCCATCTGGAATGGTCTCCCCTCGGGAACCGCCTCCACTCCTGGGATCCTTGAACGTCCGTGTCCCAAACATATTCTACTTTGCTGCACATGAACCGGCTGTCATGCGCGACTTCATTGGTAACAGTCCCTCACTTTCCTTATGCCATCTCAGGATACGACGGGTTTCACATCGGCTTCCCAGGTCACCCGTGCGGGGCACCACTGTCAGATGCCGAGCGAGATGATCCGCGTCAACGCGGTCGGCACGCAGGCCACGCGATTCACCTCGACGATTCGATTGACCACACGCGTAAACTCTCCGCAGCGCTTGAGATAATCATCCCCTTTGATGTCATGGAGATCCACGTGCGGGACGAAGAAAGCCACGACGGGAATCGGCAGCACCGCCAAAGATGAATCGTCGGCCCACTCTGTTCCGGAGCAATGCCCGGCATTCGCAACCGGCTGGCGCACATCGTCTCTGACGAGAGTCGTGCACCCGTTCACCACCAACACCAGGGCCACCATCAGGCAAACCAGCTGACTCTTGAGCGTGACAGCTTTCATAAGGCCTCCCTTAGCGAGGGCAAAACAGCTTGTCTCTCAGGATTGTTTCCTTACAGGAGTCGAATATAACGGAGAAGCAGCCATTTTCAAGGAAGGAGGCTGTTTTCGATACGACGAGTAAGGCCTTAGAGGACCGCGGAGTCTATGCCCTCAATCGTACGGATGCATACGTGTGGCGATGCGCAGAAACACTCTATTACCGAGAACCAACCCGAGCAAATTGAGAGAGAACTTCATAGGTTATGGTTTTTGGATGGGCACAAGGATGGGTCAGATCCCTTGTGAGATCGATTAGCGCTTCGGGGATCCTTGGACAAGAATTTTGAGCCCATGCCACCCTCATCAGTACTGAATCTGCAGAATAGGCGACGGATCAAATCGCGGCTTCCATACCTTGTCATTTTTGCTCAGTATCCGTCGTAGAGTATGTTGCGGCGATGTTCGAGCTCGGCCTGCTTCGAGCCGCGCACGAAGAAGATCCGCGGGATGATGAGTGAGAGAGCCGTACTGAAGACAACGAACCAGCTCGAAAGAAGGAGCACCTCACGGACATTCAGAATCCACGTTTGGACCTCCACTGCCGTAGCCTGATTCATAAGGACCCGCCACGCTGGCCATAGCTGTTCGGCTTTGGCATGCACCCAATCCGGTGTGAGTAACCCGTGCAGGCCATGGAAGAGCAGAAATATCAGGATCACCTTGAGGATATTGAACGTGACCATCGCGCTGTAAATGCTGTCGATGGCTTGCCGGCACGCCTTCCCATAGTAGCAGTTGCCCAGATTGACCCCGATCATGACGTTGTAGCCCAATCCGTACGCCATCGCGATGAGGACGGAGAAGAGCTGATCAAATAAGCTCGGGGTGAGCGTGCCGAAGATGGGCACGAGATTCGATAACACTCCCATGCTCACCGGCACGAACAAGGCGCTGATCAAACCATCGGCCAGTGCCCCTTTCACGCCCACTTCAAAATACGCGATCCGCCGGTCCAGCAGAAGATAGTTCTCAGGAATCTCCCGCCCCGTTTTGACGACCGTCGCGAGGATCTGAATCTCGGAGATCGCCTCGATAAGGCTTCGGGGCTTGGCCCTAGCTATACCCTCTGCGAACAATGGCCCCGGACGTCCCCCTTTCTCCATGGCTCACCCCCCGCCGAAAAATCGTGTGACCGAAGTCACATAGGCGAGCAGGATCGTCAGCGCATAGAAGAAGATCCCGATTGCCAGCCGCTGTTTGTAGGCTCCGTACCAGAACGCGAATCCGAGGCAGGTCACTGCCAGCACCCGAGCCACCACACCCTGGAACACGGTCGCAAAGACCCAGTTCCACCAGGCCAGATATTCTTCCAGCGTCATGTAGGAGAGCGGGTTCAGATAATCGATGAGATTCTCCATAGCCCGCGGGTACTCCTAGGAGATCGCTCGCAGCTCGACAACGATTTGGAGAATCCCGGACTTGCGGGCCTCAAGGTCCGATGCCGGCACATTGAAGACTTCGAGTTTGATCGGGACAAAGTAATTACGAGGTGGGAGCGTATTTCTCCGTCTCGGATTGTTCATGATGATCTGATAGCTGCGCCCATAGAATCCCTCCCCGATCGGTACTGCAAGGACGTCAGCACGTCGTACATCATCGACGATACGGCGCAAAGCCTTCTCCCGATCAGAAAGCCTGATCAAAGAGAGATCCACCACCTTGCGCTCCGCGGAGAGGCGCCGGGCAGCATCAAGGAGCAGGTCCGGATGCACATAGACCGTATCTTTGATGGACACGGCGGACCACCTCCCGCCCCGCTGGAGCTGGTTGATCTTCGGTTCTATCAGTTCAAGCAGGCGGGGAACCGAGAACCAGCTTTCCCACGGCTGCACTTTCAATTCCTTGGAGAAGGCGGCCACCTCCAATTCTCGCGCCCGTCCATCGGCTTGCCGCAGCAGAGCGTCGAACTGGTCTTTACTCGCCCGATGATGTCCTCGGATCGCATCCAACGACTCCTTCAGCCACGGAATGTCATAGCCTGCAAAGAGTTCCTGCACCTTCATTGCGCTCACAGCGGGATGGTCGCCCATCGTGTAGATCCCGCTTGCGCGGAACACCGGAATCTTTCCCAGATCATGGCCCAGCGCGGCGACCAGCATCTTCGGGACCAGCGGTTCGTAGTCGCGATAGGTGTCCTTGAGACTCTTCATCGCCAGTAGTGTGACGCGATGGGTGTGCTCCTTCAGCGTCACTTTCGCCAATGTGTCGCGGATACTGTACAGATCGCTGTGTTCCTCATCCTTCTCCGGCGCAGTGACAACGACTGACGGACAGTGCCCGTACTGCTCCAGCACCTTCACCATTTCCATGAGAGGCACCCACACACGCTGCGCCTCGAGAATGGCCTGATGCGGTGCCAGCAGATCCCGCACCAAGGTGGAGGACTGTAGGACTTCCGGTCGGAGAGGCTGGCTCACAGGTCGGGATTGATCCGGAGGCATGTCGGAAGGGGCGTCCTCCTTCGATTCAGGAGTATCACCATGCAGAGCCACGTCCGATTCGGTCTCCATCGCGTGATCGCTCGCCTGTCCCTCCTCCGGCGGGACCTCAATCCTCATGAAATCGACGTTCAAAGGTAGCCACAGGTCCTTGGCCAGGTCGGACAAATCGATTTCAATCGGGTCGGGCGCATGAGGATGCGGCGGCGCCAAGCTGACTGATTGTCTCCATCCCAATCCGTTTACCACCGCACTCAGCCATCGCTTGACCATGGGCTAGGCCCATTGGTCAGGCAACGGAACAGGTTCAATCGCCGGCCACGTCACGCGGACGGGAATCGCTCGCCCGAACAGGGCTACGTCCACCACCCCCTGTTTCCCGTCCCACTCTCGCAAGAACCCGATCACGGGCGCACTCACCCAATGAGCAATGCGCACGAGGTCTCCTGGAGCGAACGTGTGCTCACGAGGACGGGGAGATGCGGCCAACGCCTCCACATCGCACAGATCCTCGATCGCCATCACTCTCCTGACACCAGGAAATTTCGATACGGCCTCAATCTTTATCTGATCCAACTCGCACACCACATAGCCCTTCACGAGCTCAGTCATCCGTGCGGTATCAAGTCGCTGTAGGTATCGCATCACCCGATTCTCATGGCCTGGAACGGCCTCGATCCCGACGACCTTCACTTCCGCGTCTTCCACCGACCCGCCTCGACAGCCACCAGCTACTGTTCAACAATTCAAGTTCATTCGCGAATGTATTTAAAATGCTCCCCACGACTCCCTCAGTATGGCCAGTGTCCCGCAGCTGGGACCATGCGCTGGAGCTAGTCGAACCCGTCCGGCAACTGCAGAAGCAAGACCGGCCTCTGATCGCAGATCATCGGCGCGTCTTCCTCACCTGTTCCAGAAGAACAATCGCGCGATAGATTTTCCACACATACTGAGTCAGCCGCTTCGAGCCGTTGTACCGTCCGATGGCGACCCAGTTGTTTCCAAACAGATCGAGCTTCTGCCGGAGCACGAAGGCGGCCCACTGCAAATTGACACAGGGATCCAGAAGATAGACGGGATGCACGCGATACTGTTCCAGATTGCGACTGTTGATTTGCCCCAGTCCTACATCAAAATTGGCCCCCTGCTGCCATAAGCGACTGACTAGCTCCGCTGCTGTTGTATAGGACAGCCCGCCGCGAGACTCGCCCACCCCTTGGCGATTGACCCCGACCGCAAACGGATTCCCTTCGCTCTCCACGTGCACGATCGCTTCGAGAAGAACAGGCGAGACGTGGTATCGGTGCGCGGCTTCCTGAATGCAGCGATGGTTCAGGTACCAGTAGGTGTCCCGACCTGAGCGCGCCTCGCTACCTGCCTCAGCTCTAAATGGAACCAGAGCGATAAACAGGAGCGCGCCAACCAGAACTAGTTGCCTCATGCCGTTCTAGCCTCTGCACTAGCACTTTCCGCTATAGGCGCAGATCTTCGCATTCATGTCGGAGGCCACAGCCGCAGGATCGATATTCGCATTGACGTGCACGTACCACTCCGTGAAATCCATGGCGGCAAAATTCAACGAGGAGAATTGCGCGATGCTGAACCCGCTGCAGTCGGGCGCGTCTGCAGAACCCCAGGGCCAACCGAGTTGCGCGCGGCCTTGTTCCTGGACAATGCGCGCCAGTTCCGACTTGAAATCACAGTACACCTGTTCCTTCCTGGTACAGACCTTCGCGAATCCAAAACTGACCCACTCCACACAGCGAGTCCCCACGTAGTGCGCCTTGTACAGCTGCCGGTCCTTCGCCAACTGGACTTCCTCGTCCGAGCAGCTGCCCAGCAATCTCGTTGGATCGCTGGCATCGCAGCAGTCGATGATCGGCCGAATGATCGGGTTGTAATCACAGGCCATCCGTGTTCCGTTGAACACGCGAAGGTTGGTGGTATCCCAATCGCTCTCGACATCTTTGACCAACTGCAGATAGGTGGCAGAGAGGGCGAGATACTGGTTGG
>JBDIVW010000040.1:0-35121 GCA_039794185.1 Candidatus Inralta sp. | reverse complement strand
GCGTGTCGTTTCTGCTCCATCGTCAAGCACAATCTCTTCGGTGACCTGTGCAGAGAAATTACACAGCGGTTCCTCCACCGGCCCCTCTTTGGTTTGTCGCGTGCGGACAATCCGGCCGCCGACCACGTGGTAGGGTCCAGCCGTTTTCCGCTCGCGTGTCGTCTCGTCGAGCTCGGCTCCATTGAGTTTCGCCGTGGCCTGGTCGAATTTCTCGATTTGGTCATCCAAGGCTTGTGCAGAATTCGGCATGGCGTTCGCCCCCCATTTCAGCGTGGAGAAGGGTGTGCGCCCTGGCCAGCGCCTCCAGGTACCGGCTCAGGAGTTCGTCGGACACTTCAGCAATATCGATGTCACGTGCACTCCGGATTACACGCTCTGCTTCTCGGAGTTGATCGGCTTGGAGCCCACCGCGCCGCTGGGCGATCGCCGCTTGCTCGCGTCGACGCGCGGCGGCCCGCGCCCGTGGGTCCGGGGTCACATCATAAAAAAGGTCTGCCAGGGTTAACCCTAAGGCTGCCACCACGTCCTCTTTCCGGCAAGCCGCAAAGCAGTGGATCAAAATTCCGCGCTCCCCCTCGGCGATAGAGAGGCTTGGCACTCGGTCAGCATGTGCCGGGCACCGCGCCGTCCAGCGGCCGCCGCCGCGCGCGCGGACCCCATCGAGCCGGGACAGCAATTCTTCGGCCGTCATCGCCGCGCCTCCGCATTCGCCTGCGCTTCCGCGGGCGAGCACCCATCGAGCCCGCGTACCCACGCTTCGAGCTCAGTACGTACAAATACGATGCGTCCCCCAAGCCGTCGAAACGGGCACAGCCGGCGCGCGACCAGGCCGCGCACGTGCTTTGGAGTCGCGCCGAGCAGGTGGGAGGCCGATTCCACGTCCATCACGAGCCCGTCGAGTCGTCGCGGGCCTCGGCCCTGCCCCCCTTTTTTTCGTGGCGGCAGCCGCTTGCGTTCGCTCGCCGCTGTCGCGTGTTCTGGGCTCATGCTTTTGCGAGGCGATCAAGCACCGCCAGATAGCGCGCCACAAATGACCGTTGAGGCGTGCGCGCCCCGGTTTCGTATCGGGAAATGCTGGCCCGGTCGAGCCTCAGGACGCGCGCCAGGTCGCCTTGCGACAGCCCCGCCCGTTCGCGGATCGCGCGCCGCACCGCCGGAGGCGGCAGGGCTCGCCGCTGTCGCTCGGCCTTGAGTAATTGGTCTAACAACGCCATCGTTGCGCCTCCATCATCATGGCAATAGTCTGGCACTCACTCGCATAACTGACAACAATTGTTTTCATGGGATGGTGCACCATTAAGCAATGGTTATGGCTCTGGTTGCTTTAATGGCACGAAGTTGGTACACTGCGCACATGAAGGTCCCGAAACCTGGTGGCCCGACCGTCTATGCAGACTTCCGCTGGACCCCGCTCGACCGCCATGTGGTAAAACGGCTCAAGCTGCCGTCTGGCTCGGTGCAGCCGTTGCGCCGCGAAGACGTGGACGACTTGCGTCTTGTGCGCCACGAAGCGGCCTGGCTCGAAACCAACTTAAACAGCGAGTGGCGCGCCGCCTATCGCCTCGTGGTGCAAGGGGGCGAGCCGGTGATTGCCGAGCTACGGATTTTCCCCCGTGAGGCAGGCCCGCGTGAGCCAGGAACCTGGCGCGGGGAGTGGCTCGGCGTGCGGGCCCCGGTCCCGCGGGGCGGACTCATGGCCCGCACCCTGCGTCGGCTTCGCCCCGGCATTGTCCCGGCTCAGCTTGGGGAAATTCTGGACGCGCTGAGCGCACGCTTCGGTCCGTCGCTGTTTGAGGCGGACGGGCTTATGGGTCGGCTCGAGCTTCCCGCGAATCGGCCCCCGGCGTCGGCGCGGCGTGGGCGCACTCCCTTGCCGGATGCGTTTTACGCCTCCCTCGCACACAGCTACGTGAGAGCCTTGCGCGCCGGAACCCGGCAGCCGGTGGAGGCCGTCGCGAAGAAGCGAAAGTTGAGCCTCGCCCGTGTTCGCGACTTGCTCCACAAGGCACGTGTTCGGGGATTCCTCACGTTTCCATCCAAGCAAGGCCGGGCCGGCGGGATGCTCACGCCTAAGGCTCAGGCGGTATTGAAGGCCGCACAGAAGAAAGGGGGGCGTCATGGCACGACAAGGCAGCGGGGTCTATGACCGTGGTGGAAGCTGGTGGCTCGATTTCCGCCATCAAGGGCAGCGTCACATTGTGAAGATCGGCGCGAATATCAAGCGGTCCGTCGCGGTAGAGTTGGCCGGCGTGCAGCGCGTCCGCATTCTCCGCGGAGAGCTAGGGATCGGCCCGAAGAAAAGACGGGATAGTCTCTTCGAGACCGCGAAGGAAGAGTTCTTGAAATGGGCCGACACGAACAAGAAGCCCAACACGGCCCGGTGTTATCGGCAGTACCTGGAAGAATTGGAAGGCTCATTCAGGGGCAAGCGGTTGAGCCAAATCTGCCGCCTCGACGTAGAGCGGCACAAGCGCACCCGGATTGAAGCCGGCGCGCGCGTCCGTGCCAACCGTGAAGTCTCGGCCCTCAAAAACTTTTACAATCGTTGCCGGGAGTGGGGATTGTATGAGGGAGAGAACCCCGTGATAGGAATCAAATTGCTGAAAGAACCGCAGCAACGACTTCGCTACCTGGAATATGAGGAGGAGGCGCGACTGCTCGCCCATTGTACAGAGCCGTTGCGCAGCCTGCTGGTCGTCGCCATCAACACCGGTCTCCGCATTGAGTCCGAAGCCCTGGCCTTGAAGTGGCGTGATGTGGACCTACACCGAAAGCTCCTGAGTGTCCCAGCCGCCTACGCGAAAAGCGGGAAGACTCGCACCATCCCGCTCAACAGTCGAGCCGTGTCAGCATTAGAACGGCTGAAGGCCGGGGCCTTGTCGGAATATGTGTTCCACGACAAGGTGGGCGAGCCATACTATTCGATGTTAGACAAGCCATTCGCCGCCGCGCTCAAGGCCGCAGGGTTGGCGAATACCGGCATCACCCCGCACGTCATGCGACACACGTTTGCCTCACGGCTGGTCATGGCCGGGGTTGACCTCCGCACGGTTCAGGAGTTGGGCGGATGGTCGGACTTGAGCCTCGTGCAGCGATACAGTCACTTGGCCCCGCTCCATAAATCGCAGGCCGTCGAGAAGATCGCCGCCGCATTTCCCGACGCTATGCCGAAACCGGCCGAGCATGCGCTAGACAAGAAGCCCGTAAGTATGCGAAAGTCCAGGCACGCCCCCGTAGCTCAGTTGGATAGAGCAGCGGTTTCCTAAACCGCGGGTCGCACGTTCAATTCGTGTCGGGGGCACCATCCCCCCTCCCTATTGTCGGCACGCGCCGTGAGTGCCGCATCCCCCTCTAGGCTCTATCTCGTAATGCTTTGAATTATATGACGAACCACCTTTCCACCGTTAGCCCGTCCCCCTGCAAACATCAAAGCATTTGCTACACTTAAATGGACAACGGGTACCGCCGTCATCGGTCTAGGCTGGCCAGGAGGAATCTATGCGGCAGAGGGCCAAACCTCGCGTTGGAGTCAAATTCCCTGTTCAGTTCTTGGGGGATGCGACCGTTGGGAAGGGAGCACTCGTGAACCTGTCAGGACCCGGTTGCGCCATCTCAAGTCAAACAACGCTCAGACCGGGCTCCTATGTCTCGCTTCAAATTAAAGTACCCAGACAGCGAAAGCCGATTGTCGTCGCCGTCGCTCTCGTACGGTGGGTAAAGGACGGCCAATTTGGACTGGAATTCATCCGCTACGGGAATGGGGGCAAGGCGCAACTGGGTCGGCTCCTTGCCGAGAACCGGGGCGACCTGATTCTTGCTCAAACCGACGAGGACGAGTGGGTGGGATGATCTGCCGCCTCAATCCCCGATCGACTGCACAAAACACCGAGTTTCTTGCCGACCTCGAAACCCTGGGCTAGACTTTTCCTCGGTAGAGGCTGGTTCAATTCTCCGACGCCGATGGCGAAAGTCAGCACCAAAGAGACATCGCGGACGCGTGCCAAGAATGCGGCCGCCCTCGAAGCTGTGGCCACCAGCATTGCAAAACTCCAAGAGCTCCTCGTCCAAGCCGAAGACCTCAAGCAAGAGGGTTTTCCCTACCGCGACGCAGTTCGGGCGCGCGTCGAACTGCACGTCCGCGAATGCGTCAAGATCGTCTTCGGTGATCGGGCCCCCGAGGCGCAGCCATGGAGGCACTACCATGTGCGGGCGACCACTCCCGCTGAAGTGACCGAAACACTCTCGCAATTGCACGACCTACTGGGGCAGCTTGAACGAAAGAAGCTGGAACTGTTGGGGGTGCCGCCGCTTCCCCCGGTGGCGCGGCCGGAGGAGGGCACGGCTGCCGGCCAGACGGTGCCGGCTATGGACACCACGCCTCCACTCGCGCCTCCCGTACCGGAGGCAGCCCCGCCCGATCTCCCCGTCGAATCCACCGGCGGCGTGCCCGTGCCGCCAGCGGGCAGACAGACGACCGGCCCGACAGCAGCGCCTTCGCCCCTGAGTCAGGCAATGTCCTCTGCTGAAGCGCTCCCCCTGTCGGAGGCGGCCCCCTCAGCGCAGGCTCCTCCCTCGCCAGGACCCCCATCCACTGTCACCCCTCAGGCCTCGGCTCCGCAGTCCAGCCCTTTGCCGCCGGCGCCCCGGGCGATGTCACGTCCGGAGGCGCCAATCGCACCCGAGCCCCGTGAGCAGGTTCGGGCGGCTGCCGTTCAGGCAGAAGCGCAGACTGCGGCCCCGAGGCCATTCGTCCCGCCCGACACCATCGGCGCGGGGGAGCGCTCACCGGACCGGACAGCCGGCCAGGCAAGCGCGACACTTCGTCACGCTGGCAGCGGCCTCCCCTCCCCGCTCCCGGACGATCCCTTGGAGACCATTCGAAAACTGTGCGCTCGTTTTCATGCGATCGTGCGCCAATTGCGGCTTCGACGCGAATACCGCCCGACCATCGACGTGGAAGACGAACGAGACGTGCAGGATCTCATGTTTGCGCTGCTGCGGTACGAGTTGGAAGAGGTATCGCCCCATGAGTGGGTTCCACCGTATCAGAACCCGACTCCGTCCACCGCCATGGTGCTGCCCCGGCATCGTCTGGTCGTGCTGGCCAAGAAGACGCGGTCAGGCCACGGCGCGCGCGAGATCGCTCAGGAACTGACCGCCGATGGACAAGAGTTTTCCACCGCCGCGGGGCCCCAGTCCCTCGTCTGTTTCGTGTACGATCCGGACGGCCGGATCGGCAATCCACGAAGCCTCGAGGCGGACCTCACCCGGGTCAGCGACGCGCAGGTGCTCGAAGTCATCATCTTCCCAAAGTAGCAGTCCCTACGGAATCGGAGCTTCCAATTGACTTCCCCTCCCGCCTCCGCTAGTGTCGAGACCGTCCACGGGCCGCGCGACGCGCGCCTCAACGCCGATCTTCGGAGTGGCTCCTATGGCTGACCGCGCCTATGTGTTGATCACTGTGACGACCGGACAGACCCGGGACGTGATCAAATCCTTGTCTCAGCTCAAAGAGGTCAAGACGATCGATCCCTGCTGGGGCAAACCGGACATTTTTACGGTGGTCGAGGTCTCCGATCAAGACGCGCTCACCTCGCTGGTCCGGACGAAGATTCACGGCATTCCGGGCGTCGCACAAACGGAAACCCATCTGATCTACAAACTCGGCTGATGATCGTGCGCCGTCCCATCCGGATTCCTCGTCAAGCCCTGTGCGCCGCCACACTCGTACTCTGGTGTGGGTTGAGCCTCAACGCGTGCGCCAGCACTCCGGCAACGGACGCCATTGATACCGCCGAGGCCGTCCTCTCCCTCTCTGCTCCCCAGGTTCGGGATGCGGCGGTGGAGATACTGCAGCGCGAGGGATACGACGTAGGCGTGGAGGGGACGCAACACGACTCATTGGCTGTGTGGGCAGGCTACCGGCGCGAAATGGACTCTCCCTGGGACTGGCTGCTTCGCGCACGGTTCGGAGTCGGCAAGAGCCAGACGGATGCGAGGATTACGGCCTTGGACGAATTCTCGTCCAAGCTCACGATTCACGTGCGCCATGAGAGCAAGGCCTCGATGTGGAACGCCTGGGCTCCAAGTGAGCCGCCGTTGAGCCGGGGTGCCCAGCGGTACCTTCGGCTGATCAAACACCACCTGCAGGTTTTGTAGCCCCGTCCGTCCCGCCGTCGGCATCCTCGCCCAAGTCGATACCGAAACGTTCGGCCATGCGATAGAGGGTGCGCCGATCGATCCCCAAAATCTTCGCGGCCTTGACCTTGTTTCCCTTCAATTCCTTCAGCACACGCAGGAGATGCCGCCGTTCGACCTCCTCCAGTGTCAGCAGGGACTCCGACGGATCCTCGGTCCTCGTCGTGAGGACCGCGGGAACGGGCTGCGGCGGCGAAGCGACTCGGACCGATTCGGGCAAGTCATCCGGCAACACCACCGGGCCCTGGCTTAACGACACCGCCCGCTCGACCGCGTTTTCCAGCTCACGAACGTTCCCCGGCCAACGGTGCCGTTCCAGGCAGGCCAACGCCTCGGTGGAGAATCCGCGCACCGCATGATCGGCCCCGCTGGTGTACTTTTGGAGAAAGTGGTGGGCCAACATCGGGATATCCTCCCGCCGTTCGTGCAGCGACGGCAGCCGGATGCGTACGACATTCAGGCGGTAGAAGAGGTCTTCCCGAAATTTGCCGTCCTTCACCATCGTCGAGAGATCACGATTCGTCGCCGCAATCAGGCGGACGTCCACCTTGGTGGACATCGTGCCTCCGACACGACGGATTTCTTGGTCCTGCATGACCCGCAAGAGCTTCACCTGCAATGACTGTCCGAGCTCGCCGATCTCATCGAGAAACAGGGTGCCGCCGTCGGCCGATTCAAACAATCCTTGCTTCACGCCGACTGCTCCGGTGAAGGCGCCTTTCTCGTGTCCGAACATCTCCGACTCAAGCAGACTGTCGGGAAGCGCCCCGCAATTGACGGGAAGGAACGGCCGGTCCCGCCTTGCGCTATGCGCGTGGATGGCACGCGCCACCAACTCTTTGCCGGTCCCGCTCTCGCCTTCCAACAGCACCGTGCTCTTTCCCTGGGCCACCCGCGCCACGAGCTTGTACACCTCCAACATCGCCGGACTACTGCCCACCAACCCCTTGAGCACGGTTCGCTCTTGCAGCTCTTCGCGATAGCGGGCGTTTTCCTTCCTCAACCGGGCGTGCTCGAGACTCCGCTGCACCACGAGCGCCACCTCCTCGCGTCGAAAGGGCTTCGCCAGATAGTCGTAGGCGCCTTGATTGATGGCTTCGACGGCCCCTTCCAGCGACCCGAAGGCCGTCAACAGCACAATCGGCGTTTCGGGCGCCAAGCGTTTGAATTCGCGCAGCACCTGAAATCCGTCGACGCTCCCCATCCGAATATCGGTCAGAACCAAGTCCACGGGGCCACGACGCCCGCGGGTGATGGCATCGGCCCCATTGCTGAAACTTTCGACGGTGTAGCCGTCCTTTTCCAACGCTTCGATCAGAAGATCGCGCGCAACTTCATCGTCGTCCACCACCAAGATCGTTGCCGACTGTGCCATAGTCCGTGTCCTATCCTTCCAATGCCGGCGACGCCCCTCCGCTCGGCAGCGCGATCACCACCGTGGTGCCCTTGCCGACTTCGCTCTCGATCGTGAGTCTTCCCCCGTGCGTCTTCACGATATCCCGACTGAGAAACAACCCCAGCCCGCTGCCCTTGCCGACTTCTTTGGTGGTAAAAAACGGCTCCGCCGTCCGCTGGAGATTTTCTGGAGAAATCCCGCATCCGGTATCACGCACCGTGATCAACGCGATCCGCTCGTGTGTCAGCCCCCCTTCCCGGGGCCATTCCGCTCGTTCTTCTGGACCCAAGACCCGATCCTCCGCCGTCACGATCACCTCACCCGGGGGCGGTGTCGCGGCCAAGGCGTTGGAAAGCAGGTTGACCAAAACCTGGTGCAGTTGCTCGGGGTCCGCCCAGACCAACGGCCCCTGCCCGTCGCACACCACCCGCAAACCGACCCCTTTGTTCACGTACGTGGGCTCCATCAGGGTAACCACGGGGTGGATCAGCCGAAGGGCCGGCACCCACGCGGGGTTGGGCTTGCGCCGCCGCGTGGCGCTGAGCAGATCCTGAATGATGTTCACCACGCGCGTGATCTGGGACTCGATCGTATCGAGTCGCTTCTTTGTCTCCGGCGTTTCGACCACGCTGTCTCGAAGCGCCTGCACGTGCCAGGCGATCGAATGCAACGGAGTGCCCACCTCGTGCGCCACCGACGCGACCAACTGGCCGACCGCGGCCAGTCGCTCCGCCCGGGCCAGGGCGTCCTTGATCTCAGCCAGCTGCGTGTTGGCGTGGAGCAACTTCTCGGTCTGCAGGGCCAAAGCCGATCGCGCCGCCTCCTCCCTGGCCTTCCGCTCCTCCCAAAGGACGCCGATGGTCGCCACGCCCCCGAGGACACAGACCACCACCGTCCGGTTGATGACGGCCGACATGAATCGACCCGGCTTCGTCGGTTGCATGAGGCCGATGTAGGTGGCCACGATGCAAAAGACGAGCGTGAGATACACCAATCGCCGGTTCCGCGTGGAGGCGACCAACAGGATGGGCAGCACGAAGCCGTAGGCGACCACGACATTGGCCGGTACGAATGTTTCGAAGACCACGATGGCGACGAACAGCACCGCCGCGACGATCAGCACCGCACGATTGCGATTGGTCATCATTCGTCACGAACCGGGAGGCCGCCCCCGGCCTGATCCGCGCTCTTGACGCATCACCGCAGCCAACCGACGGCAGTGCGGGTCATCGCGAAGATCCTCGATGCACACGGCCGCCTTGCGGGACCAGTTCGGATACTCATCCAAGGTGCCGGGCACATTCGCCTGCGCAGTCTCTCCGATCCAATCGTCCAAGCTGGCCAAGACGACCAGCGAGGAGGTCTTGGCCAGGAACCGGTGGACGGCGTCCAGGACCTCCGGGGTCAGATCCTGCGACTCATCCGCGCTACGCGCCCCCCCCTGCCATCCTCCGTGCACCCGCAGTGCCTCCAGCATCCGCGCCTTGTCGCGAGCTCGTTCCTCCCACGTCCGACGGCGGACCTCGGCATCCGGAAACAGCCCCAAGCGATCGCGGATATGGAGATCGTTGTGCTGCCAGAACCCCGGAAGCGTGGGAAGGTCGTGGGTGGTCGTCACGGCCAAGGAGTGGACCGGATACTGGTCGGGCGCTTTCCACGACCCGTCCGGATGTCGCTCGAAGTACCACACTCGATACGAGAAGGCGCAGATCTCCGCCAATTTCTCACGGATCCAATCCGGCACCGTGCCGAGATCTTCACCGATGACGACGGTCCGCGCTCGCTGGCTTTCGAGCGCGAGAATCCCGAGCAGATCCTCGAAGGGGTATTGCACATAAGCCCCGGTGGCGGCGTTTTGGCCCTTGGGGATCCAAAAGAGTCGGAAGAGCCCCATGACGTGGTCGAGCCGCAACGCCCCTCCCCGGGACAGGTTCTGTCGCAACAGGGTAATCAAGGGCTGATAGGCCTGATCGCGCAAGGCCATCGGATGAAAGGGGGGGAACCCCCAGTTCTGTCCCTGCAAGGCGAAGGGATCGGGCGGAGCCCCGCAATCGACGCCATGAACCAAGACGTCCTGAAGCAGCCACCCCTCGGCTCCGCTGGGATCACTCCCCAGGGCGAAGTCGTGGTAGAGCCCGATCACCATACCCAGCTCACGAGTCAGTCGAGCCGCGGCCATCAACTGCTCGTGGGCCTGCCATTGGACGTACTGGTAGAACCGGATCCGATCCTGGAAGCGCCGTCGAAACTCCGCCACAGCCGGACTGCTCGGGTGGAGGTATTCCGCCGGCCAGTCCCGCCAGGTCACGGGCGCGGGTACCTGCTTGCTGAAATGTTCCGTCAGTGCGAGGAACAGGGCAAACCCGTCGAGCGATTCTCCCTGATTCTCACAGTAGCGGGCAAAGGCTCGCGCGCGATCCGATTCCGGCGAGGGGCCGCCCCCTGGATCGAGTCGATTCGTCGAGTCGGAGACGAACTGCCGATACAGGAGTTCCAACACCTCTAATTTCGCCCGATGCACGCCCTCGTAGTCGACCCATTCGCTTTTTCGGAAACTCTCCAGGCGCGAACGGAAGGCTTCGCCGGCCACGACCCGTTGCGCGTCTACGCAACGGCAATACTCCGGCACTCCTTCCAGATCAAGATAGATCTCGTTCACAGCTCCACGGCTGTGCGGCGAATAGGGGCTGATGTGGTACGGGCGGGTGTTTTTGAGCGCATGCAAGGGATTGACGCCGAGCGCTCCAGCCCCCAGCGTCTCCCCGGCCCACCGGATCATCGACGCCAGATCCGTAAAGTCTCCCACGCCCCAGTTTCGGTGCGAACGGAGGGAATAGAGCTGAAGCCACAGCCCCCAAGTGCCCGGGCCGGCCTCCAAATCGGGTGGGACGAAACACGCAGGGGGAGCGACCACCAGAAGAGAGGTGCCTTCGAACTGGTGAGAACCCTGCGCGACGCACACGGCGAATCGGTAATACCCCATCGGGAGACCTGCCGGAACGCCCAGCGCCAACCGAATATACCGGGCCCCATCGACGAGAGTGTGATCGAGGGCGGCGCTCCCCGGACCAGTCTCCCCGCGATGCGACACGCGGCCGTCCTCCGTCGCCAGGCTCCATCTGATCGTCCAGGCACGGTCCTGATCCTCTCTGCTCCGAACCCGCAGACTCCAGGCCGCGTCCGAGTGATCCCCTCGGAGGACCCACACCGGATCGCAGACCCGACACCAGTACCGAGCATGCAGGGACGCCAGGGCGGCTTCCCGCTCAGCCCGACTGTTCACCGGTACGCCCATGGCCGTGAGGATTGCGCGTTTGGTCGCCTCACTGGCTTCATGCCGCGTTCCCCAGATATCGACGTAATGGTCGGCGATGCCGTACGCGCGAGCGAGGTCGTCGAGCAATTGGCTGTCATCGTGAGTCGTCATTGCACTAGAAGTCTGCGAGATGTGCCCTGACCTGTCAAGCAAGGAGGGTGCATGGACCCACGGCCCCCGGACTCGACGCCCTCGGCCCCGAGCTCGGCGCGTTCATCTTTGAATTTCAGCGGTCCGGCACCGCCCCTTCGGCGTTTGCGGACCCGCTCGACGCGTTTCCCGTCCGACTACCGAACAGGCTCTCGCCCTGGCGAATTACGCCGTCGCCGACGGCCGAACATGTATGCGCTCGTCCACAAGCGGGCGGATGGGAATGCCCCCGTGACCGTCCATGCCCTGGTCGACCTGTTCAGGGCGTGACGGATTCCGGTTTTCCCCGCTTGGCCCTGTACGGATCCCGTTGGTATGATGAGGCAGGAGCCGTCCGACTCCGAATTCACGCCACGGAGGCCCTCATGAAACGCGCGAGCCACGTCGGGATTATTGGCCTTGTTTTGTTGATCGGTCCGGCCTTGCCGGGACTCCTCCTGGCCGACGGCGACGAGGTGTCAGGAGATTATCGGTATGCCTTCCATCCTCCGGAGACCACCGTGGAGGCCCAGGCGCACGCCTGCCGCGAAGCTGCCAGAGCAGCCGTGTCTCGCTCGGCAGCCTTCCGCGACGCCACCGCGACCCTGGTCGACAGCGCCGTGACCCGGGACATCCTGGACGCCGTGGTGCGCGACGCACTGACGGATCTCCAGACCATTGAGCAAACCGCAAAGGGAACGACCGTCTCCTGCGCGGTGAAGGGGCGCCTCGATCCCCATGCGATCACCCGGATTCTCGTGACACAGATGCAGGGCCGTCCCGAACTGACTCACCCGGGCCTGGATCGGAACCGTGCGGTGAAAATCCTGCGCGTGCACGAGGACCAGGACGGCTCGCTTCTGATCGTGTTCCAGGCCTTACGGCGTTTGGATTGGTTAAGCACGGCCTATCAGGGATCGCTGCGAGACGAGGCCAGCATCATGCTGGAGTTCTACGACGAGCAAGGACGGATCCTCCAGCAACTACGCCACCCAGCCCGAAAGACCCCTGAGGGCGATGACGTCATGCATCCAGGCGAAGTGGGAACCTGGAAAGTCCCCAAGCCGTCTCAGGCCAAATCCTATCGAGTCTGGGTGGCAAAATGACCGCTCGCGGAGCTGCGGAGGACCCGCTACGTGTGAATCGGCAAAATCCGAGCAGATCGCGCTCCGGCCCCGTCACTGCCCGGTCCCGAGCGGCGGCACGTTGATCCCGACCCGCTCCAGGCCCATGATCACGGTCAAGGCGGTGGGTGAATGCTGTACGATCTCCTTCTGGACCTCGATCCGTCGGAGGTCGACGAACTCAGGCGCCGTCAGGCCCAGAGCTTCTCGATAGGCCCGATCGGCGATCCCGCGCTGCTTTTCAGCTTTTTCGCGAGCCTCCTCGGCTTTCTGGAATTCCACCATCGTAATGCGGCGCTGCTCTTGAATGATCGTCTGGGCGGTTTGCTCGAGCACCCCCTTCGGCGGGAGGATGCTGCCCACGACGATGCGATTGAGCCGGACAGGAATGGACTGCTTTTCGAGAATGTTCACCCGAACTTGCTGGGCGATCGCCTCCTGGAGCTTGGTCCGCGTGGTCGGGTCGGTGGTCAACTGAAAGAGCGGATACTTCTGCACCTCCTCGCGCACCGCCGTCCGAAACGCTTCCTTGACATTATTGACGTACCAACTCGGCCCGAACCGGCTGATCAACTCCGGAGACCGTCCCTCGATCACGTTCGCGATCATGAACGCATCGAACGAGACGGGCGCGTTTTCCGACGAAATGATATCGAAGTGCTCGGAATACTGAATCGGGCGAACATCGATGTCGATGACCTGGGTGGTCGCAGCCACCAACTGTCGACCTGTCTTGACCGGAACCGGATCGACGCCGCCGTGGCCGAAGAAAAACGGCTTCTCGACCAGCACCCCTTCGTGGCCCGCATCAATGGCCGTCAACGCACAACCGGCGGCTCCCCCCACGAGGGCCCACCCGCCCAGGACGGCGACAACCGCATGCATGGCTCCGCGCATAGCGACCTCCCTTTCCCGAGTGTTGCTGCCGACTCCGATCGAAGCCCCCTGGATCGGCATCATTTCTCATACGTAGCTTACTGACCGGAAATTCACCCTGTCAAACGACCGACGCCAGGCGCTCGCGAGTGGGGCGGCCTGTCAGCGGATGCCCGCCTCTCGCTGCAGCCACCGCACGTACCCGATGATCTGATCCACCTCCGGGGGGCCGACCCCCTCGATCCGCGGCATGTCCCCGAACTGCCAGTGGTGCGCGCGCACGCCGTTGGCCGCCGCCCGTTGAAAGGCCACGTCGGCATGATGATTGGGCTCGTAAATCTTGTGAACCAGCGGCGGACCATGGTCCGTCCCGGTTCCACGATCTCCGTGACAACGAGCGCAGTTGGCTTTGAACAGCGCCTCGCCGCCCTGAAACTCCTTCGGGGTCGCCCCGGTCTCCTGTTTGGCACACGACACCCCCGCCGCCGATCCGATGACCCCCGCCGTCATGATCGCGCCGAGCAAGATCCTGCGCGGCGACGATCCCCATCCGTTCGGGCGTCGCATCAGCCCTTCCCTCCGCGCCGGGGCTCCACGGAACCGGCGCCGGAGGAGCTCGAATCGGAGCCGAACTGCTCTTGGAGGAGGGCAGCGGTCCGTTTCATAGTCAACCGGCGATACAGCCTGGCCGACAACGGCACCAGAACAATCAACGCGATGGTCAAGTACATGAAGAACTCTTCGCTCGACACGCGCATGGCGGCTCCTCACTCACCCACATAAGAGATGGGATCCGCCACCCCTGCGGCGCGGAATCCTTCCAACCGAATCAGACAACTATCACATCGCCCGCAGGCACGGCCATCACCGGAAGGGTCGTAGCAACTGTGCGTCAGATGAAACGGGACACGAAGCTCCGCGCCCAACGCGACGATCTCGGCCTTCGAGAGGTGGAGCAGCGGCGCACAGACCTCGAATCCCGCGCCTTGCAGGCCGGCTTTGGTTCCCAGCCGCGCAACCGCCTCGAAGGCGCGCAGGAACTCCGGCCTGCAATCGGGATATCCAGAGTAATCCACCACATTGGCCCCAATATAGATCCGCCTCGCCCCCAAGGTTTCCGCATACCCGGTCGCCAGGGCCAGGAAGATCGTGTTTCTGGCGGGCACATATGTCACCGATATGGCCGAGCTCCGCTCTGCGGAGGAGCGATCCTTCGGCACGGCCGCAGGCGTCGTCAAGGCCGATCCGCCGATGCGGCGGAGATCCAGATCCAGCACGAGATGATCCACCGCCCCCATGGCCTGGGCCAGCACCCGGGCCCGCGCCACCTCGACTTCGTGACGCTGCCCATACCGAACCGTCAGAAAATACAGCGCACACCCGTCCCGGCGGGCGACGGCGGCGGTCACCGTCGAGTCCAATCCCCCACTGGCAAGGATAACGGCGCGGGTCGGGTCCATGAGCGATGGGGTTGGGCAGCTCCCTCGTCAGACTCCCACAGCACGGCCGCGAAATGCAACCGGACCGAGGGCGTGAGGACGACCAACTACAGGGAGCACAGGGAAGGCGGAGACGGAATGAGGGGCGGAACGTGCGAGGCCGGTTCCGGCTAATCTCGATCTTCTTCCTTCTCGATCTTTTCCAGCAATTCCGTGCGAGCCTGACACTCCACACACAGCTTGGCGAACGGCACCACCGCCAGTCGCTTCTCGCTGATCTCGATTCCGCACTCGGCACAGATGCCATAGGTGCCTTCGGCTAACCGAGTCATAGCTTCATCGATCAACTGGCGCTTGCGGTTGCGCATCTCCATCAACGAGATGTCCACCTCACGCTCCAGGTCCATCAGGGCTTGGTCGCCAATATCCTTGGCCGACTCCAAGCGTTGCTGCTGATCCTCGGTCACCGACTGTCCCAAGCTGCCGCCGATCTCCTTCATCACCTCTTGTCGCTTGGCCATGAGCATACGATGCAGGCTATCCCGACGACGTTCCTGTTCCGGTGTCAGGACGATCTGTCGCCGGACCTGTGCCTCCGCCTGCTGCAACGAGGCGGCAAGCCTGGACACATCCTTGGCCGAGACGGCCGGCTTGACGGAGGCCGACGCTTTGGCACCCTCGGAGGGCGGCGGCGCCACGGCGGCCTTCGGCGTGGAAGCCGCCTTCACCTTGGACGGTGCCTTTTTCTTTTCCTGAGGCTTGGATGCCATAGTTTCCTCTTGCCTGCCAACGACCACACGGAGGGACCGAAAAAAAGTCCGGCATCTATAGCATGGCACCTGGCGATTTACAAGACTGGCACGATGGCGTTACGAAGCGTGGACCTCTGACGAAAGTCTTCGTCACGGCAGGGCATTATCGTCGGATGCGGGGCCCTTGAGGAGGGTGTCGCCTTAGGGATAGGTGACGGCCGCGAAGATATGGTGTCCCGACAGGCGGGCCCGTCCATTGAGGAACTTCAGCTCGACCAAGAACGCCAGACCCGCCACGTCGCCGCCCAACTGCCGGACGAGGTTGACCGTCGCCTCGGCCGTGCCCCCTGTCGCCAGCAAATCGTCGACGATCAGCACTCGTTCCCCCGGTGTCACGGCGTCGCGGTGGATCGCCAGGGAATTGGAACCATATTCGAGATCGTACTTCACCTCGAAGGTATCCGCCGGCAGCTTTCCCGGACGGCGCACCGGCACGAAACCGGCGTTGAGCTGAGTCGCCAGGGCGCCGCCGAAAATGAAGCCGCGTGATTCAATCCCGACGACCTTGGTGATCGACTGGGACCGAAACTCCCGGTGCAGATCGTCCAGGATCGCGCGGAAGGCGAGCGCATCCTTGAGGAGAGTCGTAATGTCGTAGAAGAGGACGCCGGGCTTGGGGAAGTCCGGCACCTCGCGAATCAACGCTTTGTAGTTCACAGAGGCGACTCTCCATTAAAGGAGATCTTCCTGGGTGAGCGTCTTCCGCTCCAACGCCGACCGAATCCGGCCCAGGGCGGCCATTTCAATCTGCCGCACCCGCTCGCGGGTCAATCCCAGTTCGCGGCCGATCTCTTCTAACGTTTTTGCCTCCCCTCCATCAAGCCCAAAACGCGCAATGACGACGATGCGTTCCTTCTCCGGCAACGACCGGACCCAGCCCATCAATTCCTCCCGGCGCTGGACTCCTTCGGCGCTGTCGGCCGGAGAGATCGCCATGGGATCCTCGATGACGTCCTTGAGAAACGTATCGCTCCGATCGTTGATCGGGCTGTCCAACGAGCACGTCGTGCGGATCAGTTGCTTGAGATCCTCGACGTCCTCCTTCGACAGCTTGGTGCGGACGACGATCTCGTCGATGGTCGGCTCCCGGCCGCGTTCGTGGACCATCCGCTCGACATCGCCCAGGAATCGGTTGAGCCGCTCAACGACATGGACGGGCAGGCGCACGAGCTTTGCCTGATTGATGATCGCGCGTTCGATGTACTGGCGGATCCACCACGAGGCATACGTGCTGAAGCGAAACCCGCGCTTGTAGTTGAATTTCTCCACCGCCTTGATCAGGCCCAGGTTGCCTTCCTCCACGATGTCGGCGAACGGGAAACCGCGGTTCATGTACCGCTTCCCGATACTGATGACCAGGCGCAGGTTGGATTCGATCATCTGGTTCCTGGCCACCTGATCGCCGGCCATCACCCGTTTGCCCAGTTCTTGTTCTTGCTTGAAATTCAGGAGGGTTGAGCGGCGCACTTCCTTGAGGTAGGTCTTGACGGTGTCGAACCCCTCGGCCCGTCCCTCCCCACCCGCCTCGGCGGACCGTTTCCCGGGTCCTTCCGTCCAGGGCGCCGACTCCTCGACGAGCGACTCCTCCTCGGTGTCGCTCGTTCGTTTGGCTTTGCGATTGCCGTATGCCATCCCCGCGCCTTTGCCTGTTGGTCTACTTGTCGGTGATCAGTACCAAATGCTGAACGTCGATTCCGTGGCCACAGGCTCGGTCCAGGTCACGGCCACCTTCTCGACCCGGGCCAGTCGCGGTCCTATCTTCAACGCCTCGATCATGGCCAACACATCCGCGCGCGGACCTTGCAGCACCGCCTCCACCCGGCCATCGTCGAGATTGCGGACGCCGCCGCGTAATCCCAAGGCCAGGGCTCGTTGCTCCGTGAAAGCACGGAAGGCCACTCCCTGCACCACCCCGCTCACGAGGACCTGCGCCCGCACCTGGTCGCTCATGGTTCACGCTCCTGGGAGAGTATCATAACGACTTGAGAGCACAAGGAAATGGGAGAATCCCACCTGCCCTATTCGCACACTCATTTCAAGAAGTTTCTTGACCGCCAGCGGTTCTCACCGGTCGTCCGGAACGAACGGAAGCTGCGCCGTCGCTCCGGAGCAATCGCAAATCGGGAGGGATCGCCAGCCGACCACGCGATGGACGACGTCGAACCAGGATTTTCAGCACGAAGGGGCGTGGGCTCCGGACGTGCGATCGATTCGAGCAGTGATTCAACTGATGACGGGAGCCGTGGATGCCCGATCGTGAGCAACGCCGCCCGAAGCCAGCATCATCGCCGTGATGTACCGGGAACGGGATGGAGGGAAAGATGGTCGGGGCGAGAGGATTTGAACCTCCGACCCCTGCGTCCCGAACGCAGTGCGCTACCGGGCTGCGCTACGCCCCGACTCAGACGAGTTCTAAAGGAGACACGAGGCTTACGTCAAGGGCTCATATCCGAGCCCATGGGCTTCGGCCACGCCTCGATTGGTCACTTTTCCGTAGGCGAGGTTCACGCCCTTGGCCAGCGCAGGGTCCAAGCGGACGGCCTGCTTCGGTCCCTCCGAGGCGAGGCGGAGAATAAAAGGAAGCGTGGCGTTGGTCAAGGCCAAGGTGGACGTCCGAGGAACAATCCCCGGCATGTTCGCCACGCAGTAATGCAGGACCCCGTCGATCTGATAGACGGGGTCGGCGTGTGTCGTGGGTCGTGTCGTCTCGATGCACCCTCCTTGGTCGACCGCCACATCGACGATGACGGCGCCGGCTCGCATTCGACCGACGACGGACCGGCTCACCAGTTTCGGGGCGCGTGCCCCGGCAACCAGCACCGCTCCGATCACGAGATCGGCATCCGAGACGGCACGATCAATCGCCCACTGATTGGCGGCCAATGTGACAATGCGGCCTTCGTACAGGCCATCCAATGTTCGCAGTCGCTCGACATCCCGATCGATCACCGTGACCTGAGCGCCCATCCCGACGGCAATGCGCGTCGCGGCGCTGCCGACCACGCCGGCCCCCAGCACCACGACGTTCGCCGGAGCCACGCCTGGCACCCCGCTGAGAAGCACGCCCGCGCCGCCGTGGACACGCTCAAGGTACTGGGCTCCCACCTGAACGGCCATCCGGCCGGCAATGTCGCTCATCGGCCGGAGCATCGGCAAACTGCCGTCCCGCGACTCGGTGGTCTCATAGGCGATCGCCAAGACCTTGGCTTCGATCAAGGCTTTGGTCACCTCAGGCAGGGAAGCCAGATGCAGGTAAGTGAACAGCGTTTGCGTCGGATGGAGCAAGCGGCATTCATCGACCACCGGGTCTTTAACCTTCACGATCAGCTCGGCCTGCTCGAACAACTCCCGCTTGGAGCAAGCCAGCTCCGCCCCCGCCTGCCGATAGTCCTCGTCGGCAAACCCCGAACCGAGACCGGCCGAAGGCTCGATGAGTACCCGGTGTCCGCAGCCGACCAGCGCGCGGACGCCGTCGGGTGTGAGACTCACACGATACTCATGATTCTTCACCTCTTTGGGAACTCCGACCAGCATGGGCCCCTCCCCGTCAAGAATCGATGCTAACTCCTGTGACCATTATAAACCTTCCCGACCGGCGGCTCATCTTGGCGCGCCCTCTCCTCGCCGGCAAGCAGGGCCGGTGGACAGTGAAAAGACCGCTGTTGTACACTCGCTTACTATCGACCCCGTGCCACGAGAGGACGACCGGCTATGACCACTTGTGACGGATGCGGCGCCCAGACCGGGCCCTTGATGAAGCTCTCGCTCGGCAAGGACTTTTTCGGCCGAATCTATGATCGACTGTCGCCGTCGGCGGATCAAAGCCCCAAGTGGTACTGCGAACCCTGCTCGATGATGAAAAATCTTCAGCGCGATTTGCGGGACATCCGTGTCGAGTTCGAGAAGGTCAAGAAGGGGGAAGTTTCGCCACTCCGAAACCAAGAGGAGCTCCAGCGCGCCCAACTGCGCGTCCGGGAGATCGCCATGATCGCAGGCGCCGCTCCCAAGCCCTCGCCCCTGCTGCCGCTGGCGGACGTCGATCGCCTCCTCAGCGACTTGCAGGGACAAACCGCCTCGGTGTAACGCCCATTCATCACCATGTCAGGCTTCACGCGACACATTTTCGTCTGCACCAACCAGCGGAGCACGGACGACCCGCGCGGCAGTTGCTCGAAGCTGGGATCCGAGGCGCTCCATGCGCACTTCAAACAAGAGGCGAAACGGCTCAACCTCAAAGGCATCGTCCGAGCCAACAAGGCCGGCTGCCTGGACCACTGCGCCCAAGGCCCCAGTGTGGTGATCTATCCCGAGGGCGTGTGGTATCGGGTGACCAGCGAAGCGGATGCGACCGAGATCATGGAGCGCCACGTCATGAGGGGCGAGGTGGTCACGCGCCTCCTCATGCCGGACCACCCCGCTCCGGAGAAACTGCCTCCTCTCACGTTCTAGCCTTCACCCCCGATCGCCCCGAGACATTATGGCCGTCGACGAGAAATGGAAGGCCAACGCCGAGAAGGTGGCCTTCATGAAGGAATTCCCCGGTCTTCTCACCGGCTGGGATCAGATCGAAGGCAAGACCATCGCCGCGGTCGTTCCGCTCAAGAGCAAGACCGGTGCGGCGGTGCTTGTCTTCGATGATGGGTCGTTCCTGGTGGCCCCGCCACAGACGGTGGAGCCCTTTGCGCTCGGCGAAAGCCTGACCGTCGCCCGCGCGCACTTGGAACCGGCGCATGCCGCGGCGTATGCTGAGTACGATCGATTGGTGAAAAAAGACAAAGAGGCGCTGCGCGCTGCCAGGCTGGAAAAGATCCTCGGGGCGATTCAGAACAACATGGAGTTGATCCCGGAATTGAAGGATCGCCTCAAGGAACTCGTCAAGGAGTTGAAGTGAGCAGTATTCCCCAAAAGAACATGTTTGAGATCTTCTCGCAAGGTCTCTTCGAAGGAGTCAAACCTATGATGGTCGTTCGCGATCACCTTGTCCGCCATCCCGACCGCTGCACGCACCAATCCGTGTGCGTCCCGATCTGCCCGACCGGGGCCTGGCTGTCGACGCCGCCGTTTAAGTTCGATGCGTCGCGCTGCCTGGAAACCTGCCGCCTGTGCCTCGACGCCTGCCCTTCGCAGGCGATCTATGCGGTCTACAAGAAGGGCGACAAATTGCTGGTCCCGCAGCCAAAGTAAAGGTGACCGGGGGTAGGACCACGATCCTCCGGTGCCTCCGCAGCGCCCGCTTCGACCGGCAGCGGGAGAAGGCGTCGGGAATTCCCTCGCGACTCGGTCAGTTCCTGCTTTCCTTCTTCTGCCGCCTCACCTCAACACTCCTCCTTTGGCAGGGTCGGCGCGAAATCCTCGCCGTCCAGCCGGGAGAAGGTAGAGGCGGAAACTCGTTCCAGGCGACTCCTGAACATCACCGTCCTTCTGCCAAGGTCCGTCACAGACCTCTCTCACGCGTTGGCGTGCGGCATGGACGAAGCCGAAACCCATCGTGGCCCCGCGCGCAACCCTCAACTGCTGAGCGCGACCTGGCTACATGATCTGCTTCCGGATGCGACCCCAGTAGGCGGTGGACACAGACCCACAGGCAAGCGTACCGGTGGTGAACGCGATGACCTGATAGACCTTGCGGCGGGGAATCTTGACCTTCACGGATGGGTTCAAGAGATCGGGGGAGTCCTGGACCAGCCTGAGCGTCTCGCCGGCCGAAAGAATGGGCCACATGCACGAGAGCCGCAGCCGAATTTCCGACCGCGGAATCGCCATCGTGTAGAGCCAGCCTTGGTCGAGATGTTCCACCGCCAGTTTCACCAAAGTTCGCAGCACCGGTTGGAATCGGGCACGATTGTTCGGATCGAGCAGGTCCATCGGCTTCAGACCAGCCTCTTCGAGCAAGGGCTCCGGAACGTAGCAGCGCCCTTTGCGCAGATCGTGAGCCACGTCCTTCACGATGTTCGTAAGCTGCAACCCTTTCCCGAACCGCACGCCCACCGCGGCTATCTGGCCCACGTCCCAGCCCGCCAGCATGTGCCGATGGGCGCACATCAATCCCGTCCAAAATTCACCCACGCACCCGGCGACCAGATAGGTGTATCGGTCCAGTTCGGCCATGGTCTTGAGCGCAATCGGATGCGTGGCCGTGCCCCCGGCGAATTCCTTCAAATCCATGGCCATGCCCTTGGGCAGCGTGGCCATCAGCCATTGGATGTATTTCCGATCGATCGGCCGGAGATTCTCATACAGCCGAAAACAATCGTCGAGTCGCTGCAGCAGCAGCGTTTCCGATTCGGACGCTTGGTGTGGAATCAACCCCGTCTGAATGGCCGCGATCTCCTTCCAATCCGGCGTTTCGGAAGTGAACTGGTGCTGCAACCGCAGCAGGAATTCGAGCCGTTGGTGCACATCGACGACTTCGGTGTCGGCGATCGTATCCGCGGCCCGCGCGAACAGATACGCCAAGCCGACTTGATCGCGGACGTCGGCGGGGACGACGGCCAGCGTGGTATAGAACAACCGCGAGACTTGCTTGAGGAGATCACCGAGAAGTTGATGTTTGAGTGCCCCGGAGGCGGCGGGATTGGTCACGGTCGTACTTCCAAGCGACCTTCCATGCCCTTTTCGCGATGGCTCTTGAAGAACAGCAACTGCTTGTCGCAATAGAAGGTCCACACGCCCGGCTGCATCGGAGTGAACCGCACGGTCAGCGTCTGGCCCGCCCCGACATTCTGATCGATGGAGAGCCCGCCCTCCTTGAGCACAAAGTTGTGCGGCGTGAGCAGCGTCACGCTGGTCAGTACCAGCTCAACGGGCTTCCCCGCCTGCACGACCACGTGCGCCGGCTCGTAGGCATAGCTGTCCAGGACCATCCTGACCCGCTGGACGCCTTCCTGATCGAGAACCGCCACGACCGGCGAGGAGACAGACGCGGCGGTCTCGTCCGCCCACGCAGACGGATGTATGGCGCCCCAGAATATCACCAGACCGGCCCAGGCCAATACTATGCGACGAAGGATCACGCGGCCCTTCTAGCAGAAGGGGCTGAGGGGGTCAACACGGGATGGACCGCAGGGCGCCGTCGACCATGCTTAGACACCGCTAATGTTCTCAAGTTCTTGCGCGGACTCGGCCACTTGACCGGAGCCGAGATGAAGGTTATTGATGTGGTACACGTCGGTCGTACACCGACATCCCCTGCCGTGCGCTATAATGTCCACGGGTCGCCTTACGGGTGGATGCGGAACAGCGACCTAAGGAGGAATTGTCAGATGAAGTCCATGAAAGGCATCGTCCTGCTGCTCGCAGCCAATATTTTGATCATGCTCACCCTGTCGATCACGGTTCCGATCGTGATCAACGTGGTGTTGCCGATGTTCGGGATCGACGTTCGAGGCTCGGTCGATCTGACGTCCCTGGTCTGGGCGTTGATGTTCGGGTTCGGCGGCGCCTTCATCAGCTTGGCATTTTCCAAGCAGATGGCCCGCGCCATGCTCGATTGTTACCAGATCACCGAGCCTCGCACCCACGCGGAGCAGGTCATTTATGGATCGGTTCAGGAAATCGCCAACCGCCTCCATATCACGATGCCCGAAGTCTGGGTGTATGAGTCTCCGGATCCGAACGCATTCGCGACCGGCCCCAGCAAGAACAACTCGATGGTGGCGGTTTCCACCGGGCTGCTGAACAATCTGCGCGAAAACGAAGTGAAAGCGGTGTTGGCCCATGAGATGGGGCACGTCTTCAACGGCGACATGTTTGCCACGACCGTGCTGGCCGGGCTCATGAACACCTTCGTCTACTTCATCGCGATGTGGGTGCGGCGAGTCTTCGCGGAGCGGGATCAGGCCGCCTTGGGGTTCGCGTTGTCTATTGTCTTGCAGATCATGGTCAGCATCCTCGCGTCCATTCTGATCAGCTGGTTCTCCCGGCACCGAGAATTCGGCGCCGATGCGTTCTCCGCGAAGGTCTACGGGAAGGAATCCATGATCGGGGCGCTGCGGGCGATCGACGGCTGGGTGAACCGCAACCACCTGGAACCGACTGCTCAGGACCCCTTGGCCACGATGAAAATCTCGGGGCGGACCGGAGGGCTCCTGTCGCTCTTCGCGACCCATCCCCCGATCGAGGCGCGGATCGCCGCGCTGCAGGCGCTGCGCACCTAACGCCGGGAAGGAGGGCGGCATGCTGACGCTCCGAAAGAGTCTGATCAGCATCAGCTTGGGCTTTGCCGGCCTGGCCGCATGCCAGGCCGGTTATCTGTTCGAACCGGGCGGCGCACAGGCCGCCGAGAAAGGACCGACGCTGATGGCGGCCAAGGCGGGGGGCATCTACGATTTCACGATGGACGATATCGACGGCAAGCCTCGCCCCCTGAGTTCCTTCACGGGGAAGGTGCTGCTGGTGGTCAATACGGCCAGCTTCTGCGGCAACACGCCGCAGTACAGCGACCTCCAGGCCATGTACGAGACCTATCAGGCCAAGGGCCTGGAGATCCTCGCCTTCCCGGCCAATAATTTCGGCCAGCAGGAGCCGGGATCCAATGAAGAGATCAAGAGCTTCTGCTTCACGAAATATAGCCTGACCTTTCCGCTCTTCAGCAAGATCAGCGTGAAGGGAGCCGACAAGCATCCGCTCTATCGGTATCTGACCGAGCAGAGCCCGTTCCCCGGCGAAGTGGAGTGGAACTTTCAGAAGTATCTGATTGATCGCTCCGGCAACGTCATCGCGCGCTACCATCACCGGACCAAGCCCCTCGCCGACCAAATCGTGCGGGACGTGGAGAAGGCGTTGGCCCAATAACCCAGGGCCGAGATCGAGCGCTCGATCTCGGCCCTGCGTTCCCTATCCCCTCCGATAAAACGCGATGTGATCTCGATATTGCTGGATGGCCGCACCCAGAGCGGCCTTCCCCAGCGGGATGTTTGCTTCCAAAACGTCCTCGACCGCTCGATCATCGATCTCGACCTCGTAGCGCAGGTGGACGTTGGTGAGGACGAGACCGCCCTGCCTTACCTCGCGCGGCATGTAGATTTCCGTCCACACCTCTTTTTCAATGAGGCAGACGTCGCGAAAACGCTCGTACAGCAGCGAGAGTTTCTCCGGATCTGTTTCCTTCACACGATCGGCCATCACGATGTCGGCTCCCTTGATTGAAATGAGTCGTGCGCGTGGTCACCGGAACAGCTTCCGCTTTCCCCGTCCGGCATCGCGGCCGGGGCGGGAAGCCCGCCGAGGTTGAGTGGAGTGGGATCCGGCCTCGATATTCCGGCGGTCCCCGATCGAGCCGCAAAGGAAGAAAAGATGCGCTGGATCGGCGCCCCGCACTCACGGCAGGCCGTCATCGGCGAGTCGCCCATGGACTGCAGATATTCCATCCGGCGAGAACAGGGAGGCTCGCGATGACAGACTGGGGCGAGATATTCGTACACAGGCATGGCTGGTCCTCCAAGACAGGGGGACTGTATTCACGAAACCCTCGCCGCTTCAAGATGGGCGTATACCACACGACCTCCTGGCGACGGCCCGGTGCGTCACGAAAACCTGCCCTCATGCCGCCCTACCGCGACGGCGCCCCCATGCTGCCCCGCCGGTCTTCTTCCTGCTTTAATTTGTCGAACGCTCGATCGGCGTTGCTGCGCACGTCCTGAACCGAAGGCTGCGCCATCGGCTTCGGCTCCGGCGAGGAACACCCGGTCAGGAGACACCCCCCGACGAGCAGCCCGCCGAGCACCGCGTTGTGAACGGCCCTGTTGTTTCGACTCATCATCCGCCGTGCCCCTCCGTGCTGAGATCCGACTCGTCCGCCCCAGGGAGTCGCATCTTACTGCACTGGTACGGACAAACTCCATCACCGGCGGGCAGGCCTGTCCCATTCGGGACGGCGGGGCGAAAGTATCGGGAGATTGACGGGTTCACGACGATTGGCTATGGTGGGTTCCGTAGGGTTCCATTCCAGAGCCATTCGGAGGTACGTGCATGTCGCTCCCGGACCGTTTGACCCAGGACCTTCAGCAGGCCATGAGATCCAAAGATCAATTGCGGATGGACGTCATCCGGATGATCAAGGCCGCGTTCCAGAAGCGAGAAATCGAACTGAAAAAGGACCTGGACGATGCGGAAATGAGCCGCATCATGACGACGCTGATCAAGCAACGCCGCGAGTCCATAGACCTGTACGAGAAAGGGCAACGCATGGACCTGGCCGGGAAGGAGCGGCAGGAAATTTCCATCATCGAGACCTACCTGCCCAAAGCCCTGACACCCGATGAACTCTCGGCCCTCGTGGATCGCGTCATCCGACAAGCGGGCGCCCCGACCATGAAGGACATGGGCACGATCATGAAGGCCGCCATGGCTGAATTGGCCGGCACCCCCGTCGACGGGAAGCTCGTCAGCGATCTGGTCCGCGCGAAGCTCTCATGCTGATGCACGATTCGTAGCGCGGGCGGATCCATTTCACACGCGGAGCGTCGAACTCGGAGAGTCCCCGTCTACCCACTTCCCCGACGAAAGGTTTTCCGTTGAGCATTCTGATCATCGATGATTCTCCAGACCAACAGGCCCTCCTGGCGGCGGTGTTGAACAAGGCGGGGCACGACGACATCGCCCAACTCGGCTCCGCGACGGCGGCCTTTCAGCAGCTCGGGATCGAGCAAGGAGGCCCGGCCACACTCTCCCCCGACCTGATCTTGCTGGACATTATGATGCCCGAGGTCGACGGAGTGGAGGCCTGCCGTCGGATCAAGGCCTATGCCCCGCTCAATGAGATCCCGATCATCATGGTCACCGCGAAAACCGACACGACCTACCTTCGCGAGGCCTTTGCCGCCGGCGCGATGGATTTCATCACCAAGCCGGTCAACGCGATCGAACTCACGGCACGGGTCGCCTCGGCGTTGACGCTCAAACGAGAGATGGATCGCCGGAAGGCCCGCGAACGGGAGCTCGAAGAACGCAACGAAGAACTCCGTACCGCGTTGAGCGAGGTCAAAGTCCTGCGGGGCCTGATCCCGATCTGCGCGGGGTGTAAGAAGATCCGGAACGATCACGGCTACTGGCAGCAGATCGAGGAGTACGTCCAGGAGCATTCCGAAGCCGCCTTCAGCCACGGCCTCTGCCTTCCCTGTGCCAAAAAGCTTTATCCTGGCCTTTATACCGAGTAGTTGATACGCTCGTGCGCGTAGTCGAGGGACTTCCGGCTGCCAGGATCGGCCCATGGCCATACTCATCATCGACGACTCTCCCGACGACCGTCTGCTTCTCAAGTCCATCCTGACGTCGGCGGGCTATACGGACCTGATCCTGGCCGAGTCCGCCGCAGCCGCGTTTCGCCACCTGGGCCTGGACGGACATCCGCCGGCGGCCTCGCACGTCGACCTGATCCTGATGGACATCGTCATGCCGGAGATGAACGGCATCGAGGCCTGCCGCCAGATCAAGGCCGTCGATCGCTTACGCGACATTCCCATCATCATGGTCACCGTCAAGACGGACCCGGTGGACCTCCAATTGGCGTTTGCGGCCGGGGCCATGGACTACGTGGCCAAGCCCATCAACAAAATGGAGCTCCTCACGCGCGTGCGGTCGGTGCTCCGGCTGGTCCACGAGATTGAGCGACGCCGTTCCCGGGAGCAGGAACTCCTCGAGGTCATGCGGCAACTTCAAGAAGCCAATCAGATGCTGCTGCGCCTCTCCTGCCTCGACGGGCTGACCAGCATCACCAACCGTCGACAGTTCGACGAGTTTCTCGACCAGGAGTGGCGGCGCGGAACCCGTGAAGCGACCCCCTTGTCGTTGATCATGTTGGATATCGACAAGTTCAAGGAATACAACGACTCACACGGCCACCAAGCCGGAGATGAATGTTTGAAACAGGTCGCGGCCGCATTGACCGGCGCCGTGAATCGTCCCGGCGACCTGGTGGCCCGCTATGGGGGGGACGAATTCGCCATCGTCCTGCCCGGCACGCCGGCCGACGGAGCCGCGCAGGTCGCCGAGGTGCTCCGCCGGCGGGTCGAAGCCTTGGATATCAGCCACAAACCCGGCCACCGAGTCACGATCAGTCTGGGGATCGCCTGCATGGTTCCCGCGCGCGAGCACCACCATACCGACCTGATCCGGGCTGCGGATCAAGCGCTCTATCAAGCGAAGGAAGCGGGACGGAACCTGGTCAGGGGCCGGTAAGTCTCCGGGACATGATGCCGACGGCTCGACGGAGCCGGCAGGAACGGCCGAGAAAGATATCGTTGCTCGCGGCCCCCGCGCAGGGCCATACGCCACGGTGCCATGAGCCGACCGAACCCCAAACGCCCCCTCCCTGTCCCTTCCCCCGGCCGCCGGCCGTCCACGTCCAAATCGACCGTTCCCGCGAACCGCCGGGGATCCCCCCCGCGGGGTCGCGTCCGACCGACCGACCCGGACCTGTTGGCGCAATTCTCGCTCGCGCACGCGGGGGAAGCCGCATTCGGGCTCGACCAGGATGCCCGCTTCATCTATGTGAACGAAGCGGCATGCCGCGGGCTCGGATATACGCGCGAGGAACTCCTGGCCTTGCGCCTCTTCGACATCGATGCGAATTTTGCACCGGACGGCTGGCCCAGTCAGTGGGCCGCCGCGCGACAAGAGGCCTTCACGGCCGAGGCTTGCTTTCGGCGCAGGGATGGGAGCCCTTTCCCCGTGGAGGTGACCGTTCAGCATCTCCAACACCGGGAGCGAAATTACTACTTCGCCTTCGCCCGGAACATCACCGAACGGAAACAGACCGACGTCCGCGAGCTGCTGCGGCGGGAAACCATCGAGGCACAGCAGGAAGCCCTGATTCGCCTGATGAGCACCCCCGCGGTGCATCACGGAGAGTTGGACGAAGCCTTTCGCGTCATCACCGAAACCGCCGGGTGGTTCATGCGCGTGCGTCGGGTCGGCATCTGGCTCTATGCCGAAGGGCGCCGAGGCATCGAGTTGAAGGATCTCTTCGAGCGCAAACCCGGCCGGCATTCCTCCGGCATCGTGATCCGCTCCTCGGATTACCCGTCCTACTTCCACGCCCTCGACGTGGAAGAGCTGGCCATCGACGCGTCGGACGCCCTCCGCGACCCCCGCACACACGAACTCGTGGACCACTATCTCAAGCCGAACGGGATCGGCGCGATGTTGGACGCTCCCATTCGCCTCAATGGGCGCGTCATCGGAGTCCTGTGCCACGAACACGTCGGGGGCCCGCGGACCTGGTCGCCGGAGGAAGTGTCCTTCGCCAGCTCGCTCGCGCTCGTCATCACGGTCGCCATTCAAGAACACCAGCGCCGGCAAACCGAACAGGCGCTGCGCGAGGCCAAGGACGCGGCCGAGGTCGCCAATTCGGCCAAGAGTGATTTTCTGGCCACCATGAGCCATGAAATCCGCACCCCCATGAACGCGATTATCGGCATGGCCGACCTGCTCTGGGAAACCGAGCTTTCGCAGGAACAACGGAAATATGTCCGGATTTTTCGACGGGCCGGCAATACCTTGCTGACGCTGCTCAACGATATTCTCGACCTGTCGAAGATTGAAGCGGGCCGCCTCGAGCTCGAAACGGTGGAATTCGATTTGAACGACCTGGTGGACAAGACCGTCGAGATGATGGGCCTGCGCGCCAACGAGAAAGGCATCGAGCTGGCCTGCCGCGTGGCCCCCGACGTGCCGACCGCTCTCATCGGCGATCCGACCAGGCTCCAGCAGGTCGTCACCAACCTGCTGAGCAACGCCATCAAGTTTACCGACCAGGGGCATGTCCTGCTCCGCATGGAGCGAACGGGGACGGATACGGGCCCCGCGATGCTCCGCATCACGGTGGAGGATACGGGCATCGGCATCGCTCCCGACAAACTCCGGAGCGTCTTTCAGAATTTCACGCAGGCCAACACCTCCATTACCCGGCGCTACGGCGGCACGGGATTGGGCCTCTCGATCTGCCGGAGGCTCGTCGAACTCATGGGAGGGCGGATCGGGGTGGAAAGCACGCTCGGCCGAGGGAGCACGTTCTCTTGCACGATCCCGTTGGTGCCGCAGCCGCTTTCCGCCAAGCCGGCTGGGTTGCAGGCCTCCGAGTTGCAGGGGCTCCGGGCCCTCGTCGTGGACGACTTCCCCCTAAACCTGGAGATCGTTCGAGAAATACTAGCCGAGTGGGGTGTGACCGCCGTCGGCTGCCGGACCGGCGAGGAAGCACTCTCGCTCCTGGAAACCGCGTGCCGAGAGGGGCGGGCCTACGATCTCCTGCTCCTCGACGCGCAGTTGCCGGGCCTCTCCGGGTTTCAAACGGCGGAGCGCCTCGGAGGCAGTCACCGGTATGGCGTCCCCACCATCCTCATGATGGTCGCCAAGAATTGGGCGGACGACATCGCGAAGATCTACGAGCTCAAGCTCGGCGGCTATGTGGTGAAACCCCTGCGCCGCGCGGAGTTGCACAAGTCACTGACCATCGCGCTGGGGCGGGCCAAACAGCTCCCGGCGCGCCCCGCTGAATCGACCGTCGGATCCGCCGTCGAGGAGCGCGCCCTCGACATTCTGCTGGTCGACGACTCCCCGGACAACCAGGTCCTCATCCAAAGCTACCTCAAACAGCCGCCCGACCGGATCACCCTCGCCGACAACGGTGAGCGCGCCGTGGCGGTCTTCAAGGCGGGACGGTTCGACCTCGTGCTGATGGATATGCAGATGCCCGTCATGGACGGCTATTCGGCAACCCGCGCGATTCGCGAATGGGAACGGTGCGAGGGCCGCCCACCGACGCCGATCCTGGCCCTCACGGCGCTGGTCCTGAAGGAAGAAATGGCCAAAGTCATGGAGGCCGGTTGCACCAGTCATCTCGCGAAACCGATCAGAAAAGCCACCTTGGTTTCAACCCTCCGGCCGTATCGCACGGGAGGCTCATGAACAGCGCGCCGCTGCCGCCGAACCCCTCGGACAAGATTCGCATCCGGATCGACGCCGCACTGGAGGCGCTGATTCCCAAGTTCCTGGCCAATCGACAGCGTGACATTGACACGCTGCGCCGCGCCCTCGGCGAAGGCGACTTCGCCCTCGTGCAGACCCTGGGTCATCGCATGAAAGGAGACGGCGGCGGCTATGGATTCGACGGCATCAGCGAAATCGGATCGGTCTTGGAAAGCGCGGCCGCCCGACGGGATCGCAACAGCATCGACCGGCAGATCGGTAAACTGGCCGACTATCTGGCCCGCCTGGAAATCGCGTTCGAGGAGTAGCCTCTCCGTCCTCCGCTTCCCTAACTCCGAGCCCGGTACCTGGACGGGTCGCATGGCTTCACGGGCCATCCGTCCCCGTCGGCGCCCCCGGAGCATAGTATCGTCCGATCATCGCGCAGGCGACTTGCATTGCCGCTTCCAAGGTGACATCCTCTGCCGCCATGCCGTATCAGCCGATCGAAAACTACGGCCTCATCGGGAACATGCGGTCGGCGGCCCTGGTGGGCATGGACGGCTCGATCGATTGGCTCTGCCTGCCGCACTTCGACTCTCCGAGCGTCTTCGCCGCCATCCTCGACGACCACAAGGGCGGGCGGTTCAAGATCGCGCCCGTCGAGGCCGCCGCCACCCAGAAGCAATTTTATTGGCCCGACACCAATATTCTGGTCACTCGCTTCCTATGCGCCAGCGGCGTGGGGCAGGTCATCGATTTCATGCCGGTCAAGTGTCGGGGATCCGAAGACCGCCCCTCCCCGCTCGTCCGGCGCGTCCAGGCGGTGCGGGGGCACATGACGTTTCACGTCGAATGCCGCCCGGCCTTCAACTACGCGCGCGACGCCCATCGCACCATTCTGTCCGATCGCGGCGCCGCCTTCGATGCTCCCGACATGCAGCTGTCGCTCGTCTCGCCGGTTCCGCTGCGACAGGACGGCCCTGGCGTCTGCGCCGAACTCACCGTGCAGGAAGGCGAAGTCGTGGCCTTCATCCTGCACCAGGCCGAATCGCCCGAGATCACGGCCGCGGCGTTTCCCGACCATCAGGGAGAGGAACTGTTCGAAGAGACGGTCGCCTATTGGCGACGTTGGCTCGGACACTGTACCTACGCCGGACGCTGGCGGGAGATCGTCCACCGCTCCTGCCTCACGCTGAAACTCCTCACCTTCGAGCCGACCGGCGCCATCGTGGCCGCCCCCACGTGCAGCCTGCCGGAGGCGCTCGGCGGCGGCCGCAACTGGGACTATCGCTACACCTGGATCCGGGACGCAGCCTTCACCATCTATGCGCTGCTGCGGGTCGGCTTCTCCGAGGAGGCCGCCGCGTTCATGCGCTGGTTGGAGGCCCGCTGCCACGAGCTGGCCCCGGACGGGTCGCTCCAAGTGATGTACGGGATCGACGGCCGGCATCGTCTCACCGAAGAAACCCTCGATCATCTCGAAGGCTACAAAGGCTCGCGCCCGGTGCGGATCGGCAACGCCGCCTATAATCAGTTGCAACTGGACATCTACGGCGAGCTGCTCGACTCGGTGTATCTCTACAACAAGTACGGGTCCCCGATCTCGTACGACCTCTGGATGCACCTACGCCGGCTCGTCAACTGGGTGTGCGATCACTGGCAGCAGCCCGACGAAGGGGTGTGGGAGACCCGCGCCGGCCGCCAGCATTTCGTTTACTCCAAACTCATGTGCTGGGTGGCGCTGGACCGCGGCCTCCGGCTGGCGGACAAACGCTCGTTTCCGGCGGAACGGGATCGCTGGCTCAAGGTGCGCGATACCATCTACGAAGAGATCATGGCGAAGGGCTGGAGCCGATCGCGCCAGGCTTTCGTCCAGCACTACGGCAGCGAGGCCCTGGACGCCTCGACGCTCATGATGCCGCTCGTCTTTTTCCTCTCACCGAGCGACCCGCGCATGCTGAAGACGATGGACGCCATGGTCCGGTTACCGCACAAGGGCGGCCTGATGTCCAACAGCCTCGTCTACCGGTACAACCTCGACCATTCGCCCGACGGCCTCGACGGCGAAGAAGGCACGTTCAACATCTGCACGTTCTGGCTCGTCGAAGCCCTCACGCGGGCCGGGCGGAACGATCCGGCCCGGCTCCAGCAGGCTCGACTGATGTTCGAACAGATGTTGGGCTACGCGAGCCATCTCCGGCTGTATGCCGAGGAAACCGGGCATCACGGAGAGGCACTCGGCAATTTCCCCCAAGCGTTCACCCACCTGGCTTTGATCAGCGCCGCCTTCAATCTTGACCGCGCGCTGAGGGGGAAGAGGTAGGCGGCACCCCGACACTGCGGCCGCGGTGCGTCTCAAGATCGTCACATGGGCGAACGGCAGGGCTGAAAGTCCTTTTGCTTGGATGAGTGAAACGCACCAAGGCCGAACCACGGCCGGATACGGGGAAGAAAGGGACGCAACAACATGGTGAGCCGCGGACGAGACGCCGGGCCGTAACCAATTCGAGGCCGTTGAGCGGAACACACCACGCCATAGCCATAGGCCGAGCACGACGCGGCTGCTCGCGCGCGGATCGCCGCGAGAGTCCACCGGCCATCCGACCGCCCTCGCCCTCCTGACCGCCGAGTTTCTCATGACTGCGCCTCCACCGACGACGACCGCGGCCGGCCGACTTCCATCAGGCATCTGGGTGCTCGGCCTGGTCAGCCTGTTGATGGACGTCTCCTCGGAGATGATTCACAGCCTGCTGCCGTTGTTCATGGTGACGGCGCTCGGCGCAAGCACGGTCGCGGTCGGTCTGGTCGAGGGCCTGGCCGAGTCCCTGGCGCTGGTCGTGAAAGTGTTCTCGGGCACGTTGAGCGACTATTTGGGCAAGCGCAAAGGCCTTGCCGTATTCGGCTATGGTGTGGGTGCGCTCACCAAACCGCTCTTTGCCATCGCGTCAGGGGTCGACCTCGTATTGACCGCCCGCCTGCTGGATCGAATGGGGAAGGGGGTGCGCGGCGCGCCACGCGATGCCTTGGTCGCGGATATCGCCCCACCCGAGTTGCGGGGCGCCGCGTTTGGGTTACGACAGGCGCTGGATACCGTGGGCGCGATCCTCGGGCCCTTGCTCGCCGTGGGGCTCATGCTGCTGTGGAGCAATGATTTTCGGGCCGTGTTTTGGGTCGCCGTCGTTCCTGGCTCGCTGGCCGTAGCCCTGCTCTGGTTCGGCGTCCAAGAGCCTGCCCAGCGGCCGACCCACCGGCGAATCAATCCGATTCGACGAGACAATCTGGCACGCCTGGAACCGGCCTACTGGTGGGTGGTGGGAATCGGCTCGGTGGTTGCGCTAGCTCGATTCAGCGAGGCATTTCTGGTCCTCCGCGCCCAGCATGGAGGCATTCCCATCGGGCTCGTCCCCCTGGTCATGGTCGCCATGAACCTGGTCTATGCAGCATCGGCTTACCCGTTCGGCAAGCTCGCCGACCGGATGAGTCACGCGAGGCTCCTGACGGTGGGCCTGCTCGTCCTCATCGCGGCCGATTTGGTATTGGCCGCCGGCGACCACTGGCAGATCGTCCTGCTGGGCGTCGCCCTCTGGGGGCTTCACATGGGCATGACGCAAGGCCTGCTCGCCACGATGGTGGCCGACACGGCACCGGCCGATCTCCGTGGCACGGCCTATGGGTTCTTCAACCTGGCCGGCGGCCTGGCCCTGCTGATCGCGAGCGTGGTCGCTGGGGTTCTGTGGGATCAGCTTGGGGCGTCGTTCACCTTCTATGCCGGTGCCCTCTTCTGTGGGCTTGCGATCGTGGGATTGGTCCTCCGGCCCGTGAGGCGAGAACAACCGCTGGTGTAGTGTTCGGGCGGAACCTCCAAAGGACAGCATCAGTCGAGGACCTCTTCGCCAAGCTGCGTGAGAATGGAGCCATGCAGAGCGCTTGCGCCAGAGGAGTCGGCCGGACACACCGGGCGAGGGTGAGTGGAGCAACGATCACGATCCGACCACGCGTAGTCCGCTGGCCCTCGAGGCAGTCGCTAATGCCTCATCATGGGTGGCCATCACAAGATCGGCGCCACTTCGATCCCTCCCACAATAGAGCCGTGGCCAAATGGATGGCGTCCAGCGTACCAAGCGCAGTCGGCAGCGGCTGCGATGCCCTTGAGAGAACCGGCCGCGTCAATTCCACGACTTCGATAGCCTCCAAAACCCTAAACACCGCTTCTCGCCTGATCGCGATTTCAGCATCCTCCAACCCCTCCGCGAATCGGAGTCGATCCAACGTACGAAGGCATTCCACCTCAACCAAGGCCGAGGCCACCCCTCGAGTGATCGACCGCCACTCTTTCAACGCATTGGCTTGTCCCAGAATAATACGAAGGATGGTCGAGGAATCAAGGTAGGCAATCACCGTTCGCCTTGTCGTTCTTCAAGGAGAAGCGCCACAACATCGCGGCGAAGCCTCAGGGGTGGAGGGAACTGGACATCCTTCAGCAACGGGGCGCCGGGCAACGGGCTTCGAACCACAAGAGCTGAGGCCTGGTCCTCGTAGGGCACAATCCGCGCAATGGGAGTGCTTCGGTCCAGCACGGTCACCGTTCTCCCCGCCCGTACTTTACGGAGGTATTCGCTCAACTTGCTCTTCAGCTCTGCCACTCGTACGCCCTTCATAGCTATAATGTAGTCATATCTGGTCATATTGTCAAAGTCAATGGATTTGACCTTCGAGCCGACGGTTTCAACCGTCAGAGGAAAGAAGCCTGCGGATATGGCTGGAACCGGGAGACAGATTGAGGGTTATATTCGACAGTTGTAGTGCTCCCCATTTGTCAAGCGGCTGAAGACTGAGTGCTATGGCTGAGTTGATACTGCTGTTCCATCGCCGAAGGCGTTCGATACCCAAGAGTCGAATGGAAGTACCGCGTGTTGTACCATTC